>NZ_CP036340.1 GCF_007746075.1 Lacipirellula limnantheis | reverse complement strand
CCTCATCCTCAATCAAATAACTGCTGCTCCCATGCAGTAGCAGTTGGTATCTATAAGTAACTAAAGTAGAGCCTCCAAAACCCCTTTCATTTCAACACGTTAAGGCGCCCAATGGACCCGCAACAGTCGGTACATTGACCCGCAACGCTCGGTACATTGACCCGCAACGCTCGGTAACTTCGACCCGCAACGCTCGGTAATACAGACCCGCAACAGTCGGTACTCGTCAGCTGCTCGTCGAGTCACGACGAGAACAACGCTAGCGAGGCGTCGTCGCTGACGGAGGAAGCAAGAGGCTTCGAAAGATGGTGGCGCAGCTTGAGCCGCAACCCACGAAAGAACGCTTGACAGAAAAGAGCGATGACCGGTAAAGTCAGTGCACCACCACCAACTTCACTTAGTCGCTCGCCAAGCTTCTGAGTGCCAAAGAGCCGACCTGCCAGGGTTGGCTTTTTTTATGCGCTGACCTGCCAGGGTCGGTGCACGTTTCCTTGGCGCCCAAAATGTTTTTCCTAAGGCGCGGGGGCCATCCGCGAAACAACTTGCATCCTGCGACGCCGCCATGCGGGCCGCTTCATTTCCCTCCTTCCTCATTCAGGGAAAACGATAGCGCAGATTCCTTCAACCTACTTGAAGTGAAGCTACTCCGACCGAAGTCGTTTGGCAACCTACCTTTTCGTCGCAGATTGCCAGTCGCGAAGTGATAGCAAACCGTGGCGACGGGGCGACGCATTCGACCGCGGCGTGACATCGGCGTTGTTCATGGCGTGCACTGACCGAACTGGCCTCGACGGCTGACAGGCAGCGGTGATCGTCCGAGCTCGTAAAACGCTCGCTGCGGCGTTTGAGGGGCCGACCTTTCGTCGGCCTCCCATCGCTGGTCGATCGCCGTCTGGCGCCCCCGCAGCGACGCTTTAACACGAAGCCTGACGAACCGTGGCGACGCGATTCAGCCGACGGCTCCTCGCACGCCGGTTGGCCGGGCCAGCTGGGCCAGTCTGGCCAGCCATGCTGACCCGACCCCGTTGGCAACGAAGGCTGCAAAATACACCGTTGCCAACATGGCGGGAGGTGCGCTACTGATGGTTCATGATTCACATTTGCCTGACCAACACCAAAGGAGGCGTCGCGAAATCGACCCTCGCCACTCAACTTGCCATCTGGCTCTTCGATCAAGGCTACCGCGTCGGCCTGCTCGACGTCGATCCGCAGGGGACCTCTTCCGGTTGGCTCCGGCAAGCGGAGCCGGGCATTCTGATTCGCACGGCAGAATCGCTGGAGGAGATTGAGCAGGTCCGCGCCGAGCTCGTCAGCCAAGTCGACCTGCTGGTGCTCGACACCCCCGGCAACAATCGCAGCGATATGGCCCAGGCAGCGACGATTTTGGCCGACGTGGCGCTCATTCCGTTGCAACCATCGAAGGCCGATCTTCGCGAGCTGAAGAACGCGCTGACCTACGTCAAATTGGGTCAGGCCGTCAGCGGCGGCCGCAAGCCGCTGGCGACGATCGTCATTACGATGACTGCCAAAGGGGATCTCCAAACCAAACGGCTCCGCGCCGATTTGGCGACGTTTGGCATGCCAGTGGCTAAGGCTGAGATTCGCCGGCTCAACGCGCTGCGCGATGGCTTTGGCACCGCCGTCATTCGCAGCCGAGCCTTGGACGCCAAACTCGCCACGGCCGATCTCGCTGCGCTGTTCGAGGAAGTCATGGGAGATGTGTTGCGCCAGTTGCCGGCTGTCGGAAAGGAGGCGGTCCATGGATAAGCCCACCGGTTTTCAATCCGATCTGGCCGCCATGCACGACGAGATGCAGCAGGTCGCCAAGATGCTCGAAGCGACCCGGCTGAAGGCCCCCGCCAAGACGGTTGAAATTGCCCTCGGCACGCTAGGCGTTGACGCCACTGCGGCCGGGGCGCGCGTCACGCCGTCGCGACCGCGGAAGCGGCTCCCGGCGAGCCTGCCGCCAGCCCTTCCGCAGCGCTCCCGCGATCGCGCCAATGTCACCACCCGGCTGTCGGCCGAGACCAATGAACTACTGACCGAAGCGGCCCTGCGGCAGAAACTCAAGCGGGTCGCGCCCAACACCCGACAAGACATTATCGAGACGGCCGTCTGCCAGTGGCTCGCCCAACAGGGCTACGCCCGCCAGCGACGGCCAGCCGAGCCCGCAGCGACTACCGCGCAGCCGTCCGATGAGGGGATCGAGGACGACGCCTGGCAAGAGGCGGCAGCGGAAACGAGCGAGTGAGTTTCCGCTGGAAACTTTCCGTAACTCAAGAAGTAACTGACAGTTAGATCCATCGTTGGCCTGCGGCGACACGGATGCGTTCGCCAGAAACACGAGGTGCATTGGATGTCCCACTCCTTCAAAGTCATCGTCTCTAGCAATCGCAAAGGGGGCATCGGCAAGACGAGTCTGGTCTTCCATGCCGCCGGTGAAATGGCCCGCCGCAAGGAGCGGGTGCTCGTCATCGACTGCGACCCCCAAGCGAGCCTCTCGCAAAGCTTCTTCGGGAGCCGCACGATCGAAGAGCTCGACCCCGCGCGGTCCGTGGTGGCGCTGTTCGACGACCGGATGAATCCGGCGCCCGAACGGATCGTCCACGCGACGAATATTCCAGGCTTGTTCGCCGTCCCGGCGACCGAACCGCTGACCAGTTTTAATCACCCCGATCCGGCGCGCCACGGGTTCTTGCAGGACGCCCTGCGGCAGTTCATCGCGGAAGTTCGCGACGACTTCGACGTGGTGCTGATCGACACCCCGCCGAACTTGCAGTTGCTCACCTGGGCCGCGATGGTGGCGGCCGACTACTGCATCACGCCGGTCGTTCCCGAAGATTATTCGGCCCAAGGGGTAATTCACGTCAAACGGTTCATTGAGGAGGTCCAGCGGACCCGCAACAGCCGGCTCCGCTGGTTGGGTCTCTTGATGTCGATGGTCCAGGCGCGACTCGGCATTCACAAGGTCTACGAGCAGGTGATGCGCGACGCCTACGGTGAGCTTGTCCTCGATACGGTCATTCCGCACGCCACCAACTTCAAAGAAGCGGTCTCGCTCAAAACGCCGGTCACGCTCGGCAAACGGACCAACGCCGCCGTCAAAGCGGTCAAAGCCTTGGTCGACGAAATCACCGCCCGCACCAGTTCCCCTCGCACCGTGAAGGAGGCCGCATAACATGGGCAAGTTCGATTCATTGATGAAAGGGATGGCCGGCGGACTGGGCGAGTCGATCGGGATTCGCGACGGCCAGTCGACGCTGCCGACCTACAGCAGCGGCGGCTACGACGCCCCGAAGACCGACTTCGTCCGCAACCGCTCGGTCGGCGAGATCGATCCCACCGAGGTGATTCCCGACCCGAAGCAGCCGCGGAAGCATTTCAACGAAGAGGAGATCGAGCGGTTGTCGGCTGACATCGCGGCTCGCGGGCAGTTGCAGCCGATCCGGGTCCGTTGGTCGGCGGACCATGGGAAATGGTTGATCATCGCCGGCGAGCGGCGCTGGCGGGCCGTCACCAAGGCGGGGCTCAGCCGCATCACCTGCATGTTCATCGATCGCGAGATGAGCGAGTCGGAGATTCGCGCCGAGCAGTTGGTCGAGAACCTCCTCCGCGAAGATCTCAACGGGATGGAAGAAGCCCGGTCGTTTGCGACGCTGATGGAACTCAACGGTTGGAACGCCACCGAGTTGTCGCAGCAGATCAACGTCTCGAAGGGCAAAGTTTCCAAAGCCCTCTCGCTGCTCAAACTCCCTGAGGAGCTGCAGGCTCGGATCGAGGGGGGCGAGATTAGCCCTTCGACGGCTTATGAGCTGGCCAAGGTCAAAGACGAGAAGGCGCAGGCCCAGCTCGCGGAGCGGGCCGCTTCCGGGGAGATGACCCAACTTGACGTCGCCAAGGTCTCGGCGCGCCCCAAATCGAGCGGTGGTAAACGGCGGTCGACCAATGAGATGATCAAGACGAGCGACAACGTTCGCGTGACGATCACGGCGCGACGCGACTTAGGCGAGCAGGGCTTGCTCAATGCCTTGCTGGAAGCGGCCGAAATCATTCGAGCACGCTCCAAGAAAAAGGCGGCTTAAGCTCCTCGCGACGGGCGGTCCCACCGAGCAGTGTGGGGCCGCTCGCCGCGATCTTTTCGTTTGGCTAACGCCTCGATTTGTGCTAAAATTGAGGGATGAGTTATCAGATCGACGCCATCTACGACAGCGGCGTGCTCAAGTTGTTTGAGCCGCTGAAGCTCCCGAATCAATCGCGGGTGAAGGTGACTGTCGACGCCGAGCCGGCCGCCGACGACCCGCAGGCGATTGAGCGGCAACAGGCGGCTCTGACCGCCATGTTCACGGCCGTCGACCAATTGCCCCAGCGCCCCAACGGCGACGGCTGGTCAGTTCGCAACCATGACGAACTGCTCTACGGCGGCAAGTGATGATCTTCGTTGATACGAGCATCTGGTTCGCCGCCAACGTGGCGGAGGACCCCCATCACGCCGAGGCCCGGCGACTCCTCATCGAAAATCGGCAGCCGCTCGTCACAACCGACTATGTCGTCGACGAAGTGATCACGCTGTTCACGGTCCGCGGACATCGGCCGGTCGCGCTCCACGTCGGGGCCCAGCTCTGGAGCTCCCAGGTCAGTCAGTTGCACTGGGTCGCTCCCGAAGACGTCCAGGCCGCGTGGGAGGTCTTCGTGCGTTACGAGGACAAGCGGTGGAGCTTCACCGACTGCGTCAGCTTCGCCGTCATGAAGCGGCTCGGGGTCGCCACCGCGTTTGCCATCGACGAGCATTTCAGCCAATTTGGCTTCGTCACCGTGCAACCCTCCTAGTTACACTAAAGGGTGCAGAAGTCCACCCCTTTTCAACCTGCGCATAGACTGTGGGGTCGGATTCTCCCCGCAGGCGGGTTTAGCCGCTCGCTCTCGCTCTTGAAGCTTCCCGAAGCGATTCAAGAGCACGTCGGTCGCGGTCGGATCCCGGTGAGCGTTGCGCGGGAAATCGGCAAGCTTGACAGCGAAGCTCGGCAGCATGAGATGGCACAGGAGTATCTGGCTGGCGAGCTCACGACCGGCCAGGCCCAGGCGACAAAGAAGGGAAGCGGGGCGAAGGGTAGCGACGCTGCCAAGCAGTCCAAGAAGTGGACCCAAAGCGGCATTAGCATCACTGTGGCTTATGGCCGCGGCGTGACGCTCGCCGACATTGCCGAAGCTTTGGAACAGCGCGCACAATTGCTGCGAGCGGACGGTCGCACCAAGCGAGCCGCCTAGCTTCGCCACGCCGCGCGGCAGGAAAGTCCTGCCTAACTTTACGAAGCGGCCCGCCTAGCTCTTTAGCTAGGCGGGCCGCTTTTTTTGTTGACGTCTACTGGAGGAGCGACTGCCCAAAGCTACAATAGGCGCCGCCTTTTTCTGTTCCGCAATCCGGGGACGTCATCATGGAATCCAAGAGCCTCGACGCGATCAAGGAAGAGCTCCGTAAGGAGCGTTCACTGCTCGAAGCGAAAGCCGAGCAGCTTCGCACGGAGCTTTTCTCCCTGGACGACGACCTCTCGCGCATCGACGCAGCGCTTGCCGCGCTCGACCGAACGGACCCGATCGCGGCGATGGGCAAGGTGAAGAAGAAGTCTAAAGAGAAGCAGCCGACGAAACACCTGGCCGCGAGCAAAGCCGACGTCATCAAACACGTCCGCTTGCTTTTGGAGCAGGAAGGAGTCGTCGAGGTAGAGGCCCTGAAAGCCCTCGTCGAACAGCGAATCACGCAAGCTGGCTTCACGCGGATGGGTCTCGCGCTTCGTTTTAAAGAAGCTCTGGGCGATGCAGAGTTCGTCGATACGCCGGCCGGAATCCGTCTCAAGAAAGAGAAAATGAGGGTTGATAAAAGCTCAGACATTCGCCCAGGCACGATGACCGGAACAAGCTCCTCATCGCCGGCCAAAGAAGTTACTTCGACGAATGGCACAATTGAGTAACGAATAAAAATTAGGATGCACACCTGATGCACCACGGTTGCAGACAAAGTTTTCCCAGAGATTCTCATCCCCTGAGGAGCTAAGGGCTTACGCTGTCTACAGGTTGCAAACAACAACCATGTTTTTCGACGGTAACTTTTAGTCCGCTCAGCACTTGCGAGGTAAACAATGCTTACTGGCAAAAGCGAAACGGTCAGCTTCAGGCTCGACGCTGAAATGGTACAACAGCTGACGCGAGCGGCGAACGTCATCGGCGTCAGCCGCGGCGAATACGCCAAGCATCTCGTCACTCAAGGCTTGACCAACAGCTTTGCCGAGTCCACGAAAAACGTCCTCATGGAAGTCCGTCACGACCTGCGGCTCCTGCGTGAAGAGCACGTCACCTCCACCAACGCTCTGCTGATTGCGGCCGGGAAGTTGAGTCCGGAGAAGGCGCTGACCTTCATCCAGACCAAGCTTCTCAAACAACCTGCCGCGACCGAATGAGACCGGCCACGCCATGCTTTCCATCGGAGCTATGCAGAGCAGGCAGGCGGATTACTATCAACGGCTCGCCCGGGAAGATTACTATCTGGAAGGGGGCGAGCCGCCCGGGAGCTGGCTTGGCGGCGGAGCGCAGGCTTTGGGGCATTCGGGAGTGGTAAAGCCGGAAGACCTCGCCGCACTGTTCCAAGGCTTTGCCGCCGACGGCAACAGGCTGGTCCAAAACGCCGGGAAGGAAAATCGTCAGTGCGGGTGGGACCTGACGTTCTCCGCTCCTAAATCAGTTTCTTTTCTCTGGAGCCAAGCCGACGAAGCGACCCGCCACGAATACCTGGCGGCCCAGAAAGAAGCGGTCGCCGCCGCCATCCGCTACATCGAAGAAAACTTCGCCGTCTCACGCATCGGCAAAGCAGGAGCGGAACACGTCGACGCTCAGCTAGTCGTTGCCGCTTTCGAGCACGCGACCTCGCGGGCCTTGGACCCGCAGCTCCACACGCATTGCCTGGTGCTGAACTTGGGCGTCGATGCCGCCGGAAACGTTCGTTCGCTGCGCTCCAAGCCCTTCTACCAACAAAAAATGCTCGCCGGGGCGTTTTATCGCTGCGAACTTTCGCGACAACTCCAAGCCCGCTTGGGCGTCTCCGTCGAACGACCGCTCACTAGCCGCGGCAAGCCCGCCGCCTGGTTTGAAGTGCAGGGAGTCCCAAAGTCCATCCTTTCTCAGTTTTCGAAGCGGCGAGCCGCCATCGAACAAGAACTCGGTAGCCGCGGAATGGAAAGCGCCAGCGCCGCCGCCTTTGCAGCACTCACGACCCGGGAAACAAAAACCGTCGTGCCGCCGCGGAAGGAACTCTACGACCGCTGGAAAGAAGAGGGGACGACGCTCGGTTTTCGCCCTGAAGGCGTGTATCCCGCAGTCCGTAGCCCGAGGCGCCAAGACAAGGACGCTGCCGAGCAACATCAACGGTACCGCGAGGCTCTCGCCGCCGCGGTCGCGGAGCTAACCTGCGGAGAGAACTCGTTTACGAAATCCGAGCTCATCCGGAGCACGCTCATTGCGGCGCAAGAAAAACAGCTGCCAGCGGCCTCGGTCACCGCAGCCATCGAAATCGACTTAGCAGCGACCCCGTTCTTTATCTCGCTGGGCATCAGGAACGGCGAACATCGCTACACGACTGAGGAAGTTCTTGCAGACGAGCAGGAATTCTTGCGAGTGGCGGCCACGCTCAAAGTAAAGCCCTTTCAGCCCGTTGCCGAACAGCACGTCGCCGCGGCCGCCGCCGCATGGCGCGGGAAACCAGGGAAGAGATTTCAACTCGATTCGGAGCAGCAGGAAGCGGTCCGCTACCTCGCGCAAGGAACGGAGTCCATCAAAGTTGTGAGTGGTTTTGCGGGCGCCGGAAAAACTGACATGCTGGCGGCTGCGAAAGAGGCGCTGGAACAGGGGGGCTACCGCGTCATCGGGACGGCGCTTGCCGGAGTCGCCGCCCGAAACTTGGAAGAAAGCACCGGGATTCAATCCGAAACGGTCCGCAGGCGCGAGCACCAACTTGCAGAGCCAACCTTCGGCGAGAAGTGGACGCACCACGCACGGCAGATAGGTCGAGTCGCCCTGGGCAAACAGACCTGGTCGCTTCCAAAGTTGGAAATCGATTCCCGCACCGTCCTAGTGATTGACGAGGCGGGGATGTTGGGAACGCGAGATTTTACCATGCTCGCCAAGGCCGTCGTCGCCGGCGGCGGGAGCATCATCGCCGTCGGGGACGAAAGGCAGCTTTCCAGCATCGAACGCGGCGGCGGTTTTCAGCGTCTGGTTGAAGCCGTCGGCGGCGTGAGGCTCACGGAGATTCGCCGACAAACGGACGTCAACGACCGCCAAGCGGTGAAAGACGTCGTCGGTGCCAACCCCGAAGAAGCCCTGCAGCACTACGCGAAAAAAGGACAGTTCTTTGTCGGAAAACATCGAGCCGACGCCGAACGAGAACTGGTTGCGGATTGGGCAAGAAATGGCGGAGTCGAGCGGCCGGGAGAACACCACATCTTCGCCGGCACGCGAGCTGAAGTCAGTCGTTTTAATACGCTCTGCCAAGAAGCGCGTCTGGCGGGAGGACTGCTTGACGCCAGGGAGAAAGTCGAGCTCGACGGCGTCACGTTCATGGTCGGAGATCGGGTGCGATTCGATATCGCGGCCAGGACTCGCGGCATCCAGAAGGGAACCTCCGGCGCCGTCATCGCTTGTCGGGAGGGGTTCACGGGGAAGTACGTCACCGTGGCCTTGGGCGATGAGACCACTTCGTGGTCCGAGCACGCCCGCGATCTGCTGAAGCATCACGCGACTCAACTATTGAACGCCGCCCTGGGAAAGCCCACGACTCCGCCTCCTCCTCGGCATGACGTGGTGCTTGTTCCGCTCGAGTCCCTGAATCCGCTGTGCAAGCCCTACCGGGGCTTGTCGCTGGATTACGCCCGCACGACCCACTTGGGGCAGGGGCAAACGGTGGAGAACTCGTACGTGCTGCTAGGCGGCCAAATGACCGACCGGGAATTGTCCTACGTTCAAATGAGTCGGCATCGGGAAAAATTGCACCTCTACTCCAGTGAACAGGAAGCTGGAAAAACCCTCGCCGGCATCGCCCGGAAACGCCACGAGGAGCTCGCCGACCAGGGCTCGCCCAGGGCTGAGCTGCCCGGGTACTCAACGCTCGCCGCTCAGATGCGACAATCACGAGCGCAAGAACTCGCCACGTCACTCACCAGTATCAGTCTTCCCTCTCTTAAGGAGCCTCTCCATGCCCCCGAGCACGAACAAACTCAGCGACGATGAAAGAGATCTGCGCCTCCACGCTCCGAAGTTCTTTCAGGAACTCATGGACTCCCGCACCGCAACGCTGATGGAGGAGAACAATCCCGAAGCCCTCGCAGCCTGGAAGCAAGAATTACAACAACGAGACCAGCTCTGGCAGGACATGCTTCAAGAGACTCCTGAGTTGCTGCAACAACCGCTCGACAAAGAACATGTCAAAGAGGCGCTGCAAAGTTATGCCCAGGAGTTCTCACGGCTTGACCCGCAGGGGATCGACGCTCAACTCTTCGAATCGAATGTCGCCGACATTTTGCAGGAACAAGAAGCGGTTGGTCGTGAAGTCGCAGCGATGAAGAACCAACAAGACGAAGTCAAACAGGCAATCCCCATCTCGCCCCCGAAAATGGACCCTCCCTCAAACAGCTGAGAGTTGGGCCCGTTCCTAACTGCGCTTCTAAATACATCCGCGGAGCCTCTTCATGCCCCCGAATACATTCAGCATCAGCGGCGATGAAATGTACCTGCGCCTCACCGCCCCGGAGTTTTTCAGCGAACTCATTCGTGGCCGGACCGCGACGCTGGTTGAATCAGGTACTCCTGAAGGCCTTGTGGCCTGGACCGAAGAACGTCGACAGAAAGACCAGCTCTGGACTGAGATTCTGCAAGCCAATCCTACTGTGCAGCAGCAGGTGGCGGACCGAGAAATCTTCAACGAGGCGGTGCAAGGCTATGTCAGGGAAGTGTCGGCCTTACATCTCAATAGCAGCGACCCGGATGTCATTCACGCCAGCATTGCCGATCTCATCCAAAGTGAACTCGACCCGCCGTGGGATCACAATGCACCGCCGTTGGATATGAGGTTTGTCCTGGCGGCGGAAATTGAAAAACATCAGGAGCGAGAACGCAACGACCAAGACCTCTCTGGCAAGTCGCTGTCGGAGCAAGGTCCCTTCTTTCGGGAAGAATACCTCCAGTCCTTGGCGCCGTCGCCCGCCGCTGGCGTGGTAGAAGCCACGAAAGAACTTCTCCAGGAACAAGCAGCGGTTGGCCGTGAAGTCGCAGCAATGAAAAACGAACTGGAAGCTCCCCAGCAGGAGATCAAAATTCCTCCTCCTAAGATCGACCCTCCCTCAAACAGCTAATGCTAGGGGGGCTTTCACCTTGCCACGGGGCTTCGCCCATGGGTGGCGTGGCAAGGTTAACGCACCGCCTTCGGCCCATTCGGCATAACGAAGAATGGAGAGCTTAATTTTTGAGGAGGACTAGATGACAAAACCAAAGCAGTTCGACGCCAGCGAATTGATTCAACCGCGATTCGCGGGGACGCCCCGACAATTGGAAATGTTGCTTGAGTTGGTGACGAACGGCGACCCGCTCAAGAACAATCCTGCGGTGAAGGTGGACTACTATTGTCAGTTGATTCGCCCTGATGAATATGCGGCGGCCGATTTTGCGTGGCAAGGACTCATCAGCAAGTATGGCATGAGCACGAAAGACGTGCGTCTCCTGTTTTATATCCACAGGATCGCACTCGCTTATACCCTTCAGGGCCTTCGGACGGCGGAGCTAGAAGCCCGCGGCGAAGTGGAAAACAATTAGATACGCGCCCCCGCACGCATGGAGAGTCGGTCATATGATGAAGTTATTTGAGTGGCTGAACGAAAGACAGCTCGCTTGGAGGAACGCCTACCACGGCCTTCTGTCGAGCTACATCACCAGTGCATTCTGGGCGCCCATCTACGCCGCCATCGCATCCGTCCTCATCGGGACTGGCGTCTTGCACGCCTTCGGTCCGGCCGTATTTCGGCAATGGCTTCCCATCATCGTGGTAGGTTCGCTCCTTTTCATTGGCGTCCGCACCTACATTGACCTGGGTAGAGAATATCAACGCCGCGAGGCGCGCAAGCAACATCGCGGACGCCTGATGTTGAAAGAAAAGGCGGCGAGAAAAGAAGCTCGCAAGAAGAGAAAGCCAGGCGACCGCGGAATCTTGTGGGGAAAACTTCGCCTTCCATCCAAAGACGCCGAGAAGCACTTCTGCATCATCGGTGGGATTGGCTCCGGCAAGACGCTCACGATGAAGATGTTAATGCAAGACCAGTTGCCGCTTTTGACGCCAGGCTCTAACCGCCGGGCTTTAATTTACGACTGCCAAGAGGATTTTGTACAAACTACGGCAGCCATCATGAGGGACATCGATTGTCCCATGTATATCCTTAACCCTTTTGATAAACGCAGGGCGGCATGGGATATCGCGAAAGACATCGACTATGCGCCCGTGGCGGCAAATTTGGCCGCCAGGGTATTCCCCAGCAATCCGAAATCCCACAACAAATTCTACGAAGAGACGCCTCGAACAATTATGACGTGTGTAGTCGAAGTGTTTATTGCTCGTGCCAACCACAAGTGGACGCTTCGTCATCTCGTTCTTGTCATGCAATCGAAGGCATTGATTAATCTGATTACTAATCTCTCGCCGCAAGCACAAGCAACGATGAAGCTGACGTTTGAGGGGAGCGATAAATCCCTCGGGGACGTCATGAGCACGATCAATTCAACGCTCTATCCCTGGGGAAGAATCGCCGCTTCGTGGGAAGGGGTGAAGCAAGAGAAGAGAATCAGCATCACGGACTGGCTGGCAGGGACATCGATTCTTGTCCTTCCCAGATTTGGGCAAGGAGACTCAGAAACGCTCCGCATCTATTCCCTGTTCATCGACACCATCGCCACCAACCTCTCGACGCTCGAAGGCGGGGATAGCTCGCGCCGCACTTGGTTGTTCTTGGACGAATTTCCCGAACTCGGAAACATTGAAGGGCTGAAAAAACTAATCACTCTCGGTCGTAATAAAGGCTTTACCTGCGTACTTGGCTTGCAGCAACCGGTCCTTGTTTATAATGCGTACGGACGTGAAATAGGAGAAGTTATCATCAGCGAATGCGGCATTAAAGCCTATTTGAAGGCCTCGTCAGACGATGCTGCCAAGTGGGTCTCGAACTCTATCAGTGATTTCTCTCCTGACTGGGATGAATCATATGACAAAATTAGAACTGGGCATTTGTATCCGCCACGCTACTTTGTGAACCTTCCCGACGCGGGTTATGAGAACGGAGTTTACGGCGTGTATCTTGCTCCATCTATTACTGGTTGGGAAGCTCACTACACGCCTGCTGAACTCAACGCTCTTCTCCCTAAGCCTGATAAGGACGTAGACCGATTACAACGACTTGAGGATGAGTTCCTGAACCTCGAGCCGTGGGGGAAAGAGGACTCGGAGCTTTTTGGCATTCCGTGGCCCATAGACGGCGTGCAGCCGGAAAACACACAGCCTTCGCCAGATCCGAATCCTCCTGCGGATGACGACCCGCTGGCGGACATGATACCAGTCGGCCGCATTTAGCCTCCGCCGCTCGTCTACACGTCCCCAGCGACGCGTCAAATCTCCTCCGGTGACGTTCAGCCGCCGCCGGGCGAACGGCGTACGCGGCGCTAAGCAAATGGGTCGCGCCGCTGCGGCGACGAGGCGTTGTGCGCTGTTTTGCCCTGCCCGGCGAAGCGGTGGCGCTGCGTGTAGGCAGCGAGGCCTACGAGTAGGCACACAGCCCCCCCGGCGCCGATCCAAAGGAACTGGCCATAGGACGTGGTCGAAGGCATGGCTTCCGCCGCCAACTCCTCGACGGCGTCGTCGCCACCAGCAGATGGCGGATTCTGATTGGGCACGCCATCTTCGACGTCGGAGTTCAGTTGTTGTTCTTCGTCGTCAGTCGCGGTCTCTGGACTCCTTAAGGCGTTGAGCGCCATTTGCGCTTGAGCAGTAAACGACTCAGCCTTTCGCTTGGCTTCTTCCTCCGCAAGCAACTTTCTTGCCGTCTCTTCGATTCGTCGCTCGCGTTCCGATGCCACGGCTAGGGCGTACTGCTCTGAGCGTTTTGGCATTTCTTCAACCAGTCGCTCGGCGGCGACGTGTTCGTTATCGCTTCCCACGCGGAAGTTGCCATACTCGATGATCCACTCGTGGGAATTCGGTAGCTTCACCACAGTTTGATCAAAATGGAGTAAGACAAGATCGCGTTTTCGCCTTGGCTGACCTTTGACGTAGCTCATGTCTCTTAACTGCTGGTCAGTAAAGAGTCCGTGATCAAGTTTAAGATAGTTCTCGTACTGCCCCAGCGTCCCCCGTTCGCCGAATTGCAATGAAGATCGCCCTGTCGGCCCCCGTTTTTCCAAAAATTGCGATGGGGCTGGCGCGCGGGGTCCCGACAGCGGACTGCCCCATAACCTTACCCCTTCATGCTCTGTCACGACCCAGAGTTCGAACAGCGCAGCCCCCTTAATCGGATACAAGGAAGCATAGTCTAAGAACGCCGCTTTCTTCATTTGGCGGTCGGTCGTCGATGTTGACGGATCCTGCTCGATCTGTTGGACGATGAAGGGGAAGGTTCCCGGCCCCGGCCAAAGCCTCGTGCGATGGCTGCTAATTAACTTCGGCATTTCGACGCTCAGGAAGCGAAGGTCACTCATTCCCACCGTGCAGTAGACGTGTGCTGGATCGATGATCGGCCAGTCGCTGCTGTGACCATAGTCATCCACCCATTTGGGGACAGGAGGGTTGATGGTGATCGCATCCACTTGAAAGTCCACCAGCACCTTATCATTCCAGAGTAGTCTTTTGGCCACGTCGGCAGGAATTGACTCTCCGATTCTCAGCACCAACTGCTTGGTCGGTTCAGCCACATTGGTTTCCTGCAGCCGGACCGCCGAATGGATGGGGCGAAGACCAGGAAGTTGCACTTCTTCCACGGCCAGTGTCGGAAAGCCAGAAGTAACGTCGGGCAGGAGGTGGACTTCCTTGGCGGTGACCTTCATCACCGAAAGTCGCGCGCGGACGCGCTGGCCTTCGGTGGCTTTTTGCAGTTCTTGCAACCGGTCCTTAGTGGCGACGATCTCTTTTGCACGCTCGCGGAGCGTCTCCGCGTTCTCTGTCGACAGCTCGGCGCCATGGTGTAAGAGCTCCACAATCTCATGCGGAAAGGTGCCTGCTTCACCCCAAGGAGCGTCAGCCAGGCTAACTTCGCCACTGCTAACGCCAGCCAGCATCAGCAGCAGAGGAAATCCAAAAGACCGACCGATAAGACGCGTCATGTCGATGACCCTTGCAAAAGAATCGGAGTAAGCAGGACGGCTGGCGATCGCCTATCCTATCAGTTGTCACGCTTCGAGATACGCTTCCGCTGAGTACACAATCCTTCCACGACCCCAGCAGCGCTGCGGGCCCCTACTTTGGCGACCACCGCAATATATCCCCACCGGAATATTGTCCAATAAGCGGGACTCACGGATTGTCCTCCCCCTGAAGCTCTGCTTGAGGCGGACCAGATGACGCCGCCAGTTCTCATCGAATATCCCGGCGGAGACTGCGCCTGAGCTACGGAGGCGCTCTACGGCTGATGCGCCGGCGACTGCTACGGATCTGAGCGGTAACTGCGGTAGAATAGACTCACGGATTGTCCGCAACGAACGTACGCCCGGAGAAAGCTTGACATGAGCAATCACTCGCCAGGACCGGAATCAGCACGTCAGCAGCCTGCCCAAGAAATGCAGCCTCAACGCCGCCGTTTGCCGGCGACGCGTCCTTCTCGCACGCATAAGTTCAGCGTCAACGGACATGAGGGCTACATCATCGTTGGCTTCTACGAAGACGGGCGACCGGGCGAAGTGTTCATCAAGATGGCGAAGAAGGGGAGTACGGTTCGCGGCTTGACCGACTCAATTGGAATACTGACCAGCGTGGCGTTGCAGCACGGCGTTCCGCTTGAGCTGCTCGTCGCCAAGTTTGAGAACACCCGCTTCGAGCCGCTGGGTTGGACCAAGAATCCTCAGATTCGCGAAGCGACGTCTTTGATGGACTATATCTTCCGCTGGCTCCGCCTGGAAACTTGCCCGACACCCTAAGGG
Organism: Lacipirellula limnantheis; assembly: GCF_007746075.1. GTDB lineage: Bacteria > Planctomycetota > Planctomycetia > Pirellulales > Lacipirellulaceae > Lacipirellula > Lacipirellula limnantheis. The sequence goes on along the minus strand of NZ_CP036340.1, from coordinate 38,487 downwards.
CGACCCGGCCCAAACTCGACGCTGACCAATGTTTGCGTCTCTTTTCGCCAGGTGTACAATGCGGCCGCTTAGTACCAACATGGTCCCTCAGCGAGAAAGGACTCTCGCTGAGGGCCTCCGTGTTTGAGTAGTAAACACTTCTGCGTAATTCTGTACTGCCCTGAAAATTCAGGGGCCTCTTCCGGGTAGAAGTTCTTAAACCGTGCCGCGTTCTCGTGGACGAGCTGCCCGCCTGCAAACTCCCAGATTTCGCACCGCTCGGATACCCCGCGACATTTTGCATTGGAGTAATGCGACTAGAGGCAAAAATTCCTGTAATTTTTAATTGCGATTAGCTACATTGTCAATTTATGCCGTTGACGAATGGCAAACGGCCCCGGGTTCTAAATACTCCGCACTCTTATCTGCAAGTTGGTACAAATGCGACTTCATAAAGCGTTAGCAGTACAAATAATTAATGTACTTGTCTTGTTTTCATCTGCGTCATGGTCTGCTGCTACGACAGTAGACTTCGAGAAACTGCAACACGGACAAGACATCCTAGATTTATACACGGGCATTTACGTCACCGGAGTCAATCTTTCCGGAAGGGTTTACAATGAAGGAACCTTTGACACCTTAAACTTCGGCAATTCTTCGTCGAAATTTGCGTACACCGGTAACATAGGCGATACCGGCACATCTATCGATTTCGTCCACCCAACTCTGAAATATTATCATGGCGCGACCGCCGTATCAGTTTTGGTTGGCGACGGAGATCCCATATCAGAGACCACCGAAGTCACATTCTATAATCTTTGGAACCAACCTATTTTGACTACAGTAGTTACGACTCTTGTAGAAGGAATAAGGATCAGCGGACCAGTCGAGCCAATCGGGGCAATGCGGATACGCGTAGTAAGTGGTTCTGAAAGCGGGGCAGCCTTCGACGACCTAGAATTCACGCTTTTATCCAGCGATATTTTGCTGGGAGATAGCGATGACGATCGTGATGTTGACGGCGCGGACTTTCTCAATTGGCAGCGCTGGGCCGGATTTGGCATACCATCTGCCGCCGACTGGAATGGAGACATGAAGGTTGACCAACACGACCTAGAAATATGGCGACGAGCATGGCGTACTGCGGAAAGTGGCCAAGTGACAGGAGTACCGGAGCAAAGCACAGGGGTTCTCGCCATTGTGTTTGCTCTAGTGGGTTGCAGTATGTTTAGTACGGAAATCAAAGGGAGACAGCCCCGTACTTCTAGCACTTGCTTACGGAGTCGGGTTACGGTTCCCACCCTCACTCCGAACGTTTAGCATATTCATGCATCACATTTTCCATGCAGCTATGTGCTCCGCAAAATAGCTCCTCGAACTTCGCCCTAATTCAATCCGCTTCGTGCAGCGTTGTCATTTGAAGATGTCGCATTTCTCCTTCACGTCGTTTCTTCATTGGAATGGGACTTAAGCCGGCCGCTACGGGCGTCAAGGACTACTCGCTTCGCTTGCGTTCCTCCATGACCCCCGTAGCTTGAACCGGCTTGGCCGCCCTCCATGAACAAACAAACTATGGAGGAATGCCACATGAAGACATTACGCAAAAAACGCAACACTAAGTCCCCGACGGGACGCAGCCGCAGAAGCGTCTTACAAGAACTAACAGCGATACGCAGCGAGCTAGCCGATATCAGCGAGGCACTTCGCCGCAGGCCGAGCTGCTCTTCTCAGCATCTATCGCGTTACTTGTCAGAATCAGAAGCCGCCCGATACCAACTGGGCTCGACACGCTTCCGTAACTCAAGCGACACCATCCGGTTTTGCAAAGAACACTTTCAATCGCTGATTGAACGTGGCCTTCAAGAAGAGATGCACGTTCTGACGTTCAACGTAGGCAACCGCGTGATTCGCAGCCACCAAGTTACCGTTGGCCTCCTAAACTCTACGCAAGTACATGCACGCGAAATATTCCGGCCGGCCATCCTTGATGCGGCCGCGAGCATCATGCTCGTGCACAATCACCCTTCAGGAAACCCCGAGCCTAGCTCGGAAGATATAAAGGTTAGCGAGCAGATTGAAGCGGCCGGAAAGCTCATCGGCATCAAAGTTCTCGACCACATCGTGGTTGCTAGGGACGGATGCACGAGCATCAACGACTACCGAGACAATCGCACCCTGATAGGCTAACGCCAGGGAATCGACCTCCGCATTTGCGTCCTAACGCGTCCCGACGAGGAAGGACGACCCAGAACACCTAGCCAGAACGGGCCCCTAAAATCGCCACCTCGGGCCGTGTACGTCTTTGACGTCTCACGGACCTTCTACTACTGGTAAGCGATTTTTCAAGAAGCTGGCCTGCGTAGCCGCAAGCAGAATTCGCTCGTTTTCAGATTGAGGACGAATTATCGAAAACTTGCGACGATACGGCCCCCCCAAAATAGAATGGAAATACGCGTGCAGCAAGTTACGGCGGTAGATTCTATTTCGTCGCTGCGTGCCCTGGGGAACAGATAATGGCCAAATGGTTTTGCCTCATCGACGACAAGCAATTTGGGCCATTTGAGCCAGCCAAATTGAAACAACTCGCCGACGCCGGTACTCTAAGCCCGCGCCACAAAGTCCGTCGCGAGGACATGGCCCAATGGCTTGAAGCGAATAAAGTGCAGGGGCTTTTTCAGCCCGCTCGCACACACGCTGTACCGACGCACAGCGCGGAAGGCGTAACTAGACTACCGCCAACAGCTCCTCAAAGCCGCACGCAAGAAAACGCCAGCGATGATAACTCGAGCGGCACCGTTGCCCGTCGTCACCGTCAGCAACCGCAATCATCCGATAATCCCATATCTCAATCACGCGAAAAGGAAGAACCAGAGGGGATGGGGCAGGCAACGAAAGTCGTGTTCGCAATATGTGTAGCGATTACAATTTTTGTGTTTGGGGTTTTCGTAGGGTCCATCGCGTTCCACAACCCGTCGGAAGCAATAAACTCCGGAGCAGTTACAGCCCAACTCGACAAAGCTGACCAGCGTCAACAAGCCGATGAGCAACCGCGTGCGGACGAGGAGGCAGAACAAGAGCGACAAACTGATGCGCAAGCGGGACGAAAGGCCAAAGAGGTAGAGAAGGTTGCGCAGAAGGAGCAGACGACCGTAAGTAAGGGAGATGACGCGCGACTCGCCGTTCCGGGACAAAGCGAAGTCTACGTATGCGTTACGGAGAGTGCGTTTTCGCGATTCGTCGAACTCGCGGTCGCGAAGGACTATCTTGGAATGGCAGAAATGGAGCTCGCCGGGCAGGTCTTTACGGTACCCAGCGGAACTAAAGTCAAAGTAATTGGTCGTGGCTTCCTGAAGAGAGAGGTGCGTGTGATGGAAGGTCAGCACATAGGCGGCTCGGGATTCGTGCCGCAAGAATTTGTTACTATGTAATTCAAGCGGCTATACGAAGGACGCGCTGAAACACTGAAACGCGTTCGTGAGTCTTCGCCCACATCTGTCTGGGGCCGCTCAAAGTCGAGCGGCGCTTCTGTACCGAACAGAATTCCAACTTTTCGGACGCTAGCAGCCTCATCACGCATTCATTAGCATTGAGTGATGGAAGTACCATCCTATCACGAGTTGATGATGCCGCTTTTTACCGCCTTGCAACAGCTCGGCGGGTCGGGGTCGATTGCAGAAATCGACGAAAAAGTAGCTGAGATTCTTGAGTTGCCCGAAGAGGTGCTCGAAATTCCGCACAACCCTGAGAACAGCAATTCGAGCGAGTTTCAGTACCGTCTTGCTTGGGCTCGGACCTATCTCAAGCAGTACGGTCTTATCGATAACTCGCGACGAGGCGTCTGGGTAATCGCTCCCGACAAGCGGGACGTGAAGGAGTTCGACCCGCAAACAGTCGTGCGGGAAGTCAGAGAACAGCACCGGCGAAAACGTGCGGAATCCGGCAACGACGAGCCCGCAGATGAGGAAGAGATAGGCGGCGTTCCCGAAGAAGCGGAAGCATGGCGGGAGAAGCTGCACCGCGTGCTCACCGAGGGCATTTCCCCAGACGCGTTTGAGCGTCTCGTGCAGCGTTTGCTTCGAGAGTCGGGGTTCGTCCACGTAGAAGTTACGGGGCGTTCCGGAGACGGCGGAATCGACGGCAAAGGCATCGCCAAGATGAGTGGACTTCTAAGCTTCCACGTTCACTTTCAGTGCAAGCGTTACGCAGGCTCAGTATCAGCGGGGCATGTCAGAGATTTTCGGGGTGCGATGGTGGGCCGGGCCGATAAGGGCCTGCTGATTACCACGGGGACGTTTACTCGTGATGCGGTCCGCGAGGCGACCCGGGACGGGGCGCCACCACTTGACCTCATCGACGGCGACGAGCTGGCTAACATGCTCAAGAATTTGAGGCTCGGAGTCGCCACCCAAGTAGTTGAAGAGGTCAGCGTCGACGAAGAGTGGTTCAAGTCCATCTAAGTGTAGCCACGTACCCATCGGCACTTCCGAAGAGCGAATCCGTCCCGGTCATTTCTCCGGCCTAAATATCCGCTCGCCAACCCGCCGACATTGTGTTACATAAAGGACGTTATGTAACAAAAAAGGCCGCTCGATTTCGAGCGTCCTTTTTTCGTTTAGACAGCGAACGTAGGTTCAACTAATCGGAAGATCTGCCGAAGTCGACGAGCAGACCGTTTTCCACGGCTCGCTTCCCCCCAGCAGCTGAGCGCTCGGGCGCATCCATCCGACAAAGTTTAATTGAGTGCCTGCCGCTGGCGCCTCAGCTCCCGCGACGCACTGGCGACAAGGCAGCTTTTGAGAACGTCGGTCGCGAACGCTACCAGGTGATGCGGCAAATCTCGACCCAACTCCAAGTCATGCAGTCCGTGCCGACGAATCATCGCCTCGGCGCGAGCTTTGAAATCATCGACGGTATCGCCGAGCCGTGCCTCTTGCTGGAGCTCCTCGATGAAGTCACGACGGAACCGCCGTAGTTGCAGCAACAGCACCTCCCGAGCGTCGTCATCAAGGTCAGCGACGTCCTGTTGCAGGATGCCAAAAATCCCGAGCGCCGTCTCGACCGAAGGGCACGTTTCGGCAAGCCTGGCCAGCGGCGGAGTCGGGGCGTTGCGAGGAGGTTTCGCCATGTCGTTCGAACTCTGTTGATCCAACGGCGGTCCGCTTCCAACACGATACCCGAGGCGCCGCCAAAGTAAGCCCACAGAATGCGTCGAGACACGTGGAAGCCGCTTCCCTCGACTTCTCAGTCGTATGAATCGCGCGGGCGTGACGCGGCGTCCTGGAAGCCGCCGCCCGCCGGATCATTGATCCTGGGCAATCGAGGCAAACTGCGGAACGCATTTGCCGCACGCCGAGCAGGCATGACGGGGTCCCACGCCATCAGGTGTTCGCCGCTCCCAAAAACGAGCAGGATCGAAAGCGTTTCAGCAGATCTCTCATGGCTGCTGAATTAGAATCGCGGCTGACGGTGCGACCGTAGCGCCCTGATCTTTTCTGTAGAGAGTTTCAACATGATGAGCTTTCGATACCGGCGTGAACTGGAACTCCGCTGGACCGAAGTGAGTCGACGGCTCGACGACCTTGCCGCCGGCAAAACAGCGTCCAGCGACGTCGATGTCGCTGAGCTGGAAGAAATTCTCTTGGACCTTCGCGAAGATCTCGAGGAGAAGCTGACCGAGGAGTTCGCGTATCGTCACCGTCATGGTTGCGTCTAGTCTCCACAGGTAGCCGAAAACGCTTTTCCAAGTAGCGGGGCTCATTGATTCACGCCCCCCTGAAGTTCACCTTCAGGCGTGACTACGCGGAAAATCATCTTCTCGCGGATCTTTCTTTAAATCCGAGCTCGAGATTTTCTCCCAGACGCTCGCAAACCACTTGGGATGACGTCCGATACCAAGCTTTCGCCCGGCCGTCTAATGGCCGCCTAGATCGGCACGTCGTGGCTGGCCGATTCTTTGGTGGTTCGTCGCCGCTTGTCGTAGACCTGCGTGGTAGTCACGTGCCTATGCCCGAGAAGTTCCTGAACCTTCCGAATATCCACTGACGCTTCGAGAAGTAGGGTGGCGGTCGTCGCCCGCAATGAATGCGGCGAGTAAAGGCATCGCCGGCGGCCATCCTCATCAGTCCGCATCGAGCCAGGCAACTGCTCCAGGTACTTCATAATGAGCATGTACATGGCCGTCTCGGTCATGTGGCGGCTGGCAAGAAGGCGGCTTCGAGGGCCGCTCCGGGGACGAAAGAGGGGACCTGATTCTATGCCGGCCTTCTTGCAGTACTCGCCGATCGCCTCGGCCGCGGCGAAGTGAATCCCGATGGTGCGACGCTTGTCGCCTTTCTCCGCGACACGAATCGTGGCCTCATCGCCTTCAACGTGAAAATCCTGTACGCGAACGCTGCAGACGGTCCCAATGCGGACGCCGGCGTAGAGGCAGAATCTCAAGATAGCCCGGTCACGAAGCGCAATCACGTCGTCGCCCTGCGGCAGTCCCATGAGCTGCCGGGCCCGGGTCGCGGTGAGGGCCTTGGTCTCGTCGACCGGATCCTGCGAGGCGCGACCGATGAACTGGGCGTGAGCCGGGTTGGGAACGACAATCGGCAGCCGCATTTCGGCCGCCACGGCCTGAAGATACTTGTAGAAGCTGGAGACGGACGAAATCCGCCGGTTGATGGTTTTGGGCGCCATGCCCGCGGCCTCCAAGCTGTCGCGCCACTCCATCACGTCCGAGACGGACACGGCGAGCATTTCGGTCGACTCTTTGGGCCAGTCGAACTTCAGATAAACGATGAGAGCTTCGACGTCCTGACGATAGGCTCGTCGCGTATGCGGGCTCGGCCGCCGTTTCACCCAGGCTTCGAAGATCGCCCCGACGGAGAAGTAAAACCGCTCGACGCGGCGTTCCATCGCCTTGGTGGATTGGCCGGCAAGGATCGGCGGCATCCGGTTCGGGTCGAGCTCGGCCCCGGGGACAATGAGCGATCCTGCATCAATCATCTTCGCCATCTCCTTCTGCTCATCCGCCATCACTTCGTCCGTCCCACGTCATCCCAGCCCAAGTTTCGATGCCAGACCCAGGGTTCCAGCGTCAAATATCGGTTTCGAGGGGGCTATCCCCTCTTCAGTTATCGACCGGGCGTTACTTACGATAACAGATTTTATCATAAGTAAGCAACGGGCCGATTGGCGGCAGGGGACGCGGCGGATTCGACTGCGGTCGTCGTACTCATATCACTCAGGACACGACCTCCTGACGCAGCTCGGCGACGCGGGTTTTCGCCCCGGGAGTGTGCCACTGGACGCACCACCGATACGAGGAACCTGGAATGGGTGACGCGCGCCGCGAGCGACATTAGGTGACGGATCCAAGCACCCGAATACCTGCGGTCGTTCGCACGCCGTGCGAAAAGCGGCAGCCCTATTAAACTTCCGACGAAGGTCGATTTGGCGGCGCTGGTCGGCGTAAGTCGTACGCTGGATAGTTGAGAACAAGCTGGGTCGCCTCCTTGGATATATCGGGCGGACCGTTGTGCATGGCCAGGAGCCGGCGGACCTTTCGGCAAAGGTCGGTGCGGGCCGACTCGCACTGAGATTTCGCGAGACTGCAGTGACGCCCTTGGCGACCATGGCCGCCGGCCAGCAGTTGGCGTAATAACCGCAATATAAGCGGCTGATATCGCCTTGATGCGGTGTCACCCCTAGCGGCAGGAGCGGGCTCGAAATGGAAGGGTTATAATCCTCCATTGCTGCCTCGACGCTCTTTCGTCAAGAATTTAAAAGGCTTCATATGTCAGCTGTTGACCTACGTCTGATAATCGTTTTGGGCCTGTGCTCCTTGGTCGCGACGCCTAGCCGCGGACAGTCAGTTCGGACGGTTGTGATCACAGGGCAGCCAACGCCCCATGGCGGCGCTGGCGAGCAGTTTGGCTATGTCCAGTACACTGGCGGGATGAATGCTACAGGTCACGTCGCCTTTGCTGCTACTCTTAGCACTTACGAAGGCACTCCCTTGACCGGCAATGGCATCTGGTCAGAGGGATCCGGCGACCTCGCCCTGGTGGCCCAAGCTGGTGATCAAGCAGTCGGCGCTCCCGAAGGGGTGCGTTTTGGCGGCGCGTTCAGCTTTCCAGTATTCCTGCCCAGAATTTCCTCAGGCGGCCAATCAGCGTTTATCGGATACCTGCATGGTGCCGGCGTGAATTCGGCCAACGACAGCGGGGTCTGGATTGAGAATGCCGGTTCGCTCCGAGTCGTCGCCCGCGAAGGCGAAGCGGCGACGGAAGGTCTTCGCTTCGGCAGCCCAGAGTTCTTCGTTTTTAACGACTTATTGGTCAACAATTCTGGCGACGTAAGCTTTATCGCTGATCTAACCGACAGTGACGCCAACGCGACGATTCGCGAGAGCGTTTGGACCGCTCGCTCGGGTTCACTTGCACTGATCGCCCGCGACGGTGCTAGGGCGCCTGGAACTTCCAAACTATTCGGCAACCGTCCCGGAGGCGGCAACGTCACATTCAGCCGCATCTCTCTTAATGCTGCCGGCGAGACCGCCTTCATCGGACGCCTTACAGGAAATGGCGACGGTTCTGGAATTTGGATCGCGGACAGCGCCTCTACCCAATTGATAGCTCAAGAAGGCGCCCCGGCGCCGGGTGCCCCCGCGGGAGTCAAGTTTGGGCCGTTTGCGGAGCTAAGCCTAAATGACGGCGGGCAGGTCGCCTTCATAGCCCTTCTCTCTGGCGGCGTCGCCGCCACTAACGACTCTGGAATCTGGACTTCTCGCCAGGGTTCCTCATCGCTGGTGGTCAGAGAACGCGATGCCGCGCCGGCATTTACTGAAGGAGTCAATTTTGCTGGCTTTAGCAGTTTGGCTTTGAACTCAAGAGGAGAGGTCGCTTTCACTGGGTTGTTGAGGGGCGGCGGCGTCAACAGCACAAGCGATTCAGGTCTCTGGAAAGCCAGCGGTGGAGTACTGGCCTTAATTGCTCAAGAAGGCCACATCGCACCTGACACTGGAGGCAGCGCTCATTTCACAGCTTTTGGTTTCACTAGCGAAATTGTACTGAACTCAATCGGCCGTCTGGCTTTCCTCGCAACACTAGGCGGAAACGGCGTCAACTCGTTTAATAATCGCGGAATATGGGCGGAGGACATGTCTGGTCAACTCCGCCTTATTGTTCGAGAGGGCGATGTGCTCCAGGTAGGCCCAGGCGACTTTCGCACGGTTAGCGGCCTGAACTTTCAAGGTAACGGCGGCATTGGCGACAGCCGACCGATAGGCTTCAACGATCGAGGGCAGGTGGCCTTTTTTGCCGGTTTTACTGACGGTTCATCGGGCTTCTTCGTATCAGACTCAGTCGCAGTGCCCGAGTCTCCAACCGCAGTTCTGGCGGCGCTAATGTGCTTGGCGCCGTCTGCCGTCGGACGAAGATGGGGGTCCGTTAGCTGCAGGAATGTCTCGTAATGCGGTCGCATGGCAACGTGCTTCGCGTCGCAAGGAGGCCCGACTCACTCTTGTCTATGACTTCGCGACGGCGACTTTTCTGCGGTGGACGCATTGCTAATTCCGGTAAAGTTGTGGAGTGGCGCTCAGTGCCGGAATCGCTTTCGCAGAAGTGCCCACAGGCACGATGTCGGCTACATCCTTGACATATGCGCCAAACTAGGCTAATATGTCAATGTGAAGGATGAAGCGAATTACTCGCTCCCAGGGTTCACGAACGCCGGCTTGCTACCGCCGGGCGACTACGAACTGACGCTCGCCGAGCTGCGGCGATCGCTCTTGGTCCGCGGCGAGGGCAGTTCGCCAAACTGGGACAGCGACTGGCGGCTGACGCTGGTGGAGAATCTCGCCGTGATGGCCGGTCAGCTTTGGCAGATCGGGATCGAGGAGATATTCGTCGACGGCTCGTTTGCTGAAGACAAAGTTCATCCCAACGACATCGACGGTTATTTTTGCTGCGAGCTGAAACGTCTCGCCAGCGGCGAACTGGAGCGTGAACTCAACCGACTGGATCCCCACAAGGTCTGGACATGGGCTCCAGAGTCACGACGTCCGTTTCGAGGCTACCCGAAGCGACAGCTTCCGATGTGGCATATCTACCGCGTCGAGTTATATCCGCATTACGGACAGCTTTGCGGCATCCGGGATGAATTCGGCCAGGAGCTTGAGTTCCCCGCTGCCTTTCGCAAGTCGCGGGGAGCCCATCAGCAGAAAGGAATCATTCGCTTGATTAAAGAGGAGGAAGGAACATGATACGCAGCGAAACTGAATACCAGGAAGCCGTGAAGCGGCTTACCGACGAGGAAACCCGGCTGAAGGCCCAGCGAGGCGAGCTCAAAAAGCTCGATCTCTCGCAAGCCGAAATTAAGCGGGCAATGGACCCGCTCCAATCCTTCCATGAACAACTCAAGGAAGAAGTTGAAAGCTATGAACGACTTCGCCGCGGGGAGTTCGAGGAAGTGACGAACTTCGAGGGCATGGGGCGGCTGCTGATCGCCCTTCGCATTTCACAAGGACTTAGCCAGCGTGAGCTTGCTGAGCGGCTCGGCGTCCATGAATCGACCGTCAGCCGCGACGAGCGGAACGAATATCACGGCATCACGCTTGAGCGGACGACAAAAGTGCTAGCCGCACTGGGCGTGACGGTGTCCACATCAGTGCAATCCGCGGTCGTTCTGAAAACCGCATAGGAAACCGATTATCCTGTCAAGGTGAAGGAAGCCATGGCAAACGAGTAGCGGACCTCTCAGGAATAGGGCGGGCCCAAACTAGAAGCTTTTATCATTATCGAAGCCCTCATTTTTGAAGATCCACCTACAAAAACTGATATTTAGCCTGAAAGCACGTGGAGTTAACCTGATCTTCCTTCTGGGGTACCGGTTTCCAATGAATCTGGAAGTAGGTACGGGTGGAGCCTGCACTATTAAGCAACTTACTTATGGAGTGTTAACCGATGGACCGGCCAATTCGCAGTCGCAGCTTTAATCCTGATTCGCCTCCGCGCACTCTATTACTGCTGTTGCCAACCACGATTGATTGTGAAGCGTTTGCTTTGTGGTGCGAGCACCGGGTAGGTTGCGATCTTGTTGAATGGGCCACCAACATGGCAACCGGGGAAGAGGAGTGCCGAAAGAATCAACCGCGACTGTTGGTGATCGACTCGTCGATCGGCAGCGGCGCTGTGGAGCGTGGCGTTGCCCTACTTCGCGAACAAGCGACCCATCATTTGCTGGTGCTTGATCCGCGGCCAATGGAATATCGCCTCTCGGCGATCTTGAACCAGCCCGGAACTAGTTACTTCAGCCGCAGTGCGCCGTCCCAATCGCTCGTCGTTGCCATGACGGGCATGCTGTTAAACGGTCGCCGGGCGTTCGACCCTTCCATTGCGCCGCGCATCCGGCACACGGAACTTGGAATCCGGTTAGACACTCCAGCAGGGGATCGTTCGATCTCGCTCCTCACGGCACGCGAGCAGCACGTGATGCGGCTCTTAGCCGAGGGCCGCTCCGTTAAACTATGCGCCGAGATGCTTGGCGTTGCCGAAAGTACGATCGAAAATCATAGGTCGCGGCTGATGAAGAAGCTCGGAATTCACAAAAGTGCGGAACTCGCTGTTCGGGCAATTCGCGACGGGCTTTTGTAATGGCTAGTTGAAGATGCCAGCACCATTCGGCGCCGGCCAAGTCGGACCATCGCGCCGAATGGCATCGATCCAGACTTTCTTCCGAGTGACAGAGATTGCACGAGAAGGTCAGATTAGCTCTCCGCTAAGATCTGGCAAGCCTCGTCGACGGCGTTTGGCAGGGCAGCTTCGACGTCGAGGACAGCTTGTTCATTCAAATCTGCTAAGCACAGGGTCTCAGGCGATAGATCTAGAGTTTCCACTGTCCGGGAATATCCCAAGCGCTGGCGAGCAGCGAGTACGTCCGCCACGTGGACCAGTGCCGGCAGCATTTGGTCGGCGGCGGCGAGTTCCCAAGGTCGATGGTGAAACCCGGCTGTAAGACAAAGGTGTGCGGGAAATCTCCAGGTTTCGCAGACGGCGAGCCCCAGCGCCTCATGCGTTGTTTGCCACGTCATGTTTTCAGCGCACCGAAAGGTCAGAGTGTCATCGGTTTGGAGCCGGTCCATCATGGATGCGAATGATGCGACTTGGGCCTGAAGTTCAACGAGAATGCCTAGGTCGTGCACGAGACCAGCTAGAAACGCCTCGTCAGGAGAGACGTTCGTGCTCCGGCTGAGCAGTTGCGCTGCCGTCGCCACTGCGATCGAATGCGTCCACAGGTCGCGCGCGTCGAATGTTGCCCTAATCCTCCCACCGCGAAAGAGCTTCCCGAGGCTGGTCGAGATGGCGACGTTTTTGACAGCGCGGAAACCGAGCAATGCCAATGCCTCGTGCAGCGTGCCGATTGGTCGCGGCAGGCCATAGTAAGGAGAATTGACGAGCTTCAGGAGGCGAACGCCGTACGCGGGATCGATGGCGATTACTTGGTGTAAATCGTCCCAAGTGCTCCGCGGATCTTCGGCAATCTCGATGATTTTCATCGCGAGCGCGGGCAGAGTCGCGAACTGGCCGCTCTGACGGATCATCGTCTGAACGACCGATGAGTCATCAGCTGTGGAGGCGACATTTCCTCGACGCTCTGTGGTCGGCATCGATGGGGACCCTATTCAGGACAATGGAGGACAGGCGACGAATGCAACATGCTGGCGCTGAGAGAATCTACCGACGACCATTCTGGGCTAACCGTCGCATGCGATCTCAAGTACGCCAGCGCTTCATCGGAACTCATGGGCTTGGCGAAGTAGTGTCCCTGCCCATAATCGCAATCCATCGACTGCAACATGGCCACTTGGTCGCTGGTTTCAATCCCCTCCGCGACCGTGGCGAGTCCCAGATTCTGGGCTAGTGTCGTCACGGCGTGAACGAGCGCGGCAAAACAGTGATCCTCAGACATCTTGGCGATGAACGATTGGTCGATCTTCAGGACGTCGAGCGGGAGTTCATGGAGAGTGGCCAGCGACGAATAGCCTGTGCCAAAATCGTCAACGTCGATCTTCACGCCCTGTCGTCGCAAGTCGCCGAGCACTGCGGCGGCGTGGACGGGATCATTCATAATTTCGCTTTCGGTGACCTCCAGGTGCAAGCACTCCGGCGCCACGCCATGGCTTTCCAAGGCGTCCATGACTACCTCCGGCAATTTCCCCAACAGCAGTTGCTTGCGAGCAAGATTAACGTGGATGGCGGCCAGCGGCGGAATGCCAGACAACCGTCGCCAAGCAGCGAAATCGGCGCAAGCGCGATTGAGCACCCACGTCCCGATGTCCACGATAAGTCCCGTCTCGTCGGCGATCGGAAGAAAGTCCGCCGGCGCCAAAAGTCCTTGGACTGGATGCGCCCATCGAACAAGCGTTTCGAACGCCAACGGACGCCCTGTTCGCAGCGAGACGATCGGTTGATAGGCTACCCGCAGTTGATCGCTGGCGATCGCTTGCCGTAGGTCGCTCTCCATGGCCAAGCGCCGCTCGGCCACGGCGTGCATCTCCGGATCGAAAACGACGTAGCGAGCTTTGCCAGCGTGCTTCGCGACGTACATGGCCGTATCGGCGTCACGTAGAGCATCTTCTGGTTGTTGGTGGCCATGTTCGCTTGTGACGATGCCGATGCTCGCTGTGCAGGTCACTTGCTGCCCCGCCAGCTCGTGGGGGGCCGCCAACGTCGACAGAAGTCGCTCGGCGACGGTTACGGCGTCCCGAGGATCCGCCAAATCCTCCAAGAGGACGACAAACTCGTCGCCGCCGAGGCGCGCCGCCGTCCTGGCGTCCTCAGCGCGTGCGACGCCGTCGGTCCGCCGCAGCGAATCTCGAAGCCGATTGGCGATTTGTTGCAGAAGTTGATCTCCAACCTCGTGGCCCAGACTGTCGTTCACCCATTTGAAGCGGTCGAAGTCAAGAAACAGTAGGCCGTAATTTTGATGGGGGACGCGATCAATGGCATCTTGAATCTGCAAACGAATGGAAGCTCGATTTGTCAGACCCGTCAGTGAATCGTAGTGAGCCATTCGCTTTAGCTGATCCATCATCCTGGTCCGGTCGAGTAACGATCGTACTCGCGCGCGGAGCTCGGGGGCGCAGAAGGGCTTGCGAATATAGTCGTCTCCTCCTGCTGCAAAGCACGAACTCAGAACGCGATGACTATCGCTGCCAGTTATGAAGACAACTGGAGTCGCCGCCGAAATTGACTCGAAACGGAGTCTCTGTAAGATTTCCAGGCCGTTCGTTCCCGAAAACTCATAATCTAATAGCAACAGATCGGGTCTCGCCCGCTCTGCTGCTTTGCTCGCGGAATCAGCCGTCGTCGCGGAGATCACCTCGACGTTCAGCTGCGCGAGCATGCCGCCGACGAGGTCATGGATGTCAGGATCATCGTCCACTAAGAGAATACGTGGGCTGCGATCCAGCGAACCGAGGACGTTCATAATGTATGCTCCGATACCTGGAGATCGGCGGCGGTTAACTCAAATTGTCGACGGCCTGCCATGGCTCGGTCACAGATCGCCGCTAGCTCGTTGAGCGCCGTCGCAATCCCTTCCCGAGCTTCGCCTTCCTTGACGCTGGTCTCCAACCGACGTGCGGCTTCGCTGATGGTCGGAAACCCGTAACCGCCGCCGGCGCCCTTCAGTTGATGGGCCAGCATCGCTAGTTCGCTCATATCACTGCTGGCGAAGCGTGCCCGCAAGTTGGCCATCTTCCCATCAAGCGAGCTCACGAAATGGGCCACTAGTTCAGCGAGATCAGGGTCGTCGGCAAGATCACTAAGCAGCGCGTCGTGGCTTACTGCGATGGCCAGCGTCTCATCCAGCCTCGAATTGCCGTCGCTATGGTTCATTGCGGTACGGGTGTGACCGCATTCGATCCACCGTTGGCACGTCTTCAGGAGCGCCAACTTGTCGATCGGTTTACTGGCATAGTCGTTGCAGCCGGCGTCCAAACACTTACGCCGATCTTCAGTCATGGCGTGCGCTGTCAGGGCCACGATCGGAATGTCCAGGGCGCGAGCGCGCACGGTTTTGGCTAGGGTATAGCCATCCATGACAGGCATTTGCATGTCCGTCAGCAACAAATCGAAGGGCCGCTCAGATCGCCACGCCGCTTCTAGCATTTCCAGGGCCACCTGTCCGTTCTCGGCGACTTCGACGTCCGCTCCAGCATTGACGAGATGAAACGTAATAAGCCTTCGATTATCGTCGCCGTCCTCAGCGAGTAGGATTCGCCCGGAAATCCGTGCCGGCGCTGCTTCACTGACCGCTTCTCTCTCCTTAGAACAACTCGCGAGGTCAACGATCAACTGGCTGTCGGGCGTCTCGACCAGGGGCAATTCCACGACGAATCTCGTTCCTTCTCCCGGGCGCGAATAATCTAATCGGACGTCGCCGCCCATCAAGCGCGCCAGTCGACGACATATCGTCAGTCCCAGACCAGTCCCCCCGTGTTTGCGGGTCACGGACGAGTCTGCCTGCGTAAACGGTCGAAACAGGCCAGCGCTTTGCTCGGGCGTCATCCCCGGCCCCGTATCGCGTACCGCTAGAAGAAGTTGGGCGCCGGTTTCCGAACGATTGACCCGCGCGCTCATTTCAATTGATCCGTGCTCAGTGAATTTAGCGGCGTTCCCGACGAGATTGACGAGAATCTGTCGGAGGCGAGTCGGGTCACTGATGATGCGATCCGGGGCCGGCGTCTCCAAATAAGTGCGTAGCTGCACGCTACCACTGGCGACGCGGGGACGCATGAGACTGTCAACTTCCATCAAGATGCGCGGCAGCGGCGTCTCGATCAGTTCTGTTTCAAGTTTTCCGGCTTCGATTTTCGAGAGATCGAGAATGTCGTTGATGATGGACAACAGGTGTTCGCCGGCGCGTCGAATCGTGTCGATCGTTTCGATTCGGCGCGGTGGCGCCCGCTCGATGATGCCGTCGTCGCGGAGGATGTCGCAATATCCTAGAATCGCCGTTAGCGGCGTTCGGATCTCATGACTCATGTTGGCTAAAAATTCGCTCTTGGCCCGGTTTGCGTCTTGGGCAA
Source organism: Lacipirellula limnantheis (assembly GCF_007746075.1). Taxonomy (GTDB): domain Bacteria; phylum Planctomycetota; class Planctomycetia; order Pirellulales; family Lacipirellulaceae; genus Lacipirellula; species Lacipirellula limnantheis. Next base: position 22,430 of record NZ_CP036340.1, on the reverse strand, counting down.
TCAATTGCGCTTCGTTTAGTTCCGTCACGTCAACGCATGCGCCAACGAAACCTTCGAAGATACCCGCAGGTGACATGCGCGGGACGCCACGGGCCAATAGGGTGCGAAACATCCCGTCGTGTCGCCTGAGTCTATACTCCAGTTCAAAGCCGCGCCGCGCCGCGAGCGCATCGCGATAAGTATGCATGCTGCGCTCGACGTCCTCCGGGTGGACGCTGCAGATCCACCCGTCTCCCAGTTCATTCTCGACGTCGCGACCTGTGAACTCGACCCACGACCGATTGAAGTAGTTTCTGTGGCCGTCGGCGTCGCTGGTCCAGACCAACATGGGCAACGAGTCCGCGAGGAGTCTAAAGCGACTCTCGCTCTCCGCCATCTGTTGCTCCGCCAGTTTACGCGCGGTGATGTCGGTCCGGATCGAGACATACCTATCAATGCGGCCCGTTGAGTCGAAAAACGGGGCGATCGTGGAACTCACCCAGTAATGAGAACCGTCCTTGGCCCGATTGCACACCTCGCCGTGCCAAGGTTGCCCGCCAGCGATTGTGCGCCACATCTCGGTCCAGAATGACTTGGGATGCTCGCCGGAATTGATGCATCGATGATCCTTCCCCAAAAGTTCGTCTCGCGAATAGCCGCTGATGGCGCAGAACGCGTCATTGACGGCGACAATCCGTCCTCTCGCGTCAGTAATTGAAACGATCGCGTGTTGATCAAGCGTATGTCGAAGCGCCTCGCCTTCTCGCAGGGCCGTCTCGGCGATCGTTTTCGCTGCAGCAAGCTCAGCCTCCGCCTCTTTGCGGCGAGTGATGTCTTGGTGCGTGCCTACAAAGCGGATGGCTGCGCCTCGCTCATTGCAGGCCGCGACCCTGCCCCGCCCTAGAATCCAACGCCAGGCACCGTCACTAGTCAACAGGCGATGCTCGCACTCATAGGGCTTGCCAAGCTCGATCGATTCACGCACCGCCGTCGCTGCGGCGTCCCGGTCATCGGGGTGTATGGCCTCGAACCACTGAGAAACCTTCGTCGGCAACTCGTCAACGCCGTAACCCAGCATGTTCGCCCCGGCCGCTCGAAAGACGATGTCGCCCGTTTCCAGATTCCAATCAAACAAGCCTAGCCCTGAGCCCGTCATCGCCAAGTCGAGTCGCTCGCGTTCCAGTCGGAGCTCCTCCATCACTTGACGTCGCTCCGTCACGTCAGTCTCAATCGCCATAAAGCCAGTAAGCGCTCCGCCAGCGTCCCGCAGCGGCTCAATCTCGATCGAAATGAGGTACTGCCGGCCATTTTTGGCATAGTTGACGATCTCTACCGAGCAAGGCTCGCCGCGATGAATCGCTCCGCGCATCTGCGCGGCGGTCTCACGGTCGCTGTTAGGTCCTTGCAGAACGTCACCCGGCTTCTTGCCAATCATATCTTCCAACGCGTAACCGCTGACGCGAGTGAATCCCTCATTGACCCATTCAACGCGACCCACGGCGTCTGTAATGACGACAGCATTGCCGGTTCTTCGAGCTATCTCAGCCAGCCGCTCCGATTTATGCGAGGCCAATCGCAGCGCCTCAGCGCCCGCCCGCAATTCCGCCGTCATCTCCGTCGCAAGTATGGTGGCGCGCCGCTCGCGTAGTCCCATATTCCAGACAAGAACTGAAAGCCCGCATGACAGCAGGACCCCGGCGATCCCGAGGGTGATCGGCGTCGAATAATCGATCGAGCGTTCGAAAACAGGCTTGCTACTTGTCACCACCGTCCAGATTCGGCCTCCGACCCGGATGAGGCTCCGTCTGCAGAACATGCGATCGTCGTAGTCCGTGTTCGTGACAGACTCGTCGTCGCTCGAGAGGTGACCGTCGAAGTCGAACAGCTTACTAGCGCTGCTCAGTTGCTCTCCGTCAAAGAGCTCAAAGTCAATCCCCCCTTTAGCCGCTTCAAAGATGCCTTGCAGCGCCTCCTCCAATAGAATGGGTGCGTACAGAATACCGACGAGCGTCTTCTCTCGTTCCGCGGGAGTTGCTGGACGGGTTCCATTTTTGTACACGGGCAGGAAGTAGAGAAACCCAACTCTTTGCAACTCGTCCTGAACCAGCTTAACGCATCCGCTGATCGTCGGTTCTCCAGTCCGTATCGCATGCTCAGCGGCGTCGCGGCGCACTCGTTCGGAACCAATATCGAGGCCTTCAGCGCCTAGGTTTCGTTCTCGCGGATAGATGTATTCAATTATCAACAGATCTGACGCATCGCCGATCATGTCTCCATTGGAATAGCGATGAACGTGGAACTCTGGCGCACCATCAGCACGCGCTGCGTCCTCGAAGCTGTCAAGATTGTGTCGCTCCAGCCGCCAAATGAAGCCAAAGCCGAGAGCCCCTGGGAATTCCGTGGGGAGATCGCGGGAGGCCACATATGCCTTAAATGCACTACGGTCCAGGGCGTCGGTCGCTGCATACATGCCTCTCGCTCCTTTGAGTCCGTACATCGACCGATTGACCCGACTCTGCACATCCTCCGTAAGCCGCTCTGAAAGCCTGTTGAAACTGTCCTGGGCTCTGTCACGGACGGCCTTCATGGCGGCGGTCACCGCTAACGTCGTGAATATCGACCCCGCCGTGAACGCGGCGAGGGCTGCCCATGGGGCGACGCTCATCCTGATTTGCGACGGGGCCCCGGGTTTTGTTCGCAATTTGTTCCGACGCCATAACAAGAGCCCAGCCAGCGACAAGAGCAATCCCCCTCCCAGCGCTTCCACTAGCCAATTAGGGTTTGCGGATCGACGCCATGCGAACGCTAGCCATTCCAGCCATGCAGCGGCAACCGCGCAAGCTACAGCTGGCAGTAGGTCACGAATAACGCCCAGATGTTTCATACCTTTACTACCCGGATAATTTGCCTTCGCCGCCCTGGGCAACTCATCCCGAAAGCCGCAGCGCGCCCTTAAACATTCAAGACTGTGCCGTATTTTACGGCGATTCGTGGATTCTAATGGCCGCGTTTCAACGCGATCGTTCCCAACAAAGCGCGCCGCCAACGATCGACCCTCTCTGCGGCTTGCTCAATCAATCCGGCAACAGTCTGTATATCAACGGGTTTGAGAAGATAGTCCGCAACGCCAATGTCGCCCGCATCCACCAACGCCGCCGATGTCGAGGCGGCCGTCAAGATCACGGCCTGAACGCGCGGATTGAATTCTCGGGCCCGCCGAACCAACGTCAGACCATCGACCTTGGGCATATCAAGATCAGTGATAATCACATCGACCCACTCCTCGCCCAGGTGGGCGGACGCCGCGGACGAATCGGTAAACGTTAGGAGTTCGACTCCCTCCGGGAGGCGACCTACCAATAAACGCGACACCCAGTTCGCCTGAGCGAGGTCGTCCTCGACGAAGACCACATTAATTTTCCGGTTGTTAACGGCGACCACGGCATCCTCTTATTACTGCGTATGCGAAGTCAAACAGTGCAAATCAGAAGCGGTTCACCATGAACGCACTTTCTTGAGCGCAATCGTACGACGGGAAGGAGCAGGAACGCCTTGGGCGGCCAATGCGGGTGGCCGCATTCAAGCGGATGCGTCGTTAGTCCCGGTTGACTACGAATAAACCTCACGACGCAGTACATGACGAGCATGCGTTGGAGTCGATCTGGCAGATCAGGCAACAGGAAACTGCGCATTATGGAACTTTATAAATTTCGGTTTCCGCGCAGACGGCATCGGCTCAAGAACAGTCCAGATCGCCAATATTCGCCAAGGTCGCTTCAATGAGAGTAAAAACGTCCTGGCGTGTACTAGGTTATAAAGAAGCTCCGAAAGCAAATGTGGCTGCAGCGAGAACATTCAGATTGAAAGGGCGTGTAATGAGTGTTGAGAAGTCGATAAATGACACTTTCCCGTCGCCTAGGCACTCAGCGTACATGAATACTTTTTCTGAACTGGAGGATCTGATTAACCAGTATCTCTCCGATATGCCCGCCCGCATCGAGCGTTTGAGCCGTACGTTTGTCGACGGCGACTGGGAACTGTTAAACCGAAGCGTCCACCAGCTCAAAGGATCTGCGGGGAGTTACGGGTTCCCGGCAATTTCCGTCGCAGCGGATCGCCTAGAGACGCTGCTCGCCGATCGGAGGAATAGCCCCGAAGTTGCAGCAGCATTGGCCGATCTCATCGCGATTTGCAAGCAGGCGCGATCGGTCCGCGAGGCCACGGTGCCCGAAGCAGACAAGCGTTGAACGCTCAGCGTTCAGAGTGAATTACGGGGACTTGCACTCTGACGTGATTGGCCAGGCAACGAAGCGGATCACGGACGCAGAAGCCAAAAGACGAAGCGGACAAGCCGAGGCTTTAGCTGCGCGAGCTTCGAGTACCAAAGGAGCGGAACATGGCTGCGACGCGGCCGGCGAGCCCCACCAGCACCACTGACTTGCCAAGCGACGCCGCTCAGTTGGCCGACGCTCCCGCATCAACGGTTCTACCTTGGTCCGCTTCTTCTTCCAGTCGCCTTGCTTCAAGTAGATGGAGTAGCCGGCAATTTGAATCGGCGACTCGCGGATGTCTTTGAATTGATTTCTCTCTTCGCTCTTCATCGGATGGGAACCTTTGGCCGCCAGCAGCACCCAGGTCCGCTGGAACCGGACGTACTGCAAATTCGCCAGCCCCCGCTCCTTGCGTCGTGCCCGCCGATGCTCGCTCTGCACCACCTCGTACTTGGTCAGCATCTTGGCGTCGAGGGAGCGAGGGTCTTTTCCTTCCTTCACTTCGCCTTGCACATAGTGCACGTACCCGTGCCGCAGCAGGCAGGTCGCGATGCGTTATACCGACTACCTTTCATGATGCTTCACTAGGGCTGACCAGCGAAGCCTTCAATCCAGCATAAGCAAGCGCCGAAGTTCAGCCGGATCCGCGGGTTTGACAAGATGATGGTCGAATCCCGCCTCCATGGCGCGCTTCTTATCCTCCTCTTGCCCCCATCCAGTTAGTGCGACCAGTGTGATGTTTTGGCCCCACTTCTGTTGACGCATACTACGAGCGGCGTCATAGCCGTTCATTTTTGGCATGCCGATATCCATCAAGATCACCTCCGGCAGAAACGCCGCGGCAATTAGCATCGCCTCCTCCCCGTCGTGCGCAATTCGAACTTCATTGTCGAACATCTTCACCATCAGGGCCAGCGTTCGCGCAGCGTCGAGATTGTCGTCCACAACAAGGACTTTTCGGCGGCTGGATGCGGTAAAATAAATCGAAGGCGGCCGGGGGGCCGAAGTCACGTCCTCAATAGTTCCGAGCATGACAATGGGTAGACGCACCTGGAACTCCGTTCCTTGGTTGACGCCGGCGCTCTGGACTGAAATCTCGCCTCCGTGCATCGTGACTAGAGACTTCACCAGTGTAAGCCCGATGCCTCCACCGCGCGATGTATAGGCAGTTTTTCACAAATTGCTGCCGCCGCGCGGAGTGATTGTTTGCCGCGGCATGCAGGGCGGTTCTAAGCTCGCCCAGCCGGGGTTTCCGAATTCTTACTCGTGGACGAGGCTTTTCCCAGTCGCAGACAATCCGCGAATGGGTCTCGATGGCCTCAGGCTCGGTGAGCTGCGAGACGAAGATGCTTTTCGGTTTTAGGCGCAACCCACGAGCGGCGCGCCCCGAAGTGTCCTAGCTGAGGGTGTGGCCTACTCTCCGTTTGCTGCCACTCATCGGAGAGTCCGGGCGAACCGAAGCAACTGTTGGAGTTAAATGGAGCATCGTATTTGGCTTACATCGATCAACCAGCGGCCATTCCCGATATACCATTTACCATCCGCGCAGATTGTGTAGGTCAGAATGCGGAGGTGGGTATTTTCCGGACGCGGCGAGGCGGCTATCCTCTGCAACGGCACAGGAGAGAACCGCCGAGTCGGATCCGTGATTGCGGCTACTGTGCGAGCTAGCTCAAGGCGTCGCGACTCCTTCGGGATTCGCGACGTCTGTTTTTTTTGTCGCTAACTATCAGTGCATAGTCGCGCCATCCTGACAAACATGCTGAAATGCCGACGCAGCCCGCTGCGTTTTGCCGACAGCAAATAATTAGGGATTACCTGCCAGAACCATTGGTTTCGTGGCCTTCGAGGCCAACTCTTCAGGCATCGACAAGTACTTCGCCAATTCGATCGCCTCTACCAATTCAATACTTCCGTCCATTTCGACGACGCCGACTTCGACATGCAGATGAGTCGTCCCTGTCTCGGTAGCCAGTAAATGCGAAGCAATTGCCGTACGGATCCGCTGCGACACGATTCGCGCAGCGCTTTCGCCGATTCCTGGCAGCGCCACTAGGAATTCGCCGTCACCAAGTGAAGCGATAAGGTCCGCGTCGCGCCGCGTCGCCGCCACGACTGTCGCAATTAAGTCGCTTAACAACTCAGTGGATCGCTGCTCGTCATAACTGTTCAATACGAACAGTTGTTTTGGGCGGATGTGTAGTAGGGAAATGGCGCCTTCGGGACCATTGTTCGAAACTAGTCGGTCGCGAATGGAATCAATGACGACGCTCGCTGCCGGCAGCGAGGCTGCCTGAACAGCAATGATGTCCGCAATTGAGGTTTTGACGCGGCAGGCGGGGGCCGCAGAACCTTTAGCCGCTGGCTCTTTCGCAAGCGACGCTACCGCCAGCGTCTGGCGGCCGTCATGCCAATAGCAACAGTTACGGCCCGACGCTTTGGCCGCATAGACGGCTTCGTCGGCGCGTCGCACGAGATCTCGGGGTTGCTCTTCCGCAATCGCTTCCGCCACTCCGATGCTGGCTGTGACGCTGAGCACTTTGCCTTCGAATGACACGGATGTTTCTTGAATCGCGAATCGAATCCGATCAGCGATGGCCCGAGCTTGCTGGGCTGACGTATTCGGCAAGATGGCGGCAAACTCCTCTCCTCCATATCGCGCAGCCAAATATGGCTTACGGATGATGTTCGCGACAGCGCCAGCCACCGTCCGCAATACTTCGTCTCCGGCCAAATGGCCGTGAGCGTCGTTAAATTTCTTGAAATGGTCAATGTCGAAAATGATCAGTGAACAGGCTTCTCCAGCAGCCAATGACGAGAGGATGTCAGTGGCCAGCTCGGAGTCGAACAACCGCCTATTGGCAAGGCCAGTCAACGCGTCGGTTTTCGCGTTCGATTCTTGGGTACGTATCTCTTCCGCCTGCGTCGCTATTTTCTGCTCGGCTAACTTGAGCCGCGCGTGGAGCTGGTGGTTAGCATCGAGCATTCCCTCGACTAGCGATTGAATCTCTAACACCCCCGCTTTACCGCTGCTTCGACTCGCGTCTAGTTGCGCCGACCACCCTTCCATTGTCTCACTGTGGTTGCCAACGTCATTGGCAACGTCGACCGCCAATTGCCTGATCTGCTCAACAGCGGCTTGCGTTCGCGCCGCGTCTTCCGTGCGAGACTGATCCGTAGGATGAACTGGCTGACGTCGTCGACGGAGTTGAATCACCACGACTGTGATCGCCGACCCAATAGCCATGCTCGCTAGGGCCAGCGCGAGATTGCTCAATAACTTCAGGACGAAGAGGCTCATCATGTTTATTCGAGAGTGGGAATAAGTTGTAAACGCTAAGCGATTCGAAACGAATCCGATTCTCTACGGCAAACCATAAGTCTGCAGCGGCGATTGTCAAATCAACAACCCGAGATTGCTTCAACTCGGGTAAATCAGGATCGCAACCGAGGTTGGCCGCAAATCGTGCAGCCGCATCCCGTCGACAACCACATCTGCAATTGACCCCAGGCGTGGTAATGCGCACCCATCCTGGGTCGAGGACATGGACCTGGCTGGTCACAGAGAGCCTATGCTCTCGCGTTTGCAAGCTAAGTCTCAATGCGACTCACGAATTCTCCGGCGACCTCGTAGGCGGGACCAATTGATCTAACGCGGAGTTGCTTCAGCAACACGGGAGGCAGCATGGCGGCAGTGTCGGAAAAGTCAATTGCCAGATACGAGTGACTTGGGGCGCAAGCTTGAAGGATCGCTATGCCGCCTGTGCTCACATTGACGGTGAGGGCATTGAATGGCTGCCCAACGACCCTTAAATCGTCAGTAAGCGGTAACGCTCGCACTCTCTTCGCGAGGGAATAGCGGGGGTGCTGACGGGAGTCAGGGCCTTCACGCACCAGCGTATTGAAACATTCATTCAGTTGAGCTAACTCATCCCCCGTAGCGATAGATTCGCCGACGTGACGGCGGTCGCTTTGAATAATGTCATAGTAGCAGCCAGGGCGAATACCAGCGATAAATGGACGACCGTCGCGAAGTTGAGGAGCGGCGATGAACGCAGCGCTGCACCCTCGACAAAGCCAAGGGCTTGCGGGCGCGCGAAGCGAAGGGAGACGCAACGCCAGCCGCGCTTGGCAGCTGCCGCATTGTTCGATTGCGGAAGTATCTCCAGTGGTGGGTGTCATCGATTCGATCCTCTCACTAACCTCAGACAATAGACCGATCTCTGGCTAGACTAAATCGCTGCTAGCTTGCTGTTCCACTTCGCTTTGTCCACCAGGACTGTTTCTTCCATTAAAGCCTCAAGGGCGGCGGTGAATTGCTTGAAATTTGGATGTTCACTTACGTAGAGGTCCACGACGGCTTCGCGGGGAATTCGCGCCGTCATCGCCTCATCCAAGACCGGCAATCGGCAGCCGTGCTGACCTCGTAAGGAGAATAGGAACTCGCTAAACGAGAACATCGCTTGACTGTAGTCTGCGGAATCGACCATCGCAGTCGCCCTCCAATAAGTGTGTCATTATCGCCTGATCAGCGACCTACCAAAAGGAGTTTAGGTCGGCAACGGCCCTAAAGAGACGTTCTTGAGATCGCCCCTTTCTAATGATGTCTGCGTATCAGTTGTACGGATACGGCAGGCGATGCTGCTTCGCAAATGCGAGCCCTAGCATGACTCATTCGGCGGTTAACGAAGGCGCACCAATAACCAGTAGGGCGATCTCTGGAATAGTCCGTCACCAATCGAGCTGGCAATCATCTGCCTCACAACTAGCGGAATCGCGCAACTCCTGTGCGACTAATTCGGATAAGACGGATGCCATGGCGTGCTGGCGGAGTTTCGACGGCTGTGGTCCAGCGCCCACTGGTCAGTAAGCCGCCGAGCTCGTTCCACCGCCGTCGCACAGTCAAGACGTCCTTCCCGATTGCCGCAACAATTTCCGTTGCGACTTGGGCTCTCTATGGACCCGCTGCTAGCCTGATATAAAACTTGCTTAGCTTCAGGATTCTGGCACAATTGTGCCTCAACTTAAATTTGGAGGAATACCTTTATGACTATCGAAACAAAAACTGAGCCGAAGAGGAAAGAAAAGAGCGAAGGAGCCAAGAACGGTCCGGAGCACGTAATCCGTGACGGAGGAATCGCAGCGATGATTTGGCGACGCGAGTCCACGACGGGCTTTCCCTACTACGAGTACAGTATTAGCCGCAGTTGGAAGAACCAGGCCGGCAAGACTGGTTACTCGCAGAACTACTTCAGCAGAAACGAAGCTCAGCTGATCAACGTGATTGGCCAGGCAACGAAGTGGATCACGGACGCAGAAGCCAGAGACCAAGCCGGACAAGCCGAGGCCTTAGCTGCGTGAGCTTGGAGTACCCAGGGGCAGAGCCTAGCCGCGACGCGGCCGGCGAGCCCCCACCAAGCACCACTGACTTGCCAAGCGACGCCGCTCAATTGGCCGACGCCGAACTGCAAGCGAAGTATCGCAGAGAGTACCTCACCCAACAGCGGCGACTATCATGCCCCGGCTGCGGCGAGTCCCCCTTCGAGGGATAGTCCGCTAGGCCGCATCGTCCATTTCGAGCGGCTCGAACGCCTTGACGATGGTTCGCCGCCAGCGGATGGCGGACATCGGCACCGGCGACATTCCCGCCGCCTTCCGCTTCTTGTTGATGACCCGAATGAGTTTGCGAAGTTGCCGCCAGACCGGCTTGTAGCACTCAAAAGGCAGATGGTAGATTTCAGCCGACAACGCTTCGACGGGACGCTTCGTCGCTATCTCCAGAAAGTACGCCCGCAGCTCCTTGTACCGCTCGCGTGAGATGAGCACCCGAGCGTGCCACTTGTCGTCCCGCACCAACGGTTCTTCCTTGGTCCGCTTCTTCTTCCAGTCGCCTTGCTTCAAGTAGATGGAGTAGCCGGCAATTTGAATCGGCGACTCGCGAATGTCTTTGAGTTGATTTCTCTCTTCGCTCTTCATCGGATGCGAACCTTCGGTCGCCAGCAGCACCCAGGTCCGCTCGAACCGGAGGTACTGCAAGTTCGCCAGCCCCCGCTCCTTGCGTCGTGCTCGCCGATGCTCGTTCTGCACCACCTCGTACTTGGTCAGCAGCTTGGCGTCGAGGGAGCGAGGGTCCTTTCCTTCCTTCACTTCCCCTTGCACATAGTGCACGTACCCGTGCCGCAGCAGGCAGGTCGCGATGCGTTGCACGAATCCCGTCACGCTTGTCGTCTCGTACTTGTACTCTCCTCTTCTCATACCACGTCTCCTTTTCGCCGCGACTCACACCACAAGCCGCTGTGAAAAAGAGGGAGCAACAAATCCATTGTTGCTCCCCGTGATGCGAACCTTTCAATCCATTCCGACCCAAACACTGAAGCCCCTTGCAATCCTTGCAATTGGCTCTGCTTGGGCCGAAGCTTGGCAAAACCTCCATGGAAAACCCATCCTTGTTTTTGCCAACCTTACACGCAGCGTAGCAGCCTCATCTCTTGGCATGGCTGCTGCTAAACTCTTAGCAGCAGCCCCCAGATGTTCATGCTAACCACGACTGCCAATCCTCCGATGAAAACCCGTCGTGTGCAGAGCACACGCCGACTGTTCACCGTTTGTTCGCTGAAAATGGACTTCTCCCGCCAGGGAGAACTCGATTTTCCACTTAGCTCTCATCCAAGAAACACGGCTGCGGACCTCCCCTTTTGGGGAGGACCGCGCGCGTCAGTCAACCGTCTGGCAACAATGCCAGTCAGGTCTTTCGTCGGCTCTTCGATGTCGGGTTACCAGCCCGACGAGCACGGGTTGCGACTGCCTTGCCGCACCAATGACAGGAGTTCCTCTCCCGTCACCGTCAGAGGGCTTCCCCTCTGTCACCGCTCGCCTTCCCTTTGCACTCCCGTGCAAAGCGTTGGCGACTTCTACTTGACCCACGCTCCCTCTCTGCTGAATTTGAAACACCGCGGCGACTAGCCGCGGCACCGCCTTACCAGGGCGGCCTCAGCAGAGATTCCTACGTTAGCCAATGTCTTTGCTTGTCGAGTCTCGCGGGTGAGAGGTGTGACCCTCATGGCGATATGATTCTAGGTGCAGCCTCCCGGCTGTCCTACTTTCCAGACGACTTGCGTCATCCGATTTCCGGGGTACGAGTCTAGAAGCTCCCCCTACCGATGAATCATCCGCTTGTTCCCACGTCCGGTCCGCTATGGCAGCCCGAACGCATCTTCGGCAATCGACTCTCGACAAACTTACGGTCAAGCCCTCACGGGCCTTTCTTGTGGTTGAGCTATTCGCATCCGAGGTCTTACCCCGGTACTCGCAGCAGTCACGCTGCGACAGGGCTTGTCACCAAGCACCTGGCTCCCCACGACCGACAACGTTGAACGCCCCTAACTAGAGGAAGCGAACCCCGCGTATGGATTACGCAGCCCAAGGCTGCCTCACCACTTTGACATTGACGGCTTGCAAAAGAACACCTTCGCAAGTGTGTCCGTATCGCCCCGCCTCGCGCGACGAGAAAAGAAACAGAACCATAGGATAGAATCGTTGGATTAGTTCAAAGCGTCTTCTCTGCCATACAAAGGCAGGGAGCGTTTTTTGAGATTACTCAACGAAGCCTCCTTCGCACTGACCGAACACCTCTCGATGTAGTCAGCGCTACCGGCGAAACACATAGACGGGTGGTTAACCCCGTCGTCCCTTAGCTGGCTGGTAACCAGTTTACCGGGTGTGTTTCCCAGACGGATACTGATGATAAGCATTAACGAGCACCAACAGTCGAACGGCGTATCCTTAAGCCGCTCTACCCGCTCGTATACCACGCCGTGGCGGCAAAAATCAAATACTGTTTGAGCTTGGTAGCTTAAACACCAGTCGCCTTCGTGCCGGCTGAATAGTTTTCATGCCTTCGCTCGTCGCTCTGGCCACCGGGTAGTCTTGTCTTTCAAGGCTCACGCCAGGCGTAGCCTGTCATTCCCCTTGCAGGCAAGCCTGCCCCGTCTTGTGGCCAGGCAAGGCTTCCCATCCTCCGTAGGTAAAAGTTTGGGACCACCCCTGAAAACTTTTAACCAACGGAGGAAACATGAAAACAATACATCCAGACATCGCCGGCAGACGGTTTGAAACGCCGCAAGGCTCCGATGAGAGCTTCGAGCACTTTCTTGAAGGCTTCGGCACGTACCGACAGGAACTGCTCGCTGAACTCAGCGAAGGTATCGCCACCAGCCATAGCCAGGCAATTCCTATTTCGGCGTGCTCTGAGGAATCAGCGTACCTTCTGGAGCTAACGCGATTCATCGTCGTCTATCAGCTCCTGCACGATTCGGTCGAAGTCAGCACCATCGTCCGCAAACGCGACTCCGCAGCTCCTGACCACATCGAATACTTCACGTCAGTCGCGTCCCTCCCATCCAAATCATAACCGCTTGTCGCTTCGGCCGGAGACTTCGCACTCCGCTTAGCTCCCGGTGCGTTGCCCTGCCATCTCCTGAACAATTTGAGTAGCGATTTGCTTCGTAGTAAACTCGCCCTGTTCACTTTGTTCTCCCTGCAAAACGGGTCCGATTTCATGACCCCATTTTGCAAGGAGAACCTTATGAAGAGAAAACATATGCTGTACGACCGCCAAAAAACTCTCGACTTTGACGCCCCGCCCAGTGCTGAAGTCCAGCACATCGCCGAAAAGACTTCCGAGCCGCCGCCGGCTAACCAAGAAAAAAAGGCTTCGCCGCTGCTTCGGCCCGACAGGCAGATCGTCTACGCCGAGGAGAACCATTATCGCTGGCCCGATGCCAATCTGCTGCACGACCACGACACCATCACCGTTGACCGGATTGTCGATGACATCGACGGCCCAGCCCATCGCTTCGTCATCACACGAGGTGACACCGTTGAAGCGTACATGTCGCACGGTAACTTTCACGTCGGTGAGGTTATCGGCATCAGCCACGCCCGGCAGGAAGTGCGGGTGGCTTGGGACCAGACGCTGGAAAAAGGAGGCTGGTTTCATGTCGGCCGCATCTACCCGGCCGCAGAGCCCAAGGCAGAACGACCCCGCCATGGTCAACCGCTCTCAAAAGTCCTCGCAGCGGTCAATCATGCCAATGGAACAGGGCAAACTGAAGCAGACCGAGTTCCGGTCGCCGGCGTAAATCCCGAGCAGGTTCTCGAGTTCCTGAACGCCCGCCCTGGAAAAGAATTCACCACCGGAGACCTCCGCCACGAGTTTGGTGCTCCGTACTACGACCCGGAGCACCCGCTCGACAACCCCGTTCACAAAGTGCTTCGCGAACTCCGCGATGCCAAAACAATCAACGTCATCGAGCCGAGTTGGGGCGAGCCCCGCTTTTCCGCCCTCCCAGCCGCAGCCCCCGCTCCGGCGTTGACGCTCTACACGTTCGATGATTTCAAAAAGTTCCACGCCGAGTTCTCCAAAGGACCAGTTCCCTTCGAAACGTACCAGGCCGAGTTCCAAAGGCTTTGGGATTCACAAGACAGCGTGAAGGCCGAGCTCATCGCTCGCTTCAAGGCGAAGGAACTGACCGTATTGGCAGGACGGATGCGAGGCTATGTCCGCAGCGGACAAACCAAGGAGAAGAGCGCCGCGAGCATCGTCCGCGGCATGCTCAACTACTTCGTGCTCGACAATAGCGTCTCCTACTCGCCGTTCTCGGGGGAGACCTACGAGTCAGCCCTGAAGAAGAAAGTCGAAGCTCTCACCGCAGGAGAATACTACCGCCACTTTGAAAAGAAGCAGGAAGAATCGCTTGCCAAGGAAGCCGCTCTGGCCGACCCGCAGAACCTGGCGGACTTTCGCTTGGTCATCGAGACCAAGGGCGAAGACGGACTCACTGACGAGCAGCTGAGTCGCTACGACGCTCTGCGAGCTGACCTGCAACGTGACTTGCGAGCACAGCAAACCGCAACCAGCACCGTCCAGCGGTTCCAAGCAGACGAATTGCAATCGCTCTCGTTTGTCAGAAAAGAAGGCTATCACGACAAGCGACTTTGCCCGCTCTACATCGTGCAGCTTGAGTCGCGTGTTGAACGCGAGGCCTTCAATGAACTCAACCGCAAAGCCAAACAACTGGGCGGCTGGTACTCAAGTTTCAAGAAATCCGACGCTGGTTTTCAGTTTCTGGAAAAGGACCAAGCCGACAGGTTTTGCGAGCTCCTCGCCGGCGACGTCGACCGCTCCGATGTGCTTGAAGCAAGAAAGGAACGCCAAGAACTTTCGGCCGCAGAATCCCTGCATGAGCTTGCCACGAATTTGATGGAGCGAGCCGAGGAGACCATCGAACGAAGCAACGACTCACTGCAAAACACAGCTCGTCGAGCCGACATCCAAGCTGGCGTCCGTGGTCAAGCATACGCCGACCAGGCGATGAGCCGCACGATTCACTCCCTCGCCGAAGCTCTCTCTCGCGGTGAAGCCAAGTATCTCGATGGCATCCGCCACAGAACGCAGCTTCAAACACTCGACACGGTGCTCAGTCTTGCCAAATGGAAACGCATCCGAGCCGTCAAGCAGCAAGACAAGGAGTCAACCTACGGCCACGGTCGACGACAAGACCGCATCGAGGAGGAACCCATCTCACTGGCCACGGTTCGCTTTGTCGAGTTTCCCTACCCCACGCTTTATCGCAGGAATCTTGAAGACGCTATCGCTCGCGGCCGCAATACCAGCGGCGTGAAAAAATCTGCCGAGACGCTCAAAAGATACCTTAGCGAAAAATCAGCTGACTACGTCGAGTTCTCGCGTGAGTACGAGCTCAACGCACTCTTTGACTTTGTCGACCGGGCCAAAGCCCAAGGCATCGACGTCGAGCGAATTGCTGGAGCGAGTGAGAACTACAAGCGACTCGTTCGGGCGAACATCACCAGTCTCCCTGAACTTCGTGCCGCCTTGCGGGAATACCTGGAGCACAGAGCCGAGCGACGCGGCGACGACCCGGTACAGATTGCCGAACGCGAGCTCATCGGCAAAGACCTGCCAGGTTTCTATCCAACGCCTCGCCCCGTGATTGACCGGATGCTAGAACTTGCCGACATCGAGGCTCAACACAAAGTGCTTGAACCCTCATGCGGCAAAGGTGACATCTTGGACGCCCTCAAAGAAGAATGCCCAGACATCGAGCTGGTCGCTATCGAACGCAACTGGACGATGGAAGACGTGCTTTCTGCCAAAGGCCACGCGGTGGAGTTCTCAGACTTTTTGGAACATGCCGGAAGCTATGACCGCATCGTGATGAATCCCCCCTTTGAGAACGGGCAAGACATCGACCACGTTCGGCACGCCTACTCACTTCTTCGTCCCGGAGGACGCCTAGTATCCGTGGTGTGCGAAGGGCCTTTTTTCCGCAGCGACAAGAAAGCGTCCGAGTTTCGCCAGTGGCTGGAAGCGCTGGACAGCGACAGCGAACAGCTGCCCGCAGATGCCTTTCAGGGACGCGACGCGTTTCGCGAGACTGGAGTTCGCACAAGACTTTTAACCATCAACAAGGAGGAACATGCTTAAACAACATTCATTGAACTTAAACGACGACTTTACCATCGCGACTCTGCCTGGCCCCGACACGACCACCAAGCGAGACGCCGCCTTATCCAACGACCGTCGCTTTCAAGCCATGCTTGCTGAAGCTGCTCGAGTCGGTTGGCCCGCCGCCTTCACCGACGACCTCTATCAGCACGATGCCAAAACGCTCGCTGACAATCCGGGCGAGCCGATGCTTTGGATTCTGCGACAGAACGGAACGCATCTTTATCCGCTCAGCTGCGACAACAATCACGAAGCGTTTTATTATCGGTCAGTAATCCGCTACTGGTCAGGAGACCACAAACTCAATACCGCCGACAATGGATCCGACAGAGCCAGGTACTATCTCGTCAGCGACTCGGGACTCACACAGATTTCAGCCGATGTTGCAGCCACCAAAATCAAAGCTCCTCCTGAAGGAAAATTCCGCGAGTAAATGTTTCTCCGTTCCCAAGAAACGTTGCTGCTCCTTCGGCCCCGCGTGAAGTTGCCATCCCTTTTGCGAATGGCAACATTCACTCAGGCCGACTTTCGGCCTGCAATGTTTAGCACTACAAGGAGAACTTCATGAGCATTACCGTTGCAGAGAAAACGCACTGGAAAGAACGCATCGCACAAAAGATTGAGCGCGCCATCAAGGAGCTTGTCGCCACGCATGACCCCGCCTTCCTAGAGACGGCCTCCCAGCGAGCGCGGGACGCTGCCATTCGGACGCTCGGCGGAGCGGCGCTCGACGCCGAACTGGAGACCCTCAATCGCGACCGAGACAGACTGAAGAACGCGGTCACGGCCATCGAACGAGAACTGGAGGCGCTGGTCGAGGGGAAGCCCCGCAAGGCCTACGTCCACTACGCCGACTCCAACTGGTCGCGGGCCGTTGCGCATCAACAAGAGGTCGAACTCCAGCGGATACTTTCCCAAGCGCCGCTGGGGCAACGCATTCTTAAACTCCGGTCCGAACAAGAGTCGCTCCTCGATACCGTGTGGCTCAGTACCTCGACCGTGCAGATACGCGAGCTGTGGAAGAACGTCACCGACCTTCTCTCCGACGAGCTCTCCGAGCTGCAAAAGAAGGTCCTGGCCCAACCAAGCAGCGAGGAGGGCTCGAAATGACCATTCCACTCCGCTTGATAAAACTTGACCACGGCTTCGGCCGTGGCGTAAACTTGATGAAGGAGCGTGCAATGAGCATTCATGTGGAAATCCCCGAACCGCTGGCCGAGAAAGTCGCTCGGGCCGCCCAGTCCCAAGGCAAGTCCGCGGAGACGGTTGTCCTGGAGGCGGTGGCGAGCCAGCTCGACCCGCTGGGTCGGCTCAACGCAGCTTTGGCGCCGATTCGGACAGCGTTCCAAGCGTCAGGTCTCACCGAAGATGAGGCCGTCGAACTCTTCGAAGCGGAAAAGCACGCCCTGCGGCGAGAACGCGCAGCGGCCGAGAAATGAAGCCGCCTGACCGCGTCGTCTTCGATTGCAACGTCTTCTTCCAGGCCTTTATTTCCGGGTCGGGCCCCGCGGGCCAACTCCTGCAGGCCGTGAGCGAAAAGTCGCTCACCCTGTTCGTCTCGGCTTTCGTCCTCGAGGAGTTGACGGACGTCCTCTCCCGTCCCCACCTGGCGTCGCAATTCAAATTCACCAGGGAGCGGGTCGCGGAGTACCTCGATTCGCTCGTTCAACTGGCCACAATGACGACCGACGTGCCCCATGTCTTTGAGTTTCCTCGCGACCCAAAAGACGCTCACTATGTCGACCTGGCCCTCGCCGTCGACGCGAAACTCATCGTCTCGCGCGACAAGGATTTACTGTCACTCCGAGACGCAGCCACTGGCGAAGGGCGTGACTTCCTCAGTCGCTATCCCGGCTTGTTGATTCTCACGCCGCCCGAAGTCCTGAAGCTCCTCGCAGCAACGCTCCCTCCCAAATAATTCTTACTCGGTCAGCGAATCAAACGCCGATCGAATCTTGTGAACGAGCTCCGCGGCGGACCAGGGTGGAGAAGCGTTGGTTTCGTTCCAATCGATGAGCACCTGAAGTGCTTCGTCTGCTGAAAGACCGGCGTCGCGGAGCTTGCAGGCCGCTCGAAACGTGGCGTTGTGCCCCCCCTCGCCCGCCTTGGCATAGATGCGTTGAATGTAGGCGACGGCGTTTCGCACTTGGCCGGTTGCCTCACTCGACGGCAGTCGCACTCTCTTCGTTTCATCGACGAGCCAGGCCGCGTCAAAGCTTGGCAGCACTGCGGAGGCATCATACGCCTGCCAGACATACGGCACGCCGCTGGGATGCAGGGAGGGAGGAGCGGTGGCGAAGCCCCCTTCTCCGCGCACATCGATTTTTCTGCCAAGAACGCCGGCGCGGTTTCGCACCTCCGCGCCCTCGGGCATCGCATAGTAGAAATGGACCCCGCCCCCGCCGGTGGCGACGACCAAGGGCGAGCTCGGGAAACGTTCCTGCCAGAAGGCCGCCGCTGCCAGCGAGTCGCAATCGACGACGACGAGCCGCGAGAGCTTGCCGGTCACAATGCCAAGACCGCTGGGCGGACGCGTCCCTTCAGAGAACCACGTCTCGACTTCAGTCCTCGTGGGTCGTCGCGATTGAAATCCTTTCCAGGCCGGAATCGCCGGCAGCTTGCCGACGAGCGGAATGACGGGCCAGCCGCGATCCAGATATTCTCTGGCGGCAACAGCGAGCGACACATCGTCTCTCGTCGTCTGGCTGGGAAATTCTGACCGCATAGAGCTTTCAAAAAAAAGAGCCCCTGCGATGCACATTGTATCGAGGGGCGAAAAAGGGTCGTGTGGAAAACGTCAGGCCGAGGGCTTGTTAGAAGCTCTCGCCTTCATCTTTCCGGGTGCGGTACTCAGCTTCGAGGCGCGATTGCACAAAGGCATCCGCTGCTTCGAGAAGCTTCGCCGCTCGGAGCAAATCGCCGCCGCCAAGATATTCGGAATTCTCCCACGGAGAATTCTCCTCTCGACGAAACGACCGCGTGAGTTTCACGCTGAAGTTGGGCGGTCCGTTCTCCATCGGGAACTCAAACACGGCGACCGTCAGCGGAAAGCCTTTCTTCGTCCATACGGGACGCTGCTTTCGGCCGCTGTCGCTTGCCTGCTTTCCCTCAACTCGACGCTGCGATTGGGTAGCCAAGGCTGGCTCCTTTCACGTTACAAACCGCACGCAAAACCATTTGGAAAACCCTCATGCCGCGTGCATCGCATTGGGCTTGCCACTGCCTTGCCTGAAGACAGTCGAAAGCCCCCGCCGAGCCACCCCAGATAGTATCACTTCGCCAACGCTAAGCAACTAAACCGCTGTCCTCTCTTCCGCAGCGAACTCAAGCCTCAACGTTCCCGCAACGGCGCCCTGCACCGCTCGCCGGCGCAGCCAGCGATTTCCGATAGTTGGCTCCCCTCTTCAGCCCTCACCGTTCAGCAAGCAAAAGCGTTCGGGCATGCCGCGAGAGACCTGCCCGCGCGCTGATGACGGCTCGGGATGACCGCAGCGAACGTTCCCCGCCGGTCTCATTCCGACGCTACACGGACCGCAATCTCGGCGGCGCCTGCCTGGTTGTCTTGGCTCGTTTGGTTCGCTGCTTTTTCTCCAGGCCTTCGCGGCCGGCAACGGGCTGGAGCTTTTCGCAAGCCGCACGCCAGGCGACGCCTGTCATTTGCTTGGCCCAAAGCACGCACTCTTAGTTGCCGGACCAGGCGACGGGCGCCTCCAACGGGAACGCTTTTGTGGTTTCGCCTCCTGGGGTGCGGAAACGCAAAAAACGTTTAAACCTTATGGAGGAAACAATGAAAAAGAAGAATGAAACGAAGCCAACGAACAAACCAGTTCATCGCATCCGAGTCGGTGCGGTGTCATGCAGCGTGTTCTTGAACAAGACCAAGGAAGGAACGGAGTTCCCGTCTGCGATCATCAGTCGCTCGTACAAATCAGGCGACTCGTTCAAGGATTCCAACAGCTACGGCGCCAGACACCTCGCTGAACTCGCAGGCCTGGTCGCCAGCCTGCAAAGTTGGATGACTTCCAACTATCCTGAAGCCGCAAAGTAACGCGGCAAGCCCGCGCGAGGGCAGCTTCAAGCCGGGAGACCTTCCCGGCTTGAGTTTTTGCTCTTCAGTCCGAGAGTCCACCCCTTTTCCGATTAGGCAAACTCTGCCGGACCTCACTCGCCGGAAACCAGGCGAAACTGTCGAGAGCTCGGAACCTCGGGCTTTTTTCCGAAAAGCTTCACCTGCGGCACGTCAATCCGCTTCTTGCCGACAAGCTTCTTCGCGTGATTGAAGTACGTGGAACGTCCCCCGCCGCCAAGCTCCTTGAAGGCCTCAATCCGCTGGGCTTCCGTCCGGTACTGCGGGTCATTTTTGATTTTTGCCGCGAGCACCGTTCGCTCGGCAAAGCCTTCGCGATGAAGAATATCAAGCCACTCCATGCCGGCGTCCTTCAGCTCCGCCGCTTGGACGTAATGGCGCATCGAGATCCCGGGAAGAAGATGGAGGTTCTCGGCCATGAAGTCATAGACTTCCTGGTCCCAAAACCATTCCCCGACCTTCCGGTGGACTTCGGCCGGGCTCGGCTCAAAGAAAAGCAGGTGCCCTCGGTTCTCAACCGCCCGCACATTTTCTGAAAGCGTCTTCCACTCGTTCGCCACAATGATGACTTTCGAGCTCGTCTCAAACTGTTTCGGAATATCTTTGTTTCTACCGACGGCGCCCGTGTACCAAGAGACGCTCTTAACGGGGTCAGTTTGGCAGAGGCATTTGAGGAGCCGCACGCAGTCCCGGTCGGTGTAAAGCGAATCGACGTCATCAAGCACGACGGGCTTCCCGCGGTGCTCGTAGAGAGCCTGATAAATGCCAAACGCCGAGGCCGAGCCCTCGACCCATAGCGAGCGATCGCCCACTGCTCTTCTCACGGTTTGGCTTTTGGCGATGCCGGCATCACCGATGAGAATAAGCAAATTGAAATAACCCTCGGCGAACTTCGCCGCGAACTCTTCGAGCTTCGCGTAGCTGCGAATCACCAGGGCGTGCTTGGGTCGAGTTTTGCTAATCGGCATGGGTGCAACTCACGGGACGACGGCGGCGTTGGCGAACGCCGTACACTACGCAATCGATAGCCTTTTCCCACATATCGCACAACTCAAAAACGGATGGACTTCTGGACTTCGCGAGCTTCGCTGGATGTCTGCAGCTGCGGCTTCTTCTGCTCGTCGAGCCAAGTGGCGTAGCAGGCGGAGTGGCGGCACCTCGCCAGCTTTTCTGCGTCGCCAGCCTTGATGGCTTTGCGATAATGCTCGCCGTAGAAGAACACTCGCTTGGCTCGCTCATCGAACTCAGCTCGCTCGACGTCCGTCAGAGCGGCCATGAACTCATGGAACGCCTGGAGGTTTCGCTCTTCGGCTTCGCGCTCGCGGGCTTCGCGTTCAGCCGCCAGCTTCCGTTTTCTCGCGTCGCCCTCAGCCGCGGCCTGCTTTTTTCGCTCGCGTTCCGCCGAAGAAATAAATCCCTGCGGGCGCGGCCAGGGCTCAGTGGCTTTCAGCATCGTGGCGAGCATCCCCGCCTTGCTTGATTTCACGCGACCCGACTTCGCTTCAAATTCGACGTGTTCGATATCTTCCGCGATTCGCGCGGATGAATGGCGTTGCACGGCGGCGGCAGCGTCGGTCGGTCCAATGCCAAGCGCTACTAGTTGCTGCGTCACCGAACAGCCCGCCGTCCCCCGGGCTTTGTCGGTTCGCCGGGTCGACGTGAAGAGGATCTGGCACCGTCCGTAGCCGGCGTCGAACTGGTGAGTCAGTCCGTAAATCCCCTTCGCTTCCAGTTCCTCCAGGGCCGGCATGATCTTTTCTCGAAGGCGCGCGTGGCGAGTTTCGCGGGTTTGGTAGCCGAGCTTTTCGTGGCAGAGCGTTTGCAAATCAATGCGATGTTTCGGGCGGTTCCAGAACTGCTTGCCAAGGTAGCGGTAGAGCTTCCGGGCGATTGGGTGTTGGAGCGAACGGTAGACCTCGATGTCGAGCTTGCGGACGTAACCAGCCTGGAAACTCTCCGCCATTACGTCTGACCAGCGGATCCAGCTCAATGGCTTTTCCCGCCCCTCGGCACGGGCCTTCTTCAGCGCCCGATGATACTTATCTCGCTCGTAGAGATACACATCATCAATGATCCCAAATTTGCGGTCGACGTATTCCTTCTCGGCGTTGTCGTACCAATAGTTTTTCGCGACGATCCAGACGCCGCCGATACGGTTGAGGGCGTCGTCGATCGCTTGGTAGCTAGCGCCATTGTCAGGCCAGCCGAGGATCCGCACGAGCTGATAGCTTGAAAAGTGAACTTGGGGTTTCTGGAGTCTTTCGGCAGGGACCGCATCCATCAGGCCCCCCTGCTGCGTCACCTTGAGCAGCGCCACGAAGACGTCGTCGTCCTTGGGGGTCGGCCGCCCGTACTCCGCCGAGAAGGTCACCTTCCAACTCCGCTCGACGGCTTCGCCCGACTCCGGGTGACGCTCGTGCGTCACGAACGACAAACTGCGCGTCGTCAAATCAGGTTTCTTGTCCGCGCCCGAAATGGAGTGCTCCAGGAGATTCATCTCGTCCCGTCCGGAACGGAGATACTCCAAAAACTCATCCTGAGCGGTTACTGCTGGCGTCCTTCCCAT
>NZ_CP036339.1:6070027-6777282 GCF_007746075.1 Lacipirellula limnantheis | reverse complement strand
GAGGATCCGTCCGTCGAAAACGAGGCAACCGCGATGGAGAAAACCTTGAGCGCGTCCCTGAACCTAAGTCACCTCGAGGTACTCCGAGAGGTCCGGCTAGATTCCTCGGGGCGCCACGGAGCGACAGTAGCGAGACATCGGAATAACGCGCAATTTCCAGGCCCGAACGCGGCAAGAAATCCAAGCCCGTAATTTACCCGATTTACCTCGACTACGGGAGCGGCCCAGGGCAATAAAAGAGCGTTATCCGACGCGTCGCAAATTGTTACAGACGTTGAGGATACGGCGAACGGCTTCGTCGATTTCGGCGAGGGTCGTCGTCGCTCCCAAACTGAGCCTCACCGACGAGGAAATTTGCTCCTCCGGGAGGCCCATCGCGAGAAGCGTCGGCGACGGTTCGCTGGAGCCGCTGGCACAGGCCGAGCCGCTGGAGCAGGCGACCCCGGCGAGGTCGAGCGCCATCACGAGCGCCTGCCGATTGAGGCCGACAAGCGCGATGTTCGAAGTGTGAGGCAACCGTGGCGACTGGCCGCCGATGACGACCGCGTCGCGCCAACCGGCGAGGATCGTTTGCTCCAAGCGTTCCCGGAGCATGGTCATTCGCTCGCGACGCGCGTCGGCTTCCCGCTGCCAGAGTTCCAGGGCGGTCTGCATGCCGACGGCGAGCGCGACCGATTCGGTCCCTGGTCGCAACGCCGCCTGCTGAAACCCGCCATGGAGGGCAGGGGCAAGTTGCACGCCATGGCGAATCAGCAGGATGCCGATGCCCAGCGGGCCGTGGAACTTGTGGGCGGTGGCGGTGAGGGCGTCGACGCCGAGGGCGGTGAAGTCGACCGGCGCCTTGCCGACGGCTTGGGTGGCGTCGGTGTGGAGGAGCACGCCGTGACGACGACAGATCGCCGCGGCCTCAGCCACCGGCTGCAGGACGCCCGTTTCGTTGCTGGCGAGCATGATGCTAGCGAGTGGCGTCGTCGGGGTGATGAGCGATTCGAGTTGGTCGAGACGGATGACGCCGGCGGCATCGACGCCCAGGGTTTGCAGGACCGGCGGGATGAACCCCCCGGCTCGCGCTGGGATGGGAAGGGCCAGCGATTCGGCCGCGCGGGAAATGCTGGGATGCTCGATGGCGGAGATAATCACCCGTGCAGCGGCGCCTATGGCAGTCCCTGGCTCCGCCAGGGGGTCGGCGTGCATCAGGGACGACGTCGCGTGGGTTGGTGCGCGACCCCCCGGCGGAACCGGGGGCTGACCAAGTCCGCGGAGCGCCAGATTGTTCGATTCCGTGCCGCCGCTGGTAAAAATTAGCTGGTCGGCGTCCATCCCGGTGGTACGGGCGCCGAGGATCTCGCCGATGCGGATTCGCGCTTGTTCCAGCGCCCGACGGGCCTGCCGGCCGGCGTCGTGCTGGCTGGCCGGATTGCCGGGGTAGCGAAGGGCCGCTGCGCGCACGGCGTCGGCGACCTCGGGCAGGATCGGGGCGGTCGCGTTGTGATCGAGGTAAATCGCAGCGGGGGGCATGGGGGTGATTATAGGCGGAGCGGGAGGGCGTCGGGTTCCATTTGCCACCGGTAACTTTCCAATGCGAAGCGGCTCCCCAGTGGCAAAAAGAACCCGACACCGTTGGCTGCCATTCCGATCTTGCTGCTAGCAATTGGTCGGCGATATGATCCGCCGCCCAGCAGAGGGGCGATAGCAGTTCGTGATCGCCCTCTTCGTCTTGCGAAAACGGGTTCTCGATCTATGGCGACGCTGTTTCGCGTAGCGGTGATGTTGACGGTGCTCGTCGGCCTACCGGGGGCGTGGATCTATTATGGTCCGCTGCCAACCGGGGCTCAGCGGGTGGTCGATCGGTTCGTGACGATTGCGAAAGATGCGACTGGTTGGAAAGATGCCGAACCAAAACCGCGGCCGACTTGGGATTTCACCACGTCGGCGCCGCTTGCTGGAGATGGCGAGAGGTCCGACTTGGGGAGTAGGGGCGGAGACGCGCCGGCTCGTTATGCGGAACCGCCGTCGTTGCAAATCGGCGGGGCGCTGCCATTGCCAGAGCCGCCTCCCGTGAAGGCGCCCTCGACGCTGGCCGAACGGGTTGAGCCCTTGCTCACCCAGTTGCGACAGTTTGGCGTTGCCGAGTACGCGCTGGAACGCTGGGGGGGCGACGGGAAACTCTACCGGTTTCACTGCGAAATGCCGATTGCCGGCGGTGCGCTGACGCAGCAGTTCGAGGCGGTGGCGTCCAATCCCGAAGCGAGCGTGGAGCAGGTCGTGGCCGAGGTCTCGAAGTGGCGCCTTGGAAGACAAGCGGGCGGCATGTAAGGGTGGAACCTTCAACGCCACGCGACGTTTAACGGTCCCCGGCATCGCCGCTGGACGCGTCTCGCAGCGCGATGCTCTATGCAATTCGTCCGCCGGCAAAGCCGGGGGCTTTGATGCTCCGCTGGAGAGTGACGTTCACATGCGCAAACATTCTCCGTCGCTGGCCGCCCGCTTGCGTAGCCCGTCCCTTGCCGCGCGGCAGCCTTGGGCGGCTTTCGCAACCGCAAAGAGAGTGACGTCGCCGATTCGCGTAGCATTTTCTGGGCCGATCGAGCTGGTGCGCATCAGCACGGAGCGGATGGCCGACAAGCTTGCCCGCCTGGAAGCCATTTTGTTGTTGGCGCGCGAGCCTCTTCCCTCAAGAAAGTTGGCGGCGCTCGCCGATTTGGCCGATGGAACGGAGGCCCGTTCGCTGGTGCGGGAGTTGTCGCGACGGCTGCGGCGGCGGGGGAGCGCCTTTCAGCCCGTCGAGGTGGCGCACGGAATTCAGTTATTAACCCGCCCTCAATTGGCCGATTGGCTGGGGAAAGTCCACGCCCCGCCGAGCGAGATGCGGTTGTCGGCGCCGGCTTTGGAAACGCTCGCGGTGGCGGCGTATCGACAGCCGGTGACGCGGGCGGAGATCGAATCAATCCGCGGGGTGCAATGCGGTGAAATTCTGCGCGTGTTGATGGAACGCGACTTTTTGCGTATCGTCGGACGGAGCGAGGAGTTAGGACGCCCCTTCTTCTACGGAACAACGCGAAAGTTTTTGCAAGTTTTTGGCCTCCGCCGCTTGGAACAACTGCCGCCAGTCGATCAAATTTGTAACGCTGCATCACGCGCGGTCGAATCGCTTGAGCTAAGGGGCGCGAGCGACTGACGTGCGGTTGAAGTTGGTTTAGGAGTATCTATCGTGCGGTCCCAGTTTTCGATTGCTGACAGTTCCGTCGCCTTGGCGGCGCATGACGACGAGTTCGCGCCGGCGGCGCCATGGTCGATTTTGGTCATGGCTCGCGACGACGACGATGACGACGAGTACGAGTACGAAGACGAAGATGAAGACGACGACGAGGATGACGAAGACGAGGACGACGACGAATACGAATACGAAGATGAAGACGAGGACGAAGAGGATGAAGAAGAGGACGACGCCGAGGAAGAAGAGCTAGAAGAAGACGAGTGGGAAGAAGTCGACGACGAAGACGACGAAGAAGAGGATGACGTCGACGACGAGGATGAAGACGACGAGTATGAGTACGAAGACGACGAAGACGAAGATGAACTGGCGTACGAGCAAGAGGACGAAGACCTAGACTAGGTCGACGCCTTTCGAATAGAACAAAGCGAGCCGCGGGGTTTATCCCCGCGGCTTTTTTTGTTGCGCATGTTTTCGAGGGATTCCAAATGCGGCGACGATTAACCACGAAACACACGAAAACGACGAAAGCGGATAAATCCAGGAACGCTAATGCTCACTAATAAGATTCAGAAAAATGGATTAGCGAAGATCAGTGCAAACTAGCATTCCTCTTCGAGTCGCCAAATCAGAGTTACATCCTCGGCCTTCCTTTTCGTACTTTTCGTGTGTTTCGTGGTTACATCTCCCCGGAACCCAAAACGTGCAACTCCGATCATTCCTCCAAGCGAAACAACCGCCGCAGCGCATCGAGCAGACCGTGCGGCGGGCCCTCTTGCGACGCGTCGCGCAACGACTCCAACGGCGGGTGGAGGAGCTTGTTCACCAAGCGATCGGCGAACTGCACAATCTCGGCGCGGGATCGCTCGTCGAGATCGGGAAGCTTCTTGAAGAGCCGTTCGAGTTCCGCCACCTTTGGCTCCTCGAGATTTCGGCGCAGTCCGCTGATCACGGGGCCAGTGATGCGGCGGTGGGCCGCCGCCATGAAGGCGTCGGTCTCGGCGACGATGATCTGCTCCGCCGCCGGCAGTTCGGCTGCCCGCGCATCACGATTCCGCTCGCAGGCGAGGGCAAGGTCGTCGAGCGAGTAGAGATAGACGCCGAGCTGTTCGCCGACTTCGGGTTCGAAGTTCCGCGGCACGGCCAGATCGAGAATGAACAGCGGTCGCTGTTGCCTCAGCGGAGCGACGACGCGTTCGAAGCGCTGTGCCTTGACGATGGGCTCGGCCGCCCCGGTGGCGCCGATCACCAGATCGGCGGCGGCGAGTTCGTCCCACAAGCGTTCCCAGGGAACCGCGACGCCTTTCCA
The DNA here is from genome assembly GCF_007746075.1 of Lacipirellula limnantheis. Lineage (GTDB taxonomy): Bacteria > Planctomycetota > Planctomycetia > Pirellulales > Lacipirellulaceae > Lacipirellula > Lacipirellula limnantheis. The sequence goes on along the minus strand of NZ_CP036339.1, from coordinate 6,772,759 downwards.
CGCGGCTGCCAGTTCGAGGGCCCGCTCGGGGCTGCGGTTGACGACGTGGATCCGCGTGGCGCCCGCGTCTTGCAGGTAGCGGATCGTCTCCTCGGCCATCTCGCCGGCGCCGATCACCAGCACATGCTTGTCGTCGAATCGCTCGAACACGCGACTGGCGAAGTCGGCGATCGCGACGCTGGGAATGCTCACCCGATGTTTGTGGAGGCCCGTTTCGTTGTAGACGCGGCGGGCGGCGCGCAGGGCCGACTGGAAGAGGTCGTGCAACGCGGGCCCCGCGGCGCCGCTGTCGACCGAGCGCTGGTAGGCTTGCTTCACTTGGGCAAGAATTTGAGGTTCGCCGACGACCATGCTGTCGAGGCTCGCCGCGACGCGGTAGAGATGGGCGACGGCTTCGCGCTGGTGGAGCGAGAGGAGTTGGCCCTCGACCCGCTTTGTCGGGACGCCGTGATAGCTGAGGAGGGCGTCGACCAACTCGTCGGTTTCGGGCGCCTCGACGGGACCGGCGCCCGCGGCGTAGAGCTCAACGCGGTTGCAGGTGGAGAGGAGGGCAAACTCGGCCGTGGGGAAGCGTTCGCGCCAGCGGGCCAGCGCGTCGCTCGTTTGCTCGCTGCCGAAGGCGAGCTGTTGGCGGAGATCGACGCCGGAAGCGCGGTGGGTGCAGCCGACCATGCGGAGGTTCATGGCGAATCCTCCGGGGGGGCCGCGGGGACAATCGCTGCGGCTCGCGGTGGGCTAGCCGCCTCCCCGCCGCGGCCGTGCATCGATTTGCTGCTCATGAACGTGCCGAGCGTGATCACCAGAAATACGAAGCCGGCGAGCGTGAGATAGGCCACCTTGCGGCCGCGGCGGGCGGCGGGGTAGGCGAGGCGAAACGCCTCGGCTGCCACGAGCCACGAGAACATGCCGCTGAGGCTGATCACCACCGGATCGGACCACTGCAGCCCGCTGCCGTCGCGCATGGCGAGGCGCATCAACACGCCGGTGACAAAGCCAAGTCCCACGAGGATCGTGGCGGCGATGAGCGATCGGGCGTTCACGCGTTCGAGCCATTCGAGGCTCGGCAGCCGAAAGCGTTCGCTGAGCGGGGCCTTGTTCTTGAGCCGCGCGCTTTGGACGAGATACATCAGCCCGGCGACGAATCCCAGCAGCACGGCGATCGTGCCGAGCATCAGGAAGACGCCATGCAGAATGCCCCAGATGCGGGGCATTTCGGCGCCGGCCATGGGCTCGGTGCTGGCAAAGCGGGCGGCGCCGATGAGGGCGAGCACCACCGGCAGCAGGAACAGTCCGATCGAGGCCTTCGGCTGATACAGCACCAGCGCGAGGTAGACGATGGCCAGTCCCCACGCGGCGGCCAGATACCAATCGTGTTGGCTGGAAAGCGGAGCCCAGGGAGACGAGCTGGCACGATTGGCGAGATACCAGGTTTGCGCGACAAGGCCGGCGAGGGCGGCCGTCACGACCGCGAGCCGTCGCCAGCGAGGGCGGGCCCACAGGCCCATGAATTCCAGCGCGAGCGCCACCCCAAAGCTGGCGGTGAAGCAGAGCATGTTGACGCCGGAGGACATGTAGATTCAATCAATCGATCGCGCGTGGTGGAACTCATTGACCTGGGGAGGAACCCGGAAGATTAATCACCAAGGCACGAAGATCACCAAGAATCACGAAGGAATGCAAGGAAAGGAAAAAAGCGGAAAGCCAATCGACCAGGCCTGTCCCCGATCATTTCCTTTCTTCTTCCTTAGTGCGTCTTTGTGCCCTTCGTGCCTTGGTGGTTAGTCTTTCTCGCCGCTCCGGCGGGTCGTTGACCTGCGGTTACTTATTCTCCCTCTGCGTCGTCAAGTCCGTACTCTTTCAGCTTCTTGTGGAGCGTGTTGCGGTTGATCCCCAACCTCGCGGCCGCCTTAATCTGCACGCCGTCGCAGAGGTTCATCACTTGCGAGATCACCTCGCGCTCCACGCGATTGACGATGCGGCCGTGAAGGTCGCAATCCTCTTCGCCGGCGGAGGCAAGGCCCTGGACGACTAGTTCTTCGGAGAGCTCCTCAAAACTCATCGTACGGGGGCCGAGCGATTTTGGCTGCCGGCCGGTGCGGACCGCCTCGGGGAGCAGCTCAAACGTCAGTTCGTCCCCGAGCGCCATGACGACGACCCGTTCGACGTAATTTTGCAGTTCCCGGACATTTCCGGGCCAGGAGTACCGCTGCAAGGCCTCCATTGCCCGCGGCTCGATGTGGGCGACGTAGCGGTCGTTTTTCTCGTTGTAGTAGTTCAGAAAGTGCGTCACCAACAGCGGGATGTCGTCGGTCCGGTCGCGCAGCGGCGGGATGTAGATTGGCACGACGTTCAGTCGGTAGAACAAGTCCTCGCGGAATGTGCCGGCCATCGCCAGGTCGAGCAGATCGCGATTGCTGGCGGCGATGATGCGAGTATCGACGCGAATCGTGCGAGTATCGCCGACGCGCTCGAACTCCCGCTCCTGCAGGACGCGGAGCAGCTTCACCTGCAGGTGGAGCGTCGTCGAGTTAATCTCGTCGAGAAAGATTGACCCCTGATGAGCCGCTTCGAACCGCCCGGTGCGGTTGTCGATCGCGCCGGTGAAAGCGCCGCGAACGTGGCCGAACAGCTCGCTTTCGAGCAGACTCTCGCTGAGCGCGCCGCAGTTGACGCGGACGAAGGGCCGATCGCGCCGACCGCTGAGCGTGTGGACGGCGTGAGCAATCAGCTCTTTGCCGGTCCCCGTCTCGCCCAGCAACAGCACTGAGGCGCTCGAACGCGCCACTTGGCGAGTCGTGCGGAAGACCTCCTGCATTGGCGCGCTGTTGCCGATGACGCCCGGCAGCGGGGCGCTGGGAGATTCATCGAGTTGCGGCGGGCGCGGGGGCATGAAAAAAGCGGCAAGCGGAATACTAAGGGATTGTGGCGAGCCGAAAGCGTGAGCTTCCGGCGCGTCGCTAACGGCAAATCTACTTCTTCACGGCCAAGTCCTTCTTCTCAATCACGTCGAGCACGCGGGCCAGCACTTGCTGCGTCGCCGGATCGGCGGTCTCACTGGCGTTGTACCGATCGTATTGGAGGACGACCTGGTCTCGTTTCAGCTGCACGCCGAACTTCGCGACGCTCGCCGCCAGCGCTTCGGCGGCGGCCTGCCGTGTTTCGATCGGGAGCGTCCCCAGGCTGGCGAAGTCGACGAGCATCGTTTGGCTTTCGGGAGTGCCAATCGCGGCCAGTACCGCGACGGACGGGCCGGCCAGCTCGGGCATCAATAGCGTCCGATCGAGCAACCGGGCGTCTTTCTTCAACTCGTCATACGGCGCATTGGCGTTAAGGAGCTGGGCAGTCCACTGGAGCGCCTGTTTCGCCTGAGCGGTGCGCACCTCCGCCGGGGCCAGCGGCAGCGGACGGAGCGCGAGCGTTTCGTCAACCAGCGTGGCGAGGGCCCCGTCGCCGTGGGGGCGAGGCATGGCGTAGACCAATGGATTCGCCTCGGCGATCCGTTGCGCCGCGGCCAGCCGCGGGCCGCTCGCGGCGATTAGGATCGGGACGCCGGCGGTCAGGTCGCTGATCCGTAACTGGTAAACGACCTCTCCCAGCAGCGGCTGGCCGACGTCGCTGTCGAGCACCACAATCCCTAGCCGCGGCGCGATCGCCGGGTCGATCGCGGCTGCCAGGGCTTCACGGCCGATACGCACTGGGGTCGCGTCGTAACCCTGGCCGCGCAGTTTTCCGGCCCAATCGCTGGCCACGAGCATCGCTGGCGCGGCGACAACGGCGGTTGGTTCGCCCGCACCGCCGACGAAGTACCAGAGCGAGTTGGCCACCTCGCTGGCGCCCGGGAACGATCGTTGCGGATGGAGTTGCATGATCGCAGCCAGGGCCGCGAAGCGCAGCGCCCGGTCGTGGCTGGTCAGCGCGGCGGCGAGCGGCGAGGGAAGCCCGCCATTGGTGGCCAGGACCGAGGGGTCGCCGCGGCGACCTAGCTCTTCGGCAATCTGCACGGCTGCCGCCGTGTATTGTTCCTTCGCGGCAGTGGCGAGCGCGACGGAAAGGTCGGCCGGCGTCATCGCGGCCACCACTTGTTTGAGAGCCTCGTCAGCGTCGCGTCCCAGCAGCGCCGACTCTTCCAATGAGTAAAGCAGTACCGCGCGGCGATCGTTCGGCTCCACCATTCCGCCGACCTCGCCCAAGGCGCGTGCGAGTCGCGCGGCGTAAAGGGCCTGTAGTTGCGGCACGGGGTAGGTCGCCGCGGCGAGCTCCTCGGACTGCGAATTCCACGACCACCAGCGGCCGACGAGCCCCTCGTCGATGGTCGGAATCGGCGTCGATTTGATCGCTGCCAATCGATCGCGCAAGAGTTTCTGTACTTCGACCGCCGTCGGTTCGGGGTAGCCGAGTTGGGAAATCGCCTGCCGGGCGGCGGCTGCAGCGGATGCGTCGGCCGACGTGACGGCGATCGTCGACAGCCAGGGAAGGGCGGCCGACACCCGCAGATGGCCGGCCAACTCGGCAGCGTCGCGGCGGAGTTGACCCTGGCCATCGGCCAGTAGCGCTAGCAGCGGCGCGTCGATCGCCGGACGCATGTCGGCAAGTGCGGCAAGGAGATTGGTGCGCGTCGTTTCGTCCTTCGCGTTGGCCAGGGCGTCAATGGCGGCGATCATCCCGGCGTCGCCGGTGGCCCGCAGGTCGACCCGCGCGGCGTATCGCTCGCCCTCGGTTGGCGAGTTGAGCTGCGCGATCAGTTTTGCAATGTAGGCCGGGTCCTTCGCCGCGGCGTCGGCCGCCGCGATCGCACTTTGAGCGAATTCGCGCAGGCCAGCCAACGGGCTGGGGGGGCCGCCTGCCGCGCTTGGCGGGTCGAGCCGCATCAACCGGATGAACTTGGCCGTGCCGAACTCCGCCACCAGCGCCGCCTTTTGGGCATCGTCAAGTTTCGCCCCGATCAGTTCGGGAACAACTTGCGCCGCCGCGTCTGGATGACCCAGGTCCACGAGCATCAAGATCGCCCGCAACTGCTGCGACGCCGTCGTCCGCGGCAATTCGAGCACGGCGGCAATCGCCGGGTCACGACGAGCAAAATCCGCCAGCGTCGTTGGCGGTTCCGCCGCCGGAGCATCGACCGCGGGTTCTTGAGCCTGTAAAGATGCAATGAACGTCATCGACAGCGTCAGCGCCGCGGCGGCGCGAGGCAGCAGCGTCAGGAGGCGTCGAAGCGTGAGCAGACAGTCAGTCATATGATGAAAAGCAGAGATGATAGATGCGGGAGCAACGGCAAGAACAGCAGGAAATGTGCAAACCTGACCGGACAGCTACGCGGTCCGGGTTGAAGCGCCAAACGATTTCAGTGACCGAACCTGTTCGACGCTTCCTCCGCAGGGCGTGGCCCTGGCGGCTCATGAGTGACTTGTTCGTTAGGGTTCGAGGCCGAGGCGCTCCTTCCACAGGGCAACTTGCTTCGCGACCATTGCCGGGGCCGTCGATCCTTCGCTGCTAAATGCCAGAATCGCTTGCTCGACCCCCAGCACCGTGTAGACCGATTGATCGAGCGCCGGATGGGCCGCCTGGAACTCGGCCAATTCCAGCTTCGCCAGCGGCACGTCCCGTTTCATGGCCACGCCCACCAGTTTGCCGATGATCTCGTGGGCGGTCCGCTGCGGAACGCCGACCTTGATGAGGTGCTCCATCAGCGTCGTGGCGTCGAGGTAGCCCCGTTCGAGCCTTTCGTGAATCGCGGGCCGATTGAGTTCAGCGCCGGTCACCACGGCGGCGGCGAGCTCGACGGAGGCTTCCACCGTGTCGGCCGAGTCGAACACCCGCGGCTTGTCTTCCTGCAGGTCGCGGTTGTAGGCGAGCGGCAGCCCCTTGATCAGCACCAATAGCGAGGTGAGATTACCGACCACGCGAGCCGTCTTGCCGCGAATCAGCTCCAGCACGTCAGGATTGATCTTCTGCGGCATGATCGACGAGCCGGTGCAGTAGGCATGAGGCAACCGCAAGAACCGAAACTCCGCCGTCGACCATAGAATCCACTCCTCGGCCCACGTGCTGAGGTGTTCGGCAATCAGCGTGAGCACGAACGCGAACTCGATCGCAAAGTCACGGTCGCTCGACGAATCGAGGCTGTTGGCGACGACTCCTTCAAAGTCGAGGGCCGCGGCGACATGCCGGCGATCGATCGGGATCGTCGTTCCGGCCAGCGCGGCCGTCCCCAACGGCAGCTGATTGACGCGTCGTCGGCATTCGGCCAGCCGCTCGCGATCGCGGCCAAACTTCTCGGTGTAGGCCAGCCAGTAGTGGTTCGCCAGCACTGGTTGGGCTCGTTGCAGGTGGGTGTAGCCTGGCAGGATGATGCCGTGGTCGCGGTCGCAACGATCGACGAACGCCCGCTGCAAGTTCGCCAGCAGTTGGTCGGTCCGGTCGATCGCGTCGCGAATCCACAAACGGAAGTCGGTCGAAACCTGGTCGTTCCGGCTGCGCCCTGTGTGAAGCTTGCGGCCGACGTCGCCGAGGCGTTCGGTCAGCTTCCGCTCGACGTTCATATGGACGTCTTCGAGCTCCTGCTTGAACTCGAACGTTCCGGCGGCAATTTCGTGCCCGATCTCTTCGAGCCCGGCGACAATTTGATCCCGTTCGTCGGCGGAGAGCATGCCGGTTTCTGCCAGCATGCGGGCGTGGGCGATGGAGCCGCGAATGTCTTGAGCGTATAGCCGGTGATCGAAGCTGACGCTCTCGCTGAATCGCTCGACGCGGGGGTCGACGTCCCCTTCGAAGACGCCGCCCCATGGTTTGTGTTGTTGCTTGGCCAAGGAGGCTCTTTCACGAATTAAAATCGGACCGACGCGCACTGTCGCCGCCAGGATCGGTGCAGCCAAAAAATCGGCTACAACATCTTTACGGTAAACGGCTTAGGGTGCGTCGTCAATCTCTCGGCGAGCACGCATCGCCCAAGAAATAGGCACGATTAGCCACAGATTCCCCACCTTTTTCCAACGTGGAGGCTCGTGGTCGGAAAGATGTTGGATTTGGCAGCGAATATCCCGAGTGACGCTTCCCGCCCCCCCGGCGGAGTCGACGGTTGGCGGCAGGCGGGTCGGAGTGGTCCGGCGTGACGTCAGTACGGCGGCAACGCCGGGGGGAGCCGAAGGTTAAGATAGAACTAGCCCGCCCGTCCCTTCTTGCTAAAAAGTATCGCCATGATCAGTCTCCTGCAGTCGATCATTTCGATTCCGGTCCCGTTCAACATGGTTACCATCGCGGTCCTGGCAGGGTCGACGGCCGGGATTTGCGGAAGCCTCTTCACGCAGATTCGTAAGTTCGCCTGCCACCGCGCGGAGCTTAACTTCAAGCGAGATCTTCTCGACCGAGGCCTGACCGCCGACGAAGTGGAGCAGATCGTGCAAGCCCATGGTTCGGCGAATGACGCTCTGGCCACTGCCAGCTCGAAAATGGGGTGCACCACCCGATGAAATTTGACTCTGCCATCTCCGCCCTGCTGGCGCAAGTCTCGAACTCGGGCCCCGATCAGTGGTCCGACGCCTTCTTTGGGTTGGAAGCCGGCGATCGGTTTCCGCTGCTGATCATCGTGATCGGCTGCGTCACGGGCGTCGTGATCACGCTGGCCTGCATCATCTCTGCGGCGATATCCAACGCCCATCAGCGACGGCTAGAGATCGAACTAAAACGCGAAATGCTCGATCGCGGCATGTCGGCCGACGAGGTGGCCAAAGTGATCGAAGCCTCCATCCCCGACGATGCGACCAAGCGTATCAATGCGTTTTTCGGGCGGAAACGCTAGCGGCGTCAGTCTGACTTTGGTCACCCCCCGATGCTGGCGATCCGACCGCCGCCCCGGACTGGTCGTTTTGGCGCCCAGCCCGGCTCTGTCGCGGACCCGACGCCGGCGAGCGAACTTTTCCGCCGAAATTCCAGTCCACCCGCCGAGGTCCCTGTCTCTAATGGTTTTGGAGAGACGCCTTGATGCTGGAATCGCTGACATCCGCCGCTTTTGACGATCCGCTGCCTGTCGAGCCGAGCGCGGTTGCCCTGGCCATCCCGCCGACTGACGGCGAGCGGCTCATGCGGTTTCAGCGCTACCGCGACGAAGGGGCCTTTGCTCAGGTCGTCGAAACCCACGCCAAAATGGTCTGGGGCGTCTGCTCGCAAATCCTCCGTCATCAGCAAGACGTCGAGGACGCCTTTCAAGCCACCTTCTTGATCCTCGCCCGCAAGTCGGGTTCGATCCGTGCCACCGAAAGCGCGGCGGGCTGGATCTATCGAGTTGCTTATCGAACGGCGCTATTGGCGCATAGTCGTCGTTGCCGCCGCAACGAATCGCAGTTGATCGAGGAACTCCCCTCGCTCGATGACCAACTGTCGGAGATCGAGCGAAACGAAGTGACGCTCCGGCTGCTGGAAGAGCTCAACGCACTGCCGGCTCGCTACCGTCAGCCCTTGGTTCTGTGCTACATGGAAGGCCGCACTCGCAGCGAGGCGGCCACGCAAATGGGCGTCAGCTCGCAGACCGTCAAAGGGCTGCTGGCGCGCGGGACGCGGCTGCTGCGATCGCGTCTGATTCGCCGCGGAATTGCCCTCTCGGCCACGATGGCGGTCGTGAACTCGGCGATGGCAGCTGCGCAGGCCTCGGCCGCACCGACGCTGGTGGCGCAAACGGCGTCGCTGGGGGCGAGCTTTGCATTGAAACTCAAACTTACCACTTCGGGCATCAAAGGGGCGTCGCTCAAAGGCGTCGCCGCTTGTGCCCTTGCCGAAAAAGGAATCATTGCCATGACACTTGCCGCCGCGTCGAAGCCCGCCATGGGGATTCTAGGTGTTTGCCTGGCCGCCGGCATGTTGGCCGTCGCCGACGCCGAGCCTGCCAAGCTAGTTGTCGGCGGCGAGGGGGGCAACGTCGTCTTCATCTCTACCGAAGGGGAAGAGAAAGCGGCCAACGTCGTGGCGGAAGTTGCGACGACCTATGAGGCCGAGGTCAGCGCCGACGTGGACGTGCAAGTCCCCGACGTCGAGATCAGCGAGGTCAATCCTACGGAAGCAGCGGCTGCAACGATCGCCGCCGCGCCGCCAGCCGACGTGCCTGGAGCAGTAGCGATCAGCGTCGGAGGCACGCCAACCGCCGGCACGCCCGAGGATGTGCTCGTTGCTTCGGGGGCCCCGATTGCTGTTCCAGCCGTCCCCGCGGTGGCGCCCATGCCGCCAAAGTTCGAAGTCGCGCGCGACTTCGCGTTCGCGTTCCATCCGCAGCAGGTGATGGAATCGCGATTCACGACTAGCAGCGATTTGGCGGCGGCCAGCGGTGGCAGCGAGGCGGCGCTGAAGTTGGAAGGAGAATACTGGGACCTGAAGGCCGCCGGCCTGAAATTGAAGGCCGAGTCAATCGCACTCGGTCTGAAGCAATCGCTCGACGCCAAGCAAGCGGGGGTGGAGAACGTTCCCGAGGCGAAGATCGTTGAGCTGCGAGCTGACGAGCAGCTGACGCTTGCCGAAGTGAAGCTTTGCGAGGTGAACGCCCAACGGGTGCGCGACGCCCTGGAGCAGCGCGTGAAGGGGGAGGAGCAGGAGCAACAGACGCGTATCGAGATGAAGAAGGCCATGGCGGCCGCCGCCGATGCGCAGCGCTCCGCGATGGATGCCGCTAACGAGGCGCGGCGGACGGCGACGATCGAAGTAAAGCGTGCCGTCGAAGCGGCGCAGGCCGAAGCTGCCGAGGCCGCAAAGGTTGCGGCGAAGGCATTGACTAATCGGACGCTGGCGCCGGCGATTGTGTTCGAGCGGAAGCCGATGCCCGCTCCGGCTCCCGCGCCGCCGGTTGCTCCGCAGCCGCCGCAGGAGGTTCGCTTCGAGGAGGCGCCCCTCCGTGAAAACGCCGACATGGCGATCGTTCCCAAGGAGGAGCTGAAACGGCTGCTCAAGCTCGCCGAAACGACCGAGAAGCTGCAAGAGCAGGTGAAAAAGCTAGAAGAAGAGCGATCGAGCGACGCGGCCCGTTAGCCGGGCCGTGGCGGCAAACGGATCGGGCGGAGCCGGTCGGGCTTATCGATCCGCCAGCGGATAGCGCGGCGGAGCGATTGGCCCTTCGTCGCTGACGATGGCTGCCCGGGCCGCGTCTTGCAGCAAGTCGGTGATCTTGTGCCGCTGGCCGTCGATGACGATCTCGTCGCGCACTAACCGCGCGCCGTGGCTGTAGTCGACGTACCAATCGACGTGCACGTTAGTGAGCGGCTGAATCGGCTGGCCGTCTAGCCGCCGCCAACCGTAGATGACCAGCCGGTCGGGGCGCTCGTGGATCTTGTTGGATAAAACAATGTCTTTTTTGCCGCCAGTGACGAGCGGCCCGAGTTGACGGCCCTGCCGCTGAGCCTCGATCTTCTGGTTCGACAGCAGAAACGCGGCGACCGATTCGCGGTCATCGGTCAACGGCTGCGGCGCCAAGCGAACCTCGGCGACCGCGTCGATCGCGTCGACGATCTTGCGCGTCGGCAGCACGCAGCCGAAGAGGTCGGCCAGGCGCTGAGCCGTTTGCGGCGTCATTGGAATGCGGACGAAGTCTTCGTCGCTGCCGATCGCCAGGTAATCAGGAGCGACGTCGATCGTGCCGCGGAGGCCGCCGGCGGCGATGGGGACCTGCTTAAAAGTGCGGAGGAAGCCGGGCACGTTGCCCGCGGCGATCTCGGCGTAGATCGCCGCCTCACGCTGGTCACGCGACAGGCCGGCGAGTTGTTCCGTGAACGCGCGGCCGCCGATCGCATCGGGCCGTCGCGCCGGAATCGTTCCGATCTCCGTTCCTGGGAGGGCGGGGCTACCAGAGGATCTTGCATTCGTCCGTTGACGGGAGGCGCTGCTGGCATTCGCTTGCAATTCATCGACAATCGGCCGCTCCTCGATGAAGGCCTCGTATGCGCGCGGCCCGCCGAACGTTCCCCACTGGCCCTCGGCAGGCGTTCCCAGCGTTTGGGAGTGGACAAGACCATTCATGTCGCCGACGAGGGCCGTGTGCAGAATCTTGTTCGCAGGATTAGGATGAACGTAGAACCGCACGCGCCCGTTAAGCCCCGCGTACTCGGTGAACGGCCCCGTCTGTTTGTCGTTCATCTCAAACGCGGGGCGTAGGGCTTCGACCATTCGCTGCGTCGCGCGGAAGGTGCCGCCGGCGGGGCCGACGACTCGCTTACCGTTAAATTCGATGTTCCGATCGTCGTATGCCAGCACGATAAGCCGGCGTGCATCGTCGCCCTGCAGCCAGCGGACAAGCTTGTCGGCGTGCTTCGTCGCGTCGAACGCATAGTTGGCGTCCAGAATCGCGATGCGATCAATCCAGGCGGGGACTTCTTCGAAGGCTTCGATCACGCCGAAGATGAAGCTGCCGCCGCCGCTGTGACCGGTGAGCGTGACGCGCGCGTTAGCGCCGCCGAACTCGCGGCGCCAGCGTTGGGCGAGCTCGCCGATGCGCTCATTTCCGTCAGGCCGGCTGGCGCGCCATGCAGGCCAGCTCAAGCCGCCGGCCTCGGCGCAGACGAGCACTAGTTTCTCTGCCGGCGTCAGCGTTCGCAGCAGCCGTGTTTGGGCCAGCACATGCTGGATGTCGTAATGCCAATCGAGCCCTTCGGCTTTCGTGCAGCCGAGCGTCTGTTCCAGCGTGTTGCCATTGGGAAGGGCGAAGATCAGCACGCACTTTCGCGTCGGCGCGGGCGCCGAGTCGCTTGCCGCCGGCTCGTTTGCATAAATCCTCACGTCGGGCTCGATCGTTGCAAAGCGACCCTCGTCGGCGACCGCCGTCCGGGGGCAGGCGACGAGTAACAAGGATAGTAGGATCCATTTCATGGCGAGCTCGCGACAATGCCCCAGATACTGCGCCCCTACAGCCCGCGCAACCGGCGCTGGCGCGACAGGAACGGACAACGACGGGTTGATTCGGTCGACAGATTGAACGATCGCGCCCAGCGCCGCCATTGTAATCGGGCCCCCTCGGCGCTGCCGCCCCCGTCGTCGTCTTCGGCATCATCGGCTTACCGCAGACGAACGGCAACCACGGGCCTCGCTAACCTAGAGTTGCAGGTCATTGCCGCCGACGGGCCTGGGCCGCCGACTGCGTTTTACGGCCGCGCCGTAGACTTTGATCGAGCCATTCGATGCGAGACCTTTCTCCGCCAACCCGATCTAACGACAGGCTCTCCTGGACGCTGGGAGCTGCGCTCATCGTCTGGATGGCGCTGGCGGCGGCGGGTTGGTACGGCATCTCGGCTCACGGATTCAACGGCGCTGCGACTTCGACGGCCGACGTGGCGATGCAGTGGCCGGCCGAGTCGACGATTGAACGCATGACGGGCCGGCCGACGCTCGTTCTTTTTTTGCACCCGATGTGTCCTTGTTCTCGGGCCACGTTGGCCGAGTTGGAACGGCTGCCGGTGCTGGCGCCGAACGAGGCGCTCCCCGAGGTCTGCATCGTCGCCGCGGCTCCGCGATCGGTCGGCGAACTCTGGTGGTCGTCGTCTAATTTGGCCCGCGCGGCGCGGCTGCCCAACGCGCACGTCTTCCGCGACCCGGGCGGCGTCGTAACCGCATTGTTTAACGCGCGCGTCAGCGGCAGCGTGCTGTTGTTCGATGCAACGGGAAGGCGACTCTACGCCGGCGGCGTGACCATGGCGCGCGGGCATGCCGGCGACAACGTCGGCCTGCAGGCGATCACGCGTCTGTTGAGAGATCATCAGGCGAAGGTTGTGGCGATCCCGGCCTGGGGCTGCGAGTTGGTGCGCGAGGCGTCGCTCCCCGCCGCCGCAAGGTCGGATACGGCTGATGCCGATCACCTGCCGCGGGAGGAGCGGGCGTTCGCTGGATTCCGTGCCGTCAGATCGAGGTCCAGAGGGGCGGATCCGATATGATCAGCGCGGCGGCAGATTCACGGCAGCAGCTTCGCGCGGAGGAAATCCTCCGTCAGCGCGAGCGGCAGATTTACCGGCGCATCGATCGCATGTTCGCCGTCCTGATGATGGTGCAATGGCTCGGCGCCGTCGCGACGGCGCTCTGCGTGTCGCCCCGCACTTGGTCCGGGGCGACGTCGGAGGTGCATCCGCACGTGTGGTACGCCTTCTGGGCCGGCGGCGCGCTCGCGTCGCTGCCCGTGTGGCTGGCCTGGCGACGCCCCGGCGATACGATCACGCGCTACACCATTGCCGTCGCCCAGATGCTGTTCTCGTCGCTCCTGGTGCAGGTCAGCGGCGGCCGCCTGGAAACCCACTTTCACGTCTTCGGTTCTCTCGCCTTCCTCGCGGCGTACCGCGACTGGGGCGTCCTGATGGTCGCCACGGCGCTCGTCTCCGCTGATCAACTCATTCGCGGCATCTTCTGGCCGCTGTCGATGTTCGGCGTCGCCACCGCCGACCATTGGCGATGGATTGAACATACCGGCTGGGTGTTGTTCGAAGACCTGTTCTTGCTGATCACGATGCGCAAGAGCACCGAGGAGATGCGGAACAACGCCCTCCAGACGGCGCTCTTCGAGTCGCATCACGCCGACCTGCATCGCTACTCTGAGCAGCTCCATCGGTCGTTCGAGAAAGAGCGTTCGATCATCGAGGGCTCGCTCGACGCGGTGGTCGAACTCGATGCGCGGGGGAAGGTCCTCAACTGGAACGGACCAGCCGAACGGTTGTTCGGCTGGACGGTCGCCGAGGCGATCGGCAGCCAGCTGGAAGAGCTCGTCATCCCCGAGCACGACCAACAGCGCTACCTTGCAGGACTTCGGCAATTGACCGAAAGTCCCGCCGGATCGCAGGTCCACCAGCGCTTCGAGATGGAGTGCGTCGCCCGCGGCGGCCGGCAGTTTGCCGTCGAATTGGCCATCGTCTCCATTCAGGGGAGCGAGGAGACGACGTTTTGCGCGTTCGTCCGCGATATCACCGATCGCAAGTCGCACGAGCTCGACATGCGACGCGCGATGGAAGAGTCAGAAGCGGCCAACCGGACGAAGAGCGAGTTCTTGGCCAACATGAGCCACGAGATTCGCACGCCGTTGAACAGCATCCTCGGTTTTGCCGAGCTATTGGTGCGAAATGCCGACGAGGGAGACGAGCGAACTCGCCGCGACTACGCCGACACCATTCGCACCAGTGCTCGGCATTTGATGGAACTGATCAACAATGTTCTTGATCTGTCCAAGATCGAGGCAGGCAAGATGCAAGTGGAGCGGGCGCGCTTCTCGCCGCATCAGGTCATCGCCGAGGTCGTCTCGCTGTTGCGAGTTCGAGCCATCGAGAAGGGAATCGTCCTGAACTACCGCTGGGACGGGCCGATCCCCGAAACGGTTACGACCGATCCGCACCGCGTGCGTCAGCTTCTGATTAATCTGGTCGGCAATGCAATTAAGTTTACCGAGCAGGGAAGCGTGATGATCGTCGCTGGCGTCGCCCGCGAAGGCGATCGGGGCCTTTTGACGCTCGAAGTGCGCGACACGGGCATTGGGATTGAGCCGTCGAAGCTGAGCGACATCTTCCATCCGTTCGTGCAAGCCGACAGCTCAATGACGCGCCGGTACGGCGGCACGGGCCTGGGGCTGGCCATTTGCAAGAACATTGCCGCGGCGCTCGGCGGCGATCTCTCGGTCGACAGTCAGCTTGGCCGCGGCACGACCTTCACGGCGAAACTGGAGATCGGCGATCTGCGGCATGTTCGCATGTTCGAGGCCCCCCCTGACGCGGCGACAGGAGACTACGTCGATCGGCCGATTTCGGCGAACTTACAGGGGGTGCGCGTGTTGTTGGCCGACGACGGCGAAACCAATCGCAAGCTCATTCAGGTGTTTCTCTCGCGTCACGGCGCTGAAGTACAGACCGTGGAGAATGGCGAGATGGCGTGCCGGATTGCGCTTGCCGAGCAGTTCGACGTCGTGCTGATGGACATGCAGATGCCGCAGATGGACGGCTACGCCGCCACTCGCAAGTTGCGCTCCCTGGGATTCCTCAAGCCGATCATCGCGCTCACGGCCCACGCCATGAAGGGAGATCGCGAGAAGTGCACCTTCGCCGGTTGCTCGGGCTATCTCTCCAAGCCGGTGAACGTCGATGAGCTGATCCGCGCCGTTGAAGTCGCCGCGGGCTTGGAGCTGCGTCACGACGAGCTGGTGAAGCAAGAGAAGGAAAAGAAGATCAAACGAGCTCTTGCCGGCCCGATCCGCTCAAGCTTGCCGACCGAGGACGAAATGCTGCGCGAGATCGTGGCGGAGTTCGTCGAGAGCATCCCGGCGCGCCTCGACGCCATGGAACGCGCGCTCGCCGATGAGGACTACGAAGAGTTGCAGCGACATGTCCATGGATTGAAGGGATCAGGCGGCACCGCGGGATTCACCTGCCTTTCCGAGGTTTCGGCCGAGCTCGAATCGTACGCTGCGGCGAGGAAGGGCGATCAGGCCGCGGCGCTTCTTGGCGAACTGAGGGAAATGGAGCCCCTGATCGTCGTCTAACAGACACGGGAATTAACGGTCTGCTCCGCAACGGATCCGACCGCCATGCTGATGACCATCTCAACCGCCATCGCTGAATCGAAGTCGCCGCCGACCGTCGCCGCGGATCCGCCGCGCGCGTCGCAGCAGTCCGCGGACTCGGCGTCGATCAAGCAGTGCAAGTTAATGGTCGTCGACGATGAACCGACGAACGTGAAGATCGTTCGTCGCTTACTCGAACTGGAAGGATTCTCGCAGTTCGTCACGACCACCGACGGCCGCAAGGCGATGGCCCTGATTCGCGACGAGCGCCCGGACTGCGTCCTGCTCGATTTGATGATGCCGTTCGTCACGGGGCTCGACGTGCTCGATGAGTTGCGGCATGATCCGAAGACGGCTCACATTCCGGCGATCATTCTCACGGCGGTGACGGATCACAAGGTCCGCTGCGAGGCGCTCAAGCGGGGGGCGACCGACTTCCTCAATAAACCGGTTGATCCGGCCGAGCTGGCTCCGCGCGTCGTCAACGTCCTCACGGCGAAAGCGTATCAGGACCAGTTGTTGCGCTACAATCACGACCTCGAGGCGGCCGTTCGCGAGCGCACCCGCCAACTGGAGCAGGCATACCGCGAAATCGGCCTGGTGCTGGCCCGCGCGGCGGAGTACCGCGACAACGACACGGGACTGCACGTCGTGCGGGTCGGCCGGTATGCGCGGCTGATCGGCGAGGAGTTAGGAATCGTCGACGACGAAGCCGACTTGCTCGAGCGGGCGGCCCAGCTTCACGACGTCGGCAAAATTGGCATCCCCGATGCTATTTTGCTGAAGCCGGGGCGGCTGACCGACGAAGAATTCGAGCTGATGAAGCATCACTGCACGTTCGGCGACCGGATCTTGCAGCCGTACACGGGCGACGAACAGCCCGCCGCCGCCGGCGGCGCTGGCCGGCTAGGGGGGGTAACAGGTGGCGCGACTCCGCTGCTAGTGCTGGCCCACCGCATCGCCATGAGCCACCACGAACATTGGGACGGCACCGGGTATCCCACTGGCTTGCAGGGCGAGGAAATCCCGTTGGAAGGCCGCATCACGGCCGTCGCCGACGTCTTCGACGCGCTAAGCTCGAAGCGGTGTTACAAGGAATCGTTCCCTATCGACGAGTGCTTCGACACCATGGCGGAGAAGCGCGGAAACCACTTCGATCCGCAGGTGCTAGACGCGTTCCTGCGACGGCGCGAAGACGTGGTGGACGTGTTGATGCGCTATGCGGATGGGGCGTAATTGCCTCGCCATCGCTCCATAGAACGCATCCTTCATTCGGCATCCTGTGTCCGCGCAAACGCGCGCAACATGTTCTCGTTGCGCAGATCATTCTCACGGCGCATCAATTCAGAGCGGCGGGACACGAGTTCCGGCGGTCCTGCGCCGAGCGGCGGTATGTTTTCTCGGATGGCGCGCAAGGTCAGACTGAAACGCTCCCCCGGCGTCATTCTCCGATGCTCATCAAGCGTTTCTGTGCTGAGCATCTCGGAATCCTCATGCGCTGAGTCGTCGCCTAGTTCTGGCACGACGCCGAAGCGTCGCCCATCTTGAGGGTTCGGCCGCGGCCGCCTCGACAAAAAAAGGCCGCCGCGACGTCTGACGACTTCGCAGCGGCCTCGTGGGGCTTCGGGGATGGCTCGCGACTTACAGGTCGATCGAAATCTTCTCCTCCTGGGCCGCCAGGCGCAGCTTCGTGAGCGCTCGGGCTTCGATCTGCCGGATCCGTTCCTTCGTCACGCCCATCTCGGCGCCGACCTCTTTGAGGGTCAACGGCTCGCGGTTGTGATCAAGGCCGAAGCGGCCGATGATGATCTGCTGCTCCCGTTCGTCGAGCTTCTGCAAGATCCGCTGGATCTTCTCCAGGCGGTCCGATTGCGCCCGCTCGTCCACCATCGGGTTGCCGCGCTCTTCTTGGGTAGCGGCGAACAGTTCGTCGTAGCTCGTGCGGAACCGATCGCGTTGGCGATACTCTCCCGGAATCGTGCGGGCAAAGTTCTTCATGATCGCCCAGCTGGCGTACGTGCTGAACTTATTGCCGCGCGAATAGTCGAACTTCTCGATCGCCCGCAGCAGCGAGACGTTGCCGTCGCTGACGAGTTCGAAGAAGTTCTGGTCGGGCGTGACATGCCGCTTGGCAATCGACACGACCAACCGGAGATTCGCCTTCGCGATCTGATTCTTCAGTCCTACCGCCTGTTCGTTCAAGTCTTCAATCTCATCCATCAGCGGGGCCTTCGGCTGCTCGACGTCGAGCTCCTTCCGCAGGCGCGCCGCCTTAAACTTGAGATAGTTGTACTTGCGGAACAGGTGTTGTTCTTGCTCGCGGGTGAGCAACGGCATCTCGTACAGGCTTGCCAGGTAAGGGGGCAAACCGGTCGGACGACGCGGCTTCCGCGAGGGTTCGTCGGTTTGAGGCATCGGGCCGAGGATCGCGTTGTCGGCGCCCTTGCGCGCGAACCGGGCGTTGTCGATGTAATCGAGCGGCAACTCCATGATCCGCTGGGCGCGGACTTCGTTGATCACTCGGTAAATCGTCGTCTTCGTCCGGTTGTAGTCGCTGCAAAGCTTGTCGACCGACGCGCCGCGGCGGTACGCCTCGTAGACATTCTGCTTCTGCGGTTCAGTCAGCGGCCCGCCCAGGACCGGAAACACCGCAAGCTCAGGGTTTTCCGCATCGTGTTGGCGAATCGCCGTGCGAATCGTTTCGACGCTGCGACCGCTCCGCTCGGCGAGCCGGCGGGCGATTTCCGCTTGGCCGACGCCGTTGGAAGCCATCTCGCGAGCCTGGTCGATGAATTCGTGCCGCTGCTCGTCGGTCAGTTGGCTGAACTTCGCTCCGCGTTCGACGCGCTCAGCGTTGTTCCGCACAAAGCGATCGACGCTCGAACGGAGGAAGCCGACCCGTTTCCGGCCGTCGAAGACGAGCCGACGGCTCACGAGGCCAAGCTCGCGCCACCGCGAAATCGTCTTCGTCGAAACATTGAACTGGCGGGCCAGCTCTTCGACGGTGAAGACTTGCTCGCCCATCGCGTCAGCTGGAAGCTCGGCAGCGTCAGACAGATCTTCCACCAGCAGGCGCAGGTCATGCACCAAGTCGCGGCCGGCAATTTTTCGCGCTGAATCGGCTGCGGCCGTCTGGGCGCCGGCAAGTTGCTCGAAGACCTGCGTCGGTTGATAGGACTGGCCGACGTCGACCGTCGCCATCAACCGCTCGGCGGCGTCGATGCGCTGCAGGAGCTGTTCGCGGGTCGCCTCCTGACGTTGGCGATCGCGAATTTCACGGACGAGCGGGCTTTTATAGTCGATATGCATGGTACACCTTCTTCTCGGTCATTCCTCAAACGGCGTTACACGTGGTGTTCCTTGCGATTCCTTCGCCCACGGCAGTCACGGCGTCGATCTAATGCTTCAGACGTCTCCTGTACGAAAATCGTGCCCGCTTGTTTGCGGCAAGGCACGGCAACTCTGCAACTTTCGCTTGTCGCGGCCCGAAGGCGGACATCGAGCCGCTTGCAGTGGGCTAGCTTGACCCCGTACCGACGGTTGCTAGCGACTTCAAGGGCTACTGGTTGTACGAAGTAAGACCGATTTGGGTCGATAGAAAGTTCGCAGAATTGGGGCCGATAGATTCCCCAAAAACAGAAAAGTTCGTCGTAAGTGACTACTGAAAGATAACTTACGATGTCCGGTCCGACGGGAATAACGGGCGGATTTCCGCAAAAACCCTCGGTTTCCCGCATCGGGGCGTGTCGAACGCTCTCTCGACGCCAGGATGCCAGACGTTCAATCCTGTCCAGCGGCGCGGCGACCAAAGCACGGTTTCAGCCGATCTTGGGTGTTTTCTGAGAACTGGCTATCATCCTCCCCGCCTGTCGGGCGCTTTCCGCAGGTCAAGTCGATTGTTTTCGCATCATCTGGCGCTCTTTCAAGAGCCGGGGTTCAAGCAAAATGTCACGCGCCCTCTTCGCCGTATGTTCGCTGATCGTTGCCGTCGCCCCAGTTTCAGTTGCCCTGGCGAAGCCCGGGACGGCGTACGATCTGACCACGGGAGCCAAGGCGGGCGACGTCATTCACGTTGAGGCCGAATTGGAAGTCGGCGGCGACTTGTTCGCAACCGATGCGGAAGGGAAAGAGTCGAAACTGGCCACCAGCGTCGTCGCCAAGCTCGACTACGACGAGCGGCTGCTCGACTGGTCGGCCTACGCCGAGAAGCCCGCCCGCTCGCTTCGCCATTACCACAACGCCAAGGCGACGCTGAAAACCGATGAGATCGGCGTCGACCGTCAACTGGCCAAGCAGGACCGGCTGATCGTCGTCGATCTTGCCGCTGATGGGACCTCGGCGCTAAACGGCCTCGACCAGACCCTCACGCGCGACGAGTTCGATCTGGTCAACGTCATCGGCAACACCGTGCTGCTCGAACGCCTACTGCCTAGCCGCTCGCTGAAGGAATCGGAAGGGTGGGATCACGACGCCCAGACGATCGGTGGCCTGGTCGGAATGGACAACGTCGCGGTCTGCGAGGTCCGCAGCGTCGTCACCGGCATGGAGAACCGCCAAGTGCAGATCCGCCTGGCCGGCGTCGTCCATGGCACCGTCGACGGCGCCGCCAGCGAGATGGACCTCCGCGGCGCCTACCTATTCCATCTCGACGAGCGCCGCATCACGAAGTTCAACATGGCGATCAAGGAAGTCCGCAAGTCGGGCCAGGTGTCGCCGGGCCTCGACGTCGTCGCGAAACTCTCGCTCGTGATGACGCCCCTCTCTTCTGTCGATCAAGCCGACGCCTTTGAAAAAGCTCAACTCACTGCTGCCCAGGCAATGGAGCCAGCCGATCTGCGGCGGCTGCGGGTTGAATCGGCCGATCGCGGCTACCGCTTCATGCACGACAAAGCGTGGTTCCTCACCGCCGAGCAACGCGAAGCGATGTCGCTGCGCCTGATGGTTGCCGGCGAACTGCTGGGCCACTGCAACGTCTCGACGCTGCCCGTTCGCCCGGCGGGGAAGCCGATGACGCTACAGCAGTTTGAAGAGAATGTCGTCAAGTCGCTCGGCGATAAGCTGGGCGAGGTGAAGGCGGCCACCGAGTGGGCCAACGCCGCAGGGCACCAATGCCTCGGCGTGGTCGCCGTTGGAACGGTCGACGAGGTGCCGATGCAGTGGCGGTATTACTATATCGCCGACGAAGGAAAGCGGCCGACCACCGTGGCCGTGACCGTCGAACAGTCGGCCGAAGAACGCTTCGCCGACGCCGATCGGGCGATTGTCGACACGCTCGTGCTGCTCGACGCGCCGGCGAGCACCGCGGCCAAGCCTGGGGCGGCGAAGAAGTAGCGACCTTCACTTGTTCGGTTGCATCAGCCCTACCGCGAAAATAGCGCCTCGGACCCGTCGATCGTCGGAATCACCGTGACGCCCTTTTCGGTCACCTCGAACCCGCGCCGGCGATCGGCTTCGTGATCGACCCCCACCTGCGCCCCGTCCGGGATGAAGACGTTCTTGTCGATGATCGCCCGGCGAATGATCGCCCCTTTGCCGATATGGACGCCCGAGAACAAGATTGATTCGGTCACTTCGGCCCGTTCCTCGACGCGGCTCTTCGGCCCGATGATCGACCGCGTCACATGCCCGCCGGCGATGATTGTCCCCGCGGCAACGATGCTGTCGTGCGCCTCGCCGCGACGGCCTGAGTTCTCGTCGAACACGAACTTCGGCGGCGGGAGGTTCGGCTGGTCGGTCCGCACCGGCCAGTGATAGTCGTAGAGGTTCAGCAGCGGATCGACCGCGGTCAGCTCGATGTTCGCCTCGAAGTAGGCATCGAGCGTCCCCACGTCTTTCCAATAGGCGTCTTTCTTGCTGTTCTCGTCGTGGAACGGAAACGCCATCACTTTGTGCGTCTTGATGATCGATGGAATGATGTTCCGGCCGAAGTCGTGGGCGCTTTCGGGCAGCGTGGCGTCCTGGCAGAGCTGGTCGAAGAGGAACGGCGCATTGAAGACGTAAATTCCCATCGACGCCAGGCAATGGTCGGGGTCGCCGGGAATCGTTTTCGGATTCGGCACCTTTTCCTCGAACCCGATGATTCGCCGGCCTTCGTCGATCTGCATCACGCCGAATTCGCGCGCTTCTTTGGGCGTTACCCGCAGGGCGCCGATGGTAAGGTCGGCCCCCATCTCCTCGTGGTAGGCGACCATCTTGCTGTAGTCCATCTTGTAGATATGGTCGCCCGCAAGGATCACGACGTACTTGGGCCGCTCTTGCTCCAGCGTGTAGATGTTTTGATAGACCGCATCGGCGGTCCCCTGGTACCACTGCTCGTCGATCCGCTGTTGCGGCGGGACGACGTCGATGAACTCGCCTAGTTCGCGGCAGAGGAGATGTCGCCAGCCGTTAGTCACGTGCCGGGCGAGGCTCATCGCCTTGTACTGGGTGAGGACCAGAATCTTGCGAATGCCGCTGTTCAGGCAGTTCGACAGCGTGAAGTCGATGATCCGGTAGATCCCGCCGAATGGCACCGCCGGCTTGGCCCGATCGCGCGTGAGAGGTTCGAGGCGCGATCCCTTGCCGCCCGCGAGAACGACTGCCAGTACGTCTTTCATCGAATGCATCCTCCGTGGTGCGCGGCTCAGGAATTCCTGGGACCGAAGTCACTGATTCTAGAGGGTTTGGGCAGCGGACGTAATATGTGCGGGCGCGACGGCGGGAGACCTGCGAAGTTCAATGATTGACCGCCAAGCACCCCTAGAGCGCCGTGAGCGCCGAGGAAAGGGAAATTTGGAACCGCCGATGAACGCAGATAATTCTTTCCATCTGCGTTGATTCGCGTCTATCGGCGGTCCCATTCTCTTCGATGGCGGCTCTAGGGCACTGACTTGACAGGTCTCCCGACCCCGTCTTATCCCGCCTCCGCAATCTTCGCCCATTTTTCCTTTGGCCTACACACAATCTCCATGGTCGACGGTTACAACGATCTCACCACCTGACCGCCGGGGCTGGGCTTGCCGTCTCGGGATGCCCACCGCCTGCTTGCCACCGCGTGCAACCTGGCCCCGGCGGTTTCTTTCGGCACGTTCAGCCAAACATCGAGGGGGTATGAACCGTCTCCAGCGTCCCGAATACCTGCCGACTCGCCGGGAGATCGTCGAGCATTGTGCGGAGATTCGCCGCAACTGGACTAACTCTGAACGCCGCCGCCGCGCGGTCGGCCATGGGATGGCCAGCATCGACGACGTCTGGATGCCGCCGCAGATTGTCACGTCGCAATGCCTCGCCCGCGTCCGAAAAATCGTCGCCGACGCAATCTGATGGGCCTCGCTCAGGATGTCGGAGGAATCGCGCTAGGGCGCGGGAGCGTGCACGAGTCTCTCGTACAGGCGATCAAACGCCGCGAGCGTTGCGTCCAGCGACCACTTCTCCGCCATCCGTTCGGCCGCCGCGAGTCCCATCCGCTCGGCCCGCGCTCGATTAGCGAACAACTCGTCGGTGGCGCGCACCGCTTCGGCCCGGTCGCCGAGCTTCACCAATAGCCCGGTTCGATCATGAACCACCGCGGCACGATGGGCGGGGACGTCGCTGGCGACGCTCGGCACGCCCGCGGCGCCGGCTTCGAGGACCGCCAACGGCGTCGTCACCGACGCGTTCAGTTGCCAAAAAACGTCAATCCCCGGCAGCAGTGCGAGCCAATCGTCACGATAGCCGAGAAATCGGACGCAGCCCGGCTCGCTCACTTGTTGCGCGAACCCTTCCAAGCGCGCCCGATCGTTACCGTCGCCGACGATCAACAGCCGGGCGGTCGGATGGATAATGCGCACCAACTCGAAGGCCCAAATGGCCTCGTCGACCTGCCGATGGCGTCGCAGCGGTCCGGCCACGGCAATCAGCTTGGTCTCGCCCGCGAGTTGGAGCTCGCTCAGTAGGCCGGCCCGCGCCGGGCCGGCCTCGCCAGCGCCGCGCCGCGACACGCCTGGCGGAATCACATGAATGCGGCTGGCATCAATGCCTAGCTGCGTGAGCCGCTCCCGCGACGCCTCCTCGGGAACCGTAAGTGCGGTAACGCGCGGGTGGACGGAGCGCAATACGCGTTCGCTCCAACGCGTCGCGTCGCCAATCGCTAGCAGCGATCCGATGAGCACCTGCCCCGGCCGGCGCCGACCGCTCAGCGCCGCGTGAGCGAGCGTGCGGACGTCCCACGTATGGGTGACGGCCGCCGCCAGCTGCCGGCGCAAGCGTGCGAGCCGAGCTAGAGCGATCACATCGATCGGCCAGCGACCGCCGAGAGTTTGGACCGTGACGTTTTGATCTCGCAGGGCGTGAACCGGAAGCTTCTCCGCCAGCAGCGGCGCGACCACCACTCGGTCGCCGGCCGCTGCTTGGCTCATGGCCAGCGAACGCAACATGCTCGCGCCGCCATAACCGTCGAGACGCGTCGTCAGGTGCAGAATCCGCAGCGGGTGTTTCGCAGCAGGCATGGCGAGTCGCGGTGTGGGGGGGCCGCCATTGTAGGGCCACGACCCAAGGCGTGCGACGGGGTAAGATAACGGGCCAGCAACCGTCCAGACTCCGGAACGGCCGCGAAGCGAGCGACCACGCCCCACAGGCACAAAGGAAGAGACTTGAGCGACGAAGTCTGGACCGACCTGGAGATTGCCGGCCATCATTGCCGAGCCTTCACGCCTGGTGCGCCGGCGTCGGACGGCTCTACCGTCATCTACTTGCATGACGAAGACGATCGGAAGTTCGAGCAGCGACCAATCGTTATGCAGCAACTCGCCCGGCGCGGGCTGCGTTGCCTGGCGCCCCTGACCGGCCGCAGCTGGTGGACCGATCGACTCTGGCCGCCGTTCGATACGAAGCGGTCGACGGCACAGTTTCTCATCCAAAGCGTGCTGCCTTGGCTCGCGGAATGCTGGCAAGTCGCTCCGCCGCAGATTGCTCTCCTCGGCGTCGGCATGGGAGGGCAGGGGGGGCTGAAGTTCTCCTATCAGCAGCCGAACCTCTTCCCCATCTGTGCCGCGATCGCGCCGACGATCGACTATCATCGTGCGATGGAGGCGGGCGACCCCACGCTTGCGCAACTCTATCGCGATGCGGAACAAGCCCGCCAAGACACCGCTACGCTCCATATTCATCCGCTCAACTGGCCGCGGCATCAATGGTTCGCCAGCGACCCGGCCGACTACCTTCGCCACGACGGCGCTGATCGATTGCGGATGAAGCTCTACTCGCTCGGCGTGCCGTACGATGCCGACCTGGAAACGACCGCAGGAGGCGACCTGGAGGCTTACGTCGAGCGAATGGCCGAACCGGCCATCAACTTCATCGCCGAGCGACTGCAGCGCGAACGGCTGCGAGTGCCGTAGACTGCCGTTGGCGATCTCGACACCGCCTCTTTTCCTGTTCCATTCTTTAAATCGCCGTCGTGCGATTGTCGACGTTCCCGGCAGCGTCCCCCAATTCGCGGCGTAGCTGGGCGAGCTCGCGGCGGAGGTGCCGCTCGACGAGGAATGCGTCGCCGCTGTGGAGGATGAAGTTGGCTCCCTCCCGCGCCCATGTCGCCTCTTGCGCGACGTCGCCGTACACCATATGCAGTCCGGCGGCCACGCCCGCGGCCCGCGACTTGACGATGATCTCGCGCACGGCCGACTCGAAGCGAGGATGGCCATACTCTTCCGGAATGCCGAGACTGCATGAAAGATCGTGCGGACCGACGAGCACCACGTCGAGGCCCGGAACGCGCAAGATCTCGTCAAGATTTGCCATGGCCGGGACGCTTTCGATGTTCACGATGCAGAGGTTGGCGGCGTTGCGCGCATCGACGTACTCCGCCAAGGCCGGCTCCATGGGCTCGCGCCCGGCGAGGATCGCCGCGCGACGTTCGCCCTTGAGCGGACCGTACTTTACCGCCCCGACGAGGGTGCGCACCTGTTCGGCCGTTTCGACGTAGGGAGCGATGATGCCCTGCGCCCCGGCATCGAGCATCTTGCCCGCTTCGACCGGGCAAAGCGTCGGGATGCGCACGATTGGCGTGAGTTCGAGCGCGGCGTAGGCGCGGCACATCCAGGAGACAGTCTCGCGGTCGAGCGCCACATGCTCGGTATCGATGAAAACAAAGTCGAGACCGGTCCGCTTCAGCAGCGCTGGCCACAGGGGAGAACTCGAGGCGACCATCGTCCCGTAGACGCGCCGGCCAGCTCGCAGGGCGGCCAGGAGTGATTCGCTCATCGTGCTTGTTCGCCCACTTCGCAATTGCAGCCCCTGGCTCCGCCAGGGGGTTGGTCACTATATCGAGCGGCGTCGCCTAACGTAACGCTACCCTCTGGCGAAGCCAGGGGCTATAGGCGCCACGCATTAAGGTTCATCAGCGCGTAACAGCCAAACTTCGGCGATCTGGCATCCCCGTCCGGGACCGCCTCGCTCAGGGTTCGATTGCCACCGGAGCGTTAGCTCGCCGCCTGCCGTCGCTGCGGCTGGAACGTCGAACTCTACCGGCGCCACCGGCTGCGGCTTCGGCCGGAACGGATGGATCTCGATCTCACGCTCCGTCGGCGCCGACGAATCGTCTGACGCTACGGCGGACAACTTCACGGCAACGTCGAAGGACTCCCCCGCGTAAACGACGCGCACCTTGTAACGCGCGTGGGGGTCGAGGTTGTCGTAGTGCATCGTTACAGGCGTTGCATACAGGCCGTCGACGTGGGTGCACCACGAGCGGCGCCAGCGGGGATCGCTGCGGAAGCCGAGCGTGGGATGCGAGAGAAATCCAGGGTCGACCGGATAGAAGTCGTCGCGCACCAGGTGGGGTTGCGCAACTGGGTTCCCCAGGTCGTCGTAGAAGCCGCCAGGCCCGGGATCGGTCCAGTGCAGGATTTCGCCAATCGCTTCGAGCTTCGCTTGCTCACTGCTGAGCGCGCGAATCGCGGCAAATTTCCGCCTTAGCCAGCGCCGGTTGTTGAGCGGCACGTCGAGCTCGTCGAGGTTCGCACCGCGGTTGACGTCGATCGCTCCGTACTTCGCGACCGAAAGCTGCATACGAATGCTTTGGAACAAGGCTTCGGCCAACTCCTTGACGCGCGCGGCGAGCGCATCGTGCGGCGCCGGCGCCTCGGCGCGAGCGAGGATCGCCTCGGCCCTTGCCAGCGCTCCTTCTGCGCCGAGGGCTTCCGCCTGGATGAGCGCCTCCATGGCGGCCGCTTCCTGCGCCGTTTCCTCGACGAGCCGCGCCTGTTGGTAGGCGTCGTAATAGGCGCGATAGAGCGCCTGCTGGAAGCGCCAGTTTTGCCGCAGCGCCGGCGGAGCCGCTTGCTCGATCGCTTGGAACTGCTGGAGCGTCGTCAGCACTGTGCCGTTGGTGAGCAACGGCCCGCGCCAGTTTTGTTCGAGCGCCAACAGCCCGAGCGCGAAGTCGCTCCCCTGGTCGCTGCCGATGAAGTACCGGCCGTAGTCTTGTAGCGAGTCGATCGGCCGCGCCGCCGGATCCCAGCAGAGCTGGCTCCAGATCATCTTGTTGAGGTCGTCGTTGCACCCCTCGGAATAGGTGACGACGCCGACGGCGTGATCGCGATACTGCTTAAAGATCGTCGTCTCGTCGAGCGGCCGCGGGTTGATGATCTCGCGCCCCTCGGTCATCGCGTAGGCGACGTCCCAATCAGGCACGGGATACTCGCAGCGCATGCTGTGGGTGATGTCGGGATAGCCGCGGATCGCGAGGCGTCGCGGCAGCAGCTCGCGCAGCTTGGCCACGCTGACGCGCGTCTGCGGACCGTGAACGACGCCGGTGAGCCACGTGGGATCGGTGCGGAGGAAATCGATCAGGTCGTCGAACTGCGGCTGGGTGAGCCCCTGCAGCGAAACCCAGACCTGAGCGCCCGCGTGAAGCTCCTCAAGTTGAACGGCTTGTCGCTGAAGGAGCGCGACGAGTTGCTCGGGCGGTGCTTCGCCAGGATCGCCGAAGGGGAGGAAGATCGCATCGACGCGCGGCAGCTTCGAGAGGACGCCGCGCCATTCGGCGAGCCCGGCGGCGATCTCCGCTTCGGTCGCGTAGCTGGCGTCCATGGCCGGATACCAAAGCGAAACGTCGAGCCCGTAGTCGTCCGCAAGCTGCGACATGCCGACCATCATCTCCAGCGGCGGGCGCGGGAAGTGGGGACTGTCGGCGTCGTCGTCGGATCGTGGCGGAATCAACTCAATCGTATTGCAGCCGAACACCGTGAGATCGCGCAGGTACTGTTCCCACTGCGGCAGATCCCAGCCGTCGTAAGAGTTCGTCTTTGGTCGATAGCCGAGTTGATGTCCGCGAATCGGCATGGCCGGCGCGGCCGTCACCTCGAGCGGCGCGCGTAGGGCGAGGCGATCGCGCGTCATCTCCAGTGAACGCAACAGCTTGCCGACGCCAAACAAGACGCCTCGCTCGTCATTGCCGAGAACGAAGATGGTCGGCGAGCGGCCCGCCGACGTCTCCGTGACGATGCGGAACCCCTCGGCCGGCAGCGTCCCGCTGGACGCCCTCTCGTCCGCGACGGTGGCGTGAGCGGCGAGGGCTTTCGCCTGACCGACCGCAATGACCGCTTGTTGTTCGTCTTGCGGCCAGTCGCGAACGATCTCCAAACGCAGCCGCGTGCGCGCGGCGATCTCGTCGACCAGCAGGTGCACTGCCTTCGTTTCGGGGCCGGTGAGATCGGCGGGAGCGAAGACCTTAGCGCTCGTCAGATCAATGCCGACCGACTGGTCTGCATTCGCGTCGGCAGCGTCGCCCCAGGCTAAACCGGCGAGCCAGAGCCACGAGATCGCCCAAGCGGCCATGAACGCGCGTTGTCGTACGCGTACTTGATTCGTTACGCCGATCGCCATCTGGCCGCCCTCGTTGGTGAACGCTCTTGCGAGTATAGTCGGCCAACGACGGCGTCGGAATCACTCGCAACGAACCACAGCGCGACGGCGCACGCCGATTCGTGCACCTGCGATCGCACCGACGGCGGCTAGGGCCAAGGATGAAGGCTCGGGGACCGCCGACGCGTTGAACGTGAGCGTGTAGTCGAACGTGGTGTCGATGTCCTGGATCAATAGCGTGTAGGTCCCGCTGCTGAGGGGAATGGCGAACGGCGGATCGTTGGCGTGGTCTTGAATCTTGGCGAGCAGGTCGACTCCCCCCATCGAGCTGTCGAGGTGGGCCCAGCCCATCAGAAACGTGCCGGTGATGTTGAAGCCGAAGCCGTCGAGCCAGGGAGTTCCAGCCTGGAGACCGAAGAACGCCAGTGCGAACGGGTCGACGTTCTGGTAGTTCGTCACCGTGATCGAATCGAGCCGCAGTCCGGCCGGCAGGGTGAACGAGACCAAGTCGTAGTCGCCGGCGCCGGTATTGAAGTTCGTCCCCGCGGTTCCGGTGAGCGGATTGGCGCCGACGCCCAGGGCCCACGGCGTCGGCGACGCGGCAACGCCTGACAGATCACCGTCGACCGACTCGGTGTAGGAGGCGGCCCCAGCGGCGCCGGCGGAGCAGGCGATGGCCATGGCTGACAGCGCCAGGGCGCGGAGCGAACAGGCGGATACTCTCATCTCGTTCCTTAGCATGTGACATGTTCCGTGACGGGCGGCGTACCGCCTGACCGCCGGGGCGGCCGCCTGCTGACTCCTCTTACTGTAGTCGCCGTTGCAGGCTGAGCAACGATCGGATGCTTTTTGTCGCGTCGCGTCGTTCGCACGACAGAAGTCCTAAGTTTCGACCAGGGCGGGAGTTGTTGCGATTGTTAGCGTGGCGGAACGATGGGGTTCAAACGGGGCGGCGTCTATCGGCGAGTCGCTTGCTGTCGTGTCGTCCGGTGTCGCCTCGTGTGTTTTTGGCGACAGTGGCGGGGCGGGTGATTGGGAGTTGGTGAATCGGAGGAGTGGTGAGTCGCGCTGCTGCCGCTGCTGTCGCGTCGGCAGTGCACCTGTCGCTTGCTGTCGCGTCAGCTGTTTCTCGCGACAGTTTGACGCTCCCCCCACCGGCGCCTGCTGCTGAAAGGCGGCGATGTGGGCGCGCCGGGCTTTGCGTACGACGCCGACGTCGAGCTGGCGGCGCTGGAGATCAATGGGCTGTTCATCGATCGGGTCCCCGACTAGTACCCGTGACGCTTTGAGTTTCTCGCGAAGGCGCAAAGGCGCTAAGAAACGCAAAAAATGCAGGGCAAGCGATTCTTTGTTCTAGACGTCTTTCTGCGTTGAGAATCTGGGAGCCTTTGCGAGAGATATCAAGGTTCGCCCTTGGCGCGTGGACGGAAGTTCACGTTAGGGAAAGGCGCGGCCAATTTCAACGAAAAAGTCGGCAGGTTTATTTTGGGCTTTCTGAGCAAAATTTTGGCGGCATGGCCAGCTTTTGGGGAGGGAGTTGGAGGATATGGCGGGCATGCCCAGAGCGGCAGCAATTTTCATTCAGCTGCGATATGTTGAACGTGACCGCCCGCGAACACCATCTCAACTCTCCGGAATTGCCGTCACATGACCGCCAATCCATCGCCCAGTGATCGCGCCTATCCGAGCGACGTCGCCTTCACGCCGGCCGTGAAGTCGATTCAGGAGCAGAAGGGTTCGCGGGCGAGTTATGCGAGGATGGAGCGCGCGCGGGGCTGGGAGACGACCGTCACCGAGCAGCTGACGGAGTTCCTGTCGGGGCTTGATATGTTTTATCTGGGGACGGCCAACGCCCAGGGGCAACCCTACATTCAATACCGCGGAGGTTCGCCGGGGTTTCTGCGCGTCGTCGATGAGCAGACGCTGGGGTTTGCCGACTTCGGGGGGAATCGGCAGTACGTCACGCTGGGGAATCTGGCGGAGAACCCGCGGGCGTTCATCTTTCTGATGGACTACGCCAACAGCCAGCGGGTGAAGTTGTGGGGAACGGCGACGGCGGTCGAGGGGGATGCGGCGCTCGTGGAGCGGCTGCGCGACCCCGCTTATCCCGGCAATGTGGAGCGAGTGATACTGTTTAAGCTCGCCGCCTGGGACGTCAACTGCTCACAGCATATCCACCCGCGATTTTCGCAGCGGCAGTTGGCGCCGGCGATCGAGAGATTGCAGGGGCGGATTGCGGAGTTGGAAGCGGAAGTGGCGCGGCTGAGAGGAGAGTAGGCGGGAGCCGCTGGCCTTGGCGTCGCCGGGCACATCCGCGGGGTCTTCAGCGATCTGGCGGGGCGTCGCTGGCAAGCGACTCGGGCGTTGGCTCGCTGAGCGCGCGCTCGATCGTCTCTTGGCGGCGTTCGCGGCCGGAGTGGAGCAGGCGGTCGCGGATGTACCAGCCGGCGCCGATGGTGAGCACGGCCGCCAGCGCCATGAGCGCGTAGGGGAGCGCGGCCGCGACCCGTTGGATCACCGCGTAGCGGTCGAGCGATTGCTGCACCGCGAGCAGGGAGCGGCCGATCGCTTCTTTGGCGGCCAGCTCCTTAACGGCGAGGGGGCTTTCGGCGCGGCGGGATTGGACGGTGCCGCGGCCGTCTTGCGAGAGCCAGGCAAACGACGGGGTCGGCTTCAGCGCGGCGGCGTCTTTGACGAACGCGAGATGGGGGAGGAGCTCGCAGCCGTGCGATTCCCAGCGGCGGATGACGGCGGCGAAGCCGGGGTCGATCTGTTGGACGTGGTCGCACGACTGGCGGTCGACGGCGAGGGCGAGCCGGCCGTCGTCGCGGCACGTGCCCCAGGCAAACTGGTTCGCCAGCGCGCCCGCGAACTTTTGGAATTCGCGGACCTCATCCGCGGTCGGCTGCTTGCCGCGCGGGAAGACGACGTAGTGATAGGAGGACATGCATGGGCCTTTCCTCCCCCCGCGGACTAAGTTAATGAGTGCGCGCGATTGTTGACAAGTTTTCCCGAGAATTCCCGACGTTGATCGCGGATGACAGAATTGTCAGGGAGGTTGGGCCCCTTGAAGGGGGCTGATTCGGTGGGCTACGATGGGGCGATTTTACTCGCTTCGTGCGAGCTGAGCGGAGGACGACAGAGGGGCCGAACCCCGCGGCTCGCCGAATGAGAGCGGGGGCGAGGACGCCCCGACTCGCTGGACAGAATCGGCCCCGCTGACGCTCCGCCGCGTTCCCACCTTTAGCCAGAAGACATCCCGCCGTGCCCCGACGAGACGACATCAAACGCATCTTGCTGATTGGTTCCGGCCCCATTGTGATCGGGCAGGCTTGCGAGTTCGATTACTCCGGCACTCAGGCGTGCAAGGCGCTGCGCGAGGAGGGGTACGAGGTCATTCTGATCAACTCGAACCCCGCGACGATCATGACCGATCCGGCGACCGCCGACCGGACGTACATCGAGCCGCTCACTTGGGAGATCGTCGAGAAGGTGATCGAGAAGGAGCGGCCCGACGCGCTGCTGCCGACGCTGGGGGGGCAGACGGCGCTCAACCTGGCGATGGCGCTGGAGAAGCATGGCGTGCTCGAGAAGTACGGCGTCGAAATGATCGGCGCGAAGGCCGACGTCATCGACAAGGCCGAGAGCCGCGAACGGTTCAAGGCGGCGATGGCGAAGATCGGGCTCGGGACCTGCAATGGCGAGACGGTGACGACGATCGAGCAGGCGCGGGCGCTGGTGGAGAAGATCGGTCTGCCGGCGGTGGTGCGGCCGAGCTTCACGATGGGGGGCAGCGGCTCGGCGATCGCGTACAACCGGCACGAGTTCGACGAGCTGGTGCTCCGCGGGCTCGACATGTCGCCGACGACCCAGGTGCTGATCGAGGAATCGATCATCGGCTGGAAAGAGTACGAGATGGAGGTGATGCGCGACGTCGACGACAACGTCGTGATCATCTGCTCGATCGAAAACTTCGACCCCATGGGGGTCCACACGGGCGACTCGATTACCGTGGCGCCGGCGCAGACGCTCTCGGACAAAGAATATCAGCGGATGCGCGACGCCTCGCTGGCGGTGATTCGCGAGATCGGCGTCGAAACGGGCGGCTCGAACATTCAGTTCGCGATCAATCCGAAAGACGGGCGGATGATCGTCATCGAAATGAACCCGCGGGTGAGCCGTTCGAGCGCGCTGGCGTCGAAGGCGACCGGGTTCCCGATCGCGAAGATTGCCGCGAAGCTGGCGGTCGGGTACCGCCTGCACGAACTGCCTAACGATATTACGCGCGAGACGAAGGCCTGCTTCGAGCCGTCGATCGACTACGTCGTGACGAAGGCCCCACGGTTCGCCTTCGAAAAATTCCCCGAGGCCGACGACACGCTGATGACGCAGATGAAAAGCGTCGGCGAGACGATGGCGATCGGCAGCACGTTTAAGGAGTCGTTCCAGAAGGCGATGCGGGGGCTGGAGGTCGGCAGTTTTGGCTTTGGCTGCGACGGCAGCGATCTGTGGGGAACCGACGAGCAACCCGACGAGGCGGAGATTCGGGCGAAGCTCGCGCGGCCCTGCCCGCAGCGGGTGTGGCACATTCGCTACGCCTTCAAGATGGGGATGACCGTCAAGCAGATTTATGAACTGAGCGGCATCGATCCCTGGTTCCTCGACAATCTGCTGGAGATCGTCGAGACCGAAGAGACGCTGCGCGCGAGCGGCGAGTGGGAGTCGCTGCCCTTTGACGTGCTGCGGACGGCGAAGCGGTTCGGGTTCTCCGACCGGCAGCTGTCAGTCATTTTCAAGCGGTCCGAAATGGAGATTCGCAAGCGGCGGTTGGAGCTTGGCATTCGCGCCGTTTACAAGAGCGTTGACACCTGCGCCGCGGAGTTCGAAGCTTACACGCCGTACTACTATTCCACATACGAAACCGAAGACGAAGTGCCAGAGAAGGCGCCGGGCAAGAAGCGGATCATGATCCTCGGCGGCGGGCCGAACCGGATCGGCCAGGGGATCGAGTTCGACTACTGTTGCTGCCACGCGAGCTTCGCGCTGCGGGAGCTGGGCATCGAGTCGATTATGGTCAACTCGAACCCCGAGACGGTGAGCACCGACTACGACACGAGCGATCTGCTCTTCTTCGAGCCGCTCACCGTGGAAGATGTGCTCAACATCTGCGACCGCGTGCAGCCGGACGGGATCATCGTGCAGTTCGGCGGGCAGACGCCGCTCAACCTCGCTCGCGCGTTGAAGGACGCCGGGGCGCCGATCATCGGTACCAGCGTCGATGCGATCGAGGCGGCCGAGGATCGCGAGAAGTTCGCAGCGATGATCGAACGACTCGGCCTGCGCCAACCGGCCAACGGCATCGCCCGCAACATGAGCGAGGCGCGGGCCATCGCGGAGCGAATCGGTTATCCCGTGCTTGTGCGTCCGAGCTTTGTGCTGGGCGGTCGGGCGATGGAGATTTGCTACGACCAATCGCAGCTGGAGAAGTACGTCGTCGCGGCGTTCGTCGCGGCGCAGGGGCAGCCGGTACTGATCGACAGCTTCCTCGAAGGGGCGACCGAGGTCGACGTCGATGCCATCAGCGACGGTACGGACGTGATCGTCCCCGGCATCATGGAGCATATCGAAGAGGCGGGCGTTCACTCCGGCGACTCGGCGTGTGCGATTCCTCCCTACAGCCTACCCGGCCCGGTGGTGAAGGAGATCCGCGACGCGGCTGAGGCGCTCGCTCGCGACCTGAACGTCATCGGGTTGATGAACGTGCAGTTCGCGGTGAAGTGGGAGGACTCGAAGCCGATCGTTTACGTCATCGAAGTCAACCCGCGGGCGAGCCGGACGGTGCCGTTCGTGGCGAAGGCGACCGGCATGCCGGTGGCGAAGATTGCGGCGAAAGTGATGGCGGGCGTCAGCCTCAAGGAGCAGGGCGCCACGGAAGATCCGATCCCGCGGCATGTCTCGGTGAAGGAGAGCGTCTTCCCGTTCATCAAGTTCGCGGGCGTCGATATCGTCCTTGGCCCCGAGATGCGGTCGACCGGCGAAGTGATGGGGATCAGCGAGCGGTTCTCGATGGCGTTCGCGAAGAGCCAGCTCGCGGCGGGGACGGTGTTGCCGCACCAGGGGAATATCTTTGTGAGCGTCGCTGAGAAGGGGAAGCCGGCCGTGGTCGATCTGGCCAAGCGGCTGCACGACATCGGCTACAAGATTCTCGCGACCGACGGCACCGCGAAGGTCCTCGAAGCGGCCGACGTGCCGACGCGGCGCGTCAAGAAAATCAGCGAGGGGCATCCCAATTTACTTGATTTCCTCAGTGACGGCGAAGTGGCGCTGGTGATGAACACGCCGCGCGGCAAAGGCGCTCGGACCGACGAAGGTAAGATTCGCGCTGCGGCGGTGCAGGCGGGCGTGCCGTGCCTCACGACGATCGAAGCGGCGACGGCGGCCGTGCGGGCGATGGAAGCGCTGCGGCAGGAGACGATGCAGGTGGAGTCGCTGCAGGATCGGTTCGCGAAGTAAGCTTAAGGCAAACGCCAGCATGAGAGCGACGCTTTACACGCGGTCATCTGAGCTTGGCCCGTACCGAGCGGCCGCCTACTTCGAGCTGCCGGCAGAGACTCGCATCGAGCAGTTGCGAGGCGGGCTGGTTCCGATGGACGCGCTAACGGCCGATCTCACTATTTGTTGCGATGACGCCTACCGGGCGACAACGACGATCGTCCGTGATTGGCAAAGACGCACGCAAGCTCAGCGATACGAGGCTGGTCTTCCAGTCGTCACGCGACGGCAGCTGGTGATCGAAGTCAAGGCGCCCGGGCGGCGTCCTTCCCGTATAAGGCGGCTGCAACGATACGCGCAGTTAGGCGTCGAAGAGTACTGGTTCATCGACCCGTTCGAACGCTTTATGCTGTTCTATGTTCTTGATGCGGGCGCGTACGTTGTGCAGACGGGCGTCGACAATCGCTATCAATCGCCGCGTTTGCCGGAAGTGAGCATCGACTTGGCGAGTTTCTGGAAGGAAGTGGCGGTGCGGTTGCCAAACGGCTAGGCTTGCCTCACATGCCGAGCGAAGATTCTCCTCTCACGCCGCCGCTTCGCATTCACCATCTATTCCTGTGGATGACGATGCTGGCGCTCGTTGGAACGTGGCGACTGTGGCGCTCAACGACTACATAGACGGCATTCCCGCCGCCTATCGATCGTCGAACAGTGCGGCCGACATGCTCCGGATCTCGGTCGTTCAGACCGTCGCCTGTGGCGGGATGATCGCGATCACGCTATTGGGCATCGGGTGGAAGTGGCGGAACAAACGCTGGCGGTGGCCGCCGGGGCTGTGGCTTGCCGCCTACGGCATGGTCGAGTTCGTCGACCAGTTTGTAAAAACGCTGCCTTATTGGCTGAGCGATCACGTTGACCACAGCGTCCACCACATTCCCATCTATCGCGACTTCGCTTACGAATTGACAGGCGCGGCAGCACTCGGTTGGATCGCGATCCGAACGCCGTTCCCCCGGCGTTGGCGAGCTGCCTTCGGAATGCTCGCCTTGCGCTGGCTGCTTTATGCTACGTGTGCCGGCGGGCTGATTATTTCGACGTTCTTTCCGCCAAGCGAACCGCAAGCAGTGGGCGATTGGTACTGGAACATTGCGAGCGCTGCACGCTATGCCTACTTTGCAGGAGTGGCTGCCGTGATCGTGGCGGCGATCTTCGATCTATGCAGGTCGGGACGGCAAGGGTGGGCTCATTGGGCTGGCGTACTGCTGTGGCTACTGTATGTGTTGGCGATCAACGTCATCCCGTCGGTGCTAGCCTCATACGGCTACTTCTGATCAACGCGTGACGATGTTTTAGAGCGCTGCGAGACGCGCGGTGCGAGCACCGCGGCTAAATATTTCTTGCAGCAGGCAGCGTTTGATAGCGCTGCGAAACGTTGCGGCTTTGAGACTCGCTGCTAGCAAGAGCATCTAGCGCGACACAACATTTTCCGTCTTGCAAACCGCCCTCACGCCACACGCTGCGGCTTGCATTTTCTTTAGCGGCGCACAGGAACGGGGACTGGTTTGGGCCCGACGATCGCGCGGCGGACGGCGTCGAAAAACTTTTTTAGAAGTCGCTCAAAGTGCTGTTGACCGGTTCTCGGCATCGCCCTATTCTCCCCCCACACACGACGGACATACGACCGCGAGCAACAACTCAAGAGGCATGGAAGCCGCGAAAGTTTTGCCCTTTCAGGAAACTTCAAATCTTCCTACTCTTCGCCGACGGTCGTCCGACAGGAAGTCGATCAGTCACCATCATACACACAAGGAACACGTGAGCGGGTCGATAGAAAGCGGCGAGACGACGGTTTCGCTGACTTCGACCTTCGCAGCGGCGCCGCGCAGCACGGAAGCTTCGCCCCGCTTCGAATCACTCCCCCCGACGTTTCGAGCCCGACACATCTCGATTCGTCCGCCCAGGCGCGCAAGCGTGATTGCGTCCAATCGCTCCCGGAAAGGTTTCCGCGTCCTTTGCCCCCCTGGGACGTGAGCTTTTCTGGGAGCTTTTTTTATGCGCCCGCTGAAGCGGGCTGGTGATAGGTGAGTGGGTGTTTAGGTGAGTAAGTGGAGATAGCAATTCTTCTTCAACTACTCACTTAAACACTTACTCCTCACCCTTCTACACTCGCCTACTCGCTTACTCACCCTTCTACTACAATCCGCTCCCTGCCCCCGACCATTCTACGCACGTCAAGGAAGACGGTTCGATGATGAGGGACGCCGCCGCAAGGAAGCGGCCGATTGAAGCAACGCGCGAAGCCGACGCCCTCGCCTATGGCCGCGAGGTGATTCGGGCCGAGGCCCAGGCCCTCGAAGGAGTTGCGGCGCGGCTGGACGACAGCTTTCTCGACGCGGTCGCGCTCATTCGCGAATGCCGCGGCGCGGTGATCGTCACCGGCATCGGCAAGGCCGGCATGATTGGCCAGAAGCTGACCGCGACGTTCGCCTCGACTGGCGCGCGGGCGCACTTCTTGCATCCGGCCGAAGCGTTTCACGGCGATCTCGGTCGAGTTCATGCGGACGACGTCGTGCTCGCGCTGTCTCAAAGCGGCGAGTCGAGCGAAGTCGTGCAGTTGCTGCCGGCGCTTCGCCAGTTCGGCGTGAAGATCATCGCCGTCACGGCGCATCATTCCAGTTCGCTCGGCCGGGCGGCGGCGGTGGTGCTGCCGCTGGGGAAACTTGAAGAGGCCTGTTCGCTCGGCCTGGCGCCGAGCACCAGCACCACGGCGATGCTCGCGCTGGGCGATGCGCTCGCGCTGGCGGTGAGCCGACAACGAGGCTTCCGGCCCGAAGATTTCGCCCGCTTCCATCCGGGCGGTGCGCTGGGACTGAAGCTGAGCGCGGTGGACGATCACATGCGCGATTTGGCCGAATGCCGGGTCGCCCGCGCGAACCAATCGATCCGTGAAGTTCTCGTCACGAGTACCCGGCCGGGGCGTCGCAGCGGCGCCATCATGCTGCTCGACGACGGCGGCCGCCTGGCGGGGCTGTTTACCGACAGCGATCTCGCCCGGCTGATCGAACGGCGCAGCGACGCCGCGCTCGATCGGGCGATCAGCGAAGTCATGATCAAGTCGCCGACGACCGTCTGCTCGGGCGAGCGGATGACCGCGGCGCTGGAGATTTTGACCGAGCGGAAGTTTAGCGAGTTACCGGTGGTCGACGAGCAAGGCAAACCGGTCGGCATGATCGACGTGACCGACGTCGTGGGGATGCTCCCCGCGCGTGCGAAGGAGAGTGAAATGCAAGTGCAAACGTACGAAGAATGCGATTGGGACGTGCCGATCGTGCGGCTGTTCCCCGGCGAGGAAGAGGAGCCGCAAGAATTTTGTTGGCCGTTCGACGAGTTGCCGGAAACGGACTGATGGAGGAGTGAGTAGGTGTTTAGGTGAGGAAGGGATAAGAAAAACATTGTCCTCATCAGTTTACTTACTCACTTAGACACCTACTCACCTACGCACTTCCCCCCATGAAGCTCGCTCAACGTTGCGCCGCGATTCGCCTGTTGCTGACCGACGTCGACGGCGTGTTGACGGACGGCGGCGTGATTCTCGACAACCAGGGGGTCGAGACGAAGTGCTTCAATATTCGCGACGGGCTGGCGATTCGGCTGTGGCAGCAGGCGGGCGGGAAGTCGGGCGTGGTGACGGGGCGGAGCTCGCAGATCGTCAAATTGCGCGCGGCTGAGCTCGACTTCAACGTCGTGCGGCAAGGAGTGAAGGATAAGCTGCCCGAGGTGCGCGAAATTGCCGCCTCGCTGGGGCTACAGCCGGAACAGATTGCCTACGTCGGCGACGACTTGCCCGACGTGCCGACGATTCGCTTTGCGGGGCTGGGAATTGCAGTAGGCGACGCCCCGGAAGAGGTTCGCGAGGCGGCCGACTATGTCACGAGCGTAGCCGGCGGCAAAGGCGCCATTCGCGAAGTGGTGGAGCTGATCCTGAAAAATACCGGGCAGTGGGACGACGTGATCCGGAAATACATCGCATAAACCCGCGACCGGTGGTCGCGGGGATTTGGTTGTGGAGGGAACCGCAGATGAACGCTGATCAACGCGGATGGATGCGAGTGATCATTGCGTCGATGCTATTTGCGATGCCAACGACGACGCAATGCACGACGGCGGAAGAAGTGACTTACGCGCTTGCCAGCGACATTGAGCAAAAATTCCCGGAATCTGATGCGACCACCGACGATGAGGCGATATTAAACTCCATTTTGCCGTTCACTCGTTACATAAGCGAGCGGGGGCTATGCGCCGTGCGGTCCCGCGTTCATTTAGATTTGAATCCCACTCCTTGGCGGCCGGCAACGCTGGTTGAAGCCTTGATTGAGGAGGGATTTCCCAAGGGCGAGTCGACCAACGTCGTGACGCACCATGACGATTCCTACTTGTTAGCCGAAAAAAACTTCACGTTCGGCGGAATGAAGTTCAGTCGCTGAGGAGCGTTGCTTCTTCCCGCTCGCTGGTGATAGCTGAAAAGGCGCGTCCGGGGGCGGGACGCCCCGGCTCGCATCTTACCGAGTCCTGATTCCTCACTCCTGATTCCTCACTCCTGATTTCATGCTCACCCGCCTCACGCATGCTGCGATTGCCTTTGCCGTGACGGCGGCGGTCTATCAGGCGTATGTGCTGGCGGTGGCGCCGTTCGTCGAGCCGGCCTGGCGGGCGGACCAAGCGGCGCACATGGACCAGAGCGATCTGGTGGTGACGCCCGTCGAAGCGCTCCACCGTTATCGCGATCTCTTGTCGGCGTATTTTCCGCCGACGCACTGGTGCTTCGCCGAACCGCCCAAAGCGCTCGACAACGGCCAAGCGCTGATCATCTTCAATAACGAAGAGAAGACGGCCAGCGGCGAGATGACGATTCCGCAGTGCGCGGTGATCTTCTTTCCCACCCCCCGCCAGGCTGGCGGCGAGCCGCCCCGCGACGCCATCATTCTCGAATCGACCAACGGGGCGATTTTGCAGATGGAGGCCGAGGCGAGCGGCTTCGGCTTCGGCAAGGTGCAGCATGGAACGCTGCAGGGCGACGTCACGATTCGCAGCGACATGCGCGAACCAGGGCCGCGGGACGATTTGCTGCTAACAACGCAACAGCTGACGATCAACGAAGACGGCATTCACACGCTGAGCACGGTGGACATGCGGTTGGGGCCGCACCAAGGGTATGGTCGCGAACTTGAGATTCGCTTCATGAAGTCGCAGGGCTCCAGCGGCATCGGATTCGGCGGCCTGTATGGAAAGTTTGAGGAGTTGACGCTGAAGCACGACGTGGCCGTCAAGGTTTCGCCGAAGAACATGAGCTTTTTCGGCCAACCGAGCCCCGAGGCGACGGCCGCTGCCGCCGCGGGTCCGCCGGCGCCGCCGATTCACATCCGCAGCGTCGGTCCGTTCCGCATCGACTTCGTCGGCGAACTGGCGAGCTTCAGCGACCAGGTGATGGTGCGGCAGACGCAGCCAGACGGCAAACGGGACGAGATGCAGGCCGCCGAGCTGAAGCTATTTTTTACGCGCTCGTCGAAATGGAATGCTGGCGACGACGGGGCAACCGGCGGCGCGACGGAGTCGATGGCGTTCGAGCCGGCGTCGATCGAGGCGCTCGGCGCGCCGGTCGTGCTGACGGCGCAGTCGCACGACGCGGCGGCGCGCGGTGGGCGTTTGTGGATCGAACTGGGACCGCAACGGCTCATTTTGGAGCAAGGCGAGGAAGTTGTTCTGGAGTACCAGGGAGCGGAAGTTCACGCGCCGATGGTTGAGTACCAGCTGCCGCCGAGAGGTTCAGGAAGACAGGTCGGCACCATGGCGGCGCGCGGCGCCGGTTGGATGAGAGCCGTCGTTGATCCCGCGCAGCCCGCCCAGGTTCTGGAAGTGCGGTGGACCGACGCGATGAACCTTGAGCGGCAGGCCGACAAGCCGGTGCTGAGACTCGATGGCCGGCCGCGCGTGAGTCTTGCCGGCTCGGGGACCATGTGGGCCGACCGCCTGGATGTTTACTTGCGAGAATCTGCGAACGTTTCCCCGACCGGACAGGGCGGCGGACCACCGCTGGCGGGCTCGGTGCTGCCTGAGCTGATTAAGGCGATGGGTCGCGTCGCGATCGAATCGCCGCAACTTAATGGCAAAGTCAACCAGCTAGAAGTGAAGTTCGACCACGGCGATCGTCCGACGAGTGGTGACGGCGTCGCGCACGGACAGATTGCGGCCGTGCCGATCAGCACGGGCGGCGGCGCCGCCTCGGCTAATCCGCTGGCGCTGTTCAACGGTCCGACCG
Organism: Lacipirellula limnantheis; assembly: GCF_007746075.1. Lineage (GTDB taxonomy): Bacteria > Planctomycetota > Planctomycetia > Pirellulales > Lacipirellulaceae > Lacipirellula > Lacipirellula limnantheis. The sequence goes on along the minus strand of NZ_CP036339.1, from coordinate 6,731,639 downwards.
GGGCGTCGAACGGCAAGGCGTACAACATCGAGGGGGTGACGCTGAATCTCGACGTCGCGATGCGCGGCAAGTCGGGCGACGTTCGCGGCATCAGCGTCGATGGCGCCGTGGTGTTCAAGGAAGCGTCGGCCACCGCGCCCGGCGTGCCGCCGATGCAAATCGAGGCGGAACATCTGAAGGTCACCGACGCCGACACGCCGAACGCGAGAATCGAAATCAGCGGCGCCGGCGGGCAAAATGGGTTGCCGCACCAGATTGCCGAGCTTACGGGGCAGGGGGCTAAGCTACGCGTCCCGGCCATCTCGCTGCAGCGCGGAACGAGCGAAGCAGTCGTGAACGCTCCGGGCGAGGTGCAGTTGTTGGTTGATCGCGACATGGCGGGCAATCCGCTGGCGCGGCCCGAGCCGCTGACAATTACCTGGCTCAAGTCGATGCAACTTCACGGCCGCGAGCTCACGTTCTCTGGCGACGTTCGCGTGCAGCATGAATCGGGCTGGCTCAACACGCGCAAGCTGGTGATCGTGACCGTGGCGCCGGTCAGCTTCGACGGCGGCGGGCAGAATCCGCAGGTTGAACTGCTGCAATGCGAGCAGGGAGTCGTGGCGGAATTTGAGCAGCGCGACGTCTCCGGCGTGCAGTCGCGGCAACATTTAGAGTTGCAATCGCTGCAGGTGAACCAGATCACCGGCGAAATCCGCGGCGACGGACCAGGGAAAATCGACTCGGTCCATCTCGCCAAGGGCGCCGGCGCCTTCATGGCGCCCCCGGGCGGGGCCGCGGCGGCTCCGGCGGCGCCGCGTTTGATGAACGAAGAGGTGAAGCTGCGACATCTGCACGTCGACTTCGTGCGCGGCGTAGGGGGCAATCTCCATACGAAGACGGTGAACGTCATCGGCAACGTCGAAGCGGTCTATGGACCGGTCGAGTCGTGGGAACAACGACTGGCGATGTCGCCGGGCGGCGATCCGGGCCCCGATACGATCTGGATCACCTGCGATCAGTTGGGAGTGACGGAAAGCCCCATGGCACGCGTCGACGGCGCCAACGCCCGCCAGGTCGAGCTCAACGCCGTGGGGAACGTGGTGATCGAGGGACAGGACAAGCAGCAAAAGATGTTCAACGCCACGGGCGGCCGCGCGACATTCGATCAATCGAAAGGGCTGTTCATTCTGGAAGGGAGCGACACGGGACCGGCGACCATTACGCAGCAAGATTATCTCGGCGCCCCGATGTCGCCGCAGTCGGCGCAGCGGATGCAATTCAACCAGAACACCGGCATCGTCGAAATCCAGGGTCTCCACCGCGGGTCGTTCAATCAGAGCGGTGCGCCGACGAAATAGGCGCGCCCCAAGGCCGGACGCTGAGCCGCCTGTGGCCATCGCCGTTTGCGGATCGGCGATTATCTGTTTTGCGTCGGGGATTCGCGATTTAGCGCATTGAAGCGCGAGATCGCCGCTTCTTTGCATGGGGCGCCCGCCCTCCTTCGCTCGCAACCCGATGCCGCGAAGCAGCGCAGCCGACTCAAAAATCTCCCCCCATCTCCCTATTTTGCCTCGCCTGACTTGAAGTCATGGAATCGCGGGCGTCCTGGGAACCGATTCGTCGTTTCCGAATCCTAAACCTTGCGCCTTAAACAAGATTGATCGGTCGCGAACGAAGTCATGCTGCCGTGACTCGATTTTTGGATCGGCGATGGCCAGGAGGCCTGATCGGCGCCGCTTGGGCGCCTCTCAGAACGCCTTGAATTGCGAGTGCGAAGGAATTTATCCGATTCTTTGCATCTGGAGCGCCGCTAGCGCACAATACACGCGACTTTTATTGGAGGGATTCCATGCCTATCCGACGCTTCTTGTCGCTTTTGTCTGCCGGCGCGTGTGCTGGCCTCTTGATGGTTGAGTTCGCTGAGACTGCGAACGCTTACGCCACGGATGCTCGCTGGACGTGGACCGCGACGGACGGTCCGACCGGCGCGCAAGGAACGGCGATTTCGCTCACCTGGAGCATCGTTCCCGATGGAACGCAGGTTCCGGACGAGTTCGATGGCTATGCGCCGAGCGGGTTAGTTGGATTTCTGGATGATCTCATTGGCGCGGGCCCTGGCGGCGACGACTACACGCAGCGTCCCTGGTTCACCTACTTCGAGCAGTCGTACCAGCGATTGGGTGCGCTTTCGGGTCTGACGTTCACGTACGAACCGCATGACGACGGCGTACGTCATGACCGGGGCAACAGCGTCCAGGGGGCGCTCGGCGTCCGCGGCGATATCCGCGTGGGGTCGAGCGTGTTCGATCCGCAGTCGAGCGTGCTGGCCTTCAACTACTACCCGCGCTACGGCGGGGATATGGTGATCAACCCCAACCAGGGAGTGTTTTTCAGCGACCCCGACAACAACTATCGGGTGTTCCGCAACATAGTGATGCACGAGACGATGCACGGGCTCGGAATTCGGCACGTGGAATCCTCCGACGGCGCGTTCCTCATCGAGCCCTTCCTTAACAAGACCTTCGATGGCCCGCAGCTCGACGACATTTTGTCGCTGCAGCGAAACTACGGCGACATTTACGAGAAGGGGGGAGGGAATAATTCGGCGGCCACGGCGACTCAGCTGGGAACGCTGACGAACGTCCCGCGCAAGATCGGCGGCCTGGGGGGAAGCACCGTCGTCGCTGGCGACGAAGTCGATTTCTTGAGCATCGACGACGATTCGGACACGGACTTTTTCAGCTTTACGATCACCCAGCGCTCGGATATTACGCTAAACGTCGACCCGGTGGGAAAGACCTACAAGGTTGGGCCTCAAGGAGGAGAAGAGGGACCGCTGAACACGTTGACGCTGAACAATTTGTCGCTCGCGCTGATCGGCGTCAACGGCGTCAGCGTGCTGAATTCGACCAACGCCAATGGCGTCGGCCTGGGCGAAACGCTGAGTTACCAGATTGATCCCGGTACGTATTACGCCCGGGTACGCGGCACGCTGAACGACATTCAACTCTACGGGCTTACGGTGACCGCCTCGCCGGTGGCGGCCGGGACGCTTCTTTGGAAAGGTAACGTTAGCAGTGCGTGGGATGTGGGCGTGACGTCGAACTTTACGAACAACGGCGCCGCCGCCAAGTTCTTCACCGACGTGGCGGTGGAGTTCGACGACACGGCGACTAGCAAAGAGGTGTCGCTTGCGCAGAACGTGTCGCCCTTCAGCACGAAGGTGACGACTGCCGGAGCCTACAAGTTCGCTGGCCCCGGCGGCATCCAGACAGGCGGCCTGACGGTTGACGGCGGCGGCGTGGTGGAACTGGCCAACACGAACAATTCGTACGATGGTCCGACGACGGTCAACTCCGGGACGCTCAAAATCACCGGCAACGCGAATGAAATGGAGAGCCCGATCGAGGTGAAGACCGGCGCGAAGCTGATTCTCGATTCGGTCGATGCCGCGACAATGGACAGCCCGATCACGATTCGCGAAGGAGCCGAACTGCAAGTCGGCTCGGCCGCGACGACCTCGAACACGCTGGCCGACGTTCATCCCGGCATCGCGAACGCCGGGACCATGCGCGTACTCGATGCGGAGGAGATTAATCACGTTACTGGAGCCGGCGCCGTGATTCTCGAAAGCGAGGACTCGGTCTTGTCCGACAATCTGGGATTTGACGGACCCCTGACGGTGCGCAGCGGAGCGAGCGCGACGATTGTGAACGCCGCGGCCTTCGGCTCAAATTTTGGCGCGACGACCGTCGAGAGCGGGGGCAGCGTGAGGTTTGCCGGCAATGTGACGACCGGCGAACCGGTGGCGCTCGCCGGCGACGGCGGCGGGGCAGGGGCACTGCAGGTCGCCGCGAATCAGCAAGTGACGCTGACCGGGCCGGTGAGCATTGATGCCGCGTCGACGCGGATTCAGGTAGATTCGGCGGCGGCATTGTCGATCAACGCTGGGTTGGATGCGTCGTCGGCCGTGGCGCCGCTGCAACTAGCAGCGCTCGACGGCGGCCAGCTGAATTTGCCGGGCGGCGTGAAGACTGGCGCCGGGCTGGTGAAAACCGGGGCCGGCGCCGCCACGATCGGCGGCGACGTCGTGCTGAGCGGCGAGACGGAGGTGGCCGCGGGGAAGCTGACGCTGATGGGACCTAACCAGCTCGCCAACGCTTTCGACGTCGCGGCGGGAGCGACGCTGGTTGTGACGGGCGCTCACACGTTTGCTCCCACGGCACGCCTCACGGGCAATGGACTGGTGCAAGGAACGTTTAACTTCCCCGGGCACATCGCTCCCGGCGCGTCGTCGGGCGGCATGGCGATTGAGGGGAATTTGGCGCTGGCCGGAACCTTGGAGATCGAGATCGGCGGCGACACGCCGCTGATTGATTACGACCAACTCCACATCATTGGAGCGGGCGTACTTGGTGGCGAGTTGGAGGTTTCGCTTGTGAATGACTTTACCCCGGACTTCGGCGACGCCTTCACCATATTGACGGGAACGAAGCCGCTGAGCTCGACGTTCAGTTCGCTGATTCTGCCCTCGCTCACCGGCGGCCTGGGTTGGAACATCAGCTACCTGACGAACTCGGTGCGACTCTCGGTGATTTCGATCGGCCTGACGCTGCCGTCGGACTTTAACAGCGATGGCTTTGTCGATTCGGGCGATTTAAGCGTATGGCGCAGCAACTTTGCGATTGCCGCCAATGCGAACCGAAATCAGGGCGACGCCGACGGCGATGGCGCCGTGACAGGGGCTGACTTCCTGTCCTGGCAACGACAGGCGGGGGGCGGCGGCGGGGCCGTCGCAGCAGTAGCGGCCGTGCCGGAACCAGCCACGACGTCGCTAGGCTTGGCAGCCCTGCTCGTGATGGCGTCGCCGCGCATGCGTCGTCGCCGGGTCTAACCAAGCGCATTTCCCCCTGAATTAAGATTGCGGGAACCCGTTTCCATCGAAGCGTCGCCGGAGACTTCGGGTATACTGGGCAACATCCCGGTCATCGGTTCGGGAGCGGCGTTCGACGGCTGCGAGGAAGGGATAAGGGATCGAGAATGCGTTCCGAATGGATGGCGATGGCGTGCCTGGCCGCTGTCGGGTTGTGCGGACTGGGCCCGGTTCAAGCGACGGAGCCGAATGAGAATTTTGCGTCGGCGACGATCCTTGAGCCCGGCGTCTTGACCGTCTCGGACGACTTACGGCAACCGCCTGACACCTTGCTCGGCAGTCGAGACATGTTCGGCGACATCGAGTTCGTCGACGACGATGGCAGCCCAGTAGGCAATGGCTTCGCTTCGGGTCTGGCCGATGTGCCGACGAACAGCGGGACCATTCGCTTTGCCGTCACCGGGACGATCGACACGGGGTTTGACGGCAGCCATGGCGAGGCGGGGACGTACGAGGTGTTCGTTCAGCCGTATGATTTGTTCGGCGATCCGATCGACGAGTTTACCGTGACGCAAACGATGCAGGCAGGCGTCGTGGATGAGTTCACGTTCTCGGACGCCAATTGGATTGGCGGCAGCTACGACGTGTACATCGACAACTTGGTAGAATTTGAGGGCTTCGCCGACGTCGACTTTTACACCTTCACAGGACTGTCGGCGGGAGCGGCATTTACCGCGGAGACGCTCGATCCGTCATCGTCGGGGGTCGACTCGCTGCTGGGGTGGTTTAGCTCTAGCGGGTTGCTGCTGGAGAGCGATGACAATGGCGGCAGCGGGGCGCTCAACGCGCTGATCAGCGGCGTCGTGCCGGCCAATGGTCAGTTGACGTTCGCCGTCACCGGCACAAATGATACGACGTTTGCGGGCGATCACCTGGCCCGGGGTGCATATGATCTGAAACTGACGCTGGGGGGCGGCGGGTTTGCGGCCGACTTCAATAACGACGGCAAGGTGAATGCGCTCGATCTGTCCGCGTGGAAGAGCGCCGTCGGCATGACGGCCACGGGCGACGCCGATGGGGACGGCGACAGCGACGGCGCCGACTTTCTTGCCTGGCAGCGTCAGTTCGGCAGCGGAGTCGTGAGCGTCGGCGCCGTGACGGCGATTCCCGAGCCGACAACGGCTGTGCTGATCTTATTTGGCGGCGCGTGTGCTACCGCAATCGGCCGCCTGCGCCAACCCCCTGCCTGAGGGCCGGCGACCGCGTCCATGAACGGCTCCCCGCTGTAAATGCGCGATGGGCCGCGAGCGTCTCGCCTGAGCGCAGCGAAAAGCCGCAAATCGCCGCTTCGGCGTGTTGTGGCGCGGCGGCGTTCCCCCTAGACTCGAACCTTCGTGCCGCGCGAAGGAATCGTCTTTCGGCGTCTTGTGGAGCCATCAGTCGGAAATGGAACCCCGGCTGGCGGAGTTGCGTTAGGAGAAGAGTATGTTGTTCGCTTCCTCATTGATGAAGCCGCTGTGCGCCTCGGCCATTCTCGCGGCGCTGGCGTCGTCCTCGCTGGTCGACGTCGTCTGCGCGGAGTCGACGGAAAGTCAGTCCGCCGCAGCGGCGACCGCTGAGAGCCAGCCAGCCGACGAGGCCAAACCGGCGGACGAAGTCGAAAGCCAGGAGAAGAAGCCCGTCGAAGAGAAGAAAAAATCGACCGTCGACGTCGGCGGTTTGGAATGGCGCACCGACTACAACAAGGCGTATCAAGCCGCCAAACTCGCCAAGCGGATGTTGTTAATAAATCTGACGAGCTCGTCGACCAACAACGTTCAGGCCAGCGTCGACAAGTACATGGCGACCAACGCCAACGTGCAGAAGAAGCTGCAGAACGTCGTGCGGCTGCGGCTGCCGATCGATGCGGAGATTATGGTCGACGGCAAGGCGCAGCGGCTGGTCTCATTTGCCGCGTTCTCGCAATTGCAGGGGGGCGCCGGCTTCGTGCTGCTCGATTTGAAGAACGAGGGGACGAATCACTACGGACACGCCGTGAACGTGCTCCCCTATTCGAGCGGCAAGTATTACCATTGGCAGAACAATCACCTGAACGTCGTGCTTGATTTGCCGCCGGGAACGCTGACGCAGCGGACGATGATTTGGGCCGTGCGCACGCATCCGGAGGCGCCGCAGAGCACCTACGGCGCGCATCACCCAACGCTAGCGAGCGGCGCGGCGAACCACTCCAGTTATCAGGCGAGCATCGGTCAGCAAGGCCACCAGAACTTTGGTTCGCGCTTTAATCAACTAAGCGGCGCCACCGGCGGCCCCGTCTCGGAAGTGGTTGCCGAAAGCTGGCCAGGGCAGAACATGATTGATTCCTGCATCGATTGCGTGCAGAGCTGGCGCGGTTCATCGGGGCACTGGCGCGGCGTGGCAGGTCGGCACCGGGCGTTCGGGTACGACATCCGGCGCGGCCGCAACGGCATCTGGTATGGCACCGGCATCTTTGCGGACTGAGCGAGGACGGCTCGCCGTGCAGGGCGGGCGGAAACCGTGATGCTCGCTCTCGCGTGGAAATCTTGGGCCGTAACTCATCAGCGACGGGTTCGCTGCGGGGTTGCGGCCCTTTTTCATGCGCGGCGGTATTGTTGAAACCGCTGCGGATATGATAGGACACCGGCAAGTCAAGAATCTCTGCTCGCGACGGACCTGGGCACGCCAACATGCGGATCGACGTTCTCCTTTATCCTGGTTTCGACGAGCTCGATGCGATCGCTCCTTTTGAGGTGCTGCAGAACGCCGCGTCGCGGGGAGCGAAGTTCGCGGTTCGACTCGTCGCCGCGCCGACCACAGGCGAGATCGTCGCGGCGCACGGCTTGCGTTTGCACGGTGATGCAAAGCTCGGCAGCGGGCCGCGTCCCGATGTGATCGTTGTGCCTGGCGGCGGCTGGGTTGACGGAGCGGCTGCCGGCGCGCGAGCCGAAGTTGAGCGGGGCGAGATTCCAGCGCTGCTCGCGGAGCTGCATCGAAGCGGGGTCACGATCGCGGCCGTCTGCACCGGAGCAATGCTGCTGGCGGCCGCGGGAATCTTGCGGGGTCGCGCCGCGATCACGCATCACGGCGCGATCGGCGACCTCGAGCAGGCTGGCGTTGAGGTCGTTCACGCGCGGGTCGTCGACGACGGCGACGTCGTTACCGCGGGTGGGGTGACCTCGGGACTCGAGCTAGCGCTCTGGCTCGTGGAGCGTTTCGCTGGCCCCGCGATCGCGTTGGCGGTGGAGCGACAAATGGAGTACGAACGGCGGGGCGTCGTCTGGCGGCGCTCCTGAGCAGCGGTTAGCGCTGGGATGGCCTCGATTCGGAAAGGGAAACAGAGATGCGCGATCCTGTGGCCATCTACAACGCCGCGAACAACGTCGAGGCGATGTTGCTCCGCGAGGCCCTGCAAGCGTCGGGCATCGAGGCCCACGCGGTGGACGATGCAACGCCGGTCGGCGCATGGATGTTCGGTCTGCTTCCCGAAATCCACAAGCCGCAGGTGTGGGTTGATCGCGCCGATGCGTCGCGGGCGCGCTCGGTGGTGGACGAGTTCGAATCCCGAATGGCCGAGCAGCGCGAGACAGCTGCGGCAGCGCCCGATATCAGCGTGGTCTGCGAAGAGTGCGGTAAGAGCGCCAGCTTTCCGGCGGCGCAGCTTGGCAGCACGGAGACCTGCCCGCACTGCGGCGCGTACGTTGACGTGGGCGACGACGTTGGCTTCGACGATTGGCGCGGCACGGGCGAGATTTCCTCCTCATGATTTGCAACCATCGTTTTCCTGTGCAATCATTCCATTTTAGGAGTGTCGCAATAAATGGCCGCCAAGTTTAGTCTGCGACGAGTGGCTCCGGCGATCGCTATTCTTGGATTGGTCGCCGTCGGGGCCGGTTGGTATTTGGGAGTGCTGCCAGGCCGCCGTTCGCATCCGCCGCAGAATTCGATTCTAGTGATCGCCCCTTATCGCTACGAAGGTACTTGGGTCTTTGACGACGATCGATTCGGGTTGGTGCGCGAACCATTCGTCGGCGGGGTGCCTGAGATGATCGATCACCTCGTGGCTGACATTCCTGGCGCCGATAAGGGCTTTCGCCTTACCTTCTCGACGCAGCCGTTTCCCAATTTCGAAGAGAAGCTTACTTGGGTCCGCGGCGACAGTGTCGGCAACTACTATCGCCTCGACGATCCGCCAATGGAGGGTTGGATTTGTCCCGCCCTATTCAAATACTACGACCAGCCTCCGCGAGAGATTTTCGTTAAGGCCGATCCGAGGGAATGATGTCAGGGAGTCAAGCAACTCACCGTCCCTCTTCTATTCATTTACCCTTTCTCGCGGCTAACGAATTTGCAACTCCTCTTTGGCGAATATTCAACTTAGCTCTGCTGCGTTCTAGAATGCGGGCGCCGCTTGCTGCGCAGTCCCGCGTGCGGCGCCAGCACAGCGAAATCGTCGCCTCCTTCGCAGCGCGGCGTATAATCGAGGCTCAGGGGCCACGGTCGCGATGGACACCCGCGGCTGCTAAGGGACGGAAGGAGACGCGTCATGCGACGGGGTCGATGGCTGGAGGTCTGTTGGTACGGCGTTCTGGCGGCGCTCGCGGCGGCGGCACAGATTCGGCGCGCCGGCGGGGCGGAGTACGTGGTTGCTCCGGGCGGCAACAATGGGGCGGCCGGAACGAGCGCGGCGCCCTGGGCAACGCTGCAGCATGCGGCCGACGTCGTGGGGCCGGGCGACCGCGTCATCGTCAAGGCGGGCGCCTACCAGGGGTTTTATCTCGATACTAGCGGCACGACGGCCGACCCTATTGAATTCTTCGCGGAGCCCGGCGTACTGATCAATACGCCGACCAACGGCGCTGGGAACCAGGACGGCATCAATCTCGAACTCGCGTCACACATTATTATCGACGGCTTCAGCGTTACCGGGATGCCGCGGGCGGGTATTCGGAGCGTTGGGTTGGACGACGACATGGCGGAGTTCGTGACGATCCGCAACGTTCACGCCTACGACAATGGCCGCTGGGGAATCTTTACCGGGCACGTCAACGATCTGTTGATTGAGAATAACGAGACCAGCGGCTCGGTGCGGGAGCATGGCATCTACGTTTCCAACAGCGGCGATCGGCCGGTCATTCGCCACAACGTGACCTGGGGCAATCATGGCGCCGGCATCCACATGAACGGAGACGCGAGCCAAGGCGGCGACGGGCTCATCACCGGCGCCCTCGTAAGCGGCAACCGCGTCTACGGCAATGCCGCCAACATTAATGGCGGCGGCTTCGGCGGGGGGAGCGGCATCAACATGGACGGGGTGCAGAATTCGCGCATCGAAAACAATTTGCTCTACGACAATCATGCCAGCGGCATTTCATTGTTCGCGCAGGATGGGGCCGCGGGTTCGAGCGGCAACGTCGTCGTCAACAACACGATTCATCAAGCCTCGAATGGGCGCTGGGCGCTGAATATTCAGAACGAGTCGACCAACAACACCGTCCTGAACAACGTCCTCGTGACGCAGAATTCCTTTCGCGGCGCGATCGATGTTTCGCCCGATAGTCTGACGGGCATGGTCAGCGACTACAACGCGGTCATCTCACGTTTTACCACCAACGGCGGCGACTCGATTCTGACCCTTGCCCAATGGCAGACGGCGACTGGGCAGGACGCCCATTCGCTCAGTGCCACGCCGGCGGAGCTATTCGAGAACTGGAGCGGCGGCGACTATCGCCTGCGCAGCGGTTCACCGGCTATCAACCGGGGAACCGGCGCGAGCGCTCCCCCAGTCGATATCAATGGCACGTCCCGGCCGAACGGCGCCGTCGATATCGGCGCGTTCGAGGTCGCCGCGGCGACCGGTTCGGCGGCTGATTTCAACGTCGACGGCGCCGTCGACGCCGCTGATTTGAGCTCATGGCGCTCAGCGTTCGGAACGGGAGCCGCTGCCGATGCGGATGACGACGGCGACAGCGATGGACACGATTTTCTACTCTGGCAGCGCGACGCGAGCGCGAATCTCAGCGAGGCCATGGCCGCGCGTGCGGTTCCTGAGCCTGCGACGGCGACGCTGGCCTTGGCAACGCTTGCCGCGTTAGGCCGACTCGTTCAGCGAGTGCGCGTCCCGTCGCGCTGACGCCGTGCTAGGGGGGCATCGTCTCGTGCTGGTCCTGTGGCGACCGGGCTTTTTTGCTGAGCCCCGGACCATGGCTCCCTTCGCCGAATTCCTCGATCATCTTGCGATTGAACGCGGGGATGTCGTCCGGGTTTCGGCTCGTCACCAAGCCACGATCGACCACGACGGCTTCGTCGACCCACTCGGCGCCAGCGTTCTGAAGGTCGGTCTTCAGCGAAGGCCAACTCGTCATGCGGCGACCCTTCGTAACGCCGGTTTCAATGAGGGGCCAGGGCCCGTGGCAGATCGCGGCGATCGGCTTGCCCGCGTCGACGAACGCCTGGATCAGGGCGATCGCCTTCTCGTCGATTCGTAAAGCGTCCGGGTTCATGACGCCCCCCGGCAGTAGCAGACCGTCGTAGTCATCGGCCTGCGCCTTGTCGAGCGGCACGTCGACGGGAAATTCGTCGCCCGCCTGATCATGATGAAACCCGCGCACGTCGGTCTTCCCCGACACGAGATGCGTTTCCGCGCCAGCTTGATCGAGCGCGTGGCGCGGCTCGGTCATCTCGATTTGTTCAAAGCCATCGGTCAGGAGGATGGCGATCCTTTTTCCTTTAAGCTCAGCGGACATCAGTCGGCCTCCTAAGCTGAATTGAGTGGGTGAGCCCGTTAGGACATGCAAAGCTGATGCCATAGGAAAGAGTTTACCCAGAGCCAGTTGAAGCCTCGGCGCGAACACACGGTGCTCTGGCCTGTGCGGTGATGCGTCAGACCGAACCAAGATCGCGCAGCACGTTGCGCCGTAGCGGCACGACATTCGCGTAGCCTCTCGACGCACTGGTCTGTTTCAACCACCGTTTACTTTCTATAGGAGCCGCGAGATGTCACTTGATACCTTAGAAGATGCGTTCTACGACGAATTGTGCGACGTTTACCACGCTGAGAAGCAGCTGGTCAAAGCGCTGCCAAAGTTGGCTAAGAAGGCGTCAAACGAGACACTGGTCGCCGCGTTCGAAGCGCACCTGGCCGAGACCGAGGAGCACGTCGCGCGCTGCGAACAAGCCTTTGAGGACACCGGCAAGGCGCCAAAGGCCAAGAAGTGCGAGGCAATGGCGGGCCTGATCGAAGAGACCAAGTCGATGATGGACGAAGAGGCGGAGCCCGAGGTGATGGACGCGGTGCTTATTGGCTGCGCTCAGAAAGTCGAGCACTACGAAATCGCCACCTACGGGACGCTGTGCACGTGGGCCGACCTGCTGGGTTACAAGAATGCCAAGAAGGCCCTGGCTGCAAATCTGGATCAAGAAGAGAAAGCCGACAAGAAGTTAACGGCGATCAGCAAGAAGGTGAACCAAGCAGCGCCTTCCGGGAAGTGATTGGATCGCTCTGGTTCTTTCGATTCACTCCGCGACCGGCCTGCCAGCGATGGCAGGCCGGTTTTTTCGTCCATCGGAAAAGCGATTGCTGGCGAGCCGCGCTCCAACGTTTCGAAATTAGACGTGCTCATTCCAACGGGGCGAGCGACTCAACGGCGCGCAGATTTGGCGTGCCGCGGCTGGCGTGGAGCTTCGCCTCGGCCAGCTCGCGCATCGTGATGAACTTATGCTCGCCCCCCGTCTCCTGAGCGAGTTGCCGCAGCGAGCACATGGTTCGCACTTCAGCGCAGAAGTGGACGATGTTGACCTTGATCTTGGCCTCTTTGCAATCCTGGACGAGCCGGCGGATCTCTGCCGGCGAAGGGTCGTCCTTTTCCTCGCCGTCAGTGAGCAGGAAGATAACCTGCGGGCGGCAACGGATCGCCTGATCGAGTGCGACGAGGTGATTGGTGTTCGAGGCTGCCGGCATCTGGTAGATGAACGACCTCACCCGTTCGATGTTGTTGAGCGTCGCCGCCGCGAGCGACAAGGAGTTGCCGAAGGTGACGGCGATGTCGTTGTAGAAGACGACCTGAAAGCGGCAAGACTTGTTCAGGTCGCCGAGGCTGCGGTTGAGCTCGTTCTTGGCGGCTTCCAGCGGCGTGACGCTCACGGCCTCGACGCCGTCGACTTCGAGCGAGTAGACCGAATTCATGCTGTGCGAGCGATCGAAGGCGTAGACGAAGTCGCCCCCTTCGCCGGCAAGGCCGAACATGCTCGTCATGGCGCGGCCTGGACCGCGGCCATTGCCGACGCCCGTGCCGATGCCGTCGCCGTGGCCGCCGCCTGAACCAGCGCCAGAACCGCCGTCGCCCTTGCCGGGGACTGTGCCGTCGCTGGCGGCCAGCAGTGACGCGGTCTCGACGGCGAACTGGTCGGCGGACGGCGCTGCCGCCAGCAGGCTGTCGACCTGAACGTCAACCAACTCGGCCACGGGGGCAACGGCGAGCGCGACTTCGGCGTCATTTGCCGCCATCGCGGCAGGAGCCAAATCGCCGACGACCGGGAGGTCGATCGAGTCGTTCAGCGGGTCGCCGCCGCCGCCGGCGTCGAGATCGGCGAGCCCCGGGTCGCCGTCAAGACTGACCGCCAGGTCAAATGCGGGCCGCGCGGGCGCGGCTTGAATCGCCAGGCCCAGCAGGATGATCAGGCCCATGTGGGTGATTAGCGACGCCAGCCACGGAGGGAACGCCTCGTAGTCGATGTGGGATGCAAGCGATGGGCGCGCGTCGTCGTTGGCGCTGGCGTTGGGTCGCGTCACGCTAGGAGAGCGGGTTAGGTTCTGTTCCGGAAAGAGAGGTCGGCCGATCAACGTTCAGGAAGGATCGCACCGCCAACATCCATTTTGGCGGCGTAGGGGTAGAGAGGCAACAGATCAGCATCTTTGCCGACGAAAATGCGCCGCCGAACATAAACGAGGGCGTCGACGCGCCGCTAGAAGGAGATGCGGCTGACAAAGTCGCCGGCGATCGCAAAGGCGTCGCCGAGCGTGGTGCAGCGCGACGGGCACAGAATGAGTGCCGGCATCCGGGCGCCGACGTCGAGAAACTCGATGGCCAGATAGGCGGCGGCCGTTGGCTGGCGGCTGAGCAGCGCCAGACCGCCGCAGCTGACGTCGAGCGTGCTAGCCGCGACGATCGGGCCGTCGACGCGAAAATCCGCCGCCAGCGGCAGGAGCGAGATTGGGGTAGCGACTTGATAGCGTTGGCTGCCGCGGGCGTTGCCGGTTCGCGGGCGGTCGTCGGGGAGGCAGCGCTGGAGCTGTCGAAGGTCTTCGGCGGAGAGCTCGCGTGGCTGGGGCGCTGGACGGAGGGCGGCGTCCTCGATCACGTCGCGGTAGAACGCCGGTCGAACGCCTCCTTGAAACGTCGCGCCGCTGCGGCGCTGCGGCGAGGCGAGATAAATCGCGCCGCAAGCGCGACACTTCCAGGGCATGGCGGGCGCAGTGTCGCTGGGCGCGACGAGTGCGATGCTCGCGCCGCAGCCGCTGCAGAGCTCGATGCCAGAGGTCGCGGTCTGGCGGCGATCAAGGGCGTAGGGCGACTTGGGCATGGCCGCGGTTGGCGGGACGGAAATCGGTGACGTGAGCTCCTGGCCTTTTCAAATTTAGGTTGCATTTTGACGATGGCGGTCGCCGCTGCGTGGCGATTCAAACGTCGCGGAGTGATGCAATTGGATCAAGGCATAACAACCGGCGCCACTGGTCCGTTCGTCCCCGCGACAGCGCCTCAAGGCACGTTCCACGCCGCAACCTCGATGGGATGGGTCGCACGAGCCGTAGGCATCGGCGAGGCCGTCGCAAGTCGCCGAAACGCTCGATTTTGGGTTGCTGGACCGCAATTCTCCGATGATCAAGACGAACGTTAGGCGGTTCCAGCGGGGATGAAGCACGCCTCGAAGTTTCCCCGCCGTGCTGGCTAAGGCGTTATACTGTGCCGAGCGAATGATTGTTCGGCCGGTCTTTCTCGACGGAGTTTAAGGGATCATGCAGCAGACGGTGCGGATTGTGCTCGACGACGGTTCAGAGCTGGTGCTCAGCGTGCGTAACATTGCGTACGTCCATTTCGTGCCCGCCGGGGTGGGCGCGAAGGCGAAGGCCGACGTCTTTTTCGTCGGCAGCGAGCGGCCGTTGGGGATGGGCGAAGGGGCCGCGATTCAGCTGCGCGAGGCGCTCGCTGGCCTGGCGAAGTGACGCCGCCTGGTCGCTTTTGGCGTGGTGGTCGGATGCCCGCGCAGCGTCGAAATCGCCCCAGAATGAGCGAGGTTCAAGGCCCAAAATCAAGAGCTAGACTTGCTCTTGTGATACTCGCCGGCCGAACACGGGGAAAGCTGCGCGGCGACTGATGGCAACGTTCTGTGGGGCAAGCCATGCGTCTGGGAATCGGGTTCTTGGCGGCTGCGTTGTTATGCGCAGTTTGGATCGCGGCTCCAGTGCGCGCCGGCGACGACCTTGATTGGGATCCCGAAAAGACCACGGTCTTTATCGTCGGCATCCTAGAATGGGAACGGGGCGACTTGTGGAGCTCGTTTCCGGCCGCCATGGTCGATCGGCGAGATCAGCAGCTGGCCGACTTCTTTCGCGCGGCGGGCGTTCCCGACGATCGACTCGTTTATTTGCAGGACGCCGAAGCAACGAAGGAGCGGATCGACAAGGAATTGACGGCGCTGCTCGACGAAACCGACGAAGGCGAGACGGTCGTCATCTATTTCGCCGGCCATGGCTATCGCGACGATGACAGCGGCGAGACTTGGTTCGCCTGCTACGACGCGGGCGACGAGAACGAAAGCGGTTGGGGCGTCAGGGAAATCTTCGACGCCGTGGAGAACCATTTCAGCGGCGATCGGGCGCTGCTGCTGGCGGATTGTTGCCATTCGGGCGCGCTGTTCGACGTTGCGAAGGAATTGGCGCCCGATTCGGACGTCACCTACGGCGTGGTCACCTCGTCCTATGCTCACAACACGTCGACGGGCAACTGGACGTTCACCGATTCGCTGCTTGCGGGCTGGCGCGGCGAGGGGGTGGTCGATCTGAACGGCGACGGCGCCGTGGCGCTCAGCGAGATGGCACGGTTTGCTGAATTGGAGCTCGCGTTCCTGGAAGGCCAGAAGTCGATGTTCTACGCGGGCGAGGATTTCCCGCGCGACGCGTCTCTCGCGGACGTCGAATCGCCGGCCGCCTCGCGAGTTGGCGAACGGATCGAGGTCGAATGGCACGGCAAATGGTATCGCGCCAAGTCGATCGCGGCCGACGGGGATCAGTTGCTGGTCCACTACAACGGGTTCGACTCCGACACCGACGAATGGGTCGGCCCCGACCGGGTGCGGGCCTATTACCCGGCGCAATTTGGCGAAGGGGATCGCGTCGAGGTCGAGTGGGAGAAGGATGGCAAGTGGTACCCGGCGCGGATCGAGCGCGGCTGGTACGGACTCCACAAGGTGCGCTATGATGGCTTCGACGAGTCGAGGGACGAATGGGTCGGGCCAGGCAAGGTGCGCCTGCGTGCGGAGTGAACGTCGAAGCTCGCTGAACCGGCATTGTCATTCCATTTCGAGCAAGCTCGGTGATTAATCCGCAACTTCGCAAACCGAGCGAGAAGTCTCTGCTCAAATTTCTTGACGTCCAGCGCGGGCTCGATTTCACCTATCCGGGGGTCGGTGCAACAGCGCCGGGGGGTGAATTCCCAGCGGGCTACGCCGTCGATCGAACGAGCATCGCCCTGGGAAACGGTCGCGAGGTTTTCGCCGCCGCAAGGCGAGGCATCGAAGCTTGGTCGCAGTTCGATCTCGGTTGGTGCGAGGCTTGGCCGCGGTCGACGCCGTTCCGCCCCGGGGAAGTTGTCGCCGTCGCGGCGCGCTCGATGGGCATGTGGTGGGCCTGCGCCGCGAGGATCGTGTACGTCGTTGATGAAACATCGGGGCAAGGTGACGCCGAAGCGATGAAGTTCGGGTTCGCCTATGGCACGCTTCCCGGACACGTCGAGAGGGGCGAGGAGTTGTTCCTCGTCGAATGGAGTCGCGCGACCGACGCCGTCGCCTATCGCATTCTGGCGTTCTCCCGGCCGCGCCATCCGTTGGCGCGCCTTGGACGGCCGCTAGTGCGACGACTTCAACGGCGGTTTCGGGAGGACTCGGCGGCGGCGATGCTGCGGTGGGTGCAACATGCCGGGTCGGCACTTCGCGCGTAGCGCGGCAACAGCGAATGTGAACGTTCCCTGCGCTGGCGCCGACCAAACGTCGCGACCACGGTCGTCAACGTCGCCAGCAATCCCATGCTCCCGGGTTCGGGCACGGCCGAGACGTTGTACCGCACCGCATAGTTGATGATCGTATCGACGTCTTCGAACAACATCGTGTAGACGCCCGCCGGCAGCGGGATGGCGAACGCGGGGTCATTGGCGTGCTGCTGAATCAGCGGCAGCAAATCGACGCCTGCCATCGGCGTTTGGATATGGGTCCAGCCCATCAGCCAGTAGCCGGCGATGTCGAAGCCGACGCTGTCGAGCCATGGCGTTCCGGCCTGCAAGCCGGTGAAAGACATCGCAAAGATGTCGGGGTTGGCGTACGAAATGAGCGTGATCGAGTCGAGCCGATGGCCCGCGGGGACCTCGAACGAAACGAGATCGAAGTCAGCGGTTCCAGCGGCCGCGTTCGTGCCAGCGGAACCGATCAGGGCGTTCGCGCCGGCCTCAAGCGACCAAGGGGTCGGCGCTGCAGGGATGCCGGAGAGATCGCCAAGGATCGATTCGTCGTAGTCGCTGGCGCCGGCGGCGTTTCCAGCCGCCCAGGCGAGTAGGGCGACGGCCATGGCCCGCCCTCGCCAATTCAACCATCTCATCACTGCCCCTGTCGCTAAATCCGAACCCGCCTCGTCATGGTTCGTCAAATGTCGGCCGCTGGGCCTTGTTTCACTGTAGCCGGGGTGCAGGGGGAACGCCACTTACGGGCTGGTCGCCGACGCCTTAGATGGCAGTTTGTGCTGATCGCGGGAGTTTTGTCGCAAGTTTCTGGTTCGTGAAACGTGCCGGTTTCCTGCCTGCGGGGGGACTCGGCGACCCAATAGAGTAGAAGTCTGTTCGCCGACAGGAGCGCGCGACAATCCTCAACCGGGGGGCGTTGGCTTTCGATTGCGGACATGGTTCAACCGGCGGGCTCACCGCCCGCCGGCACGCTGCTGCTCGACCTTGCAGCGACTGAGCCATGGCTTACTCGAACCGAAAGTCCCCGCCTCTCCGGCTGACGGTTGTCGTGCGACGCAGTCAGGAAGTTCATCGCTCGGGCGAGCGGATGGGATGCTCAACGCCTGCCTGCGGCCCCTCCCCGGGAGTTAGGAACTGATCGACGCGTAGCAGACGTTCGTGTTCGAATTCGCAGACGTACAGCGTGTTGGTCCACGCCAGCTGGTCGTCGTCGCAGCGGAAACGCTGTCCCCCGCGAATGACTACGACGTCTCCGCCGCCGGTAGGGGCTTCGACATAGTAGTCGTCGCCTCCCACGGCTAGCTCCCAGAAGCGATTGGCATTCTCGACGTAGCGCTCGATGCCGGCGAGGTCGCGGTACTCGCCGGCCAGTACGTGCGCCGGGGAGAAGTTGGGCACGCGACTGTCCGATCGCATGCGAATGTCGCGATGGGCCATCTCAATGGCGTCGGAGGCGTCGTGCTCCGTGACGACGCGTTGCAGGGCGGATAGTAGTCGATCGACGTGCCGCTGCCAGCGGAGATGGCGTTCGAACTCGCCCGACGGCAGGACAATTTCGTGCAGCGTTACGCCTAATCCGCCGGCGATGAACTCCAGAAAACTCTTCTTGACCGGACGGCCCCGCTCGGCATTGCGAATCGTCCGTTCGGAGACGCCGCAACGAATGGCGAGCTCAAGCTGGGTCAAACCCAGCGCACGGCGAAGGCTGGCGAGCTTGGCGCCATAGGGCTGCAGCGACGGCATGAAAATCGACCCTAGGGACGCAACGCGACGCCGCCCGCGGCGCGAATTGTCTGATTATAGAATAGACGGAAAAAAGGGAGTGGAGTCTCCGGTGCCGGCGAGCTTCCGCTAAGGAACATAGCCGCGGCGGATGATGAGGTCAACTTTCCGATTTCTTGCCGGTGATTGCCGTCGTGTGGTCGTCTCTTGCATGGTTAGCATGAAGACGCGCTAGGCGACTGGTTTGTTGCAGGAAGAATAACAAAAACTCATCGACCATGACCTAAACGTCGTCGCGAGAGCGCTGCCCCGTTCTTGCGTCGATGGGTAGCCGGCATCGCGAAACGGCCTACCTCGCCGATGCCGGCTATCGTCCAAGTTGGTCCGCCGCCGGGGCCGTTGATGCGGCAGATAGCCCCGTGGCGGGTCAGCCATTGCGAGACAGAAATGGGGTATTCGCCCTAATCAGAGCGGGGCTGCTTCGAGCACGATCGCCGTGTGACCCGGAATGATCCAATCCCGCGGGTTGAACTCGGCCGTCCCCGCGCCGCCGTATTCGTAGCGTTCGCTCGACCACAGGAGGCGCCAATCCTGGTTCCGCGGCGGGGCGGCCAGCGGCTCGGGCACGGGTCGCCAGTCCATGTCGCGACCCAGGTTCACGCACAGCAGGCGATCGTTCTCGTCGGGGCTAAACCAGCGCAGCACGAACGCTTCCGGACCGACGACGGCGCCATCCAGCATCCGCCAGTCCTGCTGCGCGAAGATCGGATCTTCGCGCCGCAGGCGGAGCAAATCGGCGTGAAACTGCAGCACGCCGTGATGGCGCTGGCGCTCCGACCAATCGAGTTTCGATTGCTCGAACGTCTGCCGCGCCGAGGGATCGGCCAGTTCGCCGTTCTCGCCCCACTTGGCCGTGCGCGGGAACTGGCGGATGTAACCCCAGCGGCCCTCGCGCACTAGTTGCTGATGATCGGCATCGAGGTCGGCAAAATAGCTAAACGGCGCCGTGGACCCAAACTCTTGACCCATGAACAGCATCGGCGTGGGCGGCGCGAGTAGCAGCACGGCGCTGAGGGCCCGATAGCGCCCCGCGGAAGTGAGGGCGTTCAGCCGCAGGGCACGGCCCGAGTTCGCAACCTGATCGTGGTTCTGTAGAAAGTGAACCATTTGCGCTGCCTGGCAGTGACGCGTCGGCGAGCCGCGGCGTTTTTTCTGTCGAGGGGTGTATTGGCCTTGGTAGAGATAGCCGTGGCGAACCGCGGAAAGAATTTCCTGCGGCGAGCCGGCATAGTCGGCGTAGTAGAATTCGGCGTGCCCGGTCGCCGCAACGCGGCAGCTGTGGTGAAAATCGTCGTTCCATAGTCCGTCCAGCCCATAGCCCCCGGCGTCGGTCGGTTCAACGTGACAGACGCGCTGCTCCTCGTTCTCGGCAAAAAGTAGGATCGAACGTTTGCCGGCGGCTTTGCGGGCAGCGTCGGAGAGATCGGCCAGCAGATGGCGCGGCGAATCGTCGTAGATCGCTTGCGTCGCGTCGATGCGTAGGCCGTCGAAGTGGAATTCATCGATCCAGTAGGCGGCATTCGAGGTGACGAATTCGCGCACGGGTTGCGACTGTTCGCCGTCGTAGTTGATGGCGTCGCCCCATTCAGTGGGATGCCGCTTGGAAAAGTAAGACGACGAGAAAATGCCGGTGTAGTTGCCGTTGGCGCCAAAATGGTTGTAAACGACGTCGAGAATGACGCCGATGCCATGGCGATGGGCTTCGTCAATAAAGCGGCGGCAATCGTCGGGCGCCCCGTAGAGTCGCGTGGGCGCGTACCAGGCGACGCCGTCGTATCCCCAACCGAACTCTCCATGAAAGTCGTTGATCGGCATGACTTCGATCAACGTGACGCCGACCTCTTGCAGATGCGACAGCTTGCCAATGGCCGCTGCCCACGTCCCTTCCGGCGTGAACGTGCCGAGGTGCAACTCGTAGATCACCTGCCCTGGCAGTTTGACTCCCGGCCAGTTCTCGTCATGCCATTGGTAGGCACGGGGGTCGACGACCTGTGATGGACCGTGGACTCCTTGCGGTTGAAAGCGCGACGCGGGATCGGGAAAGATGCGTTCGATGCCGTCGATGCGATACCCGTAGAGATCGCCCGGCTGCGTTTCCGCAACCTGCAACGAGTAATAGCCCTCGCCTTCGGGCTCCATCTGCAAAAACTGACGCGGAGTCTGGCCGTCTGGTTCCACCAGAGCCAATTCAATCAGTTGATGGCGCGGAGCCCAGAGGCGAAAGTTGACGCCTTGCGCAGAGACTTCGGCGCCAATTGGTAGTTTGCGTACTCTCTCGGCGACTAATGGCATTTGGCACATCCTTTGCTCGATTGGCGGGACCTTCGGCGACGGCTTCGTTTGCAATTGCCGTACCGTCATCGCACTGTTGCCGTGCTTACTGCAAAGCTTGCTGCCGCGAAGCCCAACGCGAGGCATTTCGGGCCCGCATCGACACCCACCCTTCACCGCGCTGCAGGAACGCGCTGCACCGCCGGCGCGAAAAAACGATATAACGTTGATGTCAGTTAAGTCTAGCAAGATGCCTGCCGCTGATGAGGCGATCGCCATTAGCTCTGCACCGAGCGTTAACCGCGTTCCGCTCGCCACGTATCGCTGGCAATTGTCGGAGTCGCACGGCTTCGAGCAGATTCGTGAGTTGATTCCCTACTTCCAGATGCTGGGGATTAGCGACCTTTATCTCAGTCCGCTCTTCCGCGCTAGGGCGGGAAGCACCCACGGTTACGACGTCGTTGACCACGGCGAAATCGAGCCGGCGTTTGGGGGCGAAGGGGACTTCTTGCGGCTGGCCGAGGCCGCCCGTGCCGCGGGCCTCGGGATCGTGCTCGATGTCGTCCCGAACCACATGGGAATCAACGATTCGGGCAATCGCTACTGGCTGGATGTATTAGAGAATGGCGAGGCAGCTCGCTGGGCGAACTTCTTCGACGTCGATTGGGACGCCATTCCGCAGACGCTCAAGCATCGCGTTCTGCAGCCGGTACTGGGACAACCATTCGGCGCGGCTCTGGAACAAGGAGAGTTGCGCATCGTCTACGCCGACCACCGGTTGCAGGTCGAGTACTTCGACCGCCGGTTTCCGCTGGCGCCCCGCACTTGGCCCGCCATCCTGCAGCGAGTCGTCGCACGGCTCGCGGTGGCGATGCGCGAGGAGCAAGCCGCTCCCGTCGATCCAGCCGAGCGGCGCGCCAGCCGCATTGAACTGACTGAGTTGGAAAGCGTCATCGCGCAGCTGCAGCATTTGCCGGCGCCGGGCGGCGCATCGCCCATCGCGCTGCGTGAGCGTTATCGCGAACAGCGAATCGCCCGCCGACGCCTGGCGCATCTCGTGGGCAAGCGGCCGCGCGTCGCGGCAGCTCTCACGGCCGCGATCGATGAGTTCAACGGGGTCGTCGGCGAGCCGAGCAGCTTTGATCGTCTGGAGAAGTTGCTCAGCGACCAGTGCTATCGACTTGCCTACTGGCGAGTCGCATCCGACGAGATTAATTATCGGCGCTTCTTCGATATCAATGAACTGGCCGCGATCCGCGTCGAAGACGACCAGGTGTTCGAGACGGTTCATCGGCTCGTCGCATCGCTACTGGAACGCGGTCTCGTCACCGGGTTGCGGATCGACCATCCCGATGGATTGCTCGATCCGGCCCAGTATTTCCAGAATCTGCAGTCGCTATATCGCCACTCGCTCCCGGAGCATGCCCGCGAGTCGGCGGGTCAGCTCTACGTGGTCGCGGAAAAAATCTTGTCGGGCGACGAACATTTGCCGGTCGACTGGGCCGTCAGCGGTACGACCGGATATGAGCTGATTAGTCTGGTCAGCCGCTTGCTCGTCGACGCCGATGGGGTGAAGGAGATTCAAGCAGCCTACGAAGAGCTGTCGGGCGTGGAAGAGTCGGCCGCCCAGATCCTTTATCAAAGCAAGAAAGAAGCCGGCAGCGTGGCGATGCTCAGCGAGATGCAAATGCTCGCTTCGCGGCTGTACCGTATCGCACAGCGTGAACGAGCGTCATGCGACTTCACCTTGCCGACGCTCCTGCGCGCCCTGCAGGAAGTGGTGGCCTGCCTTGCAGTCTACCGTACCTACGTCCCGCCGCGCGGCTGGGAGGCAAGCGAAGAGGATCACCGCCGCATCGGGCTCGCCGTTCGTCTGGCAAAGCGGCGCAACCCCGGCATGTCGCGCTCGTTGTTCGATTTCATCGCGAACGTGCTGCTCTTGCAGTTTCCCAAAACGCTTAGCCAGGAAGATCGCGAGGCCTGGCGCCACTTCGCGCTGAAGCTGCAGCAAGTGAGCGGTCCCATCACCGCCAAGGGGGTCGAAGATACGGCGTTCTATCGCTACTACCCTTTGGCGTCGCTCAACGAAGTTGGCGGCGAGCTCGCCGCGGGCGGACTGGCGGTCGAGGAATTTCACCGGCTGATGCACCGCCGGGCGGCGACCTGGCCGAACGGCATGTCGGCGTCGTCGACGCACGATACTAAACGGAGCGAAGACGTCCGCGCGCGGCTGCACGTCCTGTCCGAAACGCCGCGTCGATGGAGAGAATCGGTTCTCCTCTGGCGACAGATGAATCGGCGCTTCCTCGCAGACTGGGACGGCGACCCAATTCCCGACGCGAACGAAGAATACCTCATCTACCAGACGCTCGTCGGCACTTGGCCGGTGGCGCCGATGGACGAAGCGGAGCGTGAAACTTATTGCGGCCGGATGGTGCAGTATCTGGAGAAGGCGCTCCGCGAGGCGAAACTTCACACATCATGGATGAATCCATCGGAAGAGTACGAGACGCGGGCCTTCGACTTCTTGCGAAAAATTCTCGGTCAAGACGCCGCCGCGTTCCAAACGGACCTTACGCAGTTCGTCGCCGATGTTTCCGATGCAGGATTCGTCAACTCGCTCACGCAAGTCTTGTTGAAGGCGACGCTGCCCGGCGCGCCCGATTTTTACCAAGGGACCGAGCTGTGGGACTTCAGCCTGGTTGATCCAGATAACCGCCGGCCCGTCGACTATGCGACGCGGCAAACGGCGCTCATGGAGCTTACCAAGAGCGTCGAGCGTGATTTGTCGGCGATCGCTCGAGAGCTTGGGGAGGCCTGGCCCGATCCGCGGATCAAAATGCTGGTCACGCTCCGGGCGCTCGCGGTACGCCGCCGCTTTGAGCAATTGTTCGCCAGCGGCGAGTACCTTTCGCTTGAGGTGCAAGGCGTGCATGCCGAGCATCTGTTCGCCTTCGCGCGTCGCGCTGGCGACGACTGGGTGATCGTCGTCACGCCGCGACAGTTTCACCGACTCGCGCACGCCGGCAGCGGCAAGGCATCGACCGGCCGCGGGCAAGCCGATTGGGGTGACACGGCCGTCGTTTTGCCAACCGACGCCAGCCGCAGCTGGCGCAGCGAATTGTCGGGACAAAAGCTGGAAGCTGAGTCGAACAACGATACATTGACGCTGGCAGCGAAACAACTGTTCGCGACGCTGCCGGTGGCATTGCTGACGAAGAGCCAACCGACGAAGGCGTAGTGGCGATTTCCGCTGGCACAAGGCCAGCGGCTCGCCCTAGTATTTTTACACTGCTCACTGCCCATTACTCGAACCCCGACACCACATATGCGTATCTGGCCTGGACGACCCTACCCCCTCGGCGCCACGTGGAACGGCAAAGGGGTGAACTTCGCGCTATACAGCGAGAACGCCACCAAGGTGGAGCTCTGCCTGTACAACTCCCCCGACGACGACAAAGAAACCGAACGGATTACGCTCGTCGAACATACCGATATGGTATGGCATTGCTACTTGCCCGACGTCCGACCGGGGCAGGTCTACGGCTATCGCGTCCACGGTCCCTACGAGCCGGAGCAAGGGCATCGCTTCAATCCCAACAAGCTGTTGCTCGATCCGTACGCGAAGGCGCTCGCCCGTACGATCAACCCGACCGACGCCATCTCGGGTTACGTCCTCAACAGCAAGGAGGGGGATCTTTCGTTCAGCGAGCTCGATAGCGGCGCGGATGCGGCGCTCGGGTGCGTCGTCGACCAGGCCTTCTCCTGGGGCGACGATCGTCCGCCGAACACGCCGTCGCACAAGACGCTGATCTACGAAATGCACGTGAAGGGATTCACCAAACTAAACGAGGAAATCCCCGAAGAGCTTCGCGGCACCTACGCCGGCGTCGGTTCCGAACCGGCGATTCGCTTCCTCAAGGAGCTGGGCGTCACGGCGGTGGAGCTGTTGCCGATCCACGCCAAGGGCGATGATCGTCCGCTGGTGGAACGCGGTCTGATCAACTACTGGGGCTATAACACGCTTAGCTTCTTCGCTCCAGAGCCGACGTACGCCGCCGCCGATCGCCCGGCCGACGTGCTCATGGAATTCAAATCGATGGTGGCCAATCTCCACGACGCCGGCATCGAAGTGATTCTTGACGTGGTGTACAACCACACGTCCGAGGGGAACCAGATGGGCCCCACCTATTGCTTCCGCGGCATCGACAACGCCAGCTACTACCGCCTGGCCCCCGATCCGCGGTACTACATGGATTACACGGGCTGCGGCAACACGCTCAGCATGCAGAACCCGCGCGTCCTGCAGCTGATTATGGATAGTCTTCGCTACTGGGTGCAGGAGATGCACGTCGACGGCTTCCGGTTCGACCTCGCCAGCACGCTCGCGCGCGAGTTGCATGAAGTCAATAAGCTCGGCGCGTTCTTCGACATCATTCATCAAGACCCCGTATTGAGCCAAGTGAAGCTCATCGCCGAACCGTGGGACCTCGGCGACGGGGGATATCAGGTCGGCAATTTCCCGATCCTCTGGTCGGAGTGGAACGGAAAATACCGCGACTGCGTCCGCCGCTTTTGGAAGGGGGACGGCGGCGTCGCGTCGGAGTTCGCGACGCGCATCAGCGGTTCGAGCGACCTCTACGAGTGGGGGGGCCGCCGCCCGCACGCGAGCGTCAACTTCATTACCGTCCATGACGGCTTTTCGCTGAACGACCTCGTGTCGTACGACCATAAGCACAACGAAGCGAACGGTGAAAACAATCGCGACGGCTCCGACGGCAACGACAGCTGGAACTGCGGCGTCGAAGGCCCGACCGACGACCCCGCGATCAATGAATTGCGCGAGCGCAAGAAGCGCTCGATGATCGCGACGTTGATTCTTTCACAAGGTATTCCGCTCCTCTTGGCGGGCGATGAGCGCAGCCACACGCAACAGGGGAACAACAACACATATTGCCAAGATAATGAGCTTACATGGCTAAGCTGGAAGCTCGACGATCGACGAAAGAGCCTGGTGGAGTTCACCAAGAAGGTGATCGAAATCTGGCACGCCCAACCGAGCTTCCATCGTCGCCGCTTCTTCCACGGAAAATCGATCCGCGGCAATGAGGCGCCCGAGGTCGTCTGGCTCGCTCCGGACGGAAAAGAGATGAGCGAAGAGGCGTGGCATACGCCGCATGTTCGCTGTCTGGGCGTCCATTTCAACGGCGGGATGGTCGACAACGACGAATACGGCGAGCCGATCATTGGCGACCACATCGTGATCCTGTTCAACGCCGATCACGCGAATGAAATACCGTTCGCGTTGCCCGAGCTAAACGGCGAGATCGATTGGGAGTGCCTGTTCGACACCGCCATCGATGAGAAATGCGGCGACCTGAAGACCGCGACCGAGGCGAAAGTCGACGCCAAAAGCGTTTCCACGGCGCGGGCCTACAAGTTGCGGCCCTGTTCGATGGCCGTCTTCACGGCCCCGGCGAAGGAGCGCGCGGAGGCGACGACGTAGCCCCGAGCATCGCCCGCGCCCCGCAGGGAGGATCGGCGTGACCGTAGCCTCCGCCTCGCGTCGCGGTCGCCCCGGCGGCGGAGGCGCGTCGCCGGAGGAACTTAATAAATCGTCACCCGGGCCTAATTCGGCCAACCCGGCCAGGGGATTCGACGCGACGCCGCCAGTCGGCTACGCTAAAGGCCCTTGTCCACTGTTCCTTTCCTCAACTCCAACCAGTGAGGTATTTATGTCGCTTTCGTCCCGCACGCTGGCGGCGATGTTGACCATCGCTTCGCTCGCCTTCGCCGGAGCCGCTCGCGCTGAAGAGAAGGCCACGCTCACCGGCGTCCACATGTGCTGCCCCGGCTGCGCCGCCGCCATTGAAGAGGCCGTCGCCAAGGCCGTCGAAGACGAGAAGAGTCCCGTTGAGGTTGCCGCGGAGATTGACCAGGAAGAGGGAACCGTCGCGCTCGTGGGGTCCGACCTCGCCGCGGTGCAGGCCGCCGTCGACCAGATCGCCGCCGCCGGCTTCCACGGCAAGCTCGACAACAAAGCGGTGAAGTGGCCCAAAGCCAAGCTGCCGAAAGAGAAGGTCACCCGCCTTGAAGTGACCGGCATCCACAATTGCTGCGGCGCATGCACCAAAGCGATCAAGGGAGCCCTGGGCAAGGTCGAGGGCGTTGCCGGCGACAACCTCAAGGCGAAGGAAACTACTTTCGTCATCGAGGGCGACTTCGACGCGAAGGCGGCCGTCCAAGCCCTGCACAAGGCCGGCTTCCACGTGAGCCTGCCGGAAAAGAAGTAGTTGCGCCGCGTCTTCAGCCCCTGGCTCCGCCAGGGGGCCGGTTGCCATACAGGTAAGCGTCATCTCGCGTAGGACAGCCCCCCGGCGGACAACATAATGCAATAGCTAGCACGCGTCGCTAACGGTAAAAAGGCCCGCGTTCCAGGCTGTTCCTAGAGACCTGACACGTTTCTAGGAGGTGAGCCATGGAACGCGAACTCTGGAGCGTACTATACCGTTTGACTCGGCGGTTATGCAGCGATCGTTCGGGACACGTCTATTCGGTCAGTTGGATCGTCGGCGTCTATCTCTGGGCGGTGATCCACGATCGACCGGTGAGTTGGGCGTGTCGGCCGGAGAATTGGCCGTCGTCATGGCAGGTGCGGCTGCCGAGCCAATCGACGGCGAGCCGTCGTCTCCGCACGGCGGCGGCCGTGGAACTGATCGAGCGGTTGAGGAAGCGTTGCTGGCAGGGCCCGCACCCGCCGGAGGTGAGCTTCCTCGACGGTAAGCCGTTGCCGGTAGGAGGCTTCAGCAAGGATCCCGACGCCACGCGCGGGCATGGCGTCGGCGGCCCGGCCCGCGGCTACAAGCTGCACGCCGTCTGGACGATCGATGCGCTCGTGGCGTGCGAAATCCAGCCGCTCAACGTGAGCGAACAGACGGTCGCCCGGCGACTCTTGCCGCAAGTCGGCGGAGGCTGCGTCCTGGCCGACGGCAACTACGACAGCAACCCGCTGCACGAGATCGCCGCACGGTCGGGCGTGACGTTGATCGCTCCGCAGCGTCGCGCGGGACGAGCGCTGGGCCACCGCCGCCACAGCATCGGCCGCTTGCAGTCGATCGAACTGCTGACGACCGCCGATGGCCAAGCACTCTTCAAGCAGCGGACGTACATCGAGCAACGCTTCGCTCAACTCACCAATTTCGGCGGCGGGCTCGGACCACTCCCCAACTGGGTGAGGCGACTGCCGCGCGTCACCCTCTGGGTGAACGCCAAACTCTGCATCCAGGCCGCTAGAAACCACTTGCGACGAGGAAACGATCTGATGGCGTTTGCATAATGTTGCGGAGCCGGGGGCTGACGCTAGTTGACTCCGATTTCGGCGACCACGCGAATTCCAGCGGCGCCGGGATTATCCGCCTCTTGCCCCCATCGGGTGACTGCGGAGCAAAATCGCGGCAGGTCGGTGTGAGCGCCCCCGCGCATGACGCGTTCGGCGCCGCCCGACGAGTTCAACGGATCGACCAACGGCGAGCGGCCGTAAAAATCGACTGCGAAGTGGTCAAGGCACCATTCTTGGCGGTTGCCGTAAAGATCGTAGATGCCAAACGGATTGGGCTCCTTGAGGCCGACGGCCCGATAGAGCCCGTCGGAATTGTCGCCAAACCACGCAAACTCGCCGAGCCGCGCGGGGTCGTCGCCAAAGTGGTACGCCGTCGGCGCGCCGGCACGGGCGGCGTATTCCCATTCCGCCTCCGTGGGCAAACGGTAGGTTCGTGGTTCGCCCTGCGTCGAAAGCCAGCGACAATAGGCTGCGGCGTCGTTCCAGGTGACATTGATCACCGGAAACTCATCGATGCAGACCCGCTGACCGAGATTCTTCCACGAGTAACCCGAGCGTTTGACCCACCCCTTGTCCTCACGGCCCCAGCCGCTGGTCCGCTCGGCGTCGGTAAGGTAGCCAGTCGCGTCAGCGAAAACACGGAACTGAGCGTTGGTGACCTCGGTCGCTCCGAAGTACAAGGGTCGGCTGATGACGACGCGATGCATCGGCTCGTGGAGCTGCCGGTCCTCGTCGGCCCGGCGATGGCGCCAATCTCCCTCAGGCGGCGTCTGGCCTGGCAGTTGGCCGTCGGCTGCGCCCATCTGGAATTCTCCCGGCGGCAGCAACGCCAGCGGCACGTCTCCCGTCGCCGACAGGCGGACCGGCAGCCCAAGGTACTGCGACCATGCCTGTTGGGTCGCTTGTATCTCACTGGGCGTCATCGGCGGTTTGATGCCGGCCGGCGGCGGTCCCAACGGCCTTGATGGCTTTGGCATCGCGCTGGGACGGCGAGTGGAGGCGCCCCTCTGCCACAACGCGATTCCGCCCAGCGTCGCCGCGCCCGCCGACACGAGTATGGCTCGCCGCGAGATCGCTCGCTTCGGTGCCGCCAGCGTCCCGTCGAGCGCTTGTTGCAGGACGCGCTCGACTTCGGACATCGATTGGAACCGCTCCTCGGGCCGGCGATTCACCATGCGGCGCCATGCGGCGGCGAAGGCGGAAGGGACGTCGCTGCGGCGCAGTTCCAGTTGGTTGCGCTGACTTTCGGTCCGCAAGCGATCTGCCAGCGTCCCGGGATGGGGCGCTTCGCCCTGCAACATGAAGTAAATCACGCAACCCAGCGCGTAGACGTCGGCGCGCTGATCAATCGCTGCGTTTGTCTGCAATTGTTCCGGCGCCGCAAAGCCGACCGTCCCCAGAAATGCTCCGGCGCCGGTGGCGTGCGTCAAACCGCCGGCGGTTTCGGCCGAGGCTTCGATCGTCAACGACTTCGCCAGGCCAAAGTCGACCACCCGCAGCACGCCTGCTTCATCGAGCAGCAGGTTCGATGGTTTGACGTCGCGATGTACAATCTGCTGCGCATGTGCGTGCGCCAGACCGCTGGCGGCCTCCTGCGCCAGCTGCACAGCGCGGCGGAACTCCAGCGGCCCGTCTCGCCGCACGAGCTGTTCGACGGTCTCGCCTGCGATGAAGTCGGTGACCAGGTACGGGCCATGCTCCGAATCGCCGGCGTCTAGCGCCCGGACGATGTGGGGATGCTGCAATTGACCGAGAAGTTTTGCCTCGCGGACAAACCGCGCCGCGGCGCCCGCATCGAGCAGCGCGGCG
Source organism: Lacipirellula limnantheis (assembly GCF_007746075.1). Taxonomy (GTDB): domain Bacteria; phylum Planctomycetota; class Planctomycetia; order Pirellulales; family Lacipirellulaceae; genus Lacipirellula; species Lacipirellula limnantheis. The sequence goes on along the minus strand of NZ_CP036339.1, from coordinate 6,701,338 downwards.
AACCGCGGAAACTTCAGCGCCACCGCTCGGTCCAGCCGCACATGGATCGCTTTGAAAACGACTCCCATCCCGCCGGCGCCAAGACGTTCGACGAGTCGGTACTCGCCGACCTGTTGCGGCAATCGCCCCGCGTCAGCGCCCGCATCTGCCGCTGCCGTGGGCGCGAGTTCATGTTGCAGGTGGCGCAGATGTTCGCTCAGCAACCTTTCCGCATGCTCGTCAGATTGGAGTCGCGCGACGAACGCTTCCGGATCAGGGGTCGCCCCCGAACGGATCTCCGACTCGAATTCGTCGGCCAACTGGTCGAAGCGCAACACCGTCTCCAGCGGCAGATCGCTCAACTGTCGGTCGAGTCGAACTAATTCGTCCGCTGACGCCACAGTCGCTCCACCAGATGGAGCTTCCGCTGCACCGTCCTCGTGGTGCAGCCGAGCTGCTCGGCGATTTCTTCGTTCGACGCGCCTTCCAAGCGCATCGTCGCCACGACGCTGAGCGTCGGATCGCCGTGTTCGTCGATCCGCTGGTAGAGCACGGCAAGTTCGTCGCGCAAGAGCGCCGCCTCGGCGGGCGACGGCTCGCCGTCCTGCGCGCTTTCCAGTCCCTGACTCGAAACGGCAGTCCGACCGCCGCGACGCAAACGGAGCTCGCGGCGGATCCGGTCAGTGGCCTTGTGGCGAGAAATCGTCGCCAGCAGCCGCCACAGATCGTCGCGATCGGCCAGTTCCATGGCGCGTCCGTCGGCGGCTGCGCGACAGAAGGCGTGAAACGCGCTTTGCGCCACGTCTTCCGCATCGCCGACGCCGGGGGAAACGCCGACCAGCCAGGGCCGAGCAAGATTCTCGATCTGCATTCCGTAGCGGCGCCACAGCAGCAAGATCGCCCGTTCGTCGCGCTGGCGCAACTCGGGAATCAACCGCGTGATGGAGCCAGCCGTTTGGTTCATGATCGCGCGAGCAGGAAAAAAACCTTCGCCGTCCGGGCGAACCCTAAGTGCAGCCTTGCGACGCACTTATCTTAGGCGGCGACCAGCAAGACCACAATATTTTCGTGTTTTCCATCGATTACCGCGTCGCGGTTTCGTGCCAACGACGTTTATCACTGCGAGGCGTGCACTCACCGTTCGCGGCACAGTCGCGAACGCGCAGCCGCATCGCGACGCCAATGCCTTTCGCAGCGTTGGCCGGAGGGGGCAATCCGCCGCCGCAGGCTTGGCCTAACAGCGTGGCCGCGGCGGGCGGTCGCGATGCGCGCGAAGTGAGGGCGGCCGTTCTCACCGCCGGCGGGACTTGCCGGCGCAACATTCCGGGCGATTCTGCCCGAGTTCTCCATTTGCAGCGGAGCGACGTGCGTCCTCCGTCTGCCAGCGTGCAGAGGAAACAGAGATGAGGTTCTCGTCGTTAGTAGGTCCTGCGGGACGGATTAACTCATTTGGATCGGTCGCCTTAGTCGCATTCGTCGGTGCGACGATCATGCTTCAAGCGCGAGTGAGCCGTGCGGCAGTAAAGTCCTGGGCCGCCGCGAGTGGCAATTGGACCGCCGCCGGCAATTGGTCTCCCGTCGGCGTCCCTGGAGTCGCCGATGACGTGCTGATCGGTCCTCACATCGCCGCTGCCAACGAGATTGTTGCGCTCAACGCCAATGCGGCGGTCGACTCGGTGACGCTGACAGACGGGATGACGCTGCGGACGTCGACTGGTTCTCTCAATGTTGCCGGGGCGACGCAGATTAGCGGCCAGAACATCGTTGGCCCGTCGACGTTCGTCACCCGCCTGCGCATCGAAAACGGCGTCGGCGGCACCGACTTCACGACCGGGAATCTTTCGCTCAGCAACTTCGGCCGCGCGACGCTGGAGAACGGTGCGTCGATGCTCGTCTCGGGAGTCGCCACCATCGGAGCCGATGCATCGCTTAGCGGCAACGGCGTCGTTTACCTTTCGAAGAATAGCGCCGTCGCGCTCGACAACGATGGCCGCCTCGAAGCGGCGGCCGGCGGCCTCACGATCTTCCAAACGGCCAACGGCCGAATCGACCTCGATGGTACGAACGGGAACGGGCTAGTCGTCGTCAGCGCTGGCGGAGGCGCCGGGCTCACGCTCAACGGCGATCAGCTAAGCGATCCGTTCAGCGGCGACATGGAAATGGGATCCAACTCGCTGCTCAGTATGAACCTCGCCAACGGCTGGATCGCCAGTTCCTCCAGTTCGCTCACCGTCACCGGCGTCGGCGACCTGCCGACTGCGGTGGTCAATGGCGCGGCAGTCGATTGGGCCGGCGCGCTGACCGTCACCGGTAATCATGGCCGGCTGCGGTTCGACGCCGACGTCGCCTTGGCCGCCGCCACCGTCGTCAACGTCAATGCCGACGATGAACTCGAATTCGCCGAAGCGACCGACGTCATCGGCGGCTCGTACAATCTGTCGAGCGGCGCCGAACTTCGCTTCACCGGCGATACCATCGTAGGCGGCGGCAACTTCAGCACGGCAGGCGTCGCCGCCAACAGCGGCATGGTCAGCTTCTTCGGCCCGTCCGACTGGCAGGGGAACGTCCAGCTCAGCGGTCGGTCGCGCGTCAACGGCATGGCGACCGTGTCGGCCACGACGACCATCGACGCCGACCAATTCGACATCGATGGTTCGGGCGGCCTCACCATCTGGGACGTCAACGCGGCGTTCACCGTCAACGCCGATCAGATCGACGCTTCGAACAACTCGTTCGACGGAGTGATCGACGTCGGCGGCGGGTTGGCGAATCGCCTCACCCTCAATCTGTCGAACCCGGCGGACTCGTGGCAGATGATGGGGACGCTGAACCTTTCAGGCGTCTCTGGCATTTACATCACCCGGATCGCCGGGTCGCAGATGGACGTCGGCGGCACGGTGAACGTCGCCAATGCCGACGTCAATCTCTCGGCCAGCGTGACGCTCCTCGACAACAGCGTCGTGAACTTCGCCGCCTCAACCTCGGATCTTCGTTTTAGCGGCGCGTCGACGATTCATGCCGCCGCCGACTTCAATGGCCAGGGGCTGCTCCACAACAACGCCGACGGCGATGGCATGCAGATCGCCGGCGGCGTCAATCTGGGGCAAGCCGGCCTGGCGAACGAAGGTCGGCTCGCCATCGGCCTTGCTGCTCCGGGACAGGTCTCGGTCAATCGCTTTTCGAGCGACGCCGACGCATCGCTCCACATGTTCATCGGCGGCACGACGCCGGGAACCGAACTTTCCAATCTGCTCGTCACCGGCGGCACGGCGCAGCTCGACGGCACGCTGTCGTTGTCGCTCTTCGATGACGGCGGCGGTTTCGCGCCGGAACTGGGCGATCAGTTCGCCATCATCACGGCGCCGGGCGGGGTGGTCGGCCAGTTCGACCAGGTGGTGCAACCGCTCGGGATGCCAACCGGTCTACTCTTCGAGGTGCAGTACACGCCGACCAGCGTCGTTCTCTTCGTGGACAACACGTTCGAAGCCGACTTCAATCGCGACGGCGTCGTCAACGGCAACGACTTGGCCGTCTGGAACGCCGCCTACGGCGTGAACAATTACGCCGACGCCAATAACGACGGCGTCTCCGACGGCGCCGACTTCCTCGTCTGGCAGCGGCAATACGGCTTCGGCCTGCCCGTCGCCATGGCGACTGCCGTGCCCGAGCCGACTGGCGTTGCGCTGCTGGTCATCTCGCTGGGAATGGGCGTCTACAGACGCCGGCGCTGATGAAGCGGCAACAGCCCGGCGGCCGCGAGGGCAAGGACCGCCACTGCGTTTGGCTCCGGCACGGCGGCAGTCGCCGCGGTGAGCGACGAGGCCATATCTTGCCACGTTAGCCCAAAGTTGCGCTGCCAGGCTAAGTAGTCGGCGCCATCCGAATCGCCGTCGCCGTCGGCGTCGGCGGCGCCGGTCGAGCCGAACGCGGTTTTCCAGATCGCCAGATCATTGCCGTCGACGGCGCCATTGTTGTCGAAGTCGCCGGCGAGCTGGACGAATGGATCGCTGAACAGTTCGTTCGTGAGGAAGCTTTGGTCGGTGAGCGTTTTCAGGAATGCCACCAGGGCCGCCTTCTGCTCCGCCGTAAAGTCGGGGCGGAATGGTTGTCCGCCCGCAACTCGTAACCTCGCGTCGAGGTTTGGATTGTTTTGAATGCCGGTGCTGTAGAAATTCACGACGTCTTCGAGCGAGGTGAATCTTCCGTCGTGCATATAGCCGTCGCGGACTTCCGCGTTGCGGAGAGAAGGCGTCTTGAACTGCCCGACGCCGGGCGGATTCACGCCGATATCGGCAGCGTTTGTGGCGTCGAGGCCGATGTTGCGCGGAGCGTCGCCGACTTGCGCCGCCGTGACGTGGCACTGATTGCAACGTCCGGCGCCATGGAACAGTCCGGCGCCCTCGATCTCCTGCGCCGTGTAGCCGGCAGCCGCATAGTTCGGAGCACCCGGCGTCCCCGCCTCGACGGCATCATCAAACTTCGACTTGTAGGAGACCATCGAACGGACGAACTGCGCCAGCGATTTCGAGATTCGCTCCGACGTCACCTCCGGCGTGCCAAAGGCGTTCTGAAACAGCGTTGGGTAAAATGTGGTGGCGGCAAGCTCGGCGGTTAATTCCGTCAGATTCGTCCCCATCTCCACCGGATCCTGGATCGGCATGAGGACCTGATCCTCCAGCGTGTTGGCGCGCTGATTCCAAAAGAACTTGCCGTTTTGATAGTACGCGCCGTTGCTAAGTCCCATCGAGTGGCGACCCGTCAGTCCCCCCTCGAAGCCCAGGCTCTTTGTGGCCGGGTCGGAGAAATCGTTCTGTTGCTTATGACAAGACGAGCAGCTTAGTCCGTCGTTATGCGAGAGGCGATCATCATAGAAGAGGACGCGACCCAGCGTCGCTCCGGCGTTGGTGATCGGGTTCGTCGCGGGCGTATTGTTCAGGGAAGCGACGGCTCCGTTCTTAAAATGGTTCGGCAGGTCCGTGATCGCGTACTTCACGTAGTCCGCCGTCGTCGCGGGCAACGCAGGCACGCCCGGTGAAGCGGCGCGCAATGCCCGCGGTCCGCAAACAGCGACGGCGATCAATGCAAAAATTCCGGTGCGGCGGAGTCGCGTCATTGAGTTTCCGACAATCGAGGGAGCGCAACCTGCCGCAGAGAATCAGCGAGGCAGGCGGCGAGCGGCAGATCTGTTCCAAAGTACGGCCAACATGCCGAAAGCACGCACGAAGCGCAGCGGCGCCCGGCCAACCCCATCGTACTGGGGCGTGGAACGGGGTCAACAAACAGGGTCGATTCGTGATGTGGCGCCCGCCGTGCCGCGGAGCTCACTCAGCGTCACCGGCCACGCCAGCTTGGTCGGTGAACTCGGCCGCACGCGATTAAAACCCCGCGGTCACGCCGCGGATTCGGCAACCGGCGCCAGAAAACTGGAAATTCTCGCCTTGGAAAACGCGGGATTGCCGTGCCTTCGCGAGCGGCGCCGTTGCGCAGTCGCGAGAGTGTGCCGCGCAGCGGCGTGTGCCGCACTTGTGCTAGCTGGATGGAAATGTGCCCCCCGAACTTAATGAATCGCGTAGAGCAGCGCGTTCAAGCTGATTCGGGCCGCGTCCTGCCGCGAGTAACCCTCGCACTGCGGGGCCGGACCTTCGAGGGAGCAACTGAGGTCGTACGGCGAGAAAATGACGGCATGGCGACCGTCGATCGTGATCGCTTCAAGTTGCGGAGCGCCGGTGGTTCCGCCGCCGGCGCGAGCTGGCCCGCCCGGGCGGTCGTTCGTTACGGCGCGAGGCTCCGTTGCGCCCGGACGGCGTCGCGACACCCGCGAGAGGTCGTAACCGCCGAATTCGGGCGTGAAGAGGCGATCGTCGGCGGGAATCGGGGCGAGCGGCGTCTCCGGAAAGATGATCCCCAACTCCCGGCGCAGCGACTCGGCGAACTCGCGGTTCGCGCAAATCGCATCCGCCAGAATCGTGCCGCCGCGACTGACGAATTCCTTCAGTCCGGCTCGCTCGGCCGGCGTCAGTTCGAACGAAGATCGCCCATGGAACATCAAAAAGTTATTGCTGAACAGCGCTGGCGAGGCGAGCGACACCTCCTGCGGCACGGCCATCGTCACGTTCAACTCGCGATCGGCCAGCTGCAGCAGGCTTCGCAGCGCCCCGGGAGCGCCTTCGCAGCCGCCGGGGTGCAAAATGTTCGCGATGCGGATCTGGCCGCGCGAGTGATCAACCACGTCGTCATTGCCGACGGTCGGCAGCGCAGGGTCTTTGAAGACCACCTCGCGGTTGGTCGCGTAGGCGAGGATGTTCAGGCCCAGCGTTTCGGCTTGTTGAATGCGAGAACGAACCTCGGGCGCGTACGTGTACTCGCGGCCGCGGCCCATCAGCTCCCAGCGGCAAGCGAAATCGCCCGGCGTGTAAACCACCGCCGTGCGGCAGCTGACCTCAACCCCGAGGACGACCGAGGCCGCGGCGGGATCGATGGCCTGCTCCATCCGCCAGATCGGATGGCTCGGCGGCAGTGGCGCGAGTTTGGCGTCTGGCTCAGGAAAAAGCTCGGCGATCAGCTGGCGAGCGGCCGCGTCGAATTCCCCGCCCTGGCACGATTGGTCGAAAAACAGAAAGCCCCCGCGGTCGACGTACATCCGCAGCTTGCGTTTTTCGTCGGCGGTGAACCGCGGCGCATCGTGCCCGCTGATGTACAGTACGGGCGTCTGCAGCAAGTCTTCCACGGTGGCGGGATCAAGGTCGACCACCTGATGCGCCAGCGGAAGCTGCCAGGCATGTTCGACGCTGGCGACGAGATTGTGGAGCGCGCCGCGATGGCGATGCCAGTCGCCCAGCGGATCGTGTTTTACGTGGGCCAGCAATAACGGACGACGGCCCTTCGCCAGGAAGAGCAAGTAGAAGCTCGTCGACACGCGCTTATCATTGAGATGCTCCTCGTCGAGATCCGAAGGCCAAGCGCCGTTGGGCAATTGCAAACCGACGACCGTTTCAGCCCCCTCGCGGTACCAATCATGGTCGCCGATGAACCGCTGGGCCGTGATCCGCCCGACTCGTTCCAAGGCGAACAAATAATACGAGTGCCAATAGTCGACGCCCGGGTTGCGATTCACCGAGAAGTTGCGGGCGAGCCAGGAGTTGGCGGCGTCGAGCTGCTTGTTCGGCGCCTGCGGCTGACAGCAGGCGATGGCGTCCCCGGCGACGCGGGCATCCCCCGGTTCGAGTCGTTGCGACGCCGCAAGCACCGACGCGATGCCCGCCGCCGTCATGCTCCCCGTTCCGGGGTAACCTGGCCCCCAGCCCCACGAACCGTCGGAGTTCTGCGAGCGCCGCCAGTACCCCAGCGCCAGCCGCCACGTTTCTTCCTCGGCCATGACGCCCACGCGCTCTGCTTCGTAGAGCGCGAGCATCGCCATGTGGGTCATCGAGTTGTCGGTATGGTCCGGCGTGCCGGGAGCGGCGATCGCCCACATGCCGGCGTTCTCGCCGGCGCGGATCTGATGCTCCTCCAGCCAGCGGACGTTCCGCTGGATCAACAGCAGATCACGCTCGGGCTCGGCGTGGCAAAAGACCATCGTCTGCAGCGCCGCCGTATAGGTGGCGTCGGGGCGGAAGCTGCGCAGGTGCTTGAGCGCCTTCGCGACCGCCTCGTCCGTGACGTCGCAGCCAGACTGCAACAGCGCCAGCGTCGCCAGCGGCGTGAGTCCGCCGGCATACAAAGGGCGTTCTTCCCACGTGCCGTCGTCGCGCTGTTCAGATTTCAGGAAGCGGACGCCGCGTGCAATGGATTCGTTCACCTGTGCAGCGGTGACGCCGCTCGGCTGTTGACTGAATGCGGCACTGCTTGACGCGATCATCGCCGCGCAGGCCAGCAGCGCGATGAGCCACGCACGATGACACCGTAAGGAAATCAACTTCGGCATTTCGACCTGAGGACTAGTCACTGTTCTGGAGCGACCGCAGCGCGACGAGCGCTTCCAGCGCCAGGCACGTCGCGGTCAGCGGATCGTCTTCCCGCATTGTCGATATTCTATTGGCCCACGAGCCGTCGGGACGCTGACGGCCCATGAGCTCAGCGGCTAAGGCTGGAGCTTGGGCCGCGGACGGAGCCTCAGGGCAGCGGACAAGCGCTTGAGCAAGAGCGGCCGCATAGTAGTAGAACAGACCTTCGGACGCGGTCTGCGAAACTTCGTCCGCTGGGAATCCGGGAACCGCATCGACTTGCGGGCGGCGACCAAGCCAATCGATCGCCGCCGCGACGCGCGAATCGTACGGCGGGACGCCCGCTGCTCGCAGCGCCAGCAGCCCATCCGCGGTGGCCGTCCCGTAGGAGCGCGCCGCGAACGGATCGCCAGCGTGCGCGGGTTCGATGGCGCCGGCTTTATTCAGCTGGTCCAGCGGATCGCTCAGGAACGCGAAGCCGCCGTCGCCGTTCTGCCGGCGGGCCAAGAATTGCTCCGCGAGTTCAAAAGTGGCGACATAGCGATCCGCGACTGGCGCGAGCGCTTCGAGCGCGAACCGCGTGGTCGAGAGATTCGACGTGCGGAAGGAACTCGGGTCGGCGACGGCGCCGCCCACCAGCCCCCAGCCGCCGACATCCTCGGCAGTGGCCAGACCGTTTGGCAGCGGTCCGCTGACTTGAGCTGCCGCCAGGTAACCCTGCATCCGCTGCATCTCGTCGGCGTACCGAGCCCGATCTGCCGCCGGTAACCGTTGCAGCGCGATCAGCGCCAGCGCCGTCGCGTAGGTCGGATACTCGCTCGCATCGCCTGGCGCGCGGATCGCACCATCGGGGGAAAGGTTGCCCAATAGACACGGCAGGGCGGCGTCAATCGCGCGCCGAGCTGAAGTTTCGCTTCCCGATCGATCCAGTTCGTCAGAGGCGACGGATGCTAGCGCCGCAACGGCAAGCCCCGTCGCCGCCGGGCCCGCTTGCAACTGAGTATAGGTTGCTGAGCGCCACGAGCCGTCCGGCTGCTGGCTAGTGACGAGCCACTCGACGCCGCGTCCAATCGCCGCGTCGATGGCGGGCCGATCCAGTTTGGCCGAAACGTCGCCCGCTTCGGTGCGACTCCACCACAGGCCAGCGGCGAAGACGCCGACGCCCCACAGCACTGGCCACAGTCGCAGCTGACGCCGCCGGCTAACGCTCATAGATTCGAGATCGACAAACAGTAGTTCGGCGTCTGCAGCGTCAGTAGCGCGGCCGCCGTGCAAAACGTCCGGTTGGTGATGCAGTGATGCCCTGTCCAGCTGCCGTCGGGGTTCTGCACCTTCATCAGCCCGTCGCTCACCAGCGGGTACCACGACGTCCCCTCGCCGCCGGGCGACTGCAACAGGCACTCGCTTACCAGGAAGAATGCGAGATACTCCTCGCCGCCCGCTTCCTTGAACGGGCGTTCGTCTTTCTGTGCGGTGAAGATCGTGCGCTCCAACGATTGCTTGTAGAGCGGGTCGTCACGATAGCCCATCGAATAGAGCACGCGAATGCTGGAAGCGTTTTTGTAGAAGTCGTGCATCCAGCCTTCTTGCGATTGTAGTTTGAGGCGGAGCTGCTTGAGCAATGCTTCGCCAACCTGCTGCGCCGAGGCGTCGACCTTCATGCCGCACGAGGCGCTGTTGCGCAAGCTCTCCCAACCGAGCACCGTCCCTAACACCGGCGCCCAGCTTTCGTTTCCCCAAGTGCCGTCAGCGCCTTGCGTGTCGCTGATGTCTTGCACCAATCGCTCAAGCGTCTGGCGGACGTCGTTGTCGGCGTCGCCCGTCTCGCCGATGATTTCGCTGAGAAACACCGCCGCGAGAAATCGATCGGCGTTCAGCCCAATTTTGTGCTGCACAAGCGTCGTCCGGCCTGGGCGGCGCGCTCCGCGCGGCAGCGCATTGCACATGTTCAACACGGCGTCGAGCACGCGACGCAGCTCGTCGGCATGCGGACCGCCGTACGGCGTATTGCCCTCGGCCAAGAGCGCGAGTCCGAGCATGGCCGTGCAGCTCGGATCGGGCGGATAATTCTCGTCCGCGCCGATCTTTCCGTCTTCCCGCATGGCGCCGAGGAGCCACTTCATCCCTTTGTCAATCGACTTCTGCCCCGCGGGAGTGACCGCCACCGGTTGAAACGTCCCCAGGCCGGCGCCAACTTCCATCTCCGCCGCGTTGAGTTCGTGTTCAGTCGTAGAATGCAAAACCTGTTCAGCGCCGCACAGAGCCAACACAATCAGCGACGGCACGAGGCGACGGCAGGGCATGGAGGAGACCGCTCAGAAATGTAGGGTAGGAATTGGCGCAGCGCGACCGGCCCCTCCATTGTACGCAAGTCAGGCGCCGACGAGCCCAAATCCCATTCCACCGCGGCCAATGACGGAGCGAAGGATGCACGCACGTTGAAACCTGCGACGTGCCGTGTCGAGAAATGCAACGGCCGACGACGTCGTGCAATCACCGCTCTACGCCGACGAACTTGATTCAAACAGGCTTCGGATTCCGCTCCGAAAAGTGGACCCGCTGGTGCCAGCACGGATACGCTGGCGTGACGTCGCTGGCGGCGTCGAGTCTGTCGATTTGCTCAGGAGTCAGGCTCCAACCGACCGCCCCAATGTTCTGCCGCAGTTGCTCTTCGTTGCGAGCGCCGATGACGACCGTCGCTACCGTGGGGCGTTGCAGCAGCCAGTTCAAGGCAATCTGCGGCACGCTCTTTCCCGTTTCCGCGGCGACCTCGTCGAGGACGTCGACGACCGCATAGAGACGCTCCATCGGCACGGCGGGGCCGGCGTCGAGAACGCTTTGGTTTTGCAGGCGGCTCCCCGGGGGGATCGGCGTCCCCCGGCGAATCTTCCCCGTCAGCCGGCCCCAGCCCAACGGACTCCAGACGACGGCGCCAACGCCCTGATCGATCGCCAGGGGCATGAGCTCCCATTCGTAGTCGCGACCGACCAACGAATAATACGCCTGATGCGCGACGTAGCGGCTCCAGCCATAGCGATCGCTCGCGGCTAGCGACTTCATCAGCTGCCAACCCCCAAAGTTGGAACAGCCGATGTAGCGAATCTTGCCGGCGCGAACCAAATCGTCGAGCGTTCCAAGCGTTTCTTCGACAGGCGTCAACGCATCGAACGTATGGAGCTGGAACAGGTCGATGTACTCCGTTCCGAGGCGGCGCAGCGCTGATTCCACGGCCTCCACGAGATGGAATCGCGACGAACCGACGTCGTTGGGACCGTCGCCTGAGCGAAAGGTCGCCTTGGTGGAGATGAGCACGCGCTCGCGGCGTCCCTTGATCGCTTGCCCCAGAATCTCCTCGGCCAGACCGTTGGAATAGACGTCGGCCGAATCGAACATCGTCAGGCCAGCGTCGAGACAAATGTCGACCAGCCGCGACGCTTCTTGAACGTCGGTCTCCCCCCAAGCTTTAAAGAACTCTGATCCGCCGCCGAACGTGCCGGTGCCGAACGTGAGGGCGGGGACGGTGAAACCAGAGTGGCCGAGGCGTCGGTATTCCATGACGAGCGTTCCTGAATCGCGCGGGTGGCGGGGAAGGGCGGGCATTCATTTTCGCGAAATTCACGCCCAACGACTAGAGCTACCCCTCGCAATCGCTACGACCCGCGCTCCGTCGTGGTCGTGGGACGCCTCCTGCCTTGCATTTCTGACCTAGGGTTTCGTTATGCCCGGCGATCGGTTAGTCGGCGGGCCTTGTCAGCGCGCTTTTCTGCAGGCTCGTCGCACGCGACGAACCCCATCCACTTCTCACCACTTTTTTCTCGAGGGCGCCGAACTGTCGGCACGGGGGGTATTCATGTTGAAGCGGATTCCACGGTACGTATTAGCGGCGTCGTTCATGAGCGCCACGGTGATGGCTGCCACGGTCCAAGCTCGCGGCGGACATGGCGGCGGGCACGGGGGCGGGCACGGCGGCGGGCACCACGGCGGCGAGCACAAGTGGGGCGAGCACAAGGGGGGCGAGCATCACGGCGAGCACCATGCCGAGCATCACAGCAGCGAACATCATCACTCCAGCGAACACCACCATTCAAGCGAGCACCACGCCGATCATCATGACGCACATCGCGGTTGGCATCACGACGCCCAAGGCTGGGTGAACGGCCGCCACGGCCTGGATCGTCCGTTCACGAATGAGTGGTACGCCGGCCATCCCGGCGCTTGGCGATACAACTATCTCGCCGGCGGCCTGTGGGGCTGGGCCGGGCTCGACACGGTGAACTCGTGGCTTGGCTGGAACGCGGGCGACGCTAACGTCACGGCCGCGCCGGCCGCGAACCAGCCCGCCGTGACGACGATCGACCAATCGCCGGTGCTCGCTGCAAACTACAACGCGGACGAAACGGCCTCGAGCGACGAGAACCAGCCCGCCGGCGATTGGTTGCCGCTGGGCGTCTTCGCATTGGAGCCCCCCGCCGAGGGAGGCGAGCAGCTAGTGCAACTCGCTCTCCGCCGCGATGGGACGCTCGAAGGCGTTGCTTACTCGAAGGCGACCGACGAAAGCTCGAATCTCGTTGGCGAGGTCGATCGCGAAACCAACAACGCTTATTGGAAAGTCGACGCCAATAAGGATGTCGCGTTCTCGGCGCCGCTCAAGACCCTCACCAGCGGCGAAGGTCCAGTCGAAGTGACGCTGGCCGATGGCGAGAAAGAGACGTGGACTTCGGCCAGACTGAAGCAACCAACGGAGTAACCGGCAGCGAATCGATTTCACATTCAGGTACGGACTTCCTGGGCAGGACTGTCCAGGGAGTCCGCAAATTCTTCTCTTGAGGCAATTCAGATGTCAAAGCGTTCTTTGGGAATGACCATCGTCATGGCTTGCCTGGCCATGGTCGTGATTGTGGCGAAGGTCGAGGCCCGCGGCGGTCGGGGCGGCGGAGGCGGAGGCGGCGGTCGTGCGTTCAGCGGCGGCGGAGGCCAGTTCCGCGGAGGCGGCGCCGGGCGCGGTCCCGGCGATGTGGGCGACCGCCAACGCGGCGATCTGGGCGGAGCCATCGGCGGCGGACTCGACGGCGGAGACCACCTCAATGGCGGGCTAGGCGCCGGCGATCGACTCAACGGCGGGCTTGGCAGAGAGGATGGTTTGGCCGGCGAGGGAACGCGATCGGTGGCCGACGGCGCGAAGGGTGAAAAGCAACTTCAGCAATTCCTCGGTCTGCCGCCTGACGGCGCCCGCGGCGTTGCGGACCACGGACCAGGCGATCGCGGCGACGGCCGCGCGGGCGAGCAGGCGTCTCAGCGGGCCGGCGAGTTGCGAGACAATGCCCAAAACTGGGTGAACAAATTCAACGCGGGCAACGAGCCCTTCTCAGCGGGTTGGTACGCCGACCACCCCAACGCCTGGCAGTACACGCACCCGCACGCCGATGCGTGGGCGGCGGCAGGCCTGGCCGCGACGACCGCTTGGATCGGAGCCGCGGCCTACGACGACGGCGGCGACTACTCGACCACCGTGGTGAACGAAGCGCCTGACGACGAAGACGACTCGACGGCGCAGAGCGTGTCGCCCGAGTCGCCGCTGGCGGCCAACGTGGCGGCCGACGACCAATCGGCCGCTGGGGGCGATTGGCTGTCGCTCGGCGTCTACGCGCTCGAGCCTCCCGCTGGCGGCGAGAAGGAACTCCTGCAGCTGGCCGTGAGCAAAGCCGGAGAGATCAAAGGCGTTTACTACAACGCCGACGACAACCTTACCGAGAATATCACCGGCACGGTCGACCGCGCAACGCAACTGGCGACTTGGAACGTCGTCTCGACGCCGGAGTTGCAGTTCTCCGCGTCGCTCCAGGCGCTGACGTCATCCACCGGCGAAGTGAACGTCACGGCGCCCAACGGCGTGCAGCAAACCTGGTTCACCGCTCGCCTGCAACAGCCGCAGGACGCTGCCGCGGGGAATCCGTCGTCGTCGGAGGAGGTGATCAGCACGCCGTAAGGCAAGCGCGCTCGGATCCGGCTCTGCCCAGAAGGCAAGCCGCTCCTGCCGCTGACGGCGTGCGTCGCGGATCCACCGTTGGGACGCGAGCGAAAGTCACGAACTCGATACGGGGCCGACGCTTCACGTCGGCCCCGTTTTCATTGATGCGTGCTTTCTGCCAAAGCTCGAACGTCGCCAACTCGACTCACTTACCGCCAGAAAAGTCCGCGCAACCAAACGCCGCGAGTTCGATTGCCGGAGCTGACATTCCGGCCGGCACGCCACGCCTTACTCGTAGCATGAATGGTTCGGATCAAATGAGACGTCGCTTAGCGTTCGTCCCTAAGGCGCTGAAGTCGTCCCGCCAGATCTTGGCCGACGGCATCCCCGAGGTCTGCCGCCGTTTGTAAACAGTATTTCCAGTCAATGTGATCGCGCTGGGCGATTAACAATCCTCTCAAATCCTGGTCGTCTTGCGGTCTTCCGGCAAGCGTCTTCATGATGAGCAGGTCCTCGGTCGTCGCCGTGGCCACGGGATGGCTGAAGAGCTCGATTGGCTCTGCTCGCGACACGGCCAGCTGCTCGAATCCGGAGAGTCCAATGGCGACGTCGACCTTCACTCCTGTCACGCGATGACGTAGCGGTAGGATGAACGCGCGCTGCACCACGTCCGCCACGTTGTCGAACAGCGGTGCAAACGCCGTCTGCGGAAGCTCGTTCACGAGGGCTAGGGCTTCTGGCAGGTCTGTCGCGATGACGAGATCAACGTCTGCAGTCACGCGCGCTTGGCCGCGTAGAGACGTTGCTAATCCGCCGATAAGTGCGTAGCGAATGTCGCGAGATTCAAGCCAGCGGACCGCTTCAAGAAGCGTGATTTGCAGGAGATCGGTCACGTCGAAGTCGGTCTGAGATTCCAAAGGCAGCAACCATCTTTTCGCGAATCGCTAACTTTGATTCCCAGCGTCTCTCCTCCAGCTGTTTACTTCCCTCGTGAGCCTGGCATCGCGGGAAGACCAGATTGAATAAACTCGCGTAGAGTTCCCACCGATCGGCAGGCGTTTGATCTCGCGCCCAGGCAGCGTCAGCGTCGCGAGTTAGCGACTCGTAAAGAGACCAGTCTTGGCCGGGCGCGTTGAGCATTACTCAATCATACCTTGCTCGCGGCCTAAAACTATCGCGGCCGGCAGAAGTTTGCCGGCCGCGATCTTTGCAATCAAGTTAACGAATAGCTTACTTCAGCGGCTTCACCTTCACCGAGCGGTAGTGCGTCTCGCTGTCCGGATCGTGCCCCTGCAGGGCGAACGTCCCCGAGCCGATCTTGGCGTCGTCCCAGCCATCCTCGCGCTTGAAGTCATCGGGCTGGGTCCATTCGTTGACGACCTTGCCGTTGACCTTCACCGTCACGTGGTTTCCCTTCACGGTGATGTTCTGCGTGAACCATTCGTTGTCCTTCGCCGGCGATTTGTCCATCACGTTCTTGATGTTGTAGAGGCTGCCGGTCTTCTTGGGATCGCCGTGAGTCTGGTTCACCTGCACTTCGATGCCGGTGGTCGGCCAGCTCTTGGGCTGGTACTTCGTGTGGAAGTACATCCCCGAGTTGGCTTTTGGCTTCGTCAAAACTTCGCATTCGTATTCGAAGTCTTTGAAGTTGTGGTTCTCAACCGGCCCGTCGTAGAACAGATGCGCTGCTTCGCCGTGGGCGACGATCTCGCCGTCGACCACCTCGAACGTTTCCGGATGATCTTCCGAAACCTTCCAGCCGTCGAGGTTCTTGCCGTTGAACAGTTGGTACCAGCCATCCTTGTCTGGTTTAGGAGCGTCGGCCGCGCGGGCCGCTGGCATCAGGGCGAGGCCGACGAGCAGCGCGGCGCAGGTGAGGGTAAACTTCATTGCAGGGTTCCTTGAGAGTCTTTGCACGGAGGCGGACGGAGGAGCGACGACCCGCGCCTGAAGGCTCAGCCGTGGCGTCGAGGGAGATAGCAACAGGCTACTAATGGAGCGGTCGCGGGGCAAGCGGCCGAGGCGCGCTGCATCACCCCGGAGCAGCGTTTCGGGCGAGAATCGGGGGGACCTGCGGCGGGGCTTCCACCGCTCGCCGCCGCACAAAAAACTCGCTCAGGTCGTCCAGCAGCGAGTAAATCACCGGCACCGCCAGCAGCGTCAGCAGCAGCGACAGGGCCTGCCCGCCGACGACGAGTACCGCGATCGACCGCCGTTCTTCGGCCCCAGGGCCGGTGGCGATCAAGAGCGGCACCATGCCGGCGACGAATGCGACGGCCGTCATCAAGATCGGCCGCAGGCGATCGCGATTTCCCTGGAAGATCGCCTCGGTCCGCGGCAGCCCTGCGGCGCGCAACTGGTTGATGTGGTCGACCTGCAGAATCGAGGCCTTCTTCACCATGCCGAACAGCACCAGAATGCCGAGCGCTGAGTAGAGATTCAGCGATTCGCCCCCGAGCCACAGGCTGAACAACCCGAAAGGTATCGCAATCGGCAGCGAAATGAGAATCGTCAGCGGATGAATCAAGTGCTCGTACTGCGCCGCCAGCACGATATACATGCAGACGAACGACAACGCGCAGGTCCACAGAAACTCGTCGAGCGTCGTTTGCAGCTCGCGCGCGCCGCCGACGACGCGCGTCGAGTACCCCGGCGGCAATCCCATGTCCTCGGCGATCAGTTGCACCTGCCGCGCCTGCTCTGCCAACGCATAGCCAGGCGCGAGATTCGCCCGCACCGCCGCCATCCGCAGCCGATCGAGTCGGTCGATCCGCGACGGGCTGAACGTCTCCTCGAACGACACGACATTGTCGAGCCGCGTGAGCGGAAACGCTCCGGCCTCGTACCCCAAGCCGGGAACCAGCGTCGGCTCCGGCGCCGGCGTCGTCCGATTCGCGGCGTTCACGGCCCGCGGATTGGCGGTCCGCACATATAGCTGCGAGATGTCGCGCGGGTCGGCGCGATCGACGCCGCGCAGCCGCAGTTCCACGTCGTAGGCATCGTCCGCCTGCGAATCGTAGTAGCGCGACACCCGATCGTCGCCGCCGACCGCGATCCGCAGCGTGTCGGCGATTTCGCGCACGTCGACGCCCAGCGCCGCCGCTCGTTGCCGATCGATATGCGCCAGCAGGTTCGGCTTGTCCATCCGCAGCGTGCTGTCGACGTCGACCAGCCCCGGCAGCTCCGCCGCGATGCGGTCGCGCAAGCGATCGGTGAAATTCGCCAGTTCGAGCAAATCGGGTCCCGTGACGACGAAATCAAGATCGACCGGCGCCCCTTGGCGGAACGACGTGAGATTGCGGACCGACGCCCGCAGCTCTGGATGTGCCGCGACGATCGACCGCACCTCGCGCATCTTGTCGCGCTGATTGTAATTGCCGCGGAACGCCGCCGCCGGATCGCCGTCGAGAACTCCGCGCCAGAGGCGCCCGAACGAAAACACCCGCCCCTCCAGATCGTCGAGTCGCACGTACATGCTCGCCTGGCTCGTGCCGCGGGGCGAACTCCCCGAGACGGTCGATAGCACGTGAACCACTCCCGGAACTTCGCGCACCTTCGGCTCGACCGCCTCGATCATCTGCTCCATCGCCGTGATGCTCGTCCCCTCGGGAGCCGAGATGCGAACTTCGAACTCTCCCTCGTCGACGTCGGTGGGAATGTAATCCTGCTGCACCATGTGGTAGAGCGGCACGTTCGCGGCGATGACCACCGCGGAAAGGGTCAGAATGAACCAACGCTGCCGCATCGACAGTCGCAGGCACCACATGTAGAAGTTTTCGATGTAGCGGTAGAACCCTCGCCGCGACGCGACCTCGCCGCGCTCGGCGGCGTGAACGGGGTCGGGAATCTTTTGCGACTGGTGGGCGCCCTGCGATGCTGAGGTTTCCAGTCGCAAAAGGCTCCCGACCCCTTCCTCCTTCCCTGCGCCTTGAGGCGGCTTCAGCATCCGGCTGCACATCATCGGCGTCAGCGAGAAGCTCACCAGCATCGAGATCATCACCGCCACGGTCGACGTGATGCCGAACTCGTACAACAGCCGTCCCGTGACGCTCGACAGAAACGACACCGGTAGAAACACGATCACCAGCGAGATCGTCGTCGCTAGCACCGCCAGACCGATTTCCTGCGTGCCGAGGATCGCCGCGCGTTTGGGTTCCAGCCGCTGCTCTTCGATCACCCGGAAAATGTTCTCCAGCACGATGATCGCATCGTCGATCACGACGCCCACCATCAGCACCAGGGCGAGCATCGTCACGTTGTTCAGCGTGAAGTCCATCGCCTTCATCACGGCGAAGGCGCCGACGATCGACGTCGGGATCGCCACCGCCGCGATGATGGTCGAACGCCACGAACGCATGAACAACAGCACGATGACGCTCGCCATCAAACTGCCGATGACCAGATGGTTCTGAATCTCGTGCAGCGCCGCGCGGATGTACCGCGATTGATCCTGCAAGATCTCCACGCGCACGTCGGGCGGCAACAGCTCCCGCACTTTGGTTAGGCGCTGCTTCACGGCGTCGATCACTTCAACCGTGTTCTCGCCCGATTGCCGTTGCACCTGCAGCACCACCGCCGGCTGCCCGTCGAACAGCGCCAGCGACCGCCGCTCTTTCGTCAGGTCGACCGCGCGCCCCAAGTCGCCGATCCGCAACGGCACGTCCCCGACGGTCGATACGACCAAGTCGTTGAAATCCCGCGAATTCGGCAGCCTCCCCAGCGTCCGCAGGCTCATCTCGCGGAAGCCGGCGTCGACGCGCCCGGCGGGAATCTCGGCGTTCTGCGAGGCAATCGCGTCGTACACCTGCATCACCGACGTCCGGTGCGCGGCCAGCCGATCGGCATCGAGATCGATCTGGATCGCCCGATCCGACGCCCCTTCGATCATCACTTGGCCCACGCCGCGGGCCGATTCGATGATGCTTTTGACGCTCCGATCCGCCAGCACATAGAGTTCCCGCGGCTCGCGTTCGCCGAAGACCGCCAACGTCATGATCGGCGACGCGTCGAGATCTTGCTTCTGCACCACCGGCGGGTCGATGCCCGGCGGCAGGCGGTTCAGCACGCTGTTCACCGCGTCGCGCACGTCCTGCGACGCGACGCCAATGTTCACGTCGAGTCGAAAGGTGATGATCAGCATCGAGACGCCGTCGTTCGACAGCGAGCGCAACTCGTCGATGCCCGCCACCGTCGCCACCGCGTCCTCCAGCGGCTGCGTCACCTCCGATTCCACCTCCGCCGCCGCCGCGCCGGGGTAATTGGTGGCAACGCGAATCGACGGCAAGTCAATGTTCGGAAAGCGGTCGATCCCCAGCTGCGGATACGCAGCGGCCCCTGCAACGACCACTGCTGCAATCAGCATCAGGGCGAAGACCGGCCGTTCAACGCAAACTCGGGCGAGCCATTGCATAGAGCTAGGAAGCTGTCAGCGATCAGCTTTCAGCCAGAGGGAGAATTGTCAGACTTTACGGCAGGGGGTGCTTCTTCCTTTGTCGGCGGGGTTTGCGCCTCTTCATTCTTGCTGACCGCTGATAGCTGATCGCTGACAGCTTCACCAGCGATCGTCACCGGCCCGCTGCGGCCATCGTCGGCCTTCGCCACGACTTGATTCCCTTCGACGAGCCCGCTGACGACCTCGACCAGCCCGCGCTCTTCGCGCCCCGTCCGAATCGATTGCTGCGCCGCCTTCCCGTCCGCCACGAGCCACACCTTCTCGACGCCGGCAAATCGCGTTACCGCCGCCGCTGGCAGCGCCAATGCCTGAGCCTCCGGGTCGACAATCACATCCGCCTCGGCAAACAGCCCTGCCTGCAGCGCATGGCCAGGGTTCGGCACGTCCGCCTCGATCCGCACCGCCCGGCTCGTTTGCGTCACGATCGGGCTCACGCGCGTCACCTCGGTCACCAAGGGCTCCTGTGCGCCGGCAATCCGAATCTCGACCCGCTGGCCCGGTTTGATCTCCCCCGCCTTGCTCTCCGGCACGCCCGCCGTGAACCGCAGTCGCTCGGCTCGCACCAGCGACGCCAGCGGCTGCCCCGGCGAAACGTACTCGCCCGGCGAAACCCGCCGCGCCTCGACCACCCCGTCAAACGGCGCCACGGTCTCCGAATCAGCTAACTGCTGCTTCGCGAGCGCCAGTTCCGTTCGTCGCACGCCGATCATGGCCACCTGCGTGCTCACCCCGTTGAGCGCCGAGTTGTAACGCGCCTTCGCCGCTCGCATCTGCGCCACGAGCGTGTCGTACTCGCTCCCAGTGATCGCCCGCGTCGGCAAGAGCGCCTTGGCCCGATTGACCGCCGCCTCCGCTTCGTCAACCAGCGCCTGCTCCAGCTGCACCGGCGGGGCATTCTTGTAATCAAGCTTCGTTTCGTCTTCGTACGCCTTCAGCCCGATCGCCGAACACGCCTGCTGCAGCTGCGCCTCGGCGAGCTTCACCTGCAGATCCAGCTCGCTCCGATCGAGCGTCACCAGCGGATCGCCTTTCTTGACGATCGACCCCAGGTCGACGTTCACCGCCGCCACCCGCCCGGCAATCTTCGCCCCAATGACCGCATCCTCGTCGGCCAAGAGCGCCCCCTGAACCGTCACCGTCCGCGGCCAGGCCTGCCGAGCCGCGACGATCACCTCCACATCCTTCGGCGCGAGCGGAGCCGGCGTCGCGGCCGCCCCGTCATCCGGCGATGCGACATGGTCGCAGCCGAGCATCGCTACCATCGCGACCGCGCTGGCGGCGGACATAGTCAGGAAGAAGCAGCGGGGCAGGGCAGGGAAGAACATGAAAGGCCTGTTCGACGAGGCGGCCTCCGGCGGATGCACCGCCAGGCCGCGAGGAGCGTAGGACCTTCATTATAACCCCGCGGCCGGGCGCGGGGCCGGCGTTTTGCCGCAGAAACGCTGGCGAAAACCGGCCTCTCAAGTGGGCTTTTCCGTGACACGCATAGTCCCCGAATGTCGCCTTGCCTGAGGCACGGCGACGATGCAGCAACAGGCGACGGCTTAGATCAACAGTGCTTCTCCCGCAGAAACTCCGCGATACGCCCGGCAATCTCCTCCCGCACCCGAGCAAACCCCGCCGCCACGTCGCTCTCAGTCCCCTGAAATTCCGCCGGATCCTCAAACGGCCAGTGCAGCGTTCGCGTTGCGTTCGGAAAGTGGGGGCAACTCTCCTTCGCGTTGTCACACACGGTCACCACGAGGTCGAACGGCACGCCGTCGAACTCGTCGACGTGCTTGCTCCGCGCGTCGGCCAGGTCGACGCCAATCAGATTCATTGCCTTGATCGCCAGCGGATGGACGTAGCCCGATGGCTTCGAGCCCGCGGAGACCGCTTCCCATTCGCCTCGCCCAAGCTGGTTCCACAGCCCTTCGGCCATCTGCGAACGGCACGAGTTGCCCGTGCAGAGAATCAGAACTCGCTTCATCACATCGCCCTTTCCGTCGGCGTCGTTCCCACGGCCTCGCCGCCGGCGAAATACTTTCGCTGCAGGAAGAAGGCGACGCTCACCAGTCCAATCATCACCGGAACCTCCACCAGCGGCCCCACGACCGCAGCGAACGCCTGCCCGGAATTGATGCCGTACACGGCGACCGCCACGGCAATCGCCAATTCAAAATTGTTGCTCGCCGCCGTGAAGGCCACGGTCGTCGTCTTCGAGTAATCCGCCCCAGCGACCTTGCCCATCCAGAACGACGCCAGAAACATTACGACGAAGTAAATGCACAGCGGCACGGCAATTCGCAGCACGTCGAGCGGCAGCGCTACGATGACGTCCCCCTTCAGCGAGAACATCACGACAATCGTCGCCAACAGCGCGATCAACGTCAGCGGCGAGATTCTTGGAATGAACGTTTCCTCGTACCACTGCCGCCCCTTCGCCCTGACGAGCACCAGCCGCGTCAGCATCCCCGCGAGGAATGGGATGCCCAGGTAGATGAACACGCTCCAGGCAATTTGCGACATGCTTACTTCCAGGGCCGACCCCTGCACGCCGAACAGCGGCGGCAGATACGACATGAAGACCCAGGCGTAGAGCGGATAGCAAACCACCTGGAAAATCGAATTGAACGCCACCAATCCCGCGGCATAGTCGTTGTCGCCGTCGGCCAGCTCGTTCCACACGATCACCATCGCGATGCACCGCGCGAGCCCGATCATGATCAAGCCCGCCATGTACTCGGGATAGTCGCGCAGAAAGAGCACGGCCAAGCCGAACATCAACGTCGGTCCGATCACCCAGTTCTGCAGCAGCGAGAGCCCCAGAATCCGCAAGTCGCGAAACACCCGGCCCAGTTCCTCGTAGCGAACCTTGGCCAGCGGCGGATACATCATTACGATCAAGCCGATTGCAATCGGCACGTTCGTCGTCCCGACTTGCAGCGAATCGATGAGTGCCTCGACGCCCGGCATGAAGTAGCCGATCGCCACTCCGGCGACGATCGCCAGAAAGATCCACGCCGTCAGGTAGCGATCGAGAAACGAAAGCCGTTTCGGGCAGCAGCCGTTGGCATCCACGCGCATCAACCCTTCACCGCGTACACTTTGACGCTGGCCGCAAATTCGTTGACGTCGTATTTGGACAGCAGATCGCTCAAGTCTTCATGAATCGTGCTCGCCGACGTCGAGCCGCAGCAACCGCCGTCGACCACCGGCAAGCTCCCTTCGCCCGGCGTCATCGCCGGGGAGCAGCACCCGCCTTGTCCCTCGACTTGGGCGTAAGCGTTAAGGTCAGAGCCGGTTTCCTCGATGGCCACCTCCGTGAACCCCGCGGCCGCCAACCCGCGGCGATACTCTTCAATCTCGATGGCGCCCGCGATGCAGCCGACGTACGCCATCAGGCTCTCCGCCAAGGCGGCTGGCAGCGGCTTCTTAATGGCGATGTCGCTGATCGCGAGTCGTCCGCCCTGCTTGAGCACGCGCGCCATTTCCGCGAATGCTTTCGCCTTATCCGGCACAAGATTGATGACGCAGTTGCTGATGATGCAATCGACCGAAGCATCGGCCAGCGGCATCTCGTCGATCGGCGCCAAGTGGAACTCGATGTTGCCGGGCATGGCTCCATCGCCCAACTGCCGCGCGTTCTTTCGCGCCAGATCGATCATCTCCGGCGTCATGTCGATGCCGATCGCCTTGCCCGTTGGGCCGACGCTCTTCGCTGCAAGAAACACGTCGAGTCCGCCGCCAGAGCCGAGATCGACCACGACTTCTCCAGGATGCAGGCTGGCAAACGCCGTCGGGTTCCCGCAGGAAAGACCCATGTTCGCGTCGGCCGGAATGGAGCCAAGCTCTGCGGCCGAATAGCCGAACGCCTCCGCCACCGATCGAACGCCCGACTGATCGCTCGACAAGCCGCTTTTGGCGACTTGGCCGTACTTTTCTTGAATCACGTCTTTCATCGTCGATCCCATCGATTCAATCCTCCGCTGGTTGATTGGAACGCTTTGCCGATCAAGCGACGCGACCCTTCAGGACGCCTCGATGCGAAGCCACCACCGTCGGCGTCAGTCGCTAACTGGCGCCTCGACGCTTCGCCGTCCGTTTCGGCGGCGGCGGTCCGCAGCAAAGTTGCTCCGCCTGCACGCCGCAGAGTTCAGGCCGCCCCTGGCAGCAATCTTCCATCAGGAACTCAAACAGTTCCTTCACCGCCGCCGTGCAGAGCGAGTAACGAATCGAGCGACTCTCGCGCCGCGATTCAATCAGCCCGGCGTGAACCAATTCCTTCAAATGAAACGAGAGCGTCGCCGGCGGAATGGCGAGTTCTTCGCCGATCTCCCCAGCCGGCATCCCCTCGGGCCCCGCGACCACGAGCAAACGAAACGCCGCCAGACGCGACTCTTGAGCCAGGGCGGCCAACGCAGCGACGGCATTCTTTGATTCCATATTTCCATAATAGTAGAAATATGGATCGAGGCAAGCCCGGCGTCAAACGCTTCGTTGAGGCGTATTCCGCCCCTGCCTCCGGGCGCCACTCGCCGCGGCGCGTGAGAAGTGGGAACGCGCCCTCCATCCGCCACAGCCAACAGCCGTCCCTCTCTCGACGCCTCTCACTGAACGATGAGGGCGGGCTTTCACCGCGGGGTCGGCTGAAAGCGAGTCGGCTAACTGTCGCTGCGCTGCGCAATCGACGTCAGCGCCGTGCGGACGGCCTCGTAATCTTGATCGTCAAGGGCGGACAGCGCCCCGATGGCCAGGGCTTTGAGCTCCTTCAGGCGTTTGCTGCGAGTCGCCTCTCGAGCCTGCTTCGTTCCTCCGGAAGCCTTTTGCGACGCGCGGGCCTGCTGAGTGCCTAAACCAGTATTGCCGACGCGGCGGCGTTTACCCCCCTCCTTGTTCGCCGCGGCTTTCCGCTTCCGCGCCGCGGCCACTTTGCCGCTCCGTTCGCTCGCTTTCTTCGCCATCAGAATCCTCGCATGCTGTTGAACTCTAGGCCCACTCTCCTCCCTAGCCATGGGGATTGCAAGTGCAACAGGGGGCCGCGCCATCCTGCCAGCAGTGCGTGGATGCCTAGAGCCTCGGTTAAATGTAGACGCTAGTTCTCCACGGTCACGCTACCCCTGCCGCTGCACCATCGCGTCGACCCACACCGGCACGTACGGCGGAATGCACCCCTTCGAAACCGGCCAATCGCGATACAGGCCAACCTTCTCCCCAATGGCGACGGCTCGCTTGCGAAGCTTGGGATGATGGATCCCAATCGCCCCCAGCGCGTTGTTCATCGTCCATTGCACCTCCGGCTTCGCCTGTGGCAGCTCCTTCTCGATCCGATCGAGCAGCGCCGCAAGGTCGAAGTCGGCCGTCCCCTTGTTGATGTGGCTCGCGGTGAGGTTCCATCCCGCGCGGGCCGCACAGCGGTCCTTCGCCTTCATCCATTTCTC
Organism: Lacipirellula limnantheis; assembly: GCF_007746075.1. GTDB lineage: Bacteria > Planctomycetota > Planctomycetia > Pirellulales > Lacipirellulaceae > Lacipirellula > Lacipirellula limnantheis. The sequence continues at coordinate 6,676,576 of NZ_CP036339.1, read as the reverse complement.
GCGCAGCGCGTCCTTCTCAGGATGCTCCGCGACGACGTAGGCGTTCAGCCAGTCGGCCGCCTGCGAACAGGTCGTCGTGCGCGTCAGCCCGTCGAGCTCGCTCGCCGAGAGCGACGTCGGCTTGATGACGAGCGTCGCCAGCAGCTGCGCGTCGACGTTGCCCGTCTCCCACAGCTTCAGCGCCAGCTCATGATCGGTCTTGATCTTCTTAGCCACCGCGCGAATGTCGCCCAGCTTCACGCCAAACTGGTTGTCGGGCGCCCCCGACCTCGCGTTGTGAGCCCGCCGCGCCGCGTTGCCGAGTGATTCCAGCTGCGAGAGAATTTCTTTGACAGTCATGCCGACGATTATAAGGCAAAGAATAGGCGCCAGGAACCGAATTCAGACAGTCGAGGCCGCAGATGCGCTCGATATCCGAACCAGCGCCGAGCCAGCGAAGTCGCGCCCCTCACCCCCAGCCCCTCTTCCGCAGCACAGCGGAGCACGCATCTTGGTGGAGCGGCCCGTCAGCATTTCTCTGTGGTCCCTTCTCCCCTTTGGGGAGGGCAGGGCTGGGGATGAGGGCTTAGCGTCATGGGCAATGCAAGAGCAGTCGCGAACGCGCCCGCCGAGCGCCACGCGCCGCGGCGAACGTGAGGGGCCCCTCCGGCATGGTTTCCCTTTGGCTCGCAAGTAGCCTGAAAGAAATGTGTTAGATTTGCAGTGCGCAAGCGAGCCCCGCCATCGAATCGAAGAGTCGTGAAACTGAGGACCACCCCCCATGCCTCTCCTCCGGTACGCCATCAACGTCACCCTCGACGGCTGCATCCACCACGAAGCCGGCATTACCGAAGAAGAGCTCCATCGCTACTGGAGCGAGACCATCGCCCGCGCCGACGCGCTCCTCTTCGGCCGCGTCACCTACCAAATGATGGAGGTAGCCTGGCGGCTGCCGCCGAGCGGAGCCACGCCCGAGTGGATGGCCGACTGGATGGTCCCCTTCGCCCACACGATCGACGCTGCCAAGAAGTATGTCGTCTCCACCACCCTCGACCACGTCGATTGGAACGCCGAGCTCGTCCGCGGCGACCTGGGGCCGGCCGTCGAGCGAATCAAACAACAATCGGTCAACGGCGTCTTCCTGGGCGGCGTGACGCTGCCGCTGGCGATCGCGGAACTGGGGCTCATCGACGAGTACGAGTTCGTGGTGCATCCCAGAATCGCCGGCCACGGCCCAACGCTCCTTGCGGGACTGTCGAAGTACGTCGACTTACAGCTCGTTGGCCAAAGAGAATTCGGCTCCGGAGCGGTCGCATTGCGGTATGTGCCGAAGTAACGGCGCGCCGTTCAATCGCCGCCCTGCAAAGGCATGGCGCCCTTCTCCCCGCGGGGAGAAGGACCGGGGATGAGGGCGAACCCTCGATCACTCCCGCCACACGCCGCAACATGTCGAAGCTCCGCGACGACATGCCAGCCATTCTCACGGTTCAAATATCGTCGACTCGGGTGCCATGCTCTCGCCCCCAGGCGTGAGCTGCCGAAGTCTAGTCGATCCTGAGAGTACCTCCATCGTGCAGCTACTAGCCGAGAGGCAGGCCACCCGCCGCACTTTCGGGCCGGTTTGCTGCCGTCGCCCTAATCTCTTCCTCCCGGCGAAACAGGGGTGCATTTGAGTTCTGTTTGTCATTGATGGTAGAGAGAGTCTATCTTCATCGGATCTCTCCCCCGGAACGAGGAGCGTTTATGTCTGCATTGAAAATGTGGCAAGCGACCTTCACCATGATGGTGCTGCCTTTGTGTTCTCCTAATGCATTTTGCGACGATATTCGATCGGCGGCGATCGAAGAAATTCAAGACGCTTGGAGAAAGCGAAAGCACGAGGTCGGAGGATTTGAATACCAATTCAAAGTTGTTGAGAGTGAGTTTGTCCCTCTTAAGTTCGCTTATTCGGACGACCCATTTGATGACCGACGTGATCGACTGCGCGGAAAAGTGTCTGAACGAATCGTGGAAATGGATCAGCAGATGACCTACAAGTCAGCTGGAGAGAAGTGGAACGTAACGATCGTTGGGGATGAACTCGAGCACAGCACCTTCAAGCCTCATTCTTTCCAGCTGGAAGATACTTCTGACGGTTATACGAATCGCCTCAAGTATCAAACGTCGCAGCACTGCTATGGGATTATGGCCAAGCGAGGCGTCGCGGGGTTCGGAGGGGAGTGTCCAGGTAACATCGCCAACCATGCTAGACCCGCGGTATCCATTTGGGCGATGCCGGCCAGTTACATTGCACAGCAACGAGGTGAACTGAGCACGCTGAAAGTTGCGTCCAACGATACGCGCGGTATCGAGGCTGAGTGTCTGGAATTGAGCATGGACCGCATAGCGTTGATTTCCGGAAAAAGGCAAGAAATCGGCCTGATACGCTTGCAAGTTGAACGGGAGAGGCCGTATTTCGTTCGGCGCGCCGAAATCTATTTGGGCGATGGCCTGCGGTCGACGACGTGCATTGCCTACGTAGATGACAAGTCCGGAGATCGGATTGTTTCGGAATGGAGCCACACGACTTATGATGAACGAGGCTTGGAAGGTCGAACTAGATTCGCGAGACTAACCCGTTATCAACGCAATTGTCACTTCAACGAGGACGACTTCTCTCCAAAGTATCCCGTGGGAACAATCGTTGAGGAGTTCACTGCAGATCTGCGCGGGAGGCCGATTCAGTGGCGTCAAGGGAAAGACGGCGTCCTGGCGCGGGTAGACAATGTGGCCCACGTCCCGCCGAAGTGATTGCCCTTACGGCTCAGTTGAGCCTCTTACGCCGACCTGTTTTTGCTAAGCCCTAGCGTGCGTCGACTGCCCATTCTTTCGCGCGGGCTTGCTACCGGCCGCGATGTTGGAGTGAATGTCGCGGACGAAGTGAATGCGAGAGCAATCCGCCCTGCGACCGTGGTTCCCCAATCAGGCCCGTATCGAACCTAAACCGTGCTATTGACCGTCGGCGGCGACGCAGAGTGAGATTCGACACGCAGTTTGTACACAATGTCGGTTCGTCCTGGGTTGCTTCGGTACTGTCGTTTCTCTGTCCGCTACAACGACAGGGGCGTCGCTGTCCATGCTTGAAGCAGCCTGAGGCCAAACGCCAAAATAGGTAAGCTGCATACTGAAGGTATCCTCAGTATGCAGGGCTTACTGAAGAAGTTCCTGTCTAATAACAAGTTCGTCGACAAGAGAGCAGAATGTTTGGCATTACCTACCGATGCGATTCCTGCGACTTTGAGTTCTGCTCCGGATGGTCGCATCATTCTGCTGGCCAACATGTCGTGTGCCGTAACTGTGCCGCTCACTTCACGCTTGGCGGAGGCCAATCAGAATGGGGCACTAAAGAGGGTGAGCAACTTCAATTGCTTACTTTCGATGGCGAACACGATGTGCCAACCGGCGTCTTCGTTACGGTGCTAGAAAAGGATTCGGAGATCGCAAACCTGCAGGAACAGGATGGTGTTTCGCGATTGGAGTTTGAACCTGTTTCGTGTCCGCAATGTGATGGACACGACTCGCTGATACAGTGGTTCGACGAGAATGCCTCATGCCCAAAGTGCCGCTTCGGGACAGTACACCGCTGTGGTTCATGTATATACTGAGCGACGAACCAAGCCATGCACCCGAGCACGCGATCGGGCGTTTTTCACATGGTTGCCTTACTCGCGCGTGCCGGGTGATGGTGGTCGTTCGCCCAATTTTCGCGAGTTCTTGAAGGAACTCATCCAGACTGATGCCACAGCTTCGATGGAACGATATCGACTTCCTCGATTTCTTCGCCGTAGAACCCACGGTCGAAGACTTTGGAGTTTCCTACAACTATGAGTTGGAGCGTGACGGGCTGCGTTTGCTATTCACGCTTTGGCAATTTGAAAGCGTGATTCAGGCGTCACTGTTCCGAGGCACAGCCGAACCTGCGTTATTTACTTTTGCTGCTTACGTCAGAGGGGAAGCCCGCTTCATCAACGATGAAAGGGGGCGGTACATGGACTTTGAAGATTGCATCGTTGCTCCGTCTCGCTTCTGGTACGTTTACGCTGGCGATCCGTTTGATCAACAACGTTTTCCAATTTCCGCAACAATTCGCCTCGCGATCGACCCTGACATTCGAATCGGATTCGTGAACTACGAGTCTCGCACGTGACCGGGGCGAACAATCGGTTCAACCGGAGCCGCGGGCCGCGCGGTTTCTGAAATCAACAACGGTTGGCCGCCGCCCGGTTATCCGGATCGTTATCCGCAAAAGACATGCATAGCTGGTTCCGTAACCGTCAACGTCGAAAGCTACTCGCGAGCCCATTCCCGCGACCGTGGCAAGAACTGCTGCACGACCGCGTGTGGCAGTATCAACAGCTACAACTCGAACAACGTGACAAGTTGCACAATTGCGTAAGGATCATCGTCGCGGAGGTTAATTGGATCGGACTTGACGGCCATTTTGTGAATGACGAAATGAAGGTCACTATCGCTGGCCACGCGAGCTTAATGCTGCTCGGCTTCAAAAATGACTTCATGGATGACGTCCGGACAATTCAGGTATGTCGACAAGAGTTCGACGACAATCGCGAATTTGATCCGATTTACGCTACTGAGACCAAAGCCGGACGGGCTCACGCCGATGGGACGACGATTCTTTCGTGGCACCATGTTCTAAGCGCGAATTACTACGGTGACTACAACATAGTGATTCACGAACTCGCGCATCATTTTGACCGCCGGGATGGTCAGATGCACGCAACTTTGAACTTTCAAGATGCTAACGATCAACAGCGGTGGGATCGTGTCGTGGCTGAAGAATACGCCGACCTCTGTGACGCTGCGGCATCCGGACGTTGGACACTCCTGCGACATTATGGTGCGAAGAATCGCTCCGAATTTTTTGCGGTGGCAACCGAGTGCTACTTTGAATCGCCCGACCGTCTGAAACGATCTCATGCTGAGCTATACGACTTGTTGCGGAAGTTCTACAATTTAGACACCGTCGAGTGGTTGGCCTGACTTGCAATAGGCGGATAACCAAGCGATCCACGCCAAGCCCTCGATCGGCCGTTTTGACTTGCGTTGAGTCAACTGCTCGGGCTGGGTGATCGCGGTCGTTCGCAGAAATCATGAACACACACTGTCCAGACTGCGGAGCGAAGTTGGAAGAGCCTCGTGATCTTCGTGCCCACTGGCTGCGTTTGTTGAAGTGTCCGCGTTGTGTATCCGGCGATTTCCTAGAGATCGGTGATGCCAGATGGGTTTTTCCCATGCAGCGCTTGGATCTTGGAGTGAGCGAGAAGATCCTCACTGCTGACGATGCGACTCTTCGCACGGCGGTAGAGAGAATCCGACAGATTGACTACAAGACCGTTTCGACCGTTGGGTTTGAGCATACCCTGTTGGGGTGCCACGATCCGAGTCGTACGTATCGGATTGTTTACCCAGATGGTTCAGAAAAATGAGGACGATGGCGAACAAACCGACTGCACCGAACGCCGGGATCGCGTAACGGTTGGCAATCGGATTTCATTGGCCCGGCGTCGGTGAGCCTGAGCGTTATTCGGCTCAATTGCTCAGCCTCAAGTGAATGCATGGCAATCCCCAAAAAAGGTAGCCGCAATATCACGATTGGCGCTCAGCGTTTTCGCTGGGTCGTATCGATCCACGGCAACACCGCGAATCTCGTTGTCGAATTGGCTGATGACCCAGGGCAAAGGCTTCAGGCGTATTTCGAATGCCGCGACCTGCACGTTCGCGACGCGAGTGGTGAATGGAAGTTCCATTCGCAAAAGCAGTCGATCACGCCTTCAAACGTTCGGCGCTTGCTAACTCACGCTTTAGAAAATGGCTGGCGACCCGAACAGAAAGGGATTGCGCCTTTCGTTGTCCGCGACGCCGCCAAAGTCGCACTAACGATCGACGCGGAGCGGATCGACAATCGAAATATTCACCCTGATTCAGACACCGCGTTCATCAGAGAAGTCGCGCGCGATTTCATTTCGACCTACATGGCTTTGTCGCTCTGCTTGGATGGCGACATGCATGACCGCATCATGACCGCCGATGCCGATGCTCGCATCTCGATCGAAGACGAAAACATGCAACGCATGGGCCTATCGTTTTGCGTGTTTCTTGACACACCTACTGCCAATGGCTGCCCCGTAATCGCCTTGCAATGCAACGAATTCCCGGACATCATTGAACACTATTGGTGGGCGTTCTTTGGGTGAACATCCGCCGCATAACAACCGAATGAACGCGGAGCGCTCAAATACGCAGTCGTTGTATACATAGCCAACTCATCGTGCCTGGTTAACCGGGGCGTTATGCCCCGGAGGTCGCCCGCTTGCGGATCACGCCAGGTGCCACTGGCGTGCCGCCAGTGAGAAGTGTCGCCACGGCATGACTACTGGTTAGCCCGCAAGCAGCCTGAAGAACAGAGACTCCAGCCGCTCGTAGTTAATGGAGTACGCGTGCCCGCTGCGCACTCGTCGCGGCGAGTGGCGCCCCGATAATTCCATAATCTCCCATCTAGAAAATGGCCGCGCCGCCCGCTATAGTGATCGCATGTCCACATCCTGCGCCACCGCTGCGCCCACGCGTCATCCGCCGGGAGAAGCCCACGCTGCGCCCGGCGCCCTCCCGCCGCCGGCAACGTCGATCGCCGCCGCGCTCGCCATGAACAGGGCAGGGGAGCATGTTGTGGGAGGCGTCGCTGACGCCGATGCCGCGTTCCACTTCCTTACGCCGCGACCACTTCACGCCGCAGCGGGGTCGGAGCCCCCTCCCACAAAGTTGTCAGACCAAGCCTGTCGCCCGACAACAGCACGACACACGACGTCCCAACTCCAACCCGCCCAACAACTTCGGCCTGCTGTCGCCCAAAACGCATCAGGCGACACCACGCGACACGCGACAGCGCTTGGCGTCATCAAGCGTTTGTGGGAGGCGTCTCCGACGCCGATGCCGCTCACCATTCCATGCCGCAGCAGCGCTACCAAGACGCTTCGGGGTCAGAGCCCCTCCCACAGCTTTTGCGGCAATCGAGCCGAAGAACCCCCCTGTCGCCCCTGTCGCCTCCAGCAACGCGACAGGCGACATCCCAACCTCAATCCGCCCAACAACTTCGGCCTGCTGTCGCCCAAAACGCATCAGGCGACACCACGCGACAGCGCTTGGCGTCAACAAGCGTTTGTGGGTTGCGTCTCCGACGCCGATGTCGCTCACCACGCCATGCCGCAGCGGCGCCACCAAGACGCTTCGGGGTCAGAGACCCCTCCCACAGCTTTCGCGACAAGCCAACCGAAGACGCCCTGTCGCCCTGTCGTGTCCCCCATTCCGCGCAGTCGTCACTCGAACCCTTGGCCCCGCCAGCCTTTACGTTTTCTGTCGCCAGAAACGCGTAAGGCGACAAAGATCCCCGCGAGAGAGTTCGCAAGAGAAGCGACAACCGCCGTTATCGCCCCGCTGCTACCGTGGGCGACGTGCCGCCAGTCAGGCAGTCTCTTCTCACCGTTCAAGGACAACCTATGACGTCGCTCCCGTCGCCCACTCGCATCTCGGTCAGTCGCATTCTCCTAGCCGCCTGCGTCAGTCTCCTCCTCCCGGGGCTCGCCTGCGCCGAGCTCGTCATCAAACCCGTCTTCGGCCCCGCCGATCCCGGCGGACCCTACAAGCACCCCGCCGCGATCGAGGAACTGGCCAATGGCGACCTCTACATCGTCTTCTACGGCGGGCAGGGCGAGTACGAGGGCGATACGGCCGTCTACGGCTCGCGACTCGCCAAAGGGACGACGGAGTGGACCCCGCCGCAGCCGATCGCCGACACGCCTGGCCGTTCCGACGGCAACGGCGTCGTCTGGCAAGAGCCGGGCGGCCCCCTGTGGCTCTTCTACGTCGTGCGCTACGGCGACACCTGGTCCGACTCGGTGATCAAATACAAGGTCTCGTCAGACCAAGGCGAGACGTGGTCTGATTCGGACGTGCTGACGTTCGAGCGCGGCATGATGGTCCGCTCGCAGCCGATTCAGCTCGCCGGCGGCGACATCCTGCTGCCGATTTACCACGAGACCGGAACCGACCGCGAGTCCGTCGGAGCCGACAGCGCATCGCTCTTCGCGCGATACGATAAGAAGACCAAAGAGTGGAGTTTCACCGACGAGATTCATTCGCGGCTGGGCAACATTCAGCCTTCGGTCGTCGCCGTCGACGACGACCACCTGCTGGCGTTTTGCCGGCGCGGCGGCGGCTACGGAACCGTCCGCGACGGCTTCATGGTGCGCACCGAGTCGAGCGACCGCGGCCGCACCTGGTCGCCCGGCGTCGATACTGAATTCCCCAACCCCAACGCGGCGATCGACTTGATCAAGCTCGCCAACGGCCACCTGGCGCTCATCTACAACGACAGCTTCGAAGGGGAGCGGATGCCGTTGACGATGCGCATCTCGACCGACGGCGGCAAGACCTGGCCGACGGCCCGCGAATTGGTGAACCGGCCGGGCGACGACGCGGCCTATCCTTACATCATCCAGACGGCCGACGGCAAGATCCACGGCGTCTACACCTCGGCCGGGCGCTCCATCGTGAATCACTTCTCGCTGGAGGAGGCCGATGTGGCGCAGCCGCGCAATGAATCAAGCAGCGCTAGATAAGTACTACCTTTGGAGCGACTGGCGACGGCGGACCAACGGAACCGCGGCGATGGCCATGCCGGCCAGGGCGAGCGTTCCAGGTTCGGGGATCGCGGGCACGACCGAAATGGCGGTGATGATAATGCCGCCGTCGATCTGCCCCAGGTTCGTCGCGGCGCCGGTCGCCAAGTTGATCGAGTACAGGCTCGACTGCGAACTGCCGGACGGGAGCATCGCCGCATAGGCAATGCCGGTCGTTCCCGAGATATCGAACCCGCTGACCGCCGTGGCGTTGATGCCCAGGGGACCGACGGTACCCAGCGTGCCCGCGTTGTTGGCCTGCGTCACCAGGATGTCGAGGGCCGTGTCGATGCCGTAGAGCTGGGTGGTCGCCGCGCCGACGAAATTATTACTGTAGGCCGAGCTGACCACGTTCGGGTCGACGCCAAAGTTCGGATCGGCCGGGCCGAAAGCCAGGTCGGTTGCCGAGAGCTGCACGGCGCCGGTGATCGGGTTGAGCACCGTGTTCTTGTTCGTCTCGGCAACGACTCGGATCCGATCGATCGTCGGGTTGAAGTCGAAGCCAAAGTTGAAGCCGTTCAAGGGCGGAGCGAACGGCGCACCCACGGCGGTTGCGTTGCCGTTGGCGGTGTTGAGCGTATACAGCCGGCTCGACGTGCCGAGCGCGTAAAGTTCGCCGGTCGCGGGGCGGAAGTCGATGCCGACGATGGTTTCGTTGCTCTGAAGTCCCGCGACGAAGGAGCCCGAAAGAATGCTGCCGGGAGCAGCGGAATCCCAGCTGAGCAGGGCAGTGGAGTTGCCCACGGCGGCGATGCCGTAGATGAGTTCGGCCGAGGCCGGCGATGCGCTGGGGGCGAGAAATAAGGTCAGTGCGCAGAGGCGCGCCGCAAGTCTACTCATGAGCTGCTCCTTCAAAGTCTGGGTCGTTAGCGGGCCGGTTGGCGAATTATGCCGAAAAGTCGATGGGCAAGCCGATAGGCGTCTCTCCGGCGGATGGTCCGTTACCCGCCGTAAGCTGAGAGTGTCCAGTGCCCGATGTCTCGTTCGGGCTGCCGCCAGCTTACCGCTTCGTGAGGCGGCCGGCTAGCGAATTCGCCCGCCTGCGGCAAAAATGCAAGTTGGGTAATTGGGGTAGTCCGGGGGCGTCGGCAGCCGGCAGCTTCATGCCGGGCTCCGGGGAGTCAGGCCGCGGGCCGCGGCGCCGAGCTGCTAGCGGACGTCCCTCGGGAAACCCGGGCGGAACCGGTCTGAAATTCGCTGGAGGCCGCCTTGTCACCCCTTGCCGCTTCGGTATATTAGTTGATTCGCACAAGCTCGCCCCCTCCCGGCTAGCGTAGCTCAATTGGCAGAGCAGCTGATTTGTAATCAGCAGGTTGTGGGTTCAAGTCCCTCCGCTAGCTCTGCCGAAATAATGAGTTTTCGCCAAACGGAACCAGTAGGTTCGCGGGCGCGTGGCGAAGGGCGTTACGGCGTATTGGGTCTCGCAAGATTGCCGGCGAATCGGCGATTGAGCGGACGTTGGCGAGTCTTCGGTAAGCAGGATGGGTCGGTTCTGAGGGTGGCGTCGGGGAGTTACCGAAGCGGTCAAACGGGTCAGACTGTAAATCTGATGGCTATGCCTTCACAGGTTCGAATCCTGTACTCCCCACTAGAGTGAATGACGAATTTCCGAATGACGGAATGACGAGTTGGTTTGGCAGTGAAGGCGATTTGGGCGAGTGGCGAAGCTGGTTTGCCATTCGTCATGAAGGCATTCGTCATTTAGTCTTGCGGGTGTAGCTCAATGGTAGAGCAGCAGCCTTCCAAGCTGAATACGAGGGTTCGATTCCCTTCACCCGCTTTCGGTCGAGATTGGCCCTGTTGGGCGAGATGGATGGTTGAGGGTGAATTGGTTTCTGGGCTGGCAGCTGAGAGCTGAAAGCTGACGGCTTTTGATCCTTTGCTGCTGTAGCTCAGTTGGTAGAGCGCGTCCTTGGTAAGGACGAGGTCACGAGTTCAAGTCTCGTCAGCAGCTCTTTTGGAAGAAGCGGTCAGCTGTCGGCTGTCGGCTTTCAGCCAGAAAAAAAAGTAAAAACACATTATTGGCATTCGGGTTCATGTCTAGCTGACAGCTGTCCGCTGAAGGCTGGCCGCTTACTTGAGTAGGGAGAACAATGGCAAAGGACACTTTCAATCGTACAAAGCCGCACGTGAACGTCGGTACGATCGGTCACATCGACCACGGCAAAACGACGACCACTGGCGCGATCCTCGCCGTCCAGGGCGCCAAGGGCTTGGCTAAGCCGAAGGCCTACTCGGAAATCGCCAAGGGCGGTACCGTCCGCGACGCGACGAAGACGGTGACGATTGCCGTTTCGCACGTCGAATACGAGACCCCGAATCGTCACTACGCCCACATCGACTGCCCGGGCCACGCCGACTTCATCAAGAACATGATCACCGGCGCCGCCCAGATGGACGGTGCGATTCTGGTCGTTTCGGCCGCTGACGGCCCGATGCCGCAGACCCGCGAGCACATTCTGTTGGCTCGCCAGGTCGGCGTGCCGCGCATCGTCGTCTTCCTGAATAAGGTCGATCTGGTGGACGATGAGGAACTGCTTGAGTTGGTGGAGCTCGAAATTCGCGAGCTGCTCACCTCCAACGGCTACCCCGGCGACGAGATCCCGATCATCCGCGGCGCTTCGAAGCCGGCGTACGACAATCCGGCCGATCCGGAAAAGTCGAAGTGCATCACCGAGCTGATGGAAGCGATCGACAGCTATATTCCCGAGCCCGTTCGCGAAATCGATAAGCCGTTCATGATGGCGATCGAAGACGTTTTCTCGATCGAAGGTCGCGGCACCGTCGCTACCGGTCGTATCGAGCGCGGCGTCGTGAAGGTCGGCGAGGAAGTCTCGATTATCGGTCTGACCGATGCCCCGACGAAGACGACCTGCACTGGCGTCGAAATGTTCAACAAGAGCCTCGATCAAGGTCAGGCCGGCGACAACGTCGGTTGCCTGCTTCGCGGCGTGAAGCGCGAAGATATTCAGCGCGGCCAGGTGCTCGCCAAGCCAGGCAGCATCACCCCGCACACTAAGTTCGAGGCCGAAGTCTACGTCCTGTCGAAGGAAGAAGGCGGTCGTCACACGCCGTTCTTCAGCGGCTACCGTCCGCAGTTCTACTTCCGGACGACCGACGTCACCGGCACTGCGAACCTGGTGGGCGACGCCGAAATGTGCATGCCGGGCGACAACGCCCGTCTGAGCGTCGAGCTGATGAAGCCGATCGCCATGGACGACGGCGTTCGCTTCGCCATTCGCGAAGGCGGCCGCACCGTTGGCTCGGGCGTCGTGACGAAGATTGTTGAGTAACTATTAGGTGAGTAAGTGAGTTGGTGAGTAAGTGGTAGGGTAGTGGTTGCTAGCTGGCGTCACTACCTACTCACTTACTCACCACTCACTCTTACCCACAGGGGCGTAGCTCAATTGGCAGAGCACCGGTCTCCAAAACCGGGGGTTGCGAGTTCGATTCCCGCCGCCCCTGCATGAGGGAGTTGCGAGTAACGAGTTTCGAGTTGCGTGCTTTGTGGCGAGTAACGGATCGCTCGCGGCTCGTGGCTCGCAATTCACCGCTCTTTGGAAAGACTAACGTGGCTGAGTTAATTGCAGGAATGTTCACCGCTTCGCGCTACAAGCGAAACCAGGGCAAGGTGGCCCGGCAAGCTACGTTTTTCGCGTTGTTGGCGGCGGTGGCGGTTGGCGCGTGGACGATGAGCTCGGGAGCAACGCCGGAGTTCGGTGCGTTTTTCGTACCGCCGGCAATGCGAAGTTCGATTTCGCCTGAGGTCGTGGCGAAGTACGTCCTGCCGATGATCGTCCTGGGCATCGGCGCCTGGGCGGCCTTTCGCGTGGTCAACATTCCGCGGTTCGCCGAGTTCTTGATTTCCGTCGAGAACGAGATGGGAAAGGTTTCCTGGCCAAGCCGCGGGGAGTTGTTCCGCGCGTCGATGGTCGTGCTGGTCGTGATCTTCCTGCTCACGGCGATTTTGTTCACGTATGACTTTGTGTTGAAGGCGATCATCGGTTGGTTGCTGGGTGTTTCCGGCTGATGGCCGGCCGTCGCCGCCCGATCGGGGCGGGCAGCGGACAGAATTTTCCTTTCGATAGGCGGGACGAGGCGCGCAACCGGTGAGCATCGAGGAGCCGAATAAGCCGACGGACGACGATCTGAACGCGACGGGCGCAAGCCCGACCGCGGCCGGTCAGGTTGCGGTCGAAGCCGAAGTCGATGATGACCCGTCGGAGGTCGTGCCGGTCGAGAGCAAGCCGCTGTCGCGGGCCTCGGGCGTGTCGACCGACGCCGAGGTCGCCGCCAAGAAGGCTGCGGAGCCGCAGGGGCCGGTCGATATGGACTGGTATATCCTGAAGGTTCAGAGCAACCGCGAGCGGTCGATCGCCGACGCCCTGAAGCGAAAGGTCGCCATCGAAGGGCTCGAGAAGTATGTCGACGTTGACAATATTCTCGTGCCCACCGAGAAGGTCACCGAGTTCAAAGGCGGCAAGAAGAAGGTCGTGGAGCGAAAGCTCTATCCCGGCTACATCGTCGTCCGCATGCATATCAACGACGACAGTTGGTTTGCCATTCGCGAGACCTCGGGCATTGGCGATTTCACCGGTGCCGGCGGCAAGCCGTCGCCGATGCTCGCTCACGAGATCGCCCGGATTGTGCAGACCGACGAGCAAGTGTCGGACGACGCGCCGAAACTGGACATCAAGTTCAAGACTGGCGATCGCGTGAAAGTGAAGGACGGCACCTTTGAAGGCTTTGAGGGCGAGGTCGGCACGATCGACGCGCAAAGCGGCAAGGTGCAAGTGATGATCAGTATCTTCGGCCGGAGTACGCCGGTCGAACTGGAATACTGGCAAGTTGAAGGCGTGTAGGAGGCCTGTGGGCGTCGGCCTCGAATGCGGCTCGTGCTGCAGTCGAAGACCGGGTTCCGCCGAGCAGGCCGTTGACTACCAACAACGGAAAGTGCAATGGCAAAGCAGTTAGTCGGAGTCGCGAAGTTCCAGATTCCGGGAGGCCAGGCGACGCCTGCCCCGCCGGTCGGTACTTCGCTCGGTAAGTACGGCATTAACCTCGGACAATTCGTCCAGGCATTCAACGATCGGACCAAAGAAGCCGCTGGAATGATGATTCCAGTGGTGGTGAGCGTCTACAACGACCGCTCGTTCGATTTCTTCACCAAGAGCCCGCCGGCGGCCGTCCTCCTGAAGAAGGCGGTCGGGCTGGCAAAGGGCTCGGGCGTGCCGAACAAGACGAAGGTCGGCACGGTGACCCGCGCTCAGTTGGCGGAAATCGCCACGCTGAAGATGAATGATCTCAACGCCCGGGACGTCGATCACGCGGTTCGCATGATCGAGGGTACCGCGCGCAGCATGGGCCTGGTGGTCGAAGGCTAGCGCGGCGGGTTCTGTCGTGAGCGTCGACCTTGGTCGGGTCGCTCCGTACTACCAATTACTCACAGTCATAACGGCACATTCACATGCCAGCTATTAGCAAGAGAATGAAGGCCTCCGCCAAGAAGCGGCCGGCCGAGGCGCTGCCCATCGCCGAAGCGGTGGCGGCCCTCAAACAGTTCAGCCCCGCCAAATTCGACCAGACGGTTGACATTGTCCTGCGCTTGGGCGTCGACGCGGCTCAGGCCGACCAAATCGTCCGCGGCTCGATCGTGTTGCCGCACGGCATCGGCAAGCAACTCCGCGTCGTGGTGTTCGCCAAGGGCGCCCAGGCCGACGCGGCCCGCGCCGCCGGCGCCGACGAGGTGGGCGAAGAAGATCTGGCCCAGAGGATATTGGGCGGCTGGATGGACTTCGACGCCTGCATCGCTTCGCCCGACATGATGAAGGTGGTGAGCCCGCTGGGTCGCGTTCTGGGTCCGCGCGGGTTGATGCCGTCGCCCCGCGCCGGGACCGTGACGCCGGACGTGGCGAAGACCGTCTCCGAGTACAAGGCGGGCAAAGTCGAGTTTCGCAACGACAAGGCGGGCAACATTCACGCCCCGATCGGGAAGCTGAGCTTCGACGCCGAGAAGCTGGCCGAGAACGCCAAGGCGTTCGTCGACCGGATCATCTCGCTGAAACCCTCAGCGGTGAAGGGGATCTACGTCAAGAGCGCTCACATGAGCGGCGCCATGACCCCGAGCGTGCGGTTGGCGGTTTAGTACCAAATCAAATCAATAAGCCGCCGGGGGCGAGACGCTCCGGCTCGCTGTGAGAGTTTTCTATGAGCAAATACCTAAAAAACCTGATTACCGACGACCTGAAAAAGCGTCTGGACGGCGTCAGCGATCTGCTGGTGGTCGACATCGCGGGCTTGGAAGCCAACAAGAACGTCGAGTTGCGGAAGCAGTTTCGCCAGAAGGGCATCAAGATGCTCATGGTGAAGTCGAGTCTCGCCCGCCGCGCGACGGAAGGGACCGCCTTGGCTCCCGCCTTTGAAGGGGCGCAAGGCTCGGCGACCGTCGTTTGGGGCTCGGAAGACGTCGTCGCCCTGGCGAAGGAAATCACGAAGTACGCCGAGGACAAAGCCTTCGCGCCGTTCGCTCCCAAGGGGGGCGTGATGGGCGGGTCGAAGCTTTCGGCCGAGGACGTGAAGAAGGTGAGCACGTGGCCCAGTCGCGGCGAGCAGTTGAGCCTGCTCGTCGGGCAGATCCTCTCGCCCGGTGCGAACCTCGTCGCCCAGCTATTGGGTCCAGGGGCAAAGCTGGCGAGTCAAGTCAAGAAGAAGAGCGAGGAAGAAGAGGGCTGATTGCCGGGTGTCACGACCGCAATCGGAATTCTTCCAATCATAAATCAAAAACACTAATTCACATTGGGCGTAACGCCCGCAATTGCGAAAGGGTAGTTTGTCATGAGCGATGCAGCTGTTATGGAATTTTCCGACGCGACCAAGAAGCTGGGCGACGACATCGTCAAGCTGACGCTGAAGGAAGCCAAGGAACTGAGCGATTATCTGAAGGAAGTCCACGGCATCGAGGCCGCATCGGGAGGCGCCGTCATGATGGCAGCCCCCGGCGGCGGCGGCGCTGCAGCCCCGGTCGAAGAGAAGACCGAATTCGACGTGGTGATGGACAGCTTCGGCGACAACAAGATCAACGTGATCAAGGTCGTCCGTAGCGCCACCGGCCTCGGTTTGAAGGAAGCCAAGGACCTGGTCGAAGGCGTTCCGAGCAAGGTGAAGGAAGCGGTCTCGAAGGAAGAGGCCGAGAAGCTGAAGAAGGAACTCGAGGACGCTGGCGCCAAGGTCACCATCAAGTAGTTATTGCGACTGCATCGCAGCGAGCGATCTCCGGCGCGGCCCGCGCCGGGATCGCTGTGTTGCGCAGGAGCGGCTTGACGCATCGGCGGCGCCCAGGGCGACGCGGTTTCGATATACTTGCCTAATCGTGCGAAGCAGCGAAGGGGTAGCACGGCCTCTTCGCTGCGTTGGTCGTTTGTTGAAAGCTAGCTGAGTTTTGCCGCTAGCCGGAGGGCCACGCCCTCCGGAGCCCGGGATCGCGTGGCGATCCGGCTAGGGAGCGAAATGAGATAGCATTTCCATCAATCGGCTAGTTTGCAGCGCGCGGTTCAGGTTCCCACCTCGTTAGAACGGAGCAGTTTGCCCTATGGCAGTCACGGCTCAGCGGCGGCTGGTCACTCAGAACATCCGTAGTTTCGGCAGCGGTCGGGAGATTTTCGACCTTCCCGATCTGACGCAGATTCAGACCGAGAGCTACGAGCGTTTCCTGCAATACAACGGCGGTTCGCCCGCCAAGCGGAAGAGCGAAGGACTCGAAGCCGTCCTGCAGGAAATCTTCCCGATCGAAAGTTACGACAAGACGATCAAGCTGGAGTACGTCCGCTACGAGCTCGGCAAGCCGCGCTATAGCATGGACGAGTGCCGGCAGCTGCGACTGACCTACGGTCGGCCGTTCCGCATCTGGCTGCGCTTGCTGAAAGATCAGCCGGTCGAGGAAGAAGTCTACCTCGGCGACCTGCCGATCATGCTGGGCGGCGGCGAGTTCATCATCAACGGCGCCGAGCGCGTCGTCGTGTCGCAGCTCCACCGTTCGCCGGGCATCGACTTCGTCTCGGAAATGGATCCGGGCGAGCGTCGCATGTACTCGTGCCGCGTGATCCCCGAGCGCGGCAGCTGGATCGAGCTCAATACCACCAAGAAAGACAGCGTCACGGTCCGCATCGACCAAAGCGGCAAGTTCTCCGCGATGACGTTGCTGCGGGCGATGTCGCCCGATTTGGGCTCCGACGCCGAAATTCTTCGTCGCTTCTACCCGGTGACGAAGCAAAAGGTCGTCGACGGCCGCAGCGCCGGCAAGCTCGAAGGCAAAGTCGCCGTTGAAGACGTCGTCTACCCCGGCGACAGCGAGCGCGCCGGCGAGATCATCATCGAGTCGGGCCAGCGGATCACCAAGAACGTTGCGGAGATCATCTGCACGTCGGGCGTGAAGCAGGTCGACGTGATGGACCCGCCGAAGACGCCGCATTTGCTCAACGCGCTGACCGACGACAACACGTCGAGTCATGAAGAGGCTTTGCTCCGCATTTACCAGCGGTTGCGTCCGGGCAATCCGCCGCAGCTGGAGAAGGCGCGGGCCCTGTTCGCTGAGAAGTTCTTCGACGCCAATCGCTATCGGTTGGGCCGCGTCGGCCGGTTCCGCATGAACCGCAAGCTGAACCTGAACGTCTCGGAAAACGAGATGGTGCTGCGTCCGGAAGATCTGGTCGCCGCAATCAACTACCTGCTGCTGCTCGTGGCGGGCGAGAATGAAGCGTACGTCGACGACATCGACCACCTCGGCAATCGTCGTCTGCGGACGATCGACGAGTTGGCCTGCGATGAAATTCGCAAGGGCTTCCTGAAGCTGCGCCGCACCGTGCAAGAGCGGATGAGCCTCAAGGATGCGGCCGATATGACGCCGCGGAGCCTAATCAACCCGAAGAGCATCTCGGCCGCCATCGAGTACTTCTTCGGCCGCGGCGAACTGTCGCAGGTCGTCGACCAGACGAACCCGCTGTCGATGCTGACGCACGAGCGGCGGTTGTCGGCCCTCGGCCCGGGCGGTTTGAATCGCAAGCGGGCTGGCTTCGAAGTGCGCGACGTTCACATTTCGCACTACGGCCGCATTTGCCCGATCGAAACGCCGGAAGGTACGAACATCGGTCTGATCTCGAGCTTGGCGATGTATGCCACGGTCGACGATTACGGCTTCTTGGTCACGCCGTACCGCAAGGTGAAGAACGGCAAGCTGACCGAAGAGGTGGTGTGGCTGCGGGCCGACGAAGAATCGGATGCCTACGTCGCCTCGGCCGACGTGCCGGTGAAGAACAACGAGATTCAGGGCGACACGGTCGTGGCCCGGTATCGCAGCGACTTCATGGTCGTCCCGACGGAGAAGATCCAGTACACCGACGTCGCGCCGAGCCAGATGATCGGCGTGTCGGCCGGATTGATTCCGTTCCTCGAACATGACGACGCCAACCGCGCGCTCATGGGTTCCAACATGCAGCGCCAAGCGGTGCCGCTGTTGATCGCCGAGCCGCCGATCGTCGGCACCGGTCTGGAGCGCGACGTGGCGCGCCATTCCGGCATGTTGGTGCGGGCCGGTCACAAGGGAACGGTCACCTACGTCGACGCCGACCGGATCGAGATTGGTCCTGAAAAGCACCAGATGCGAAAGTTCGTCGGGCTTAACGAGCGAACCTGTCAGAACCAGAAGCCGCTCGTGAAAATCGGCGACAAGGTCGAGAAGGGCGACGTCATCGCCGACGGCGCCGCGACCTTCCGCGGCGACCTGGCGCTGGGCCGCAACGTGCTCGTCGCGTTCATGTCGTACGAGGGCTACAACTTCGAAGACGCGATCATCATCAGCGAAGAGTTGGTCCACAACGATACATACACTTCGATCCACATCGAAGAGTTCGACGTCGAAATTCGCGAGACGAAGCTGGGTCGCGAGGAATTCACTCGCGACATCCCGAACGTCAGCGAAAAGGCTCTCCGCAACCTCGATGAGAGCGGCATCGTCCGGGTCGGCACCTTCGTCTGGCCGGGCGATATCCTGGTCGGCAAGGTTTCGCCGAAGAGCAAGACCGAGCTCACCCCGGAAGAGAAGTTGCTCCACGCGATCTTCGGCCGCGCCGGCGAAGACGTGAAGAACGACTCGCTCGAAGTCCCGTCGGGCGTCGAAGGCATCGTCATCGACACGCAGAAGTTCTCCCGCCGGATGAGCCTCTCCGAAGACGAACGCAAGGCGTTCGAGCGTTCGCTCAAGGATGCGGAGAAGAGCGGCAACGAGAAGATCGCGACGGCGTTCATCGCGCTGGCGACCGAGATCGAAAAGATCCTCGGCAAGAAGCTGACCGACGAAGACGGCAACGAGCTGATTCACAATCAGGAACCGCAATTCGTCGCCGATCAGGCGGTCAACTTCAAGGTCGACAACCTCGACATCCGCAGCGACGATCGCAAGAAGTCGGTGCAGCAGGTCTACAAGCAGTTGTGGCCGGACGTCGAAGAGGCGATCGACGAGCGCGATCGGACGCTCAACTCGATGAAGCGCGGCGACGAGCTTCGCAGCGGCGTGTTGCAGATGGTCAAGGTTTACGTCGCGACGAAGCGCGTGATCTCGGTCGGCGACAAGATGGCCGGCCGCCACGGTAATAAGGGCGTTATCTCCAAGATCTTGCCGATCGAGGATATGCCGTTCCTGCCGGACGGCACCCCGGTGCAGATCATGCTCAATCCGCTCGGCGTGCCGAGCCGTATGAACGTGGGCCAGATTCTGGAAACGCACCTCGGCTGGGCGGGCGCCAAGCTTGGCTTCCGCGCGGTGACTCCGGTGTTCGACGGCGCCTCTGAAGAGGAAATCAACGATTGCCTCGACGCCGCAGGATTGCCGCGGCATGGCAAGGCTCGCCTGAACGACGGCCGCACGGGCATGCCGTTCGAACAGGAAACGACGGTCGGCTTCATCTACATGTTGAAGCTCCATCACTTGGTGGACGACAAGGTCCACGCCCGCAGCACGGGTCCGTACTCGCTCATCACCCAACAACCGTTGGGCGGCAAGGCGCGGTTCGGCGGCCAACGCTTCGGCGAGATGGAAGTGTGGGCCCTCGAGGCCTATGGCGCCGCTTACATCCTGCAAGAGCTGCTGACGGTGAAGAGCGACGACGTCGAAGGCCGCACCAAGATTTACGAGTCGATGGTCAAGGGCGAGAACACGCTGCAAGCCGGCACCCCGGCAAGCTTCGACGTGCTCACCAACGAAATCCGCGGCCTCGGGCTGAACATGCAGCTCGAGAAGCGGGTGTTGTAAGTCAGATCAAGCGGCGCTACTGGACTGGTCGCTTCAGCGACCAGTCCGGCGCGCCAAGCGACTCGGGACAGAGACTATAAACCACGGCCTCACGGCCATGTTCCAGCGAGGAACGAATATGAGCATTCTAGAAGGCGCGAACTACGACCGCGTGAACGACTACGGCTCGGTGAAAATCAGCCTGGCTCGCCCGCACGACATTCGGAGCTGGTCGTTCGGCGAGGTGAAGAAGCCGGAGACGATCAACTACCGCACCTACCGTCCGGAAAAAGACGGCTTGTTCTGCGAGCGCATCTTTGGCCCGGAGAAGGACTGGGAATGCGCGTGCGGCAAGTACCGCGGCATGAAGTACAAGGGGATGATCTGCGACCGCTGCGGGGTGAAGGTCACCCATAGCCGCGTTCGTCGCAAGCGGATGGGCCACATCGAGTTGGCCGCGCCGATCGTCCATATCTGGTTTTTCAAGGCGATGCCGAGCCGGCTCGGCAGCCTGCTGGCGATGAAGACGACCAGCCTGGAGAAGGTGATCTACTTCCAGGATTACGTGGTCATCGATCCGAAGGAAACCGCTCTGAAGCCGCAGCAACTGCTGACGGAAGAAGAGTACCGCGCGGCGCGTGAGCAGTACGGCGAGAACGGCTTCGAAGCCGACATGGGCGCCGAGGCGATCCGCAAGCTGCTGCAGAATCTCGACCTGGTAAAGCTCAGCGAGCAACTCCGCGTCGATCTGCGCGAGACGGGCTCGAAGCAAAAGGCCAAGGACCTGATCAATCGGCTGAAGACCGTCGAGTCGATCCGCGACTCCGACAACAAGCCGGAGTGGATGGTTCTGGACGTGATCCCGGTGATCCCGCCCGATCTCCGTCCGCTGGTGCTGCTCGACAGCGGCAACTTCGCGACGAGCGATTTGAACGACCTTTACCGGCGCATTATCAATCGCAACAACCGTCTGAAGAAGCTGGTCGACCTCAACGCCCCGGAAGTCATCATTCGCAACGAAAAGCGGATGCTGCAGCAATCGGTCGACGCGCTGTTCGACAACAACCGCTGCAAGCGGCCGGTGCTCGGCAGTTCGAACCGCCCGCTCAAGTCGCTCACCGACATGATCAAGGGCAAGCAGGGTCGCTTCCGCGAGAACCTGCTCGGCAAGCGCGTCGACTATTCGGCTCGCTCGGTGATCGTCGTCGGTCCGCGGCTGAAGCTCCATCAGTGCGGTCTCCCTAAGAAGATTGCGCTGGAGCTGTACCAGCCCTTCATCATTCGCCGGCTCAAGGAACTCGGCCACGCCGACACGATCAAGTCGGCGAAGAAGATGCTGGAGCGCAAGGACGACGAGGTGTGGGATATCCTCGAAGAGGTGATCACCAACCACCCGGTGCTCCTCAATCGCGCCCCGACGCTCCACCGCATGGGCATTCAGGCGTTTGAGCCCACGCTGGTGGAAGGCAACGCCATTCAGTTGCATCCGCTGGTTTGTCGCGGCTTCAACGCCGACTTCGACGGCGATCAGATGGCGGTCCACTTGCCGCTGTCGATTGAAGCCCAGGTCGAAGCCCACACGTTGATGATGTCGACGCACAACATCTTCAGCCCCGGCAACGGCTCGCCGATTATCAGCCCGTCGCAAGACATCGTCATGGGTTGCTATTACCTGACGATGGGCGTCCCCGAAGAAAAGGGAGACGGCATGGCGTTCAGCTCGTTCAGCGAGTTGCACACCGCCTACGCCGCCGGCAAGGTCGGCACCCACGCCCGCATCAAGGTGCGGCTGCCGAAGGACCGCTGCATGCGGGAAGACTTCGACAAGAAGAAGGGCTTCGGCAAGCGCGTCGACACCACCGTCGGCCGCGTCTTGTTCAACGAAATCCTGCCGAAGGGGATGCCGTTCTACAACATCGCGATGCGGTCGAGCGAATTGGCTCGCGTCATTAGCGACTGCTACGAAATCCTCGGCCGGCGTCAGACGATCGAGTTGCTCGACGACATGAACCAGATCGGCTTCCGTCAAAGCACGCTCAGCGGTTTGTCGTTCGCTACCGACGACCTGATCACGCCTGATACGAAGGGCAAGATCATCGGCGAAGCCGACAAGATGGTCATGAAGTTCAACAAGCTGTTCCAGCGCGGCGTGATCACCGAACTGGAACGGTACAACTCGGTGCTCGACGCCTGGACGCATGCTCGCGAACAGATCACGTCCGAAATGATGTCGCGACTTGAAAGCGACTTCCGCACCGGCGGCTACGTCAACCCGATCTTCCTGATGGCCCACTCCGGCGCCCGCGGCGGCGTCGAACAGATGCGGCAGCTCGGCGGTATGCGTGGTCTGATGGCTAAGCCGTCAGGCAAGATTATCGAGACGCCGATCAAGGCGAACTTCCGCGAAGGCCTCACGGTGCTCGAGTACTTCTCCAGCACCCACGGCGCCCGCAAGGGCTTGGCTGACACGGCTCTGAAGACGGCCGACTCAGGGTACCTGACCCGCAAACTGGCCGACGTCGCTCAGAACGTCGTCGTCACGATGGAAGACTGCGGCACGACCCAAGGCATTACCAAGGGCATCATCTACCGCGGCGAAAAGGTGGAAGTGAACCTGGTCGACTCGATCCGCGGCCGCGTCAGCCGGGCGAACATCGTCAACCCGATCACCGACGAAGTGATTGTGCACGAAAACGAGCTGATCACCGGCGAGATTGGTCGCAAGATCGAGCAGATGGGCCTGGAGAAGATTCAGGTTCGCAGCCCGATGACCTGCGACGCGTCGCTTGGCGTTTGCCGCCGCTGCTACGGCATGGACCTTTCGACCGGTTCGATGGTTGAAGAAGGGATGGCCGTCGGCATCATCGCGGCTCAGTCGATCGGCGAGCCCGGCACGCAGCTGACGATGCGGACGTTCCACATCGGCGGCACGGGCCAGCACTCGGTCGAAGATAGCGACATCAAGGCCAAGAAGGGGGGCATCGCGAAGACCGCCCGCCTGAAGATGGTGACCAACGACGCCGGCCAGCAGGTTGTGCTTTCGCGCAACGGCGAAATTGCCCTGGTCGACGAGAAGGGACGCGAGGTCGAGAAGTACGAAGTACCGACCGGCGCCGTGCTGCAAGTGAAGGAAGACGAAGTCGTCAAAGCGGGCCAAGTGATCTGCGAATGGGATCCGCACAGCATTCCCATCATCGCCGAGACGGGCGGCCGGATTCGCTACGAAGATCTCGTCGAGGGCGAGACGATGCGCGGCGAGAAGGACCCCAGCGGCAAGATGCGCTTCGTCATCCTGGAGCACAAGGGCGATATGCATCCGCAGCTCGTCGTTGAAGATCCGGCCGACGGCAAGATCCTCGACTTCTATTACATGCCTGAACGGGCCCATATTGAAGTCGACGAAGGTCAGGTCATTACTCCCGGTACGCTCGTGGCGAAGACGCCGCGCGAAGCCTCCGGCACGCAGGACATCACCGGCGGTCTGCCGCGGGTGACCGAAATCTTCGAAGCACGCAAGCCCAAGGATCCGGCGGTCATCGCCGAGATCGACGGCCAGGTCGAGCTGTTGGGCGAGAAGAAGCGCGGCAAGCGTTCAATCATCGTCCGCAGTGAAACGGGCATCGAGCGCGAGCACTTGGTGTCGCACTCGAAGCACTTGCGCGTCCACGCCGGCGACCACGTCCGTGCGGGCGAAGCGCTCGTCGACGGGCCGCTCGTGCCGCATGACATCCTGCGGATTTCCGGCGAAGAGGCCGTGCAGCAGTATCTCACTCGCGAGATTCAGAACGTCTATCGCAGTCAGCGCGTCGAAATCAACGATAAGCACATCGAGATCATCGTGTCGCAAATGCTGCGAAAGGTGAAGATCGAATCGCCCGGCGATACCGATCTGCTGCCGGGCGCCGTCATGGACAAGTTCGACTTCCGCAGCGCCAACGAAGCGGTGGCGAAGTGCCTGAAGATCACTCACCGCGGCGACAGCGAGTTCGCCGAGGGTTCGGTGGTGCCGAAGGAAGTGATCGAGCAGGCCAACGCGACGATCGAATCGCTGGGCGGCGACGTCGCCAAGGGAACGAAGCCGAAGATGGCGACCGCCAGCACCCAGCTCTTGGGCATCACCAAGGCGTCGGTGCAGTCGGGCAGTTTCATCTCGGCGGCGAGCTTCCAGGAAACGACGAAAGTCCTCACCGAAGCGGCGCTCGCGGGTCGCACCGACTACCTGGTCGGGTTGAAGGAAAACGTCATCTTGGGGCACTTGATTCCGGCCGGTACTGGCTTCAAGTCGATCCACGAATCGGAAGTGCGGATTCAGCCGTCGGCCTTGGAAGCTCTCGCCTCCGAGAAGGAACGCGTGCTGGAGCGTTCGTTCCCGCTGCTGGAATCGGCGCTCCGCGCGGGCGGGGACGGGGCGGGACCGACCACGGTTTCGGACGGCAACGGCGAGCGATCGGCGGCCCGGCCGGCAGCGCCGACCGGTCTCGACGCATTGCTGGGCGGCATTCCCGGTCCGGCTGGCGCCGAGGATTTGGACGACGAGTAAGAGAAATTGCGGGAGCAAGTCGGCCCCCGGAGCACGACCGGAGGCGAAACGCCCGATGTCGACGCCGCCAAACGGCCGTTGACAGGGCTTCCCGTTGCGATAAATTGATTGGTTCCACCCGTTTCGGCGGGTTCATTTAGCTTCGATAAGAGCCTTAGGCTACCACCCCATGCCCACGATCAACCAATTAGTCCGCAGCCGTCGTCGGCCGAAGCGGAAGTTCAGCAAGTCGCCGATCCTCGATCGCTGCCCCTTCAAACGCGGGGTCTGCTTGCAGGTGCGCACGATGACGCCGAAGAAGCCGAATTCGGCTCTCCGGAAGATCACCCGCGTGCGGTTGTCGAACGGCAAGGAAGTCACGGTCTACATCCCGGGCGAAGGCCACACGCTGCAAGAACATAGCATCGTGCTGGTCCGCGGCGGCCGCGTTCGCGACTTGCCGGGCGTTCGGTACCACGTCGTCCGCGGCGCCCTCGACACGCTGGGCGTCAACGGTCGTAAGCAAAGCCGTAGCAAGTACGGCGCGAAGAAGAGCTAGGGACAGAGTGAGTAGGTGAGTAAGTTAAGCCTCGCCGTCATCCTTACCTACTCACCTAAGCACTCACTCACTAGCCGATTCATCGGCGATCCATACACGAAGCATTAACCTCACATTGGTCAGCCCATGGGCCGCATTACCGCCAGCCGCAAGCAACTGAAGCCAGATCCGGTCTACGGGTCGATCCTCGCCAGCAAGTTCATCAACTGCCTGATGTACGACGGCAAGAAGAGCACCGCCCAGGCGGTGTTCTACGACGCGATGGATCTGATCAAGGAGCGTCTTCCGGACGCCGAGCCGATCGAAGTCTTCCAGCAGGCGCTGGAGAACGTGAAGCCGTCGATCGAGGTTCGCTCGAAGCGCGTCGGCGGCGCTGCGTACCAGGTGCCGATGCAGGTGAACCGCGTCCGTCAGCAGTCGCTCGCGATTCGCTGGGTGCTGATCGCGATCCGCGAAAAGAAGGGCCGCGCAACCGCCCAGAAGCTGGCCGACGAACTGGTCGCCGCATACAACCGCGAAGGCGCCGCCGTGAGCCGCCGCGAAAACGTCCACCGCATGGCCGATGCGAACAAGGCGTTTGCCCACTTCGGCTGGTAGTCGGTTTCGAGTCAACGAGCTAGGGGCTGAGGATCAGGGCGCTGCGAGCGCCTTCATCCCCGGCCCCTAGCTTTTTTTATGCGCTGAAGAGTTGAACCGCCAAGGACGCCAAGGACGCCGAGGGATAATCGCTGATTGAACCACGACGGCACGACGAGCACGCCGGAAATGCAAGTATCGCGGGTGGTCGTTGCGGTAGGCGTCGTTACAGAGTGAAAGATACAATCGGTAATCTTCGTTATTTGTATTTCGTCGTGCCCGTTGTGACGTCGTGGTAAGTCACCCTTTCTCGTAGACCTAACTCGATTCCTCCTTGGCGTCCTTGGCGTCCTTGGCGGTTAAATCCTAAACAGCCATGGCCACCGACCTCTCCAAAATTCGCAACATCGGCATCATCGCCCACATCGACGCCGGCAAGACGACGGTGACCGAGCGGATGTTGTTCGCCTCGGGGGCGAAGCACCGCGCCGGCGAGGTCGATCGCGGGACGACGACGACCGACGACGACGCCGAGGAGGCGGAGCGGGGGATCACGATCTATAGCGCGTGCGTCGCGTTCCCGTGGAAAGTGGCGTCGAACCCCGGCATGCCGTTGAAGCAGGTCGACGTCAACCTGATCGATACGCCGGGGCACGTCGACTTTACGGCCGAAGTCGAGCGGAGCCTGCGGGTGCTCGACGGGGCGGTGATCGTCTTCAGCGCTCGCGAGGGGGTCGAGGCCCAGAGCGAAACAGTCTGGCGGCAGGCCGATAAGTATCACGTGCCGCGGATCGCGTTCATCAACAAGCTCGATCGCGAGGGGGCGAATTTCGACACGCTGATCGAAGAGATCCGCGACCGGCTCGGCGCCAATCCGGTCGCGCTGCAGATTCCGATAGGGCTCGGGCCGGCGCACGTGGCCAACCCGTTCCGCGGCGTGATTGATCTCATCCGGATGAAAGCCCTCACGTTTCCCGAGGGGAAAGAGGGGCGGAAGATCGTCGAGGAGGCGATCCCCGCCGAGTTCGCCGACGATGCGGCGTTGTGGCGGGATGAGCTGTTGGAAAAACTTTACAACTACAGCAACGAATTGATGGAGCTCGCTCTCGGCGGCGAGCCGATTCCTGAGCCGCTGATCCACAAAGTGATTCGCGAGGCGACGGTCCACCAGCAGATTCAGCCGATCCTGTGCGGATCGGCGCTCCATGGCATTGGCGTGCAGCCGCTCCTCGACGGCGTGGCGGCGTACTTGCCCAGCCCGCTCGAAATGCCGCCGGTCGAAGGCGTTGATCCGACCCACAAAGCCCACGGCAAGAGCAAGAAGGCGAAAGAAGGCGAAACAGAGCTGCCAAAGATCAAACGAAAGCCCGACCCAAAGGAGCCCTTCTGCGGGCTCGTCTTCAAAATCTTGCCGTACAAGACGGGCGATTTGTCGTGGGTGCGGATCTACTCGGGGACGCTCGAAGGGAACAGCCGCGTACTTAACCCCGGTAAGGACCTGAAGGAAAACGTCGCCCAGCTGTGGCGGATTCATGCGAGCAAGAAGGACGAGCAGCTCACGTCGGCGACGGCCGGCGACATCGTGGGCGTGATCGGGCTGCGCGAGTCGGTGACCGGCGATACGCTGTGCGATACGCGTGAGCCGATCCTCTTGGAGTCGATCGAGTTTCCGCAGACGGTCATCTCGATGGCGATCGAGCCGGAGAGCACGGCCGACAAGAAGAAGCTGTCGGAAACGCTCGACATGTTGCGGAAGCAAGACCCGACGTTCACGGCCAGCGAGAACGAAGAGACGGGTCAGACGCTCATCAGCGGCATGGGCGAGTTGCATCTGGAAGTGATCCAGCATCGGTTGCAGCGGGACTTCAAACTAAACGTTAAGGTCCATAATCCGCGAGTCAGTTATCGCGAGACGATTCGCACCGCGGCCGAGGCCGAGGGAGAGTGCCGGCGGCTGATCAACGGCGTGCAGCACACGGGCAAGGTGCTGGTCAAGGTCGAGCCGGCGCCGAACGCGGCGGAAGTGGTCGTCCGGGCAGCGCCGAGTCATGGTCTGCCGGGCGAGTATCTCGCGGTGGTGATGGAGGAGCTCGAAAACGCCGCTCAAGGGGGGGGCGCTTTCGGGTTCCCGCTGATGTGGCTGAAGGTGACGCTGCTGGGAGGCGAGGTTCACGAGACCGAAAGCAGCGACATCGCCTTCCGCACCGCGGCCAACCTGGCGTTCGATGCGGCGGTCCGCGAGGCCGGGACGGTGCTGCTCGAGCCGATCATGAAGCTCGAGATCAGCACGCCCGACGAGCATGTGGGCGACCTGGTGAGCGACCTGCAGCAGCGGCGGGCGATCATCAATCACACGCAGTCGCGGGGTCATCTCACGGTGCTCCACGCCGAGGCCCCGCTGGCGAACCTGTTCGGCTACTCCAGCGCCATGCGGAGCTTGAGCCAAGGCCGAGCGAGCTGCTCGATGACGCCGAGCACGTATGCAGCGGCGCCGGACGAGGTGCTGAAGCGGTTTTTGTAGGGGTGATCCGTGATCGGAAGTCCCCCTTGTCGCTTTCTGTCGCTGCTTTGTCGTCGAGCGATTTTTGGCGACAGAAGTCAATCATAGCTAAACCGTTTGTCGGTCAGCGTCTGCGTCGACAAAAAAATTGCATTCTGTCGCCTTTGTCGCGACAGAGGAGTGCTGTCGTCGCGGGATGATTGAACGGCAGCATTATTGTCGTTTGGCCTCGCCTGGCGCCAATGCGATTTTTGGCGACAGAAATCGAGGCGTCTTATTCCTAGGCCTCACTTGAAGTTGCGTCGCTGATCGCGATGAATTGTGTCGCTTCTGTCGCGACAGTAGGAGCGGCAGGCGGCTTGTCGCCGCTGACGACGTCATCGACATGGCCGAGGCGGCCAAGATGGCCAAGGAGGCCAACGAAACCTGTTGGCCGAATCGGACAACACAAAAGCTCCCATACTCTGGCGATGCGCGCAGCGGCTGCGCTATCCGCCGCGAAGTTGGGATGGCTCTGGGCGGATGGTTGAGAATCGGATTGCCAAAGAACGTGAATATACATCCGTATACATATCGGCTTGGGTGGCCATTTTCAACGGAAAACTGTTCGGAATTTGGCGGCGATCATTGGACTTCGTCGTGGGGCCGGCCTCCGGTTCGAAGAACCGGAGGCTAATGTGGGGCGGGCGGGGGCCGTAACTAGCTGAGGCGGGCGAATTCGCCCTTGCTACTCGACCTTCCAGGCGCGGCTCCGCGAGGCGACTCTTTGCCCTTGGGCTTCGACCCGCCAACGGCACTGCGGAGCCGCGCCTTCTTTTCTTGCCTTTGCTTGCTGGCGTCGGTCGATGGCGAGCTATGTTTTGGCCCCTCGCTGTTTTTAGACGGCTGGCTCTAGCGATTGCCGAATTCGCGGTCTCGCCAGTTTGTTCGAGCAAGAGCAATTAGGCTCACGCCAACAGCGGCGAAGAATGCGGCGGCGATCAGAACGCCCATGTTTGATTGGCCGGGGTTCAGGCTCGACCAAAAGCCCGGCAGGCCAACGCAGACGGCGACGCTGGGGGCTCCGACGATAAATGCGGCGAAGAAGCCTGGCGTCAGCGCCCCTATCAAGGCGGCTCCGTTTCCAAAGAGGAGGCAGGAAAGTGAGATAAAAACATAGACCGTCATCGTCGATTGAGAGGGAGGCTCAAGGTACTCCCAGGGAAGAAACTTCAGCGCGGCCAGGGCAGCAGCGTGGGCTACAAGCCACCAGCGAATTGAAGATCGCAGGGCGTTGTAGATCAGTGCATTGGCGAACGTCTGATTTGTCATGGGCAGCAATCGCTCGAACGCCATCTGCGGAATTCGATTGGCGAGGCTGACGGCAGGCGCCAGGGCGGCGGCCAGCGTTAGAAAAGGGAGAGTGCTCGTCATGAACTCCCAGTTTGACTGATCGAAGCTAATAGACTCTTCGCTTCGCCAGAGGATGATGACGCCGATAGCTAGCAGGGGAACAAGTTGGAGGGCGCCGCCTGGTGCATTGCTCGAAGTGCGAGCGATGCCCGTGCGAACTTTGGCATAGACTCCCGCGTTTCGCATCCGACTAATTTGTCGATCAAGTCGGGAGGAGTTCCAGGCGAGTTGCAGCCAATGGGGGCGACTGGCGGGGCCGAGTTGCTTTTCCTCGGCGGTCTTGCCGAAGCGCCAGTCAGTGCGTTTCAAGAAGGCGAGGGGAAGTCGCGTTCCCTCTTCGCGTCCCGACGATGCGTCGAAGGCATGAAGACCGATTGTCCGCCACGAGACGGCGGCAATTGCAACCAGCACGGGAAGTCGGAACCCTTCGGCCAGCATCCATGGTTTGACGAAAGCTGCGTCAAGATCGAGCTGAAACAAGATGATAAACGGGACGATCAACCCCGTCATTGATGGGAAGAGAAGTCCAGCGCCCAGGAGTGCGCAAACGGCCAGTAGAAACCAGGGAGATATCGACGCGAGCGCGGCAATTGTGCAGGGGACGATAGCCATCGTGATGACGGCGACGACTAGAAGGAAGAGAAGATGAGGGGTTCGATAGCCAGGGAGCAGCGCCGCCTGCGGATTATCAAACTGCCAGAGGATGGCGTGCTGGCGAACTTGGAGATAGGGGAACAGGCATAACGCAAAGACGGGGAAGATGAGGGTCGGCAGCGTGAGGCTTGTAGTACCAGGCGGATTCGATACCCAGTCTGCCAACGAATAGAGGGCGAATAGCATTAGGACTGCGCCTAGTAACCAACTCCACGGCTTCGGCCGGGAGAGGTGATGGATAGTGACTTGTTGGAGTTGGCGGAGCGTCATGGGAGGCCGTGGCGGTTGATGGCGGCGTGGAGGGTGTCGGGGACCTATTGCCACTGGGGAGTCAGTCGTGAACGTGGAACCGCCAGTGGCAATAGGTCCCCGACACCGTTTGGTTCACGCTCCGTTAGCGCGTCACGGCTAATGTGGGGGATCCTGCCGCGTGCATTTCGACGAAGATCTCTTCCAGGTTTAGGTCGTGGACGGTGACGTCGGCGCTCCACGCGGTGCGGAGGTGGTCGGCCAGTTGCTCGTCGAAGTCGTTGACGCTGACGGTCGCCACGGCGCCGGCGACTTCGCAGCGGAGTGCGCCGGGGATTTTGAACGATTGCGGCAGGTCGTGCGCCGCGGCGATGCGTAGTCGCTTGACGCGGTCCTTGAGTTCGTCGAGTTCGCCGTAGTAAGCAATGCGCCCGTCTTTCAGGATGGCGACGCGGTTGGCGACTCGTTCAAGGTCGCTGGTGATGTGGGTGCTGAACATGATCGTGCGGCGCGGATTGTCGACGATTTCTAGAATCGTGCGCAGGAACTCGCGGCGAGCAGACGGATCGAGGCCTGCGACGGGTTCGTCAAGCATGAGCAATTCTGGTTCGTGGCCAAGGGCCAGCACGATGGCGAGCGATTGGAGTTGGCCCACTGAGAGGGGACCGACGCGTTCTTCCAACGGGAGTCGCCAGCGCTGGCAGAGCTCGTCGACGAGGCGCTGATTCCAGGTCGGATAGAAGGCGGCTGTGTACGCGATGACCTGTCGGACTCTCATCCACGGATAGGTGACGGCTTCCTGCGGGACGTAGCCGAGACGGGCCTTCACGCCGGCGGAGAGGTTCCAGGAGTCGTCGCCGAGGACTGTGACGCTGCCGGCTGTGGGACGCAGGAGGCCGAGCGAGCACTTGAGCAAGGTGCTTTTGCCGCTGCCGTTCTGGCCGAGCAGGCCGAGGACAGTGCCGGGAGGGATGGAGAGATTAACGCCTCGCAGGACGCGTTTTGTTGGGTAGTCCCCGAACGATTTTTCGAGGGCGTCGATTGCAACGACTGGGGGAGTCATTGGTATTGGTCTTGCTGGATGCTGGTGATCGGATTGGCGCTAGTCGTTGGAGTGACGGGCGGCTTGTTCTTCGAGGAGTTGATCGACCGCTTTGTGGATCTGTTGGTCAGTGAGCCCGAGTTGGAGAGCGCGATGGATGGCGGGGGCGGCGAGGTCGCGGAATTCTTGACGGCGTTCGCGTAAGGGGCCTCCCGTGTTGGGTTCGAGGATGCGCATGCCTTGGCCGCGCACACGTTCGACGACTCCTTCGATTTCCAGGCGGGAATAGGCCTTGCTGACGGTCATGGGATTGACCTCAGCGGCGCGAGCGACCTCTCGAACGCTGGGAAGCATGTCGCCAGGGACGAGGCGGCCTCCCGCGATGAGGGCGCGGACCTGATCGATGAGTTGCCGATAAATCGGAATTCCCGATGACGGGTGGAGCTCAAAGAGGCCAGCGCTGGGGGGCATGTGTATTAGTGTAGTGATACTGTTGGTTCTCGCAAGAGGGTGGGTATTGCAAGGAAAAGTTTATTGGCGATGTGATTTGTGGTAATTTGTGGCGGGGTGAGTCTTGGGGGGAGCGCGGGGCAGGGGACTTACGTCCCCCGCTCGCCAGGTTTTTGTGTGGAGATGCGAGCGGGGAGCGTTAGCTCCCTGTGTTTGTGATCCAATTGTTTGAGGTTCGAGGTCATGCCGCTCGCATATGATCGCCATTGGTTGTTGACGTGGACGACCTACGGGACTTGGTTGCCGGGGGATGCGCGGGGGTTTGTGAGTCCGATTTCTCGCGAGTCTGAGCATGGGAAGTGGACTCGTGAGAACCGACCGGGGGTGGCCTATGACCAGGATCTGCCGGAGCGATTGGAGCAATCGCGGCAGTTGTTGAAGGGGGCGCCGGTGTTTTTGCGGTTGCCGCAGGCGGAGTTGTTGTTGGGGCAGTTTGGGGAGACGGCAATCCATCGCGGGTGGGGGCTGTTGGCGGCGGCGGTGATGCGGGCGCATGCGCATCTGGTAGTGGGCGTGACGGGGGATCCGGAGCCGGACGCGCTGTTGCGAGACTTCAAGGCTTATGGGAGTCGGGCGCTCAATCGACGGTTTTCTCGGCCGGAAAGCGGGACTTGGTGGACAGAGGGCGGGTCGCGTGCGGTATGTGGCTCAGCAGGAAAAGGCTTTAGTGGCTTGGGTGGATGCGGGGTGGGACTGAGTGCTGGGGGAGAGTGGCGATAAGCGGTAGGGGGTGCGTGAGATTGGCGAGGGGGCTTTGCGGGGACATTGCAGGGGACTTACGTCCCCCGCTCGCCGGTTTCTTGTTTCTTGAAGTTCTGGATTGGACCCGTTGACACCCTTCTAAATCCGCCATAGAATCCGCGGTTCGTCCCTGCTTTTGGGGATGGACTATGGATCTTTGAAACATTGCTGTCGCACGGGGCCTGGCCCCCGAGACGGACTATGCCGGGGCTCCTTTTTCGGCGTTTATCTGCCGAAATTTGAGTGGCTGGCCGATAAAGGGGCATCGCAGTGGCTGCGTCGCGGGAAGTCATTCGGATTCGGATGGAGGCCTACGATCACTCGGTCCTAGACCAGAGTGCGGCGGAGATTGTTGATACGGCCAAGCGGACCAATTCCGAGGTTCATGGGCCGATTCCGTTGCCGACCCGGATTGAGCGGTACACAGTGCTCTCTGGTCCGCACGTCGACAAGAAGGCCCGGCAGCAATTTGAAATCCGTACGCACAAGCGGGTGATCGATATCGTTCAGGCGACCGCCAAGACGATCGAGGCGCTCAATAAGTTGAGCTTGCCGGCGGGTGTGGATATCAAGATCAAGGCGACGGCGGGCTGATCTCGATGCGGGCCCTAAGTTGTTGGCTCGCAATGATTTAAGTTATTCGCTTACTGTTTTTCAGTCACCGATCAATAGCAATTAACCTATGCCGTGGAAGTTGGGTGGGTAAGCCGGGTTGATCCCGTGTCTCCTGCCTGACGAGCACCAGCTTTAGGATGACCAACGATGGCCGCTGCTGAGCGCGTCCCGGGTATTCTGGGTCGCAAAATTGGAATGACGCAGGTTTACGACGAGCAGGGCAATGTCGTGCCGGTGACCGTCGTTCAGGCGGGTCCCTGCGACGTTCTGCAGGTGCGGACGACCGATCGTGATGGTTATGAAGCGGTGCAGCTAGGTTATCTCGATAAGCCCCGTCGGTTGGCCGCCCGCAGTGAGCGGGGTCACGTCGCCAAGCTCGAGAGCAAGCGGGCCAAGTCGCGGGCCGCCGCGGGCGTTGAAGCGATTGCCAAGGCCGGGTGCGAGCCGAAGCGGTTCATTCGCGAAATTCGGGGCGGGGCCGGCGATCTGCAAGTCGGATCCAAGATCGACGTCTCGGCTCTCGAGGGCGTCGCTCGGGTTGACGTCGTGGGGACCAGTAAAGGTCGCGGCTTCTCTGGCGCCATGAAGCGTCACAACTTCCATGGCCAGCGTGCCACGCACGGCGTGAAGAAGTGTCACCGTGCCTTGGGCGGCACCGGCGCCAGCGCCTTCCCCAGTCGTCTGTTCAAGGGGAAGAAGATGCCTGGTCAGTATGGCGCCGCTCGCTGCACGATGCGGAATCAAAAGCTGGTAAAGGTCGACGCGGAGCAGAATTTGTTGCTCATTCGCGGGGCCGTGCCGGGGCCGAACGGCGGGTATGTCGTCGTTCAGCAGACGAACAAGATGTAGGCGAGCGGAGTGAAACCTTGCTCGCCGGGGCCGAGACGGCCCGGCTCGCTTCAACGAAGAACGAATCATGCCAAAGCTCAACGTACACGACGTCAAGGGTAAGAAGGTCGGCACCTACAATATTGAGGTGACGGATCTTGCTCCGCGGATCAACAAGCAGTTGTTGCACGACGCGGTGGTGATGTACCAATCGAACTTGCGTCAGGGATCGCACAAGACGAAGAACCGGCACGAAGTCTCTGGTTCGACGAAGAAGATGTACCGCCAGAAGGGAACGGGCAATGCTCGCGCGGGTCACCGCAAGAGCGGCATCCGTCGCGGCGGCGGTCACATGAAGCAAATTCATCCGCGCGATTATTCGTACTCGCTGCCCCGCAAGGCGCTGCAGTTGGCCACGCGCATGGCCCTGGCCTCGAAGGTGCGTGACGACGAGATTGTGCTGATCGACAAGCTGGAGTTCGCCGCTCCGAAGACCAAGGAAATGGCCGGCATCCTCAAGACGCTGGGCTGCGAGGGGCAATCGGTGTTAGTGGCGACTTCGGGCTACGATGTGAACGTGTACAAGAGCGGTCGGAACATCGATCGGGTGAACGTCGCTCCGGCGAGCGACTTGAACGCCCATTCGGTGTTGACCGCGAAGCGCGTGTTGATGACGACCGCGGCCTTGGATGCGTTCAAGGCAAAGGCGGCGTCTTCGGCGAAGGCCGCGGCGAATTAATTGAAACCAGCGGCGAGGGCGGCGACGCCTGAGCTTGCGGAGGACTTCCTCCGGTTTGTGGAGAAGGGTGAGTCATGCCACGTCACGTACCAGCTTCGACGAGCATTACGCTGGAGCCGCACCAGGTGATTGTAAAGCCTCTGGTGACGGAAAAGGGGATGCACAAGTCGACTCGCAACAACGCCTACGCGTTCGAGATCAATCGTCTCGCGACGAAGGAAGACGTGAAGCGAGCGGTGGAATCGTTGTTCGAGGTGAAGGTGATCAAGGTGGCGACCCAGAACCGCAAGGGGAAGGTTCGCCGCACGCGATTCCGCCTCGGTCAGACGAAGGATTGGAAGAAGGCGATCGTGACGCTCGACGGCGAAAGCCGGATCAACTTCTTCTAGGAATAGCGGTCAGCTGTCAGCGATCAGCTGTCAGCCTGATGGAGAGATACGATTTAAGTCGTCTGGCTAAACGCTGGCGGCTGAAAGCTGAAAGCTAAATCAAATGGGCATTCGCAAATTAAACCCGATTACTCCCGGCATGCGTGGCGCCACGGTCAGCGATTTCGCTGAGCTGACGCCCGGCGCGAAGCCGGAGAAGTCGTTGCTGCGTCCGAAGGTGAAGACCGGCGGCCGGAACAACCAGGGTAAGATTACCGCCCGTCATCGCGGCGGCGGCCACAAGCAGCAGTACCGGATGATCGACTTCCGGCGGAACAAGGACGGCGTGCCGGCGAAGGTGGATTCGATTCAGTACGATCCGAATCGGACCGCCCGCATCGCGCTGCTGTTCTACGCTGACGGCGAGAAGCGATACATCATCGCCCCCGGCGGTCTGAAGGCTGGCGATGAAGTGATGAGCGGCCCCGACGCCCCGGCCAAGGTGGGCAACTGCCTGCCGCTGACGAAGATTCCGCTGGGCACGGCGATTTTTAACATTGAGCTGCGGCCTGGTCGCGGCGGCGTGCTGTGCCGCAGCGCCGGCGCCAACGCGACGCTGATGGCTCGCGAAGCGGAGTGGGCTCAGATCTCGCTGCCGAGCGGCGAAATTCGGCGTATTCCGTCGGCTTGCCGTGCGACGATCGGCGAGTCGAGTAACTCGGATCACTTCGGCATCGTGTTGGGCAAGGCGGGTCGCAGCCGCTGGATGGGCATTCGGCCTTACGTTCGCGGTACCGCAATGAACCCGATCGACCATCCGCACGGCGGCGGCGAGGGTCGCACCAAGGGTGGTCGCCACCCGGTGAGCCCGCAAGGCAAGAGCGCTAAGGGCGGGATGACGCGGAAGCGTCGGAAGCCGTCGAACAAGGCGATCGTGCGTCGTCGTCGTAGTCGTCGCTACGGCGTCCAGAAGTTGGTGACGAAGTAGGGAAGCGGTCAGCTGTCAGCGATCAGCTGTCAGCCGGACGGGATACACAGATCACAAGTCGTTTGGCTAAAAGCTGACGGCTGAACGCTGAGAGCTAATTATGGGACGTTCAACAAAAAAGGGTCCTTACGTCGACCCGAAGTTGTATCAAAAGGTCGAGAAGCTCAACGACGTGGGTCGTAAGGATCCGCTGACGACTTGGGCGCGGGCTTGCACGATCATTCCGGAGTTCGTCGGCCACACGTTCATGGTTCACAACGGCAAGGCCCACCTGAAGGTCTTCGTCACGGAAGACATGGTGGGGCACCGTTTGGGCGAGTTCTCGCCGACGCGGAACTTCCGCGGACACGGCGGCAAGGCGAAGAAGTAAGGTAGCGGTCAGCTGTCAGCGATCAGCTGTCAGCAACGCGAAAGAAGTAAGGAATCAGTGGTCTGGCTGATCGCTGAGAGCTGAAAGCTGAAGGCTAACATGGCTTACACTGCAACACATCGGCACGCCCAGATCAGCGCCCGCAAGGTGCGCCCGTTGGCGGACTTGATTCGCGGGAAGCGGGTTGACGAGGCATTGGCACTGCTGAAGTACCAGCCGCAGCGCGGCGCGCGGATGCTGGAGAAGGTGCTGCAAAGCGCCGTCGGCAACGCGGACGACCGCCGGGCTCCGAACTTGGGCGGCCTGCGAATCGTTGACGCGCGGATTGACGGCGGTCCGATGGTCAAGCGGGTGCGGCCAGGCGCTCGCGGCATGGCGCACATCATTAAGAAGCGGATGGCGCACATCAAGATTTCGATTGAGTAGTAGGGGAGTGAGTAGGTGTTTAAGTGAGTAGGTAGCACACTTACTCACCTAAACACCTACTCACCGCGACGTCGCCGACACTCACGCACAGTTTTTTCATACCTGAGACCATCCTATGGGTCAAAAAGTCAATCCAATCGGTTTCCGCACCGGGATCATGCTCGGCTGGAAGAGCCGCTGGTATGCTTCGAAGAAGGAATTCGCCGATCTGCTGATGGAAGATCAGAAGATCCGCAAATTCGTTCACACGAAGTACAAGTTTGCCGGCATCCCGAAGGTGGAAATCGAGCGGACGCGCGACGAAGTGAAGGTGATCCTGCACGCGGCTCGGCCCGGCGTGATCATCGGTCGCAAGGGTCAGGAGGTCGAGCAGTTGCAGGACGAACTGCAGAAGCTGGTCGGCCGCCGGATCAACATCAAGATTGAAGAAGTCAACCGCCCTGAGCTGCAAGCTCAGCTGGTGGCTGAGGATATTGGCGAGCAGCTGAGCAAGCGGGCGAGCTTCCGTCGGACGATGAAGCGTTCGGTGGAGCAGACCATGGAGGCTGGCGCCAAGGGAATCAAGGTGCAGCTGGCCGGTCGCCTCGGCGGTTCGGAAATGGCGCGCCGCGAAAAGCAGATTGCCGGGTCGATTCCGCTGAGCACCTTGCGAGCGAACATCGATTACGGAATTACGGAAGCCATGACCGCGCAAGGTCATATCGGCATCCAAGTGTGGATCAACCAAGGCATGTTTGAGGACCAGACCGATGGCGCTGATGCCCAAGAGGGTCAAGCACAGAAAAAGCCAAAGAGGGCGTATAAGAGGTAACGCCACGCGCGGCAATCGCGTCGTCTTCGGCGAGTATGGCTTGCAGGCCGAACAAGGCGGCTGGCTAAGCGCTCAGACGATCGAGGCCGGGCGTATCGCTGCCCAGCAGTACATCCGCGGCGAAGGCAAATTGTACATTCGCGTGTTTCCGCAGAAGTCGGTCACGTCCATTCCGCTCGAAACCCGCATGGGTAAGGGCAAGGGCGAACCCGAATACTGGGCGGCGGTGATCAAGCCAGGCACGATTTTGTACGAGCTGAGCGGCGTCGGCGAAGCGGCTGCGAAGTTGTGCCTCGCGCGGTTGGCTCACAAGATGCCGGTCCGCGTGCGGATGGTGAAGAGAGGTTAATTAGGAGCGGTCAGCGGTCAGTTGTCAGCATTCCGCCCGACAAGGGCGAATGCGGCGTCTGGCGGAAAGCTGAGCGCTGAAAGCTGAGAGCTTTAATATGAGCAAAGCCAAAGAACTGCGAGATATGAGCGACGAGCAGCTTGATCTGACTGCGAAAGAGGCGGTCGATAAGCTGTTTCGCGCCCGGGTGCAGTCGCAGACCGAGCGTCTCGACGCCCCGAGCGAGCTGAAGCGTCAGCGTCGTTTGATCGCCCGCGTGAAGACCATTCAAACAGAGCGGCTGCAGGCGGCCGCAGCGAAGTAGAGCGATTAAGACATGCCCAAAAAACAGCTAACCGGCGTCGTCGTGAGCGACAAGTGTGCGAAGACTCGGCGGGTCGAAATCGACCGCCTGGTGCCGCATCCCAAGTATGGCAAGTTCATTCGTCGCAAGACGGTGTGCCACGTTCACGACGAGAACAACGAGTCGGGCATCGGCGACACGGTGGAGATCATCGAGTGCCCGCCGAAGTCGCGTCTGAAGCGTTGGGACCTGATCCGGGTGGTGGAAAAGAGCAGTGCGGTCGACATCGCCGCAATGCGAGCCGCGGCGAAGCAGGCGCAAGAGGCAGGCGAGGGTTGAGGGGCGCAGGTTGATCGGCTTGTCGTTTGATAGTGCCGGTCCCGCGGATACGAGACAAGTTGACTGGCGACGGCGATGACCGAAGCCACATGAACGAGAGTCAGCCATGATCCAAATGGAAAGCCGCCTTGCCGTCGCCGACAACACGGGCGCCAAGGAAGTGATGTGCATCAAGGTGTTGGGCGGCAGCCGCCGACGTTTTGCTCACTTGGGCGACGTCATCGTCTGCAGCGTGAAGAGCGTCATTCCGGGCAGCGACGTCAAGAAGAAGGCGGTCGTTCGCGGAGTGATCGTGCGTTTGCGGTCGCCGACGCGTCGGAACGACGGCAGCTATGTGCGGTTCGACAACAACGCCGTCGTGCTGATCGACAAAGATAACAACCCGCGCGGGACGCGCATCTTCGGCGCCGTCGCCCGCGAACTCCGCGACCGTCGGTTCATGAAGATCGTGAGCCTCGCGAACGAAGTGGTGTAAGCAGACAGTATTAGTTAGCGGACATTAACGAACGTGGAGCCCTCTCACGACGAATGAGGGGACTCAAGAGTTCGTCGAGTTTTTGGAATTCGTCAAACGCCAAACGGCAGTTCGAATCATGTTGATCAAGACAGGCGACACAGTAGAAGTCATCGCCGGCGCCGACAAGGGCAAGCAGAGCCGCGTTATCGAGGTGCTGCGTGCCGACGGCAAGGCGCTGGTTGAGGGCGTCGCAAAGGTTTACAAGCACGTCCGCCGCAGCCAGAAGCACCCGCAAGGGGGCCGGCTGAGCAAAGAGGCGCCGATTCAGCTATCGAATCTCGCGTATTTCTGCAGTGCGTGCAGCAAGGCGACGCGCCTCGGCTCGCGTTTTAAGGACGACGGGTCGAAGGAACGCTTCTGCAAAAAGTGCGGAGCCTCGGCTGGCGAGCTAGCTCCGGCGAAGAAGGCTCACGCGAAGAAGTAAACGAGTTTAAGACAAAATTTACCGGGGTCGGGGACGACCCGGCTCGCTGCTAAACGTGAAAGTTGATTGAGATGGCTAAAGCCGCAACCAAAGCTGCCAAGTCCGACGGGGAAGTGCCGGTCCCGCGGTTGAAGGAACGTTTCGAGAACGAGATTCTTCCGGCCATGCGGGAGAAGTTCGGCCGCGAGAATCGTTTGTCGCTGCCGCGGATCCAGAAGATCGTGGTGAGCATGGGCGTCGGCAGTGCGATGAGCGACAAAAAGCACATCGAAGAAGCCGCGTCGGCGCTCACCGACATCACCGGCCAGAAGGCGCTGATCTGCAAGGCGCGGAAGTCGATAGCAAACTTCCGCCTGCGCGAAGGCGTGGCCATCGGGGCCAAGGTGACGCTCCGGGGCGCGCGGATGTACGAGTTCCTCGATCGGTTGATTTCGATCGCGTTGCCGCGCGTGCGCGACTTTCGCGGGTTGAAGCTCAATGCGTTCGACGGTCACGGCAACTACAGCCTGGGCCTGACCGAGCAGTTGGTCTTCCCGGAACTGAACCCCGACAAGTACCTCCGCCCGCAAGGGATGAACATCGCGATTTGCTGTTCGGCTGGTTCGGACGACGAATCGCGGGAAATGTTGCGATTGTTCGGTTTGCCGTTCAAGAATCCTGATGAAGCGGCTGCTTAGGACGTCGGTCCGACGGTTTGGGCGCTTCAAGTTTTTGTGAGATTAATCTGTGGCTAGCAAATCAAAGATCGCGAAGGCGAACCGGACGCCGAAGTTTTCGACGCGTCGCGAGTCGCGTTGCAAATTGTGCGGCCGTCCGCGGGCCGTGTATCGCAAGTTCGGCACGTGCCGGATTTGCTTCCGCAATTTGGCGGACAAGGGCCTGATCCCTGGCGTGAAGAAGGCGAGCTGGTAGCGGAGTATTGAGATGCGTGAGTAGGTGAATATGCGAGTAAGTAAGCGATTTACTTACCTATTCACATACTCACTTACTCACCCGCTCAGATAAGCGTTAACCGGCCGATGGCCTGGTTCGCTGCGAGAAGTGATAGGAACTACAACCCTATGATGACCGACCCAATTGCCGACATGCTCACCCGCATCCGCAACGCGGTACGCGTCGAGCGTCCGGTCGTGGAAATGCCGCTGTCGAAGGTGAAGCGCGGCGTGGCCGAAGTGCTGAAGCGCGAAGGCTACATCTGGGATTTCCACGAAGAGCAACCTGATGGGCAACCGCAGAAGCAGTTGTTCATCGACCTGAAGTACGGTCCGAACGGGGAGCGCGTCATCCGCCATATCAAGCGGGTCAGCAAGCCTGGTCGGCGAGTATACAGTCGGTCGACGGACCTGCGTCCGATCCTCAACGGCCTGGGGATTTCGATCATCAGCACGAGCCGCGGCGTGATCAGCGATCGCGAAGCTCGGCAGAAGAAGCTCGGCGGCGAAGTGCTGTGCGAGCTGTGGTAAGGGAGCGATCAGCTGTCAGCGATGAGCTGACAGCCAGCGGTTAAGAGACAAGACAAGTACTTCGTCGTCTGGCTGAGAGGCTGACGGCTGATAGCTGAGAGCTAAATCATGTCGCGTATTGGCAAGAAACCGGTTCCGATTGTTGACGGCGTGAAGGTGAACGTCGCCAATCGGGAAATTACGGTCGAGGGAAAGCTCGGCAAGCTGACGTGGACCCATCGTCCCGAAGTGACGGTCGAGGTCGACGCGGCGGCGAAGGAAGTGGTCGTCACCCGTAAGAACGACGACCGGCTGCCGCGCGCCTTGCACGGACTGACCCGGGCGTTGATTCGCAACATGGTCGAAGGCGTGTCGACCGGCTACGAGAAGAAGCTCGAGATTCAAGGCGTCGGTTACCTGGCCGCCGTCGCGAAGGACGTCCTGCAATTGCGGGTCGGCTTCGCCAACGAGATTCACAAGAAGATTCCGGCTGGTCTGACCGTCACCTGTCCCGACCAGACGCACATTTCGATCAAGGGCGCCGACCGGCAGAAGGTTGGTCAGTTCGCCGCGGAAGTGCGGGCCGTTCGCAAGCCTGAACCTTACAAGGGGAAGGGCGTGCGTTACGAGGGCGAGCAAGTTCGTCGCAAGGCTGGCAAGACCGCGAAGTAATCAAGAACGCCGGGCTACCGAGGGGCAAGGCGCCTTCTCGAACAACGGCCCTCATTGCTGGATAAGAGAACCATGGAACATAACAAGGCACTCGGCAAGCAACGGCAGCGGCGGACGTTTCGCGTTCGTAAGCGGCTGAAGGGCGATGCCGAACGTCCCCGTTTGTCGGTTTGCCGAACGCTGCGGAACATCACTGCGCAGGTGATCGACGACACGGTCGGCAAGACGTTGGCGTCGGCCTCGACGGCTGACAAAGAATTGTCAAAGGCGATCAAGTACGGCGGCAACAAGGCTGCTGCCGAAGCGATCGGCAAGGCGATTGCCGAGCGTGCGGCGAAGGCTGGCGTGACGAAGGTGCGGTTCGATCGCGGGTCGTGCAAGTTCCACGGTCGCGTGGCGGCGCTAGCCGAAGCGGCCCGGGCCGGCGGGTTGGAATTCTAGTTTGGGAATAAACAAGCTGCAGCGAAAAGGCTGGGGCGAGTCGCGGGTCGAACCTGCGGCGACATGCCGTTATGGCGAACTAAAAGCGGAGTAACCACTCGTGTCCAGCGGAAGCCAAGGCCAAGACAACAGACAGCGCGGATCGAAGTCGCGCGACGGGAATCGCAACTCGGGCCCTCAAGAGAAGGTGCGCGGCGAGTTGCAGGAAAACGTCGTGAAGATCAAGCGGTGCGCCGCCGTCGTGAAGGGCGGTCGTCGGTTCAGCTTCGCGGCGATGGTCGTCGTCGGCAATGGCGACGGGAAGGTCGGCTGGGGCTACGGCAAAGCGAATGAAGTTCCGCCCAGCGTCGAGAAGGCCGTGAAGGAAGGGATGCGTCAGCAAATTGTCGTCGCCCGCGACGGCAATACGATCCCGCATTTGGTGAAGGGGCGCTATGGCGCTGCCAAGGTGGTGCTAGCTCCGGCTGGCCCTGGTACGGGCGTGATCGCCGGCGCCGCGGTGCGTGCCGTCTGTGAAGCGGCCGGGATCCACGACATCCTCACGAAGAGCTTCGGTTCGAACAATCCGGTGTCGCTGGTGAAGGCGACGATGGCGGCCTTGGAGCAGCTGCGTCCAAAGATGGACGTGGAGCGTCTCCGCGGCGTCCACCTTTCGTAGGGGGGATGGGGTGAGTAAGCGAGCGGGTGCTTATGCGAGTAGGTAAAATACCTACCTTCAAACATCCGCTCTAAAGTGATTCCTTACTCACCTACTGACTTACTCACCTACTAAATTACTAACGCATTTCACACGACCATGAATATTAGCGACGTCAATCGCGGCATCGAGAAGAACAAGAACCGCAAGCGGATCGGCCGCGGCATTGGCTCGGGTCACGGCAAGACTGCCGGCCGCGGTCACAAGGGCGCCGGGTCGCGCAACGGCAACAGCACGCGGGTGACGTTTACCGGCGGCAACATGCCGTTGGTACAGCGGATCCCCAAGCGTGGGTTCAATAACCGCTGGGGGTTGAAGGTCGTCGTGGTCAATCTGGGCCAGATCGACGAGGCCTTTGCCGCGGGCGAGGAAGTGACGCTCGAAACGCTGTCGGCGAAGAATCTGGCCCGCGGCCGGTTCGACGTGCTGAAGGTGCTGGGCGACGGCGAATTGAAGAAGAAGCTGAAGATTTCGGCACACCGGTTCAGCGAATCGGCGGCCGAGAAGATCAAGCAGGCAGGCGGCGAAATGATCTTGCTGCCGGGCCGGGCTTCGGTGGAAGATTACAAAGCAGAGAAGAAGGCTGAAAAGAAGGCCGCGAAGAAGTAGGCGCTTGGCGCCTTGCTCGGGCTGATGACGGATTACGCTAGCACGGCTGTCGCCAGTCGGCTGTCACTCGTCGGTCAACAGTGTTGCTGC
Source organism: Lacipirellula limnantheis (assembly GCF_007746075.1). Lineage (GTDB taxonomy): Bacteria > Planctomycetota > Planctomycetia > Pirellulales > Lacipirellulaceae > Lacipirellula > Lacipirellula limnantheis. The sequence goes on along the minus strand of NZ_CP036339.1, from coordinate 6,632,831 downwards.
TGAACGACGAGGCTGACGCTGAGGGTCGACAGCTTTTGTGCGTTGATACTTTGGTGATCAAACAAGCTTCCCGCGCGAATGCGTGACAGGATGATGCCATGTGGGAAAAGCTTCGCGTCGTTTGGCAAATTCCCGAGCTGCGCAGCAAGATCTTGCTGACGCTCGGGCTGCTGGGCGTCTATCGACTGGGCTTCCAGATTCCGCTGCCGATCGTCGACCCCAGCAAGGTCGCCACCTTCCAGAAGGCGGGCGGCATGGCCGACATCCTGAAGCAAGTGGCGGTCTTCAGCGCGAGCCAACTTGACCAGGTGACGATCTTCGGCCTGGGGATCATGCCGTATATTTCGGCGTCGATTATTTTCCAGCTCTTGGGCAGCGTCTATCCGCCGCTCGAACGACTGCAGAAGGAAGGCGAAGCGGGCCGTAAGAAGATCAACGAATATACGCGCTACGCGACAGTTTTCATCTGCATTATTCAGAGCTGGGTCTATGTGAAGTCGATCGTGCCCAATCTGGCGTACGACTCGTTCGTCGTCGATCCGACCGCCGCGTCGCGCACCCTCTTCTTTAGCTGGACGATTGTCGCCGTGTTGACGATGACCGCCGGCACGGTGTTCCTGATGTGGATCGGCGAGCAGATTGACGAGTTTGGCATCGGCAACGGCATCAGTCTGCTGATTATGGCCGGCATCCTATCGGCCATGCCCGGCGCCGGGATGCAGTTGCTTGAGCAGTCGTCGCTCGAACTCACGGGCGGCGGCGGCGAGCTAGGCATCGAGCAACTCCTGATCCTGGCGATGATGTTCGTGGCAGTGATCGTCGGCGTCGTGTTCATTACGCTCGGCCAACGGCAGATTCCGATGCAGAGCGCCAAGCATGTACGCGGTCGCCGGGTGATGGGCGGCACGCGGCAGTACCTGCCGCTGAAGGTGAATCAGGCTGGCGTCATGCCGATCATTTTCGCCAGCAGCTTGCTGATGCTGCCGGCAATTTTGTTCGGCGCCATGTCGAAGATGTTCGACGCTAACGGCTTCTGGGGCGAGCTCTTCAGCAAGCTGACGCAGATGTTCAACCGCACAGGCTTCGTCTACGCGTTGTGCTATATCGCTCTGATCTACTTCTTCTGCTTCTTTTGGACGGCAATCACGTTCAATCCGAAGGACGTGGCCGACAACTTGAAGAACTACGGTTCGTTCATTCCGGGGTATCGCCCGGGCAAGCGAACGGCTGATTACTTGGAAAAGGTGATGTTCCGCATTACGTACGTCGGCGCCGGGTTCCTCGCGCTGGTGGCGATCGTGCCGAGCATGATTTCGGGGTCGTTGAACGTCTCGCCGCTGGTGGCCAATTTTTACGGCGGCACGAGCCTGCTGATCGCAGTGAGCGTGGCGTTTGATTTGGTGCAAAAGATTGACAGTCATTTGGTGATGCGGAACTACAAGGGATTGTTGGAGTCCTAGTTCTAGGGCTAACCGCGCAAGGCACGGGCACGATATTCGGACAGGCATTGCCGATTGGGGAAGCGCCGTTAACCAATCGCAGGCGGAGCCGCGGGTAGATTGGTGGGCAGGGCTTCGTCGTCGCTTGGGTGGTTGCGTCATGCGAATCGTGCTCATCGGACCTCCTGGCGCCGGCAAGGGGACGCAGGCCAAGCGGCTCACGGAGCTGCTGGGCGTGCCCCATCTGTCGACTGGCGACATGCTTCGCGATGCGATGCGGAAGGGGACTGAAGCGGGACAGCAGGCGGCGCCGTTCATGAAGACCGGCCGACTGGTTCCTGACGATTTGGTGCATCAACTGGTGCTGGAGCGCGTGGCTCAGGCGGATTGCGCCAATGGCTACCTGCTTGACGGTTTCCCGCGAACGGCCGCCCAGGCGATCATGCTGGATAAAATGTTGGCGGAGCGGAAGACGCCGCTGGACTTGGCGGTGCTGATTCAGGTGCCGAAGGATGTGTTGCTCGAACGTCTTGCTGGCCGCGGGCGGCAAGATGACGACGAGTTGGTGATCGTGAAGCGATTGGAACAGTACGACGAGCTCACCCATCCCATGGCGGCCTACTACCAAGGGCGCGGAACGCTCCGCGAAATTGACGGTCTGGGTTCGCCGGAAGAGGTGTTCGCCAGAATTGAAACGGAGTTGAATGGCGCCCGCCACTGATGCGGATCGCCAGACGAGTAGACGCGGCGATGGTGAATCTTAAGTCGATGCGCGAAATCGGTCTGATGCGGCGAGCCGGGCTCGCCGTGTGGCAGGCCCACCAGATTGCCAGGGAGATGGTTCGGCCAGGAGCGACGACGGCGGAGATCGACCACGCCATCGGCGAGCATTTCGCACAGCTGGGCGCCGAACCGCTGTTTAAGAACTATCCGAATAGCATACGGAACAAGCCGCCCTTTCCCGCGGTTTGCTGTATGAGCGTCAACGAGGCGGTCGTCCACGGCATTCCGAACAACAAACCGTTGGTTGAAGGAGATATTTTGAGCCTCGACACCGGCTGCCGACTGGGCGGCTGGTGCGGCGACGCGGCCTACACCTACTCGGTAGGGAAGATCGCGCCGGACGTTCAGCGGCTGCTGGACGCGACCGAAGGGGTGCTGAATCTGGCGATTGAGCTGATGAGCTCGAAGAGCTACTGGAGCGCGATCGCCCGGGAGATGGCGACCTACATCCGCGATCACGGTTATTCGACGGTGGAGTGCTTCGTCGGCCACGGCATTGGGCGGGAGATGCACGAAGAACCGCAGGTGCCGAATTTCGCTAGTCGGTCGCTGCGCGGCAGCGGCGACTTTCGGATCGAGCCGGGGCTGGTGATTGCGGTGGAGCCGATGGTGAATATGGGAACCAAGCGAGTGAAGATGCTGGCTGACACGTGGACTCAGGTGACGGCCGACGGCAAGCCGAGCGCCCATTTTGAGCATACGGTGGCGATCACGCCGGATGGGCCGACGCTGTTGACGGTGGCGCCGACGCCGGCCGAGTTAGAAAAAGCAGCAATTTAGTTGGATGATTGTGCGATTTGTGGTCTCGGGCCCGCAGGGGTCCGGGGGAATAGGTATTTTTCCGGGCGACGGAGGCCTTGAAGGGTCGACTGTCAAGCGGCTATATTGCACCGTTTCCCCAGAAACGGTTGCGGACGAGAAGGGCGCGTGCGATGAAGGTTAGGGCCAGCGTCAAGCGAATTTGCGATAAGTGCAAGGTGGTCCGTCGCCAAGGCGTCGTCCGCGTTGTGTGCAGCAATCCGCGTCATAAGCAGCGGCAAGGGTAATAGCAGGAGTCAGGGGGCAGGAGTCAGGAGTCAGTCGGGCTTAGCGGCCCAGCTGACCTCTGACTCCTGACTCCTGTCGCTTTTGCCGCCGATTTAGCGGCGGCTTGCTAGTCAACGATTTGGTTTTTGGAGTATTGATAGATGCCTCGTTTGCTCGGCGTCGACATTCCGGCTGATCGCCAAGTGGTGATTTCGCTCACGTATCTCTACGGCGTGGGGCCGAAGATCGCCCGCGAGTTGTGCCACAAGGCGGGCATCGATCCCGCCGGCAAAGCGCGGGACCTGGGCGAAGATGAAGTCGCGCGGATCGCGGCGCTGCTCGACAAGGATTACACCGTCGAGGGTCAACTCCGTCGCCAGGTGAGCCAGAATATTTCCCGTCTCCGCGACATCGCGTGCTATCGCGGCATGCGTCATCGCCGGGGCTTGCCAGTTCGCGGCCAGCGAACGAAGACCAACGCCCGCACCCGGAAGGGTCCGAAGAAGACGGTCGCCGGTAAGAAGGGCGTCAAGGATCTGCGTTAATCGCGCAGCCTGAATATCCGTAAACAAGCCAGTTAGCCGCGAAGTCGTTGTTTCGTCGCGGTCCCCAGGTTGGAGTGAATTTGTAGTGGCCAAGCAAACCAAAGCCGCGGCAGCAGCCCCGAAGCCCAAAAAGGTGCGCCGCAACGTGACCGTCGGCATCGCCTACATCACGGCGACGTTCAACAACACGACCGTGACCATCACCGACACGAAGGGCGACACCTTGTGCTGGGCGAGCGCCGGCACGAGCGGCTTCAAGGGAAGCCGCAAGAGCACGCCGTTCGCCGGGCAGATGGCTGCTCAGCAAGCCGCAGAAAAGGCTCGCAAGTACGGCATGAAGGACGTCGAGGTGCGGGTGAAGGGCCCCGGCAGCGGTCGGGAGAGCGCCATCACCGCGCTGGAAGCGGCTGGCCTGAAGGTCAAGTCGATCGAGGACGTCACGCCGCTGCCGCACAACGGCTGCCGGCCGCGGAAGAAGCGTCGCGTTTAATTGACGCTGCTGAATTCGCCGGGGTCGGGACGGCCCGGCTCGCATCAAAACATTCATCAAGTTACTGATCACCAGTCATCGCTCGTTAGTTACCGATTTATGGCGCGTTACACCGGACCTGTTTGTCGTCTCTGTCGTCGTGACGGGATGAAGTTGTTTCTCAAGGGGACTCGCTGCGATACGCCGAAGTGCGGAATCGAGCGCCGCGATACGCCGCCAGGTCAGCAGCAAGGCCGTCGCGGCAAGCTGACCGACTACGGCGTCCACCTGCGTGAGAAGCAAAAGGTCAAGCATTACTACGGCGTGCTGGAGCGCCAGTTCCGCAAGTACTTCCAACGTGCGGAAGCGACCAAGGGCAACACGGGCGACGTGTTGATGACGTTGCTTGAGCGTCGGCTCGACAACGTGGTCCATCGCCTCGGTTTCGGCCTGAGCCGAGCGGCGGCTCGACAGCTGGTGAGCCACGGCCATGTGACGGTGAACGGTCGCCGTTGCGACGTGCCGAGCTACCTGGTGAACGTCGGCGACGTGATCCGCGTGAAGAATCGTTCGAAGAGCCTCGATCTGGCCAAGGGACACATGGCTGAGAACGGGCGCCAGACGCCCGACTTCCTGTCGGTCACCGGTTCGGAAATTCCGGAGGGGATCGTCGGACGCCTGCCCGCTGCCGACGACGTGTCGATCCCGGTGCAAACGCAGTTGATCGTTGAATTGTGCTCGCGGTAACGCCGGGCATCGCAAAGCGGCCATCGGCCATTTCAAGTTTGAAGTTTGCAATGGCCATTGGCCAAATTTGCAATATCGGAGATAGAATATGCATATTCGATGGCGTGGACTTGAGCTGCCCAGTCAGGTGATCTGCGACGCGTCGAGCCTCACGCGGACCTACGGCAAGTTCATTGCCGAGCCGTTCGAGCGCGGGTTCGGTACAACCGTCGGAAACGGGTTGCGACGGATCCTTCTCTCGAGCCTCGAGGGAAGCGCCGTCACGCAGATTAAGGTTCACAACGCGCAGCACGAATTCACGACGATCGAAGGCGTGCTTGAAGACGTCACCGACATCGTGCTCAACATTAAGTCGCTTGTGGTGAAGAACCACAGCGATTCGACGAAAGTCCTGCGCGTGGAGCGAAAGACCGCCGGCGAAGTGCGCGCTTCCGACATCGAGACGGACGAGGCGGTGGAGATCATCAATAAGGATCTGCTCATCGCAACGCTGACCGCTGACGTGCCCTTCGTCGTGGAAATGGTCGTCGAGAATGGTCGCGGCTACGTCTCGGCGACGGAGCAAGCCGAGCAGGTGCACGAGATTGGCATCATCCCGATCGATGCGGTCTTCAGCCCGGTGACCCGCGTTCGTTACGACGTCGAAGAAACTCGCGTCGGTCAGAAGACGAACTACGACAAGCTGACGATCGAGATTTGGACCGATGGGTCGATTGGGCCGGAGATGGCCATCGTCGAGTCGGCCAAGATTTTGCGCAAGCATCTCACGCCGTTTGTGCAGTACACGCACTTGGGCCCGCAGATTCACGCCGCGGCTCGCGGCGGGCAGCCGGTCGGCGACACGGCGCTCGAGTCGAAGTTGAACATGCCGCTGGCCGACCTCAACCTGTCGGTGCGGGCGAGCAACTGCCTTGAGTCCGAGAACATCATGACGGTGCGCGACTTGGTGATTCGCACCGAGGACCAACTGTTGGAGGTCCGTAACTTTGGCGAGACGACTCTCGCGGAAGTTCAGCAGAAGCTTCGCGACTTGAACTTGCATCTTGGGATGCGGGTGCCGAGCGCTGCGGCGAGCTTCTAGGTTTTTCAGATTTATAGATTTCTCTCGAGCGGGTCGATCGACTTGTCGGCGGGAGACAGCGTTAGGTAGCGAGTGCCATGCGTCATCGTCGTACCGGTAAAAAGTTTGGTCGTAATCCCAGTCACCAGCGGGCGCTCTTGCGCAGCTTGGCGAGTGCGTTGTTCCTCACGGAGCGCAACGCGGAGTTCGATCCGAATCCGCCGAAGGTGAAGGGCCGCATTACCACCACGCTGCCGAAGGCGAAGGAAGTCCGGCCGCTGGTGGAGAAGTGCATCACGATCGCCAAGAAGTCGCTCGTTGCCGAAGAGGCCGCAGCCAAGCACGGCACCGATGCCGAGCGCAACACCGAACAGTGGAAGGCTTGGCGCCAAAGCCCGAAGTGGAATGCATGGGCCGCCGCCATCGCTCCTTCGGTCGCTGGTCGTCGCCGCTGCCTGCAATTGCTGGGCGACAAGCAAGCGGTTAACGCCTTGTTCAGCGAGGTTGCGGGCCGGTTTGCCGATCGCCCAGGGGGGTACACCCGCATCGTCCGTCTGGCAAAGGTCCGTTTGGGCGACGCCGGCGAGCAAGCCATCTTAGAGTTTGTGGGCGTGCGGGACCGCGTGGTTCAGAAGAGCCAGAAGCCGTCGTTCGACGACGCCCCGACTGCGGCGGCGAAGTAATCTCGCCCGCGTGAAGTCAGCGCAAGAGCCATCGGCGTCGCCGGTGGCTCTTCGTTTTTGACGCTTTAGCGACGTCCTGAGGCTGGGAGCCATGCCTAGTCAGTCGAAAGGATTCGACTTCACCGGCGCGATCCGCCTGGTCTGCGTCGATATCTCGCGGCGACTCCCGGAGATGTCCCATATCGACATGGCTCGAGTTGCGGTCGGCCTTTGCCAGACGCGGAGCGATGCGATGCACGGCGTGTTCGCCACGCTGACGCCGCTGCGCTTTGCCGGCGGCAGAGCTGAGAAGAAGGTCCGCGGACGGCTGCACCGAATTCAGCCGCTCGTGGATCCTAGCGGTCAGGAGTATCTGTACCTGCTCAACTTCTATCTGCCGCGGTTTCTCAATCTGCCGCTCGAGGAAAAGTTGTCGACGATCGTCCACGAACTGTGGCACATCGGCCCCATGTTCGACGGAGACCTGCGACGGCACGAAGGACGCTGTTACGCCCATGGATCTTCGCAGCGAAAGTATGACGCGCTGATGGACCGGATGACGCGGAAGTGGTTGGCGAGCGATCCACCCGCGCATGTGTATGAGTTTCTGGAGTGCCAGTTCCAGGAACTGCATGCGGAGCATGGCGGAATTCGGGGACAGCGGTGGCCGGCGCCGAAGATGGTGCCGGGCTGAGTCTCGCTAGATTTGGGTGGAGGCCGCATGGAACTGGTCGCTGAAGCGACCAGTCCGTGGTGGCGCACCGGGGAGCGTGCTAGCAGCGCTCGGATCACGTTGACGGCGGCATTCGCAATTTGTAACGTCTGCGAGCTTCTGGAGTTGCTCCCGCTCGCTCGTAGGGACCTGCATGCGCTCGCTGTCATCGACGCTTGATCGCCGTACCTGGCTGGCCGGCTGCGCTGCGGCCACGCTTGCGCTCGGGTGTCAGGTGTTCGACAAGCCGCCCAATCAGGCGCTGGAGACGCTGCTGAAGCCAGTCAGCACGTCCAGCGAGAGCGTGGCGCTGGAGATTTTCCAGGCGCGAATTCCACTCGATCAAGAAGCCAGCGCCGACGCTCTGTGGGAGCGAATCGACGAGCAAGAGTTCGACGCCGAACTGCGGCGACGTTTGGTGGCCAATGGTCTGCGGGCGGGCGTCGTTGGCGGCGCGCTGCCGGAAGATTTGGCGAAGCTGCTGGAACTAGATGGCGAAGCGGCGGCCGCTTCCGATAAGCAAGTGATCACTGATCAGTCGGCCGTGCCGCGCGTGACGCGTCGCGTCGTTCAGGTGAAGCGCAAGGAGCCGGTATCGATCCAGGTTTCGGACTTGCGAGATGAGGCGCAGGTTCTGCTGAGTCACGACGGGTCGTTCGGCGGCAAGACGTTTCGTCAAATGCAGGGGGTGTACTCGCTGCAGGCCGAGACGATTCCCGGCCAACGGGTGAAGGTGCGGTTGACCCCGGAACTGCACCATGGCGACTTAAAGCAACGCTACGCCGGCGGCCAGCAAGGCATTTTCATGTCGATTCCGTCGCGCGAACGCGAGGTATTCAGCGAGCTGGCGATGGACGCAACGCTGGCGCCGGGCGAACTCCTGGTCCTGGGGTGCCTGCCGGCCGCCAAGACGAGCCTCGGCGGCGTCTTCCATACGGCCACGGCCGCGGGCAAGGACGAGCGGAAACTGATTCTGGTGCGGCTGCTGCAGGTGCCTCCTAGCGAGATTCTGGCGCAGGAGTAGGCAAGGGGCTCAATACGGGCTGCGTCCCTTGCGCGAAAGGCGGGCAGTCGAGTTTCCGCCGCGGCGTTCAAGTCGGGCGCGGCGCCCCCCTCTTAGTCTCGCTCATCAATTGCTAGAATGGGGGGCCATTCGGCGGCGCGCGTCCGGCTATTTGGGCCGGGCACAGGTTCGACGAGACTAACGATTCGAGGAGTTTGATAAATGCCCCTGGTACCGATGCGTCTGCTTTTGGATCACGCCGCCGAGAACAGTTACGGACTGGCCGCCTTCAATGTGAACAACATGGAGCAAATCCAGGCGATCATGGAAGCGGCGCGGGAAACCGAGTCGCCGGTGATCGTCCAAGCGAGCCGCGGCGCTCGTTCTTATTCGCAGGACAATTACCTGCGCCACCTGATGCTCGCCGCCGCCGAGCTCTACCCCGGCATCCCGATGGTGATGCATCAGGATCACGGCAACAGCCCTGACACCTGCAAGAGCGCGATCGAAAACGGCTTCACGAGCGTCATGATGGACGGCTCGTTGAAGGCCGACGGCAAAACGCCAGCCGACTACGCCTACAACGTGCAGGTCACCCGCGAGGTGACGCAGATGGCCCACGCGATGGGCGTTTCGGTGGAAGGGGAACTCGGCTGCCTCGGCTCGCTCGCCAGCGGCGAAGGGGAGCAGGAAGACGGCCATGGCGCCACCGGGGTTCTGTCGCACGATCAACTGCTGACCGACCCGGATGAAGCGGAGCGCTTCGTCAACGATACGAAGGTCGACGCGCTGGCCGTCGCCATCGGCACGAGCCACGGCGCGTACAAATTCACCGCCGCCCCGACCGGCGAGGTGCTGGCCATGGATCGGATCGAAGAGATTCACCGCCGGCTGCCGAACTGCCATCTCGTGATGCACGGCAGCAGCAGCGTGCCGCAAGAGCTCCAGGACGTCATCAACAAGTACGGCGGCAAGTTGAAGCAAACCTGGGGCGTGCCGGTGGAAGAGATTCAACGCGGCATCAAGCACGGCGTACGGAAGATCAACGTCGACACGGACAATCGCTTGGCCATCACCGGCGCCATCCGCAAAGTCTTTGCCGAAACGCCGGAGAAGTTTGATCCTCGCGACTACTTGAAGCCGGCCCGCGACGCGATGAAGCAAGTCTGCATCGACCGGATGGTCGCCTTCGGCCAGGCCGGCCAGGCGCCGAAGATCAAGCCGGTGTCGATTGAAAAGTTTGCGAGCTACTACAAGTAAGCTAAACGACTCTTGAATGAACGGGCGGTCGCGCGGATTCGCGGCCGCCCGTTTTCGTTGAGATCCCCCGCTGTGGGATGAGGCATAATGCCGGTATGATCACTGCTTCGCATTTGCTGACCGCCGAAGAACTGTTCCGCATGTCGGAAGAGGAAACTCGTTGGTGCGAGTTGATCGAAGGGGAGATCCTTCTGATCTCGCCGCCTGGATTTGCCCACGCGATTGTATCGCAACGCGTTTCGCTGCTTTTGCTTGAGTTCGTTGATCATCAACAAATTGGGCAAGTGGTGATTGCTAAGGCTGGCTTCTTAGTTGGCCGAGATCCTGACACTGTGATGGCTCCCGATGGCGCCTTCGTGCGACAGGAGCGAATCGATGCCATTGGTCTCACCTCGGCGTATTTTCCTGAAGCGCCGGCAATGGTTTTTGAGGTCATCTCGCCTACTGATCGTTTTAGTGAAGTTGGCCGCAAGATGCGTCGCTGGCTCAAAGGCGGCGTTGAGCTCGCTTGGGTCATCGACCCCACGGCGCGAACCATCACGGTCTACCAGGCTCTCGACAACATTCACGTCCTTACGGATAAAGACTCGCTGACCGGCGGCAGCGTGCTGCCGGGCTTCGAGTGCCGCGTCGCCGACCTGTTTGCCGGCTTGTAGCGGAAGTCGCCACGTTACCTTCGCAAGGAGGCGAACATTGATACGACGAGACGTTCAGCTTGCTGACGGCGCGCCGGGCTGGGCGCTTGTTTCGCAGATCGAACATGCGCGTATCGGCGCCTTGCTGGCATCGGAATGTCGCGGAAGATTCGGGTCGGTCCATGCATCGCTGATTCGCGATGAAGTATTGGTCGCCATCGCCGCCCACGACGACGGCTGGCGTGAGTGGGACGAGGCGCCGCAGCTTGACGTCAAGCTTGGTCGCCCCTTGTCGTTCATGGAGCTGGCCGCCGCCGATGCGACGACAATCTGGTCGAAATCCATCGCGATCGCGGAAGAGATTGGCCCACTGGCCGCGTGGATGGTGAGCGGACACTTCGCTCGACTGTTGGAGCATTCGGAACATGCGCGGCATGAGCCGCTGGCAAGCTCGTGGTTGGCGGAAATCGGACCCCGACGTGAAGCGTGGTTCGCGACCTGGCAGGCGATCGATCCGGCGAATCGCGATCTCGGCGTCGCCAATGAGGCGCTGCAGTGGCTGTGGACCTTCGACGAAGCAAGCCTCTGGCTGTGCTGTAGCGCACCGATCATGGGCGAGCCGTTGCGAGCCGGGGGCAGCTTCGAAATCGCCGGCTGCGGCACTACGTTGGAGATGAAGTTTGCGGCCATCTCCGCTGCTGCCGCAAGCCCGGATGAACGTGGTCAAGCAACCGCGACGCCGTGGCGCTTTGACGACGGCATCGACGTTGATATTGAATCGCTGATCGTTCCGGCAGTTCGCTACGCCACGCCGCAAGAGCTGTTAGCGGCGGGCCGGCCGCAGGCCCTGCGCTGGCGCCTCGCGTCGCCGACGGCTTGCTCTTGAGTCGGCGGGGCCCGGTCGCGACGCGAAAAAAACTTTGCGTTCCGCTCGAAACCTCTCTCCGCAGATGGAGTTAATTGTCTTAGCAGGCGCGCTTCTAGCGAGCCGCTGGAACACCGACAGACTCCCCTTTTTCCAGGCGAGAGGTTGCACATGAAACTTCTACGATACGGCTGCGCCACGTTGATGTTGGCGTCGCTAGCGAGCGTCGCCCAAGCGGACGACGAAACAGAGAAGCCGGCCGACAAGCCGCCCGCGGCTGAGCGCGAAGGCCGGCCTGATCGTGAGGAAATGCGCAAGCGAATGCTTGAGCACTTCGATGCGGATAAGGATGGCGAACTGAGCGACGAAGAGCGTGAGAAGGCGCGAGAGTTTCGCCGCGAGCGTTTCGGCGAGCGCGGCGGGCGTGAAGGTCGTGGCGAAGGCCGTGAAGGTCGCGGGCCCGACGGGCCCGGTCCGGGCGGACCGCCGGAGGGGCGTCGCTGGGAAGGACGTGGGCCGGAGGGAAGAGGGCCCGGTGGTCGAGGTCCCGATGGGCCAGGCGGCCCCGGACGTGGCCCGCGCGGACCGGAAGGCCCCGGCCCTGGCTTCCGACCGATGGGACCGCCGCCGGCTCCTGAAAAATTGCTAAAGGAATTCGACGCTGACAAGAACGATCAGCTCAACCTCGAAGAGCTAGAGACGCTCCTCGGCCACTTGCGCGACCGCATTGGCCCGCCGCGCGGCTTCCGTGGACCTGGCGGCCCGGGCGGTCCCGGAGCCGGGCCCGAAGGTCGCCCGCCGCGTCACGACGGCGAAGGCCGTCCTGATCGCCGCCGGCAGCGTCCGCCTCGGGATGACGCTGAGGACGAATCGGCGAGTGACGACGACGAGGCGGAAGAGAAGGCCACGTCGGAAGTTGAAGAGAGTGACTCTGATGACGCGAAAGAGACGGACGAAAAGACCGCTTAATCGTCCGCTCGCGCTGAATAACGACGCCATCAGCCCCGCGAATTGCCAGCTCGCACTGGCGGTCCGCGGGGCCGGCTCGTTTTTTGGGGAAGGTTTTGCCGGTGGTAGCGACGGACCGGGAGCTTACGCTGCCGGCTTGCCTTTTGGGCGGGAAAAGGGACTGATTTGGGCTGCGGAGGCGTGGCGAAGTTTGCTGGTCGGGGGGGCGGCATTTATACTGCAGAGACCTTAGAATCTCGGTTCCTTCTCGCCTTGGCATAGGATGGCTAGTGCGGCGACGGAAGTCCGCCACGTTTCCGGAAGCACCCATCCCATGCGCAGCGATCGACGTTCACGTTTTTGGCCCCTCGGTTGCGCTGCCCTCCTGCTCGTCGGCGGAACGTCGGCCGCACATGCGCAGCAAGCGACGCCCGTCGCCGCCAACGCGGCGCCGGCCCCGGCGCCGGGCGATTTCGCGCCGGGAGTGCTGACGACGATTCCGCCGTCGGTTGATCGGGAAGACGTCATCAGCTCGCACGACGTCCCCGAGATCCTCGCCGATAAGAGCCTCGAGTGGACCCCTTCCTCGACGACCAAGAGCCGCACGCTCTTTGAAATGGCCAAGGACGCTGTTTTTATCAACGACGTCTGGTGCCTGGAGTTTGCGTTCAAGCCGCTGCGGATGATCGAAGTCGACGTGCCGCAACCGAGCGGCCGCGTCCAGCGGAAGAACATTTGGTACATGGTCTACCGCGTGCGCAACACCGGCGCCGGTCTCACGGGCAAGGCGAACGACGACGGCACATTCGAGACGGCGGCGAAGAGCACCGACGAGATCCGCTTCGTTCCCGAACTGGTGCTGGCAAGCAACGACCGCTCGGCCGGCCAACGGGTCCGGAAGGCCTACCTTGATCGGATTGTCCCTGCCGCGCTGGGACCGATCCAGCAACGCGAGCTGCCGCGCGGAGAGCTTTTCAACAGCGCCGAGTTGGCCACCCAGCTCCTCAAGATCGAGGGGGGCCGGACTCAGCAAGGGGTTTGGGGCGTGGCGATGTGGGAAGACGTCGACCCGCAGATCGACTTCTTCTCGATTTACGTCCGGGGGCTTTCGAACGGCCTCGCCTGGACCGATCCGCCAGGGGCGCTGAAGCTGGGCGACCCGCCGGGGACGGGGCGCAAGTTCACCTACAAGACGCTCCAACTCAATTTTTGGCGGCCGGGGGACGATATCGGCCAGACCGAGCGGGAGATCCGCTTCGGGACAGCCCCCCAGCGGGCCGACTTCTACGATTCGGGCGAAGGCGTTGCTTACCGCTGGGTTTACCGGTAGAATCGCCGGACTCGACACATATCAGAGGTTGCAGGTATCAGGCTCCAGGCGACAGTCCGGGGGCAGCTTCGTGTTCCTGCGGCCTGAAGCTTGAGGTCTATGCAATGGCACATAAGAAGGGTCAAGGTTCGAGCCGCAACGGTCGCGATTCGAACGGTCAACGTCGCGGCGTCAAGCGGTTCGGCGGTCAGCTGGTTTCTGCCGGCAGCATCATCGTTCGCCAGCTCGGCACCAAATTCCACGCCGGCAAGAACGTCGGTCAGGGGAAGGACTACACGCTGTTCGCGCTGACCGAAGGTCGCGTGAAGTTTGACCAAGAAGGTCGCCGCGTGAACATTGTGCCGGAACCGTCGGCCAACTAACGATTGTCGGCGAGTTCGACGAACGTTGGTTACGAAGAGATGAAGAGATATCGCCAGGGATGCGCCGGTTGGTGCATCCCTGTTTTTGTTGGCGAGAAGGGCTAACCACGGAGGCACAGAGATCACGGAGAAGATTAACAGAGTTATCATTGGCTCTAGTTGTGTCCGCAAAGCCGACTGCCGCACTTACCTCTCTTGGCAGTCACTCCGTATCCTCTGTGCCTCCGTGGTTAATTGAATTGTATTTGCCATGTTTGTTGATCGCGTCACTGTCGATGTTGAAGCGGGCCGCGGCGGCGACGGCTGCATGAGCTTTCGTCGGGAGAAGTACGTCCCGCGCGGCGGACCCGACGGCGGCGACGGGGGTGACGGCGGCAGCGTGATCGTCATTGCGGAGCCGGGCGTCGATAGCCTGGCCGAGCTCGTGCATCGCAAGCACTGGCGGGCCAAGTCGGGCGCCCACGGCCAAGGTTCCAAATGCCACGGCCGCAAGGCGGAGGATCTGATCATTCGCGTGCCGCCTGGTACGGTGCTGATCGACGCCGAGGGGGGGTTCGTACTGAAGGATCTGTCGGAACCTGGCGCCCAGGTCTACGCGGCGCGCGGCGGCGCTGGCGGGAGGGGGAACACGCGCTTCAAGTCGGCCACCAATCAAGCGCCGCGCGAACATACCGCCGGCGGGATCGGCGAGAAACGTCGCATCACCTTTGAACTGAAGGTAATCGCCGACGTCGGCTTGCTCGGCAAACCGAACGCCGGCAAGAGTACGCTGCTCAGCCGCGTCTCGCGCGCACGCCCCGAGATTGCCGACTACCCGTTCACGACGAAGATCCCCAACCTTGGCATCGTGCAAATCGACATGGATCGGACGATGGTCATTGCCGACATCCCGGGATTGATCGAAGGCGCCCATGCGGGCGCTGGGTTGGGGCACGAGTTCCTGCGACACGTCGAGCGGACCCGCGTGCTGATTCATCTGGTCGAACCGTCGCCGATGGACGGCACCGACCCGATTGAGAACTACCGCACGATCCGCGCCGAATTGCAGCAATACGACGTCGATCTGGCCGATCGACCTGAGTTGATCGCCGTGAGCAAGGGCGAGTTGCCCGGCGCGGAAGAGGTCCGGGAGAAGCTCGCCGCGGAAACAGGACGCGAGGTCTTTCTCTTCTCGTCGGTCACCGGCGAGGGGCTGAACAGTTTGATGCAGCGAACTTACGCCGTGTTGAGCGAGGCCCGCGCGGCGGAGCGCGAGCGGCAGGCCGAGTTGGCTCGTCCGCGCGTCGGCGGCGCTCTCGAAGGCGAGAGCGTGTAGACTGGCAAGAAATCTCACGCCGCGAGGGTGATCGAAGGTCGACCCCAGCCGCGGAGCTGGCCTAGTTTCTGGCGATGGCGAACGAATCACATCTTCTGGCGATCGACGTCGGCAGCAGCCGCGTGAAGCTCGGCTGGTTTCCGGCCGCTGGCGCCTGCGAGGGTGAGAAGCCGGCCTCGTTGCCGATCGCCGCGACGCCGCTGGCGATTCCCGCCGAGGTTTTTCGCATCGAGCATCGCGACCGCTCGGCCGAGGAATGGACGGCCGCCGTCGATGCCTGTTTCCTGGCACTGCCGCCGACGGGCGAGATCGTCTGCGTTGTTGCCTCGGTGCATCGCGGCATTGCCGAGAAGCTGATCACGCGCTTGCAGCTCCGCCCCTGGAAGAAACTCCTCAGCCTGCGCGCCGCCGATCTGCCGCTCACGGTGAATGTCGCCGAGCCGGAAAAAGTTGGGATCGACCGGCTGCTTGGCGCGCTCGCGGTGAACCAGTTGCGGCGGCAGAATTCAGCGGCGATCGCCATCGATATGGGGACCGCAACGACCGTTGATCTCATTGGGACCGACGGTGCGTTCGAGGGTGGGGCAATTGTCGCGGGGCCGACGCTGGCGCTGGCCGCGCTCCATGCGGGGACGGCCTCATTGCCGCAGCTTGATGCCAGCATCCTTGCCGCTCCGCCCGCGGCAGTTGGAAAATCAACGATCGAGGCGATGGCGTCGGGGGCTTACTGGGGCGCCATTGGGGCCGTTCGCGAGCTGTCGCAACAACTGGCCTTCGGGTGCGCGGATCAGCCGCAACTCTTTGTTACGGGCGGCGGATCGGCAGGACTAGCGCCTTTCATTCGACTCGGCGATCAGCCCGCCCGCTATCTGCCGCATTTGGTGCTGTCCGGCATCCGACTGGCGGCCGAGCGGCTCGTCGCGTCATGAGCGGGCCAGTTCCAGCGCGAGCCAGCTTGCTAACGCCGGTCGGACGCGGAGCCATTGCCGTCGTCGCCGCCGAGGGTGACGCCGCGCGCACGGCCATCGATGCGTCGTTCGTCGCTGCTAATGGGCGCCCGATTCTACAGCAACCGCCCGATCGAATCGCGTTCGGTCACTGGGTGTGCGGCGCGCATCGAGAAGAGGTGATCGTCATCCGCGACGATGACGGCGGGGTTGAAGTGCATTGCCATGGCGGCGTGACGGCGGCCGAGCGCATTCTCACGGCGTTTGCCGGCGCGGGTTGCGAGGTCGAGTTGTGGCCGGAGCGCCTCGATCGTACGGCCGCCTCAAAAATCGAAGCCGAGGCCGATTTAGCTCTCGCACGAGCGACGACGCGGCGAACCGCAGCGATTCTGCTTGCTCAACGCGCAGGGACGCTGAGTCGCGAGGTCAGCGGCATTCGCGGCGATTTAGCGAGCAGCCGGCTTGCTGCGGCGCGCGATCGGATCGATGCACTGCTGGCGCGGGCACAGGTTGGATTACACCTGACCGAACCATGGCGCATCGCCATCGCCGGCCGGCCGAACGTCGGGAAGAGCAGTCTGATCAACGCGTTGGTTGGCTATCAGCGGGCGATTGTCTTCGATCAGCCCGGAACGACTCGCGACGTGCTGACTGCTGATACGGCAATTGACGGTTGGCCGGTGCGATTGGTCGATGCGGCAGGAATTCGCGAGACGGAAGATGAGCTAGAAGCCGAGGGAGTGCGGCGCGCGCGGCAGCAGTTGGCGACGGCCGATTTGGTGCTCTGGGTGCTCGATGCATGGGAATTGACGGGCGACCCTCAAGCCGTGATGAAGCAAGAGTGGCGTGAGGCGCACGGTCCGACAGCCGCTTCGTCGCTCATTTTGACCGTCGTCAACAAAGCGGATCTGCTGCCCGGGGATGCGTCGCAACCTCCCACAGACGGCGTGCAGTTCGTTTCCGCACGCACCGGCGAGCGACTGGCAGAGTTGATCGAGTTGATTGGGCGCAGGCTCGTTCCCGCGGCGTCAGCGGATGAGGCCATCCCGTTCACCCGTCGACAGATTGAACTGCTGTCGGCTGCCCATGCCAGCGTCGTCGCCGGCCGCGCGAATGACGCGACTGCCGTCCTTTGGAAATTCTGAAATTGCATTTCCGGCCCCAGTTCGAAGGCGGGCGGAAAGCGGCAGTTCGCTAAAGGCCATTCGGTTGCGGCAGATTAGGTCGGCAAATTCATTCTGCCAGCATTGCCGGCGAAGGGCTTGCCCTTGTCGCTTTCTGTGACTAATCGGCACATTTGCCGCAATGCGAGTAACCGTAGAGGCCGATAAGGACTCATGGAGACGCGACGCCGCGCGAGATTGGACGCGCGGCGGCTGCGGCAGGAGACGGCCGGCTTGCCGTTTCGCGACGACACACGTGAGTTCTCAAGATCTCGCATCTTGAAACGGCTGGGGCAATAGCGCCTGGCAGCGCGATATCGCAGGGAGGGTGATGCAATGTCAGGGGGGAATTCAGGAAGACCTCGCCGGCGCTATGCGCGGCGTTGGACCGTTCTCTCGCTATCCAGCCTCTTATCGCTGGGCGGCGGCGCGCTAACGTGCGCTAAAGAACCGCCCGCGATCGATATTGCTTTCGCCGTGGCGGCCGATCGCGCCGCCGCTCCTGGCGAGCGGTCGATCATCGTCGAGGGAAAAGCAGCGACAACGGTCGATCCCGACTTCGAGCTAGTCACCGATCAATCCGACGAACCGCCCCTCGAACCGATTGCCGACGCGGCGGAATACGAGGCCCAGTCGCAGCCCGACCTGGCAGAGTCGTCGCCCGAGCCTGAACTGGCGGATGCTCCCGCGGTTGCCAGTGACGAGGCCGTGGTCGACGAATTTCCCGCCGATGAAGAGGGCGACCGCGCTGACGGATCGGCCGACAAGGCCGCGAGCGACGCGCCGACGATGCAAACGGCCAGTTTCAACGGAGCCACCCCGGGCGTGACGACTCGCGCCCAATTGCTGGAGCTGTGGGGCGAACCGCTCGACGAGGATCTGACGGCCACCACGCTGTCGTTCGAACTCAAGGGGTTCCCGCAGACGGTCGTTGACTTTGCGGGCGAGCAGATCGCGTCGATTCGCGTGGAACTCCCCGAATCGATTGCCGCCGAAGATCTGACGGCTAAGCTTGGCCTGACCGAACTGCGGCCCGCTAAAATGGTCGACGATATGGGGGCGCTCGTAGCGACGACCTACCCCGAGCGCGGCGTCACCTACCACCACAGCCCCGATTTGGGGGCCATGGCGAGCGATGGCGGCGAGATCGAACCGACGCCGGTCGACGCCGTTGGTGAAATCGTCATTCAGACCGTCGGCGCCGACGCCTTCATCGACCGGGCGCACAGTTGCCCCGAAAAGGATTACTCCCACCGCGTCGCCGATCTGCAAACGGCGATGGAGCTTGATCCCGAGAACAACGATTGCCGGCTTTGGCTATCGGAAGTGAAGTTGACGACTGGCGAGCTCGCAGCTGCTGAAGAGTCGGCGGCCGCGGCCGTGAAGGCCAAGCCGTCGAACGACGAGTATCGCTTGCAGTGGGCTAAGTGCCTTACCAAGCTTGCCCGCTACGAACAGGCCGTCGAGCAGACGCGCACCATCCTGGAAGGAAAGACGGCTCCAGACATTGTGCGCGCTGCGGCCCTCGAGCAAATGGGCGTGCTGGCCGGACTCGGCTCGAAGGAAGTGCAGGAGCGCGCCATTCCGCTGCACAACAAGGCCATCGAACTGGCTGATAAGCTAGCCGCAGACGACGATGTGATGTTGCAGGCGGCGGCCCACAAGGTGCTGCTGAGCGCTCATCTCGCCGTGGCGGAACGAATCTCCGCCGGCGATTGGCAACAAAAGGAAGAATTCGTCGGACAGTGGATCACGCGAGCCTCGGGCATCGCCGAGCAAATGATCGCCGCTGGCGAGTCGGACGTATCCGTTCGCCTAGACGTCGCCCAAAGTGCGCTGCTGGCCGGGGGACGGCTGAGTCCCCCGATCGACCCCAAGCTGTGGATTGCCGAAGCGGAACAGGCCGCGGCCGACCTGACGCCGACGCTTGACGATGAGGCGGCCCGCGAGGAACTTAACTGGCAGCTGGGCCTAGCTTACTTCCACGCGGCCGAGATCCAGCACCGCCGCGGCGAATCGGATTTGTCGGTGAAGTATGGCGAGCAGGCTCAGGAGCTGCTAACGCCGCTCGCGTCGTCGCGGGCCGAGTATCCGGACACGGACTACTTGATGGGTCGACTCTACTTCCAGGTTGGCGCCGTCCACGCCGTCCATCGCAATGACCACCAGACGGCGTGCCAGTGGTACGACAAGGCGGTCAAGTCGTTAATGAAGCCGGCGCCCATGACGACGCTCGCCACGCCGGGCCATCACGGAGATGCATTGGTGAGCATGGGCGTCTCTTACTGGGAAATCGGCCAGCGCGAGCGGGCGTACGATCTGACGAAGTCGGGTCTGGAGTTGATCGAACAGGGGATCAACGAAGGAATTCTTGCGAAAGACGCCACGCTCGTCGCCCAGGGGAATCTCTCGGCCATGGCCCAGGCGCTGGGCAAAGTCGAGTTGACGACGCCAGAGCCCGAGCAAGCGGCTCCGCAAGTGGCTGAGGGGCGTCGCCCGACGAGTCGAGGCCAAGCGACTCGCGCGAACGGTCGCGGCCAGCAGCCTAGCGTCGCCCGTCGCTCGACGAATGAAGCCAACGTGCGTCGCCGCTGATATTCGCCGGGTTGTTGACGGCGGTTAGCGCCTCTCGCAGACTGGAGCGTCGTCATCGGGCGACGCGGCCAGCGTGTTGGGAGACGTCTTGATGAGCTTGTTTCAGCCTGCGGAGTTTGGCCCCGTC
This sequence comes from Lacipirellula limnantheis, assembly GCF_007746075.1. GTDB lineage: Bacteria > Planctomycetota > Planctomycetia > Pirellulales > Lacipirellulaceae > Lacipirellula > Lacipirellula limnantheis. The sequence goes on along the minus strand of NZ_CP036339.1, from coordinate 6,612,838 downwards.
TTCGAGCCGCTCGTCGCCGTCGATCGTTGCCGGTCTTTGGGGGCTGGGCGCGCCCATGCGGCGGATCACAAATCTTTGCAGCGGGCGACGCTAGCCACCGCATTTGGCGACGCTCAGCTTGTCGATCTCGATATGGCGCGCTGCTGTTTGGCAGGCGTCTGGCTGTTGCACGATTTTCTGCACGAATCGCACGCGATCAGCCAGCAGATCGAGACCCCCAGCGGTAGTTTCTGGCATGGCGTGATGCATCGCCGCGAAGGGGATTTCTCGAACGCAAAGTATTGGTTCCGTCACGTCGGACGACATGCGGTCTTTGATGAGTTGGGACCGCAGATCGAGTCGCTTGCCGGAGAGGGCGACTCAGGCGCACTGCGCTTGATCATTCCAGCGGGGACATTCGATCCGTTTGGCCTGGTCGACGCCTGCCAGGCCGCCGTCCGCAGCGGCGACGACGGCTTCTGCCGCCGAGTGCAGCAACTTGAGTGGGAGTTGCTGTTCCGCCACTGTTTCCGCCATGCCATTGGCTCCTGAGCGCGCGGACCCGACCACCGCACCGTGCGAAGTCGCCCATCGGCGCGTCGCACATGGCATCTTCAGCGACGCTGCAAATAGGCGCGGAAACTGACCGCAATCGTTCTTCCCTATACCGCAGTCGCGAGCGGGGCCAACCCTTGCCATGCCCCGCCAAAAGCCGACAATAGCAGGACGAAGCGTTGCCGCACGGCACGCAACTCGCACAGCTTCATTTTGCCACGCATGACTTAGGGAAAGGTTTTCGCCATGGGTCGCTCAGGCGCCGTCACGTTCAAAGGAAATCCGTTGACGCTTGCCGGCCGGGCGCTCAGCGCCGGGGAAGCCGCTCCCGACTTTACGCTGCGTTACTTCGAAGGGGGCCTCAAGGAGCTGAAGCTGGCCGATCTCAAAGGCAAGCCGACGTTGTTGAGCGTGGTGCCGTCGCTCGACACGCCAGTCTGCGCCATGCAGACGAAGAAGTTCAACGAGTCGATCAGCTCATTCGGAGATAAGATCAACGCCGTGACGGTGAGCCTCGATCTGCCGTTCGCCCAGGCGCGATTTTGCAACGCCGAAGGGGTGGAAAACATGCGAACGGCGAGCGATTATCAGGATCGCAGCTTTGGCAACAGCTACGGCACCTTGATTGAGGAGTTGAAAATTCTTTCGCGCGCGATTTTCGTCCTCGACGGCACGGGAAAGATCGCTTACGTCGAATACGTTCCCGAGGTCGCGAGCGAACCTAACTACGAGCCGGCCCTCGCCGCGCTCAAGTCATTGGTCTGAGTCGCCGTATGCAGAGTCCCTGAACCAGCAGGTTGTCCGGAATCGACGGAGCGATTCTCAACGAGTCAGTGGATTTCCCGCCGTCCAATCCCGCCAACGTTAAGAAGGTTTTTGCTATGTCGTCGTTAGTGCAGAAAGTCGCTCCGTCGTTTGCCTGTCAGGCCGTGATGGCCGATGGTTCGTTCCAGGAAGTGAAGCTGGAGGACTACCGCGGCAAGTATGTGATGTTGTTCTTCTATCCGCTTGATTTCACCTTCGTTTGCCCGACGGAGATCATCGCGTTCTCCGATGCGAACGCAGAGTTCGCCAAGCGCGGCGTGCAATTGCTGAGCTGCTCGATTGACAGCCATTTCACCCACCTCGCTTGGCGGCAACGAGCCCGCTCCGAAGGGGGCCTGGGCGACATCGCATACCCGATGCTCGCCGACCTGAATCGGCAAATTGGCGAAGCTTACGGCGTCCTCACGGACGGCGGCGTCGCGCTGCGCGGGTCGTTCCTGATTGATAAAGATGGCGTCGTCCGCCATCAGGTGGTCAACGACTTGCCGCTCGGACGCAGCGTCGACGAAGCGTTGCGCATGGTCGACGCCTTGCAGTACTTCGAAAAGAACGGCGAGGTCTGCCCGGCAAACTGGAAGCAGGGCAGCCTCACCATCAAGCCCGACCCGCAGAGCAGCCGCGAATACTTCGAGAAGGCAAATCTGCAGACGGCCGGTTAACCGCAGCAGTCTTCGCCAACTGCGGCGGCAAGGTTCGTCGCCGCGGTTGGCTGGTCCGAGCGAACGCTTATTGATTTTTGCTGGGGGAGTGACACATGGCCCGGTTCATCGTCGTCGTTGTTATTTTGGTGGCGATCGCCCTGCTGGCGAATAAGTACCTGCTGGGTGGGGGCGACGCTCCGCCAGTCAATGCGAAGCAGGCCGCAACGGCGAAAGACGCCGACGCCAAGAGCGACGAAGGCGCCGCGGAAAAGGCCGCGAACGAAGCGGAAGAAGGCGGTCCCGCGCCGCAGCTTCCGCCAGTCGACGCTGAGAAAGAAGCGGCTGCCGAGGCGGTCGCCTCAGCTGACGTCGAGACCGATATCGTGCAGGAGGCCGGCGTCGATCCGGCGGGCGATGCGCTGGAAGACGTCAAAGTAGTGGGCGAGGACGTCAGCAAAATGCTTCCCGCGGAGACCGTGCAGCTTCCCGATTCGTCGCTCACTGCCGGCGTGCCTGGCGAGGGCGATCTGCAGCTTGAGGAGGTTGAGCGGTGGCTGGCAGATCCAAAGAATCACGTCGTGTTGAAGCCCGAGTTGCCGTTGGGCCTGAAGGCGGGCGAAGCGGAGATCAAGGGCCTCGACGAGAATCCGTTGACGCGGGCCAAGATTGAACTCGGCCGGCAGCTCTACTTCGATCCCCGCCTTTCGTCGGACGTGACGATCAGTTGCGCCAGCTGCCACGCACCGAATCACGGATTTGCCGCCGACACGCGATTCGGCGTCGGCGTCGGCGCCCAAGAAGGGAATCGCAATTCGCCCGTAGCCTACAACCGCATCCTCAGCGACGCCCAGTTCTGGGACGGTCGCGCCGCGTCGCTTGAAGAGCAGGCCAAGGGGCCGATCGCCAACCCGATCGAGATGTCGAACACTCACGAGGCGTGCATCGAGTGCCTCCGCGGCATGCCGGGATACGTCGCCCAGTTCAAGCTGGTATTCGAGGATGGTTTGACGATCGACAACGTCGCCAAGGCAATCGCGTCGTTCGAGCGAACGCTCGTCACCGGTCCGGCGCCGTGGGACTATTACCAAGAGCTCGATGCCTTCCAACAACAATACGCCGCCGACATTGAAGACCTCGACGCGCTGAAGGAAGAGGACGAAGAGCTGTACAACGAGTACATGGCCCTCAAAAAGGCGTCTGAGGAACATCCCATCAGCGAAAGCGCCATTCGCGGCGGCAAGCTCTTTTTCAGCGAGAAGGCGGGGTGCACGGCGTGTCACCTCGGCGCCAACTTCACTGACGAAAAATACCACAATCTCGGCGTAGGCATGGATGCGGCCGAGCCCGATCTCGGCCGCTTTGTGGTCACGAAGGTCGAGGCCGACAAGGGAGCCTTCAAAACTCCGACCTGTCGCAACGTCTCTCAATCGGCGCCGTACATGCATGACGGCTCTCAGCAAACGCTGGAGGAAGTCGTCGAGTGGTACGCCAAGGGAGGGCACCCCAACCAGTGGCTTAGCGAGAAGGTGAAGAAGCTCGATCTGACCGACCAGGACAAGGCGGATCTGGTCGCGTTTATGAAGGAAGGTCTGACCGGCGATTTGCCCAAGGTCGCTGAGGACCGCCTGCTACCGGCCGCCGAGGCCGCGAAGGAAAAGGCCGAGGAAGAACTGAAGGAAGAGAAGGCCGAGGCGAAGGCGGCGTAGCCTTTAACCCCTTCCGCAATCGAGTGGAGCATCAACCGCACTGCGGACTGGTCGCTTAAGCGACCAGTCCAATGCGGCCTCCGCGCCGCGCGCTGGCTGGTCTCACTTGCTCGCCCAACTCATTCGTCCACCACGCGAGTTTCGATCACCCGCGCCTCGATAATCCGATCGCCCCCGCCCGGCGCCCCGCCAGCGGGCCCCGCCTGGTCGACCGTAAAGCGACCAATCGTCGCTACCTTGGCGAACTTCGCCGCGAGCGCTGCCTTGATGAGGGCCCGCGTCGGCGGAAATAGCAGCGCCAGCCCAATGACGTCGCCCAGCACGCCCGGAATGATCAGCAGGACCGCGGCGATGGCGATCAGCACGCCGTCGGTCATCTCCGCTGCCGGGAACGCGCCTGCCGCCAGCTGATTGCGCATCCGGAGCGTCGATCGCAGGCCTTCGCGCCGAGCCAACCACGCTCCGGCGAAGCCGGCGCCGAGCACCAGTGCGAGCGTCCAGAACAGTCCCAGCGCGCGACCGAGCGTGATCAACAGCGTCATCTCCAGGATGATATAGCCGAAGACGAAGAGCAGGAGGGTCTGAATCATCAGCGGGAGGCCGAATGTGTTGGATTGGATAGCCGGGCGATCATGGGAACGGCGCCGTCGACTCAACACAAATCCTACGCATCGAGTGCTGACATTGGAAACGCTGATTCTTGCAACTCGACTTGACGGAAAAATGAACAAATGTACACAATCATTAGCTGGCTGCCCTCACGACTGGGCAATAGCAGACCGGATCCCTGGCACCAACCTATGAGCGGCCGCAATCATCGCCCGAACATCCGAGGCCGGGCGGCCGCGGTCCAGCCGGACAATCCCTACTTGCGCACGCAGCGGCTCGACGATTTTGAGCACGTGGCCGAGGACGCCGACTATCTGGACTCACTGGACCGTCCCGCGACCGAGTATCTCGACGACCATTCGCAAACGATCGTCGCCACGAACGACAGCCCCGACGTGTCGTTCAACTACAGCGTCAACCCCTACCGCGGTTGCGCGCATGGCTGCAGCTACTGTTACGCCCGACCGGGGCATGAGTACCTTGGGATGAGCGCGGGAATCGACTTCGAAACGAAGATCTTGGTAAAACGCCGCGCTCCCGAACTGCTGCGGCAGTTTCTCGCCCGACCGCAGTGGAACGCCGAAACGATCGTTTTTTCGGGCGTGACCGATTGCTATCAGCCGGCCGAGCGAGAGTTTCAGTTGACGCGAGGTTGCCTCGCGGTGGCTGTCGAGTGCCGGCAACCGATCGGCATCATCACGAAGAACGCCCTGGTGGCGCGCGACGTCGATCTCCTGCAGGAGCTAGCGGCTCATGATGCCGTGCGCGTGGCGATCAGCGTCACCACGCTCGATCAGTCGCTGGCTCGCGTCATGGAGCCGCGTACAAGCGCCCCAGCGGCGCGACTCCGGGCGATCGAAACGCTATCCGCCGCCGGTGTTCCGACGCACGTCATGATCGGTCCGATCGTTCCCGGCCTGACCGATAGCGAAGTGCCCGCCATCCTGAAGGCCGCGAGCGAAGCGGGCGCGGTGCGCTCCCATCACACGCTCTTGCGGCTCCCTTCGACGGTACAGGACGTGTTTCTCGACTGGATCCGACGCCAACGGCCGAATCATGCCGCCAAGGTCGAAGCCTTCATCCGCGACGCCCGCGGCGGAAAGCTCAACACCACTGAGTTCGGCCAGCGGATGCGCGGCACGGGTCCGCTGGCCGAACAGATCGAGCAGACGTTCCGCGTGTTCTCGAAGCGTTACGGCCTCGCCGGCGAGTCGCCGGCGCTCAATCGCGAGGCGTTTCGCCCGCCGCGGATTGCGGGGGGCCAACTGCCCCTCTTTTAACGACGCCGATCTGGCACTTCGGACTGGTCGCTGAAGCGACCAGTCCCAGGCGGCGTCCATTCGCCGGCGCGAGAAAGACGTCGCTACGGCTCCAGGCCAGCGGGCACGCCGTCGGGAAACTCCGCGGCGATCACCTGCTTGATGTACTCAACGCGATTCGCTGGTTTGGGGTGGGTGCTTAGGAACTCCGGCGGCCCGCCGCGGCCGCCGCTCGCTTCATCGAGGATCTTCATGACGTCGATCATCGATCTGGGGTCGTAGCCCGCCAATGCCATCAGCCGGACGCCCCATTTGTCGCTTTCCAGTTCGGCGTCGCGTCCGTAACTGGTGCTCAGCACCGAGGAGACCATCTGACCCATCTGCGCGCTATTCATGTCGCCGCCCAGCACGCCGACGGCGCCAGCGATCCCTTGGAACATTCCTTGCCGGGCCATTTGCTTGTTGGCGTGACGTGACAGGACGTGGCCGATTTCGTGGCCGAGCACGCCGGCGAGTTGGCCCTTGGTGGTGAACTTGTCGTAGAGCGCCTGAGTGATAAAGACCGGTCCGCCCGGCAGGGCGAAGGCGTTCACTGTTTGCGGGTCTGCCAGCAGCGTGAAGCGAAAGGCCTTGCGATACGGGTTCTGGCGATCGTGCTGCTTGAGATCCACGTCGAGAGCCGTCAACAACTCATCGCCGACCTCTTGCACCTGCCGCTGGCCGCGTCCGTCGCGTGACACGCCGCCGTGCATGTCGACCATTTCGGGCGCGGCCTGAAAACCAAGTTGGATCTCTTCCTCGGGATCAATCAGCGCCACCCGCTCGACCTCGCCAGTGACTTCGTTCACGTCGCCCGGCTTCAGGTAGTAGCTAATGACAGCGAATCCGACGATCGCCAGCGCGATGAGCAGCCGGGTCTTGAGGCCGTTCGAACGTCCGTCCGACCGGCCGCCAAACGGTGAGCGACCGCTGCTGTAGCCACGCGGTTGTTGCTGCGGAAACGGACTGGGCAATCGCATGGGGGCGGTTCCGTTGATTGTTCGAGGAGCGGGGCCGGTATTAATATAACAAGCGAGCCGGCCGAGGGAAAATTCAAGCCGGCGGGCTAGCCTGAGGAAGATCAAATGAGCCGTTCGCCGCGCGTCGAGATCGTCTACTGCACTCAATGCCGGTGGCTGTTGCGAGCCGCTTGGATGGCTCAGGAACTGCTGACGACGTTCGTCGACGAGCTGGGCGAGGTGGCGCTGGCGCCGGGGACGGGCGGCGTGTTTCAGATTCGCGTCGGCGAGGAGCTCGTCTGGGATCGCGCGGAGCGGGAAGGGTTTCCGGATATCAAGGAGCTGAAGCAGCTGGTGAGAGACCGGATCGCGCCGCAGAAAGAGCTAGGTCACAGTGAGCGCAAAACGTAGATTTCGAGGCGATGCACTAAACAGCATTGGATTAATGGAGTTTATCATAGCGTTTTGTTTGCAGTCTTATTGGCCGAGGGTTACAATCCGGATCGAGATGATCGGTTAACATCGGACTCAATTTGCGTCGGGAGGAGACTCATGAAGGCAGTTCTTGCGGCGGCATTGACCCTCGTTCTTGCTCAGGCGGCTAGTTCCGCCACGTTTAGCCTTTATGCAGTCAGTGCAGGATCGGATCGCACCTTCTACAAAGTCGATGAAGCGACCGGCTCTGGTGCGGCGCTTGGAAACACTGGCGCCTTCGACCAGCTTGTTAACGACATTGCCGGCGATCCCGAACTCAGTGACACGACTACGCTGTACGGCTTGCTTAAGTTCTCTGGCGGAGTTCAGACGTCAATCATTGGAATCGACGAAAAGGATGGGTTGGTTGCATTCAGCAATGCCTTGCCTGTGCAGCCCAAATTGCTCGCATTCGACAATGTCACGCGTCAGTTGTACGCTCTGACCGACGAAGGTGCGAGCATGAATCTCTACACGATCGCGCTCGTCGGGTATGCCACGCAACTCGTGGCGACGGTCAATCAGCCGCTCAACGCGATTGAGTTCGATCAGAACGGCGTGTTGTACGGCGCCGCGGGCGACTCGATGGTGACGATCAACAAAACCAGCGGCGCCGTGGCGCCGCTTTTCTCAGATCTGTCGCTCGACGTCACCACGCTGGCGTTTCATCCAGGCGAGAACGTGATGTACGGCATTGGTTCTCAAGGAGCGAACTATTCGCTCTTCACAATTGATCTAGGCACTGGCGGTATTTCAACCATAGGCTCGACAGTGTCGCAGCCATCAGGGCTCACGTTCTATCCGGACGACATCGTGCCCGAACCCGCGAGTTCAACGCTGGCGGTCTTCGCGATTGGATGCGGGCTGTCGGTAAGAACTCGCTTCGGGGCGGCCGCGGAGAAGTAAGCCGCGTGCGCATGCAGTTATGTTTGTTTTCGTTTACTCGTCCGGCTTGCGACGTTTACGCTGTCGACCCTGAGGTGCGAACATCCGCTGCACGGCGAGGACGCCTTCGATCAGCCGGTCGACTTCTTCCAGCGTGTTGTAGAGATAAAAACTCGCCCGCGTGCTGGCGGCGATGCCGAGGTGGGCGTGGAGCGGTTGCGTGCAGTGGTGGCCCGCGCGGACGGCGACGCCGAACTGGTCGTTCAGCACCTGGGCGAACTCGTGGGCGTGGATCCGGTCGAAGGCGAAGCTTACTAGTCCCGCGCGATGCTCCGGCGCGGGGCCGAGGATCCGCAGCCCTTCGATTTGCGAGAGGGCGTCGTAGGCGTAGCGGGTCAGCTCCGATTCGTGGCGGTGAATCGCGTCGAGGCCGACCGACTGGAGGTAGTCGATCGCGGCGCTCATGCCGATGGCGGGCACGATCGGCGGCGTGCCGGCTTCGAACTTCGCGGGGAGCGCCGCGGGGGTGAAGCTGCTGAGCTTCACCTCGTTGATCATGCTGCCGCCGCCGAGGAACGGGGGCATCGCGTCGAGCAGTGCTTCCTTGCCGTAGAGGACGCCGACGCCCGAGGGGCCGAGCATCTTGTGGCCGCTGAAGGCGAGGAAGTCCACGTCAAGCGCCTGCACGTCGACGGCGAGGTGTGGCACGCTCTGGGCCGCATCGATCAGCACAAGCGCGCCGGCCGCGTGGGCTTTGGCGATGATCTCGGCGACGGGGTTGATCGTGCCGAGGGTGTTCGACACGGCGGTGACGGCGACCAGTTTGGTCCGATCGGTCAGTAGCCGCTCGAAGGCTTCCATGTCGAGTCGGCCGTCGTCGGTCAGGGGGATGTGCCGCAGTACGGCGCCGGTTCGCTCGGCCGTCTGCTGCCAGGGGACGAGGTTCGAGTGATGCTCCATCACCGAGAGGAGCACCTCGTCGCCGGCGCGCAGGTTCGCATCGCCCCAGCTGCGGGCGACGGTATTGATTGACGCGGTGGTTCCCGAGGTGAAGATCACTTCGTGGAGCTGGCGAGCGTTGATCAACCGCTGGACGCGGTGGCGGGCCGTCTCGTACTGCTCGGTGCTCAGCTCGCTGAGGGTGTGGATGCCGCGGTGGACGTTGGCGTAAGTTCGCTCGTAAACGCCGCTGAGGGCGTCGATCACCTGCCGCGGCCGCTGCGTGCTGGCGGCGTTGTCGAGAAACGCGAGCGGTTGATGATCGCCGACTTCTTCGCTAAGGATCGGGAAGTCGTTGCGCAGCGCGACCGGCAGCAGAGCGGTGCGATCGATGCTTCTTGTTGCAAGATCAGTCAATTGAATTCTTTCACCGCAGAGGGCGCAGAGGGCATGGAGAAGAAAAACAAGTGACTTCCTCTGTGGCCTCTGCGAACTCCGCGGTTAATCTTCTGTTTCGTTAACGGGAGAGTGAACCGCCGATTGCAGCACCTTCCAGGACAGCAAACAACACTTCTGTCGGTTGGGAGTGAGCCGCGGACCGTAGAGCGCGAGCATGTCCTCCGCCGAGAAACTCTTTAGCTCGTCGACGGTTTTGCCGTACATCTCTTCGATCAGCATCGAGGCCGACGCTTGGCTGATGACGCAACCCTGGCCGTCGAAGTAGACGTTCTTGATCTTGCCGTCGTCGTTCAGCTCCAGCTCGATCCGGACGACGTCGCCGCAGAGGGGGTTCTTGTCCTCATGCGCGTGGGTCGCGCTCGTCAGATGCCCGCGGTGAAACGGATCCTCGTAGTGGTCGAGGATGTGTTCCTGATAAAGTTCTTCTTCGGAAGGCATGAGCAAGCCGGCAGGCGTCGCAGCGCGACAGTAAATGGCGGGGCAATAGAGAAAGAGCGAGCCGGGGCGTCCTCGCCCCCGGCATCACGACATCATCTGCAGATCAGCGCGGTCGTTCGCTGTTGTCTTAGTATAAGAGGGGCGGTATCGAGGGACTAGGTTCGCGAGCGGTTGCTAATCACCACAAACGCCGGGGGCGAGGACGACCCGGCTCGCATTTATCTGAACCCTGAAACCCGACCGCTGAACCCTTCTACCACGCTTTATCCCGCAGGATTTCGGTCGCGGCGTTCTTGCCGCAGGAGCCCATCACGCCGCCGCCGGGGTGGCTGGCGGCGCCGCAGAGGTAGAGGCCCGGCACCGGGGTGCGGTGATCCGCCCAGCCCGCCACGGGGCGGAAGCAGTAGAGCTGGTGAGGGGACATCGCCCCTTGCATGATGTTGCCGCCGGTGATGCCGTAGACCCGCTCCAGATCGAGCGGGCTGAGAACCTGCCGATGCTCGATCGCCTTCGGCACGTTCGGGGCGTACTGAGCCAGCACCTCGATGCAGCGGTCGGCGAACGCTTCTTTGCGTTCGTCCCAGGTGCCGCTCGCCAGCTTGTACGGCGCGTACTGCACGAACATCGAGAGGATGTGCTTGCCAGGCGGGGCGAGCGTCTCATCGACGCTCGTCGCCATCGTCATCTCGAGGATCGGGCTGCTGCTCGGCTCGCCGTACTTCGCTTCGTCGTAAGCGCGGTCGAGATAGTCGAGCGTCGGTCCGATGTGCATCGTGCCGTGGTGGTGCGGCATCACGCCAGTGCCTGGCAGCGCGGTGAATTGCGGCGGCTCGGAGAGGGCGACGTTGATCTTCGCCGACGCGCTGCTGTAGTCGATGCGCGAGACCGCGGTGCGGAACTCCTCGGGGAGGATCTGAGGATCGAGCAACCGCTCGAACGTGACGTGAGCGTCGACGCTCGAGGCGATGACGCGCGATTCGATCTGAGTGCCGTCTTCGAGGCCGACGCCGCAGGCGCCGTGGCGATCGGTGCGGATCGAGTTGACCGGCGAGTCACGCCGGACGTCGACGCCCAGATCGCGGCAGGCCTTTTCGAGGGCCGTCGCGAGTCCGCCCATGCCGCCGCGGACGTAGCCCCACACGCCGCGTGCGCCGCCTGCTTCCCCCATCACATGGTGAAGCAGCACGTACGCACTGCCGGGCGAGCTGATGCCCGTGAAGGCGCCGATGATCGCGTCGGTGGCGAGCGTGGCTTTGAGGATCTCGCTCTCGAACCAGCGTTCGAGGATTGGCCGTGCGGCGCCGGTGAGAATCTCGACTGCTTCAGGCAGGTCGGGGCCGAGGGCCTTCATCGCGCCGTGGAGTTGCCAGAGCTTCTTGCCGTCGCGCAGCCGCTTGCCCATGCCGATCTTGCGCCAATGCTCGGGGAGCGGCAGCGGGTCGGGCGCCGTTTCGTTGAGGGCCGGTTCGAGCGTCGCGGCGATTCTCTCAAGCAGGGCGTTATAGCGCGGGTAGGCGGTGGCGTCGCGGATGCTGAACTTGCTGATCTCGCGCTCGGCTAGCGCCGGATCGGGGCCGAGCGTGAGGCTGCGACCGTCGGGGAGCGGCGTGAACGACGACGGATTGCGCGGCAGGATTTCAAGCCCGTACTGCGGCAGCCGCAGCTCGCGCAGGATCCCCATCTGAAACAGGCTGATCACATACGCGGCGGTCGACACCTTATAGCCCGGCCACAGTTCTTCGGTGGTCGCGCAGCCGCCGAGGACGTGGCGGCGTTCGAGCACGCAGACGCTGCGACCCGCCTTCGCGAGGTACGCGGCGCAGACGAGGCCGTTGTGGCCGCCGCCGATGATGACGCAATCAAACTTGCCGTGCTGTGCCATGCAAATTCGGCTTCCTTGCTAGCAGTCTTCGCTCTACTGGTCATTCTGAGTGAAGCGAAGAATCTGGGATCTCGCTTAAGACGCTAGATCCTTCGCTTCGCTCACGATGACACATCCGGTTTGGGATGACGCTGCGTCTCCCTAGCATCGGTTATCCCAAGTCACTGGCATGATGGCTAGACGCCGAGCAACTTTGCGGTGACATGCCACTGCAGCTCGCCGCAACCGACGCCGAGCGGGCCTTCGATGCGAATCGATGCGACGGCGCCTTTGGCAAAGCGAATCACGGCGTCGCCCTCGCCGATGAGCGCGGCCGCGAGGTAACTCACGTCGGGAGCGTGACCGACCCAGGCGACCGACTCGGCTTGATGCCGTCGCGTCCACTCAATCAGTTCGTCAAAGTTGCTGCCAGGTTTCAAGCTTGCGAGTTCGACAAGCTGCGGCGAATGGGCGGAATGTGCGGCCGCGATCTCGGCGGTCTGGCGGCAGCGGAAATAGGGGCTCGTGGCGATGGCTTCGGGCGCGAAGCCGCGTTCGGCGAGGAGTTTGACGACTTGGGCGAACCGCTCGGCGCCTTCTGGCTCCAACGGTCGCTGCGAATCGTCGGGCCAGCGAGGATCGCCATGCTCGTAGGCCCAGGCGTGGCGGATGATGTAGAGGTGCATGGAGGTTGTCCGTGGTCAGTGGTCCGTTGTCAGTCGCTGGTTGGGTTTGAAGTCGATCGCGGGTTCGTGCATTTCGCAACGGACAACGGACTACTGAGAACTGACCGGCTCCCTATCGATTTCGCCAAATAAGTCTGTCGTCAATCTTCAACTCGCGTTGCAATTGTGAAATCTGTTCGCGAAAACGCTTCGCATCCTTGGGGTAGCCGGCCGTCGGTTTGAGGCCGGGGAGGCGGGTGGTCCAAAACTCGTTGAAGGCCCGCATCGCCACCTCGCGATGGTACTTGGCGGTCATCGAGGCGAGCGCAGTGGGCAACAGCGCCTCGCCGCCGACGCGGAAGATCGCCTCGATCGGCGCTGCCCCGTGCGTCCAGCGGTAGCGGCTCGCGCTGCGGCCTTCATCGATCACTTCGATCCAACTGTCGGGGAAGTGGTGCTGCAGGATCGCGGCGTAGCGATTGCGACCGCCGTGCTTGTCGAGGGTGATGGAGTAGGAGTCAGGAGTCAGGGGGCAGGAGTCAGGGGGGAGTGTGCGAGCCGGGGGGCTTGTCCCTCGGAGCTTCATGGAGGCATCAACGACTTCGCGTACGAGCGCGAGCGTCACGTGCGACAGCGCCGCTCCTTTCGTGCCGTGACGATCAACCAGCTCGTTAAACTCGGCGGGGTAAATCAACCGGGCACGCACGGCGAGCAGCGTCACGCCGCTCGCTGTGCAACTTTTGCGAAGCAGCGAGGCGAGCTCGCAGATCTCTTCGGCCAGTGCATCGAGCGGCAGCGGTAGTTCGTCGCCGGCGTGGCAGTCGAGCTCGAAACGGCGGCCGTGCGGATCGGCAAGCGTCGCGGCCAGCAGCGCCTTCACATGCGCGACGCAGGTCGCTTGCTCGGGCGAGGTCGCTACGAGCGCCGCGAGAACGCCGCGCTCGAGTTGCTCAAGCCCCAGGCCTGGCCTGTAGAGCTGCTTCGAGTCGGCGATCGCGAGTCGTTTGCCGGAGCGCTGGGGCGTGCGGGCGACGATTTTTCGCAGGAGCTTGTAGAGGTCGATGGAGCAGGGCGCCGGGGGCGGGCTGCAGACGTTTGTGGAGGTTGAAGGCGCCGGGGAGAACGGGGGGGCCGGCGGGGGCGGTGGCGAGGACGCCCCGGCTCGCTGGTGGGGTGCTGACTGCTGACTCCTGCCCCTCGACTCCCGCTTTTTTCCGGTCGCTGAACCCTGAACCCTGAACCCTTCCTCCACGCGCCACGCCGTCGCAGCAATGGCGAGCGGACCGTAGTTCGGTCCGTAGCCGGCTTCGTCGACGCCGATGAGGATTGCCATGGGGCGAGTATAGCGGTCGGTTGCGAGGTCGTTGAGTCGCGCGAGTCATTCTGAGCCCTTCGCTCCGCTCAGGATCAACTCTGCGAAGAATCTGGAAGTTCTTTAGGTTCGCTAGATCCTTCGCTTTGCTCAGGATGACGATTTGTGTCGCCCGTTTTTCGCACAGCGATTTTTGGCGACAGAAATCGAGCGAGTTCAAGTCGTGGCTTGGCTTGAGGTTGCGCGTTTTGTCGTGGTGCATTTTGTCGTTTTTGTCGCGACACAAAGTTCCCGCGGCGATCGACTTTTGGACGCGATGTGCCAAAAGTCCAAAAGTCGACGCCACGAATTTTGCTTTTGCGTGCGCGCCGGGGGGCCCCGATTAATGTGCCGCAAAACTCGATCCCTCTCGCTGCCGTGGCGTTCATTTCGTCTCGGGATTTGCCGAGTGAAATGAGCGCGACGGGCGATTTTTTGCGGAGGAATTTTGCGTTTTTCGCTTCGCGGCAAATGGCCGCAAAAGTCGCAAAAGTCTGCGGGCGCTTGTCGCGCAGCGCGACGTTTAGAGCGAGCACCCGTTTTCTGTAGCGGCATTCTGAGCCCTTCGCTCCTCGCTCAGGATAAACTCCGCGAAGACTCTGTCCGCTCGTTTGGCGCTAGATCCTTCGCTCCGCTCAGGGTGACAGGCGCTGCGCTTCACTGAAGTTCGCTCTAGAGCAGGGCTTCTTGAGCGGCGCCTGGCGGTTCGAGATGTCAAAGATCGGTGCGGTTCACTATCGAACCTAGCGATCTTGGCGGCGGAGTTCCACAACTATTTTTGGCCAGGCGCGCGTTGTTGCTTCAGGAATAGCCGCGAAGCGGCGGTAGGGCTTAGCCGTGGGCGCGAGCCCACGGCAGCGAGTGATCTCTTGAGTTGTCAGCCGCGCAGCGGCGGGACGGTCGTGCAGGCTAGCGAGCGAACGTGTCGCCGCTGCGCGGCTGGTGCGCGAGGCGTCGCCGCGGCCCGTGGGCTCACGCCCACGGCTAACCGATGACGCCGCGTTGCGGCTGGCGTTCGACTGGTCGCTGGAGACGGTCGCATCGTATGTGAGCCTTGGCGTCTGCGACGAGTCCGAGGTTGAGGGTGCGATGGGACGAGGGGCAATGCGAACTTGGGGGCGAACCGCGAGGGTGTCGGGATCCTTTTGCCACTGGGCGCTCAATTAGCAATGACGAGTCGCCAGTGGCAAAAGGATCCCGACACCGTGGGCGAGGGCATGGTTGGCGCCTGGCGAGCTAAGTGGAGGGCTCCTTTGTTCTAGCTTAACGGGTACGGGGAGGAGAATCGGAGCTTGATTCGCCGATTGGGGGTGGGGTCGCGTGGGACTGGTCGCTGAAGCGACCAGTCCGGGGGCTAACAGGGCGCTTCGGTGTGGCGTCGTTAGAACAACGACGCCTCTTCTTGTTTCAGTTGCTCAGCCGACTCATCCATCAACTTCTTGCGCTCCGCGGGGAGATCCTTCATTAGGTCCTTGCTTTCGTTTCGAGAGTAAGCCGAATACATGGAGGAGAGGGCGACTGAACTCGGCACGAACAGCTCCACAGGGCCTTCTTTGCGAATCTTCTCTAGGCGACCGCTGATGAGCTTCCTCGTTTCCGTTTCGAGGCCTGGCCGCATGGGATCACGCACGCGACCGATGGCGCCCAGGGCTCTGATGGCGTCGACGTGTCGCGTCGATTGGCCAGGATCGTCGAGGACGCCTAGCAATCGCGTAAGAACTTCATGATGACGGTCTTCTGAGTAGTTCTGCACCAGCACGAGCCTCGCTTCTTTGCGGGTTTTCTCGTCCTCTGCAAACAACATTTCAAATTGCTCGGGGAATTCATCGAGTCTGGTGAAGGCGACGCCTTGGAGTGCGCCCAGCGAGGCTGCCGAGTTTGGGCTGGAGAAGGCTTCTTTCAGGAGTGAGTCCACTGCGGGGTCGCGCCCAGCCACCCGATAGAGCGCGGCAAGCACGTAGGGGCTCTGCGCGTGCTGCGGGTCGGCGGCGAACTTTCTCAAGTGCTCAATGTTCTCCGCACTCATGATGACGAGGCCGCCGAACGCTTCGCGATGCGGGGGCGTGGCTCGACTGAAGAGCATGACGGCGAGCCCGCGCCATTTTTCAGGGTCTTGCTCCAAGCGGCGCAAGAGTAGCGGAATCCAGGGGTCCTTTGGAGTTGCGACCCCAGCCCGATCGGAGAGCTGCTTGAGGATTCGCTCCTTAAGTTTGTCTTCGGCGTCGCCGTCGATCAGGGTGAAGTCGTACTCGGCGGCGACGTCGAGAATCGCTTCGATCGCCTCGTCGCCGTAGCCGGCGCGGCTGAAGGCGGCGAGGGCGTTGATCGCCTCCGTGCGGCGCTCGGGGTTGAGTTCGAGCTTCCAGAGATCGCGCCATTGGTCGAAGGTTTTGCCGTCGTAGAGGAAGGTTTGGTTGGGGGGCGAAGTCGTGGTACTGGCGGTTGGGGTTGCTGCTGCCGGGGCGTTGGGGGCGGTTTGGCCAGCGTCAGGGCTGTAGTCACCCGCGGTCGGCGCACTTGCTGTGAGTTGCGCCACGGCTTGGTTGGTTAGTTCCAGGCCGCGCGAGAGGAGTTCGGCGTCGGGAATTTGCAGCCGGCCGGTGACGACGACGTCTTCGCCGTCGGGTGAAGAGCCAAATCGACCGCTCCCTTCTTTGCGGATGACGTAGTACTTGAGCGGGTTGAGCTCGCCGAGGTCGTCGCGTAGCAGCACTTCGTTGAGGGACTTGAAGTCGGTGACCGGCCACGCGTGGAGGCCGACGAGGAGATCGCCCCATACGGTTCCCGCCATTTCGTTCGCGCGAGTGACGCGCAGGCCGCCATTGTAGCCGAGCTTTTTGATGCGCCGGAGATCTTCGCCGTCGGCGGGTTCAAGTTCGAGGCCGAGGAGCTTGTAGGCGCGGTCGGCGATTTTTTGGTTTTCGAGGGTGGGGAAGGGGGAGCTTGGCTTGTGAGGCAGATCGATCAGTTCGTCTGAGAGAGGTCTGTCGAAGAGGAGTCGATGAGCTTCCTCTGGAGCAATTACCTGGATTCGCGTGTTATCGTCGATCCATTTCCATTTCACATTGACGTGCTGACTGAGGGGATGAGTCGCTAGCTTCTCCAGGCGGTCGGCAATTCCCTTACGCATGCTCGGGAAGACGTCGTACTTGTGCGTCACCTCCGGATTATCGTGGCGAACTAAGAAGGCTCTTTGGATTTCCGCGGTAGTCGGACCTTGGCTGAGTTGCTCAAGACTGGCGAGCCCCCGCAATACCGACGGATGCGTCGGCGGGGGAGCATGAACTGGCGCCAACTTCGTGGGTGGCTCCGGTTCTTGAACCGGAGCGGGGGAGTTGGGAGAAGCTTGATTAGATGTCCGAGCCATGTCGGGTTTGCTTCCTGTGGCTTCGCCGCCCTGGTTCTGAGAACCAGGGCTACCCGCTGGTTCGTTGATGATGCGCACCACCATGCCTTCGGGACGACTTTCCCACACTGGTTTGGCTGGCAATCCGTTAGGAATATTGACGCGGAGGGAGCGCGTGAGCCGGTCGCCATATTGACTCGCTGCATACTGCACTTTGAAGCCTTCGGCTTCAAGCGATTTGCGAATGCGTTCGCGCTCCTGGTCGGAGTCGGGGAATCCTTGTGGGAAGTGGACATCGATTTCGTTGGAGTCAGCCTGCGCGTTCGTGTTCATGGCTGGCGTCTGATCCGCGGGTGGCTCCGGTTCTTGAACCGGAGCGGCGGAGTTGGGGGAAGCGTTGGCGGTTGGCTGAGCATTGTCGGAGATGCTTCCCGAGGGTGCGGCATCTTGGTTGGGAGAAACAGGGCTACCCACGCCCACCGTCGGCAGCTGTCCGTCGAACATCGGCCGGAAGAACTTTTCGTGGGCGGCGGCGGGGACTTCGATTTCGTACTGCTTGCCGCCGAGGCGGGACCAGTTGAACCATATGGGCGGCTTGCCCGGCTCGTTGCCGATGCCTTTGACGAGGTAGTGCCAGTGGTCGTCGACGATGTTGGGGAGATCGGCGCCGTCGTAGCGGACTTTTTGGAGTGGCGAGTTCGGGTCCTTCTCGAATAGAGGACGCTGGGCGTCGAAGGCGGCGCGGAGTTGTTCGAGACGGTCGAGGAGCGGGGCCAGCTGCGCAGGCGCGGTTGACGCAAGTTGCGCGAGCTTCGCTTGGGCCGCGGCTAGGTCCTGTTCGTATTTGGTGAGGTTTTCTTCGGCTGACTTGCGGCGGATTTTGTATTCCGTAATCGCTGCCCGCAACGTGTCGTTGGGCATCTTCGCGATCTTCTCGCGCAGCGCGCGTTCTGCTTCGCTGCGGTACTGAGTCGCTTGCGCCTCGGTCTTTTCAATCACCGAGCGCAGTCGCTGAATCTCGGCGCTCTGCGGATCATTTGAAACTGCAAGCTTGGATTGAAGTTGCGACTGCAGCTCGAATAGTTGCTGCTTGTACATGTTGTTCGTGGGGTCTTTTTCCAATTCCGCGTTGACGGCGGCCTCCAGAGTTGCCGGGTTGTTTGCTTGCCGAACAGACAGTTCCTTGAACACCTGGATGTCGACGAGTTCCTTTTGAGTCTTGCCAATCAGGTCTTGGAGGATGCGGATTTCGTTCTGGAGGTGAGAGGTTTCGACATCAATGGGTGGATTACTATCGGCCGCCGATTCGGGCACTGCAGCCATGGCAGGTGCGATTGGTCCATGGTTGGAAGCGACTGTCTCAGAGCCCTGCTTCAAGAGCAAGGGCGCGATGCGCTGATGTACTTCGTCGGGGGCCGAGACGACGATGCGCTGCTGGTTCTCAAGCCACGTGATCTCGATGCGATGGCGATGCATCGCCTTGGCGAGCTCGATCGGGTCGATGAGGTTACCAGACGCAATTGGATAGACTCTCCGGATGAAAGGAGCATCGGCTGGTGGATTGCCACTTTTGGTGGACTCGTCGCCGGTCTTTTCTGCGCTGTCAGGCAAATTTGCTCCGGATGCGTCGGGAATCCCTCCCCCGGCGCCTCCCGTCGAGGGAGGGGGATCTTGGGCGCTGGCGCCGCTATAGAGGATGGCGGCGGCGAGCAGTAGCGGCAGCAGCAGCGTGGCGGCTAGCGTGCGGCGGGTGATGCGCATGGGTTCGGCCTCTAGATTCAGGATGCGGCGGATACGGCCGGCGAGGGGGTGGCTGGCCATCGCGCTCGCCACGGTCAACGATTGAGCGGGGGATAGTTGGCCGTTAAGCCGCAAGCGGCTGGCGATGTCGATGAGGAGCGTGGCGTAGGCTTCGGGGCGGTTTGTGTGGCGAATGACCGCGGCGTCGCAGCATTCTTCGCGGTCGCGGCGGACCTGGCGGCTGACGAGCCAGGCGGCGGGGTGGAAGAAGAGTAGCGACTCGACAATTCGCTGCGCGAGGTTCACCAGGTTGTCCCAGCGGCGGACGTGGGCGAGCTCGTGGAGGAGCACCATGTCGAGCTCTTCGGGAGTCCAGCCGGCGAGGGCGGCGGTGGGGAGGAGGATGAGCGGACGGACGATGCCGACGAGGATCGGCTGGGCGACGCCGTCGGACGCGGCGAGGGCGACGCGGCGGGTGATGTTTAACGTTTGGCGGAGGCGCTGGCAGGCGTCGAAGGCGATACCTGCAGTAAGGGGCGTTGCGCGGCGGCGGAGGCGCTCGGAGCCGACCAGCCCGGTGGCGAGGAGCGCGAAGGTGACCGGGGCGCCGATGAGCCAGAGGGTCGGGAGGTAGGGGAGTGTTGTGGTGAGTAGGTGAGTGGGTGAGTAGGTGGGGGGAGAAATGGGGAATGAGGAATGGGGAATGGGGGGAGCAGGTGGCGGTGTGGTTGTGGATGAGGCGGCGCCTTGAGCTTGGGCGGCGAGGGCGTCGAGTTCGGTGGGAGTGGCGTGGGCGAGGTCGATGATTGCGGGGAATTCTGTCCCGGGCTCCTTGCTCTCGGATGGGAGGATCTGAGAGTGGGGATTGGGAGCGGGTACCTGCCGCTGCCCCTCACCCCACTGCTGCGCACGGGCTACCGCACTGCGCTCGGTCGCCACTGGCGACCGTGCTCGTTTGGTCCCATCTCCCAGCGGGAGAGGGAGTGAAGCAGATTCAAGGTTCGCGACGGCGAGTTGCGGGACGCCGTTCACGCTGAGCCAGGCAGCCGCGGCGAGTGGGGTGAGGGTGAGGGCGGCGAGCGTCGCGAGGCTGATGGCGTAGCGCGTGTTTGGCGCGGCGCGGCGGCAGGCGAGGCGGAGGAAGCCGCCGGCGAGGGCGACGGCGGCGCCGAGCCAGAGCGAGTGAATCATCGTCCAAGCTGCGAGTTGCCAGAGCGAGGCGTTCATCGTCGCGAACCCTTAATACGGGGATTAACTGCGAATGCGGGGATTAACCACGAAGGCACTAAGGCACGAAGAAGAGCACGAAGGGGGGGAGGCGGGCGCTGTCATTCTGAGTAGAGCGAAGAATCGGGAGTCATTTCGGGATACGAGATCCTTCGCTCCGCTCAGGATGACGATCCGCACCACGTTTCATCCTTAGTGATCTCCTTTGTGCCTTCGCGTCTTGGTGGTTGCATTTCTCTTATCACCCTTTCCGCCTTGTTGATCAATCAACGCACGGAGTTCGGCCAACTGCGTGGGGTTGAGCTGGCCTCCTTCGACGAGGTGGGCGGCGAGGCGGTCGGCGGCGCCGTCGAAAAGGCGGTCGACGAGGGCGCCGACCATGCCGGCTTCGGTCCGCTGCTGCGTGGCGAGGGCGCTCCAGGTGGCGCCGCGGCCGCTGCCGGTGCGTTTCACGAGGCCCTTGTCGCTCATGACGCGGAGCATGGTGGCGACGGTGGTGGCGGCGACCTCGCGCTGGGCGCGGAGGGCTTCGCAGAGTTGGCTCAGCGAGCTGGGGCCGCGGGTCCAGAGGGCCTGGAGGATTTGGAGTTCGACGTCGGTGGGATGGGGGCTGGGGGCGCGGGGCATCGAGGTTCTCCTGGGTCGCGAAGCCGCGAGCGGCGTGAAGGCGCTAATTCTAACGAATTAGAATAAAGCGAGTCAACGGATTTTCGGAGAATCTTTTTCGCGGGCGGTGGGAGAACAGCCAGAATCACGTCCAACCGCCAAGGACGCCAAGGGAAGACAAGACAAAGGCAAATTGGAACCGCCGATGAACGCAGATGGACGCCAATGATTTTTATCAGCGTCGATCCGCGTTCATCGGCGGTTCCTTATCTGCTCTGGGCACTTCCCGTCGTGTTCGTCGTGCCGTCGCGGCTTAATTCCTCTCGATTTCAGAGCGAGAGAGAGGGACTAGCCATTCCATACCAAAAGGAGGCTATTCGAACTGCAGCACGCCGAAACTCTCGGGGCCGGGGGAGGCGCCGGCGGGGCCGCGCCACGATTGCGAGGGTTGATTGGCGGCGGGCGGGAGCGTGCGGACGAGGGAGAGGGCCCAGGCGTTGCCGCGGGTGGGAGGCGTCGGCGTCAATTCGCTCCAGGGGATGGCAAGCTCTACAATCCAGGCGTGGCCGTTGGCGGCGCCGTTGAGCTCGCCGGCGGCGACGAACCACTCGGGGTTCCAGGCCGCGTCGCCCCAGCAACGGTCGGCCGTCCAGCCGCGGCTGTCGATGAGCAGTTCAAAGCAGGAAGCGTAATCGCGGTCGACGTCGAGACGGAGCGTCACATGGTCGTGCGGTTCAACGTCGGCGTCGCGCGGGCGGGGCCCGTCGTCGGCGGCCGTGACGGCGCCGGCGGGCTTTTCGCAGACAATGGCGACGTAGAGATATTCGCGGTCGTAGGCGAGTTGGACCTGACTCGCCGCCGGGGCGGCTGACGTTGGCGAGTCGCTTGACGGCTGTTCGTACCGAGCCTGCACGACGTCTGATTTGACGCCGGCGGCCGGGGCGTGGTGGGGCTTGAGCGGCAGCGGGAGGGCGAGCTGCCAGAAGGGTTCATTGAGGAGTCCGTCGAGTTGCGGCGGATCGTCGGCGAACACGCACAGGGCCGTTGGTTTGGGCGGCCGCTGGTCGTCGCCCGATTCGAGCCACGCTTCCATGCGGGCGCAGTCGCCCCAGGGGTCGCCGCCGCGGCGATGCTTGAGCGGCGAGAGGAAGGCTTGCGACTGCTTCTGCTGGCCGGCGAGTCGCGCGGCAATGGCCCGTTGGTAGGCGAGGGCGGCGTTGTCAGCGAGTTCGGGGTGGCGGTCCATCGACTGCGTCGCCAGGTGAATGGCGTAGGGGGCCGCGGGTTGGTTCGCAGCAGTGCTGCGCTGATTGCGCTGCTCGCGCAGTTCGCGTTTGACGGCGCCGTTGGTGCGGGCATTGGCCAGGTCGGCATTGGCCGGGATTTGCCGCAGCATGTCGACGGCGCCCTGCGAAGGCTGGCGGCGGGCGTGAACCATTTCGCTGCTGGAGTAGAGTCGGACGAGCCAGAGCAGCGCGTCCTGAGCCCGCGGCGTGCCGGGATATTGCTCGGCGAGGACGCGGCGGGCGTCGGCGGCGAGGTTGAGGTCGCCGGCGCGGAGGTGAGCGGCCGCGAGTTCGTCGAGGATTTCGGCGGCGACGGCGTCGTTGAACGACCGCGACATTTGGATGATCTGCGCTAGCGCCGCCGGCTGGCCGCCGCGCTGGCGGGCGAGCTGGCGGACAATGTCGATCTCTTCAGCCTGTTTGGCGGCGGCGGCTTGATCGGCGAGGGCGTCGGCGTTGACCGGGGCGGCGTCTGAGCGGAGGGCCGCAGGGGGGTCGGCGGGAGCGATTGACGCGTCGTAGCTCGCCTGGGCGACTTCTTCGGCGAACGTTTGGGCTCGCGCGGGAGTGGAGGCGAAGCCGCCAGCGGCGGCGAGGGTGACGGCCAGCGACTGGCGCGTGATGAGCATACGAAGCGGGGTCAGGTCCATGGCAGGCGTCATCCGTGAAGCGAGCGGGGAAGAGGTCGATTGTACTGGGCACGCTGCAGGCGCCCTAGACGGAACTGGCGTCGCGGCGCCGGTCGTAGCGGTCGTGCTAGCAGGGCGTGCAATCAGGGCGTTCGGCGGCCCGTCGGTGCTGACTGTGAGCTAGACTTGCGGGCGATCCGACGCCGGTCTCCGTCGCAAATTGCTTGCGCAGCAATTTGGTGCGCCGGGGGCGGAACGCCCCGGTTCGCGCTTGCCCCCGTCTCCGCCGTACGATTTCCACTTCCATGACGCTTGCCGCCGCGACGCCGGTTTATCCCGATGCGATCCAGCAGATCGTGGCCCGCGCCGGTGCGCTGTACTCGCTGCCCGCGGTGGCGGTCGAAGTGTTGCGGCTGACCGAGTCGCCCCGCGTCGACGTGCAGGCGCTGAAGCAGTGCATTGAGCGCGATCCGGCGCTGACGGTGAAAATTCTGCGGGTGGTGAACAGCTCGCTGTTCGGCTTGCCGCGCGAGGTGAGCGACCTCAACCAGGCGCTGGCGCTATTGGGGATCAAGCCGCTGAAGCTGCTGGCGCTCGGGTTCAGCTTGCCGGAGAGTTTGTTTCTATCGGTGGCGCGAGACCAACTCGACTGGTACTGGAAGACGTCGTTGGTGCGCGCGGTAGCGGCGCGGGAGATCAGCGAGCAGCTGTTTCAGAAGCCGGGCGACGATGCATTTCTCGCCGGACTGTTGCTAGACATCGGCGTCTTGGTCCTGTTGGGCGAATTGCGGCAGCCGTACGCAGCGGTGCTGAGCGAGGCGATCGCGTCGCAGGCGGACCTGGCGGTGCTGGAGCACGAGTCGCTGGGATTCGACCATCGGCAGCTGACGGCCGGGCTGTTGCAGCACTGGAATTTGCCGCCGCTCCTGACGGCTGCGATCGGGGCGCCGCACGATACGCGCTACTGGGCGCACAACAAAGCCGATCATGCGCATTTGGTGCGCGTCCTGCACTTGGGTGAACTGTTTGCCCAACTCATCGGGCAGCGCCGCTTAAGCGTACTGCCCGACCTGCTCGACGCCGGCGACGCATACTGCCAACTCGATAAATCTCGCCTGCACGATCTCATCGCCACGCTGGAGCCGAAAGTGCGGCAGCTGGCGAACGTCTTGTCGCTGCAAATCGCCGGCGGCGAAGACTACACGCAGATCATCGTGCAAGCGCACGCGAAAATGTCGCAGGTGGCGGAGTCGGTGGCGGCGCCGTTGAGTCGCGGCATCGCGAATGACGCCGCCAGCCCGATTGAGCAGGAGTCTCACGAGGCCCAGGCGTTGATTCTGGCCAAGCAATTGCGTGCGTCGTTCGAGCTGTTTTACCGCAGCGGCCTTAGCGGCGAAGTGGACGTTGACCAGGCTTTGCCGCGCGTCCCCAACTCGAACAGCGAAGCGCCCGCCCCAGTGCTGGCGAGTCCCTTCGGCGCGATGACGGCCGCGGCGTCGGCGGCGAGCGATCTCGAAACGCGGCTCACGCTCGAAGTCGGGCGCTGCCGTTCGCTGCGTCGGCCGATTGGCTTGGCCGCGATCGAAGCGCAGTCGACGGAATTGCTCGACTCGACGCAGACGGAGGTCTTGGAACGCCTGATGACTCGCGCGTGCAATCGCGCCGAGGGCGTGACGACGATTGAACAGCTCGGACCGCGGCGTCGCTTGCTGCTGTTCCCGGGACGCGATCGCCACGAAGCCGTTGCCGCGGCGCGGCACGTCGTCGACGAAATTCGTAGCTCGCTCGAGCCGTATTGCCGCTCAGAACAGTTGCCCGCGGTCGCGGTGGGGGCTGGCGTCGCGTGCGCGGCCGCGCCGGCGAAGAATTTTCGCCCGGTGAGTCTGTTGGAGACGGCGGACCGGTGCCTGACGGCGGCCCTGCGCAGCGGCGGGGTCAAGAGCCTGGAAGTGTCGTAGGTCGGCTATTGGTTTCGACGTCAACGGCTCAGCGTCGGCCGCCTGTCCCAGGCCCCTAGTTTTGCTATGATTTGCGAATGAGCACCGGCGAAGAATCTTCCTCCGAACACCCGCTGCCGACGCCCGACGGGCGGCAGTCGCTAATTCCGGCCGGCTCGAAATTGTCCGAGCAGCCGATCGCGCGGCGTCCGCTGGAGAACGATGCGTTCTACGACTCGTCGTTCGCACATCTGCCGGAATTGATGAAGTCTGACATCGAGGGGAACGAGTCGCTCGTGCCCCAGCGGCAGGTGTTGCTGCCGGCGATGCTGTTTGTCGCCACCTGCCTGTCGACCTTCTGGGTCGGGGCGACGCGCTGGGACCCGATGCAGTTTGGATTCAACGTCTCGTGGGCGCAAGTTGGCGTCGTCGTGCAGCAGAATTGGCCGATCGGCTTGGCGTACATGGGCGCCGTGCTGGCAATTCTCCTGACGCACGAGATGGGGCATTTCCTGCAAACGGTGAAGTACGGCATCCCGGCGAGCTATCCCCTTTGCATTCCAGTGCCGTTCAATCCGATTGGCACGATGGGCGCCGTCATCGGCATGGACGGCAGCCGCGCCGACCGTCGGCAGATTTTTGACATCGGCATCGCCGGGCCGCTCGCCGGGCTCGCGGTGGCGTTCCCGGTGTTGTGGCAAGGGATCAAGGCGCTCGACCTGAGCCGCGCCGCCGAGCCGGGGGAGATTGAGTTCTATCTCCCGCTGGTGGCGCAATGGATGCTCCAGTGGGCCCATCCGAACGAGGCGTGGGCCAACGAACATTGGGTCGGCCTGACCGAGCTCAATCCCTACTTCATGGCCGGTTGGGTCGGCATGTTGATTACCGGCCTGAACATGCTGCCGATCAGCCAACT
Source organism: Lacipirellula limnantheis (assembly GCF_007746075.1). Lineage (GTDB taxonomy): Bacteria > Planctomycetota > Planctomycetia > Pirellulales > Lacipirellulaceae > Lacipirellula > Lacipirellula limnantheis. Next base: position 6,587,507 of record NZ_CP036339.1, on the reverse strand, counting down.
CGACGGCGGGCATACGATCTACGCGCTGTTTCTGGGCAAGGCCCACACGTTCGCCCGGCTGTTCATTTCGTTCGCCATCTTCTACGTCGTGATCAATCTCGACGAAGCGATTCTGTGGACGCCGATGTTGCTGCTGGTGATCTTCTTAGGGATTCATCACCCGCCGACGCGCGATGACTCGGTGCCGCTGGGACCGGTGCGGTGGGCGATCGGGCTGGCGTCGCTGGTGATTCCGGTGCTGTGCTTTCCGCTGCTGGGGGTGAGGCAGTAGCTTCTTTAGCCCAGTTTCGGACGATTATGCGGCAGCGTTTGGCGAATGGTATAATTAGCGGGCGCCCACCCACTCCATTAGGCATGTGCGATGTCTGCCGGATTCGTCACCGCCGCCGATCTTCAGCTGCAACTTGGCGGCATTCCATTGGAGCGGATTCGATTAGTGCCTCCACCCGGAATGGCGACCGACGATGACGCGATGGAGGTGAAAGATCGCGAGGGTCGGACTTGCGAGGTCATCGACGGGGTCTTGGTGGAGAAGGCGATGGGAGTCTTCGAGTCTCGCTTGGCGATCGTCCTGGCCTATTTCATTGAGCGATATCTGGACAGCCATGATCTTGGCATTGCGTTGGGGGCGGATGGACTGGTGCGAATCTCTGCGACACGAAGTCGCGCACCAGACGTTTCCTTCGTGAAGTGGAGCAAGCTCCCGAATCGGAAGTTTCCCGCCGCTCCGGTTCCGAATCTTGTCCCTGACCTCGCCGTGGAAGTGCTTTCGCGCGACAATACGCGGGCGGAGATGGATGCGAAACTCGACGACTACTTCACGGCTGGAGTTCGGGCGGTGTGGATCATCGATCCTAAACGCGAATCGGCCGAAGTTTACGAGAGCCGCCATTCGTCCTTGACGATTGGCATGGATGGGACGCTGGTCGCTGACGGCTTGCTTCCGGGCTTCCAGCTTTCGATGCGGGAACTCTTTGATCGCGCCGGCAATCGTTAGGCGAAGCGTTCGACCAGGCCTTGGACTACTTCTTGAAGAACTCTTTCACCGTCGGCTCGCCTTCGAGGTAACCGAGCGACGTCAAAAACCGGTCCATCGATTCGGCAGTGGCGTAGAAGTCTTTGCTCGGCTTGTTCGGGCGCAGGTTGAAGAAACCATGTCCGCGACCGTCGTAGAGATCGAGCTCGCAGCGGGCGCCGGCGGCTTTCATGCGGTCGGCGAATTGATGGGCGCCGCCGATGAGATAGTCGTCGGTGCCGATCATGATCAGCGTTGGCGGGGTCTTCGCGTCGATGTGGTCCGCGGGGGAGAGTTTGCTCGGCTCGACGCCCATTCGCGCGCCGAAGTTGCCGCCTCGTTTTTCGCCGGGGATGAGTGTGGCGGGGTCGAACGAGGCGGCCGGGTTGAACAGGACCATGGCGCTCGGCACGGAACTGACGGCGGCGTCTTCGCTCGGTTCGTCGAATTCTTTGATCGTGCCTGTCGCGGCGGCGAGGTGGCCGCCGGCCGAACCGCCGCTGGCGACGATGCGGTCGGGATCGACGCCGAGCTCGGCGGCATGAGCGCGTACCCAGCGGATCGCCGACTTGGCGTCGCGAACGCAATCGACTCCCTTCACGCCGTGCCGGCTGGCGACGCGGTAGTCGGCCGCGATGCCCACGACGCCGCGCGAGGCGAGGTAACGGCACTGCGGCTCGAACTGCGCCGGCGAGCCGCCCGTCCAGCCGCCGCCGAAGAAGAAGACGACGGCGGGCCGCTTGTCGCTCGGCGTGTGACCGGCGGGTTCAAAGACGTAAAGCTTGAGGTCGACGTCGCTCGCGGTCTTGTAGACGTGCTCTTTCACGCTCTCGTCAAACTTCGGCGGGTAGGCGGGGCGTTGAGCATACAAGGAATGGGTTAAGGACGAGATGAGCGCGAGCGTTAGTAAGAAGCGAGGCACGGCGAATAATCTCCCAATGCGTAGAAGTAAGGTTGATCATGTCTGATCAACTGTCGTTCGCCTCTGCCGTACGCAGTCAGCCGGTTATCGTCGTTGAGCATCGCTTATTGCATCGCGATAAGCGGGACGTTAATTCTCTGAGCGGCATCGATCAGGTTTGCGTCGAGAGTCAGCAACGAGGCCCGTTCCGACCGAGCAAGATCAAGATAGGCGGCGTCGTACGCGGTGAGTTGGTGGGTTCGTGCTAAGTTAGCAAGGCTGAGCAGCGATGGTTCGTTTTGGGACTGAACGATGGCGATCGGCAGGGCATCTAGAATGGTCAGTAATTCTTCGTCCTGCGATTGCGTGATTTGCTTGCGCCTTTCTTTGATCACGATGGCGTTGACGACTTCCAATCTCCAAAGTGCGGGCGCCGATAACGTCATCGAGGAGAGATTCGCTTCCAGCCAATCGGCAGGATCACCTTCGCCGAAGAGCCAAGCCAACGTCGCACTGGCGTCAACGACTACGGCAAGCATCGCCGGCGGCCCTCGGCGACCAGATCGACGATCTCTTCGTTCGTCATCTTGGGAACCTCTGATCGGAGCCGCCGCAGTTTTTCGAAAGCTAAGGCTGGCGCCGGCTTTCTCCCGCCGCCATCCCTCTCGATGAGGCGAATCACATACTCGTTGACGTCGGTAAAGCCCGCTGCCGCAGCCTTGCCGACGACAAACGCTTCGGAATCAGCGGGGATGTTGATTTGCATGATATGGGCCTTTACTACCCAATATCGTACCACGGGGCAGCCCGCGGTCAAAAACGTCGTTGGACGACAGTGCGTCGTGGAAAGGAAAAATTAACGCGATGGGCGAAGCTCGCCCATCGCGTCAGTAGCCTCCGCCAGGCAGGCGGTCAGCGGGTGATCGAACTCGGCGTCACGGCGCCAACAGCAAACGGCCCGGGCTCGCGAGGTAACCCTTGACGTCGTTCAGGAATCGCTGCGCCGTCGCGCCGTCGACGATGCGGTGGTCGTAGCTGATCGACAGCGGCATCATCAGCCGCGGTTGGAACGCGCCGTCGATCCACTGCGGCAGCATGCGGCTGCGGCCGATCAGGAGGATCGCCGCTTCCGGCGGGTTGATGATCGGCGTCGAGTAGGTGCCGCCGATCGCGCCGAGGTTGCTGATCGTGAACGTGCCGCCGCGAAGGTCTTCGACCTTGAAGGTTCCCTTGCGGGCCGAGGCGGCGATTTCGACCAGTTCGCGGGCGATCTGCGGAATATTCTTGCGGTCGGCGTCGCGGAGGACGGGAACGAGCAGGCCCTTCTCCGTATCGACGGCGATGCCGATGTTCACATATTCCTTGTAGATGATTTCGTTGCCTTCTTCGCCGACCGACGCGTTGATGATCGGGTGATTCCGCAACGCCACGGCGAGGGCTTTCACGAGGAACGGCAGCGTCGTGAGCTTGACGCCTTGCGAGTCGTAGTCCCGCTGGCTTTCCTTGCGGATCCGCTCCAGATCGGTGACGTCGACGTCGTCGAAGTTGGTGAGCTGCGGGATCGTCGTGTGCGAGGCGAGCATGTTGCGAGCGATCGTCTGTCGCATCCGCGTCATCTTCTCGCGGCGCACGGCGCCGTAGCTGTCGGACTCGGGCGAGCCGGGGGGCGTGACCCCCTTGGGGGCTTTGGCTTCCGACTCGGCCTGACTGCGGCGAACGTGATTGCGGACGTCTTCCTCGGTGATGCGGTCGCCGGTGGTGCGGACGCGGCGGAGGTCGACGCCGAGTTCACGGGCGAGGCGGCGAACGGCGGGGCCGGCGGCGGCTGACGATTGGCCGTCGCCCGCTTCGCCTTCGGACTTCGATTTCTTCGCAGACTTGGCCGGCGCGTCGTCGGGTTCAACGACGATGGGAGTCGATTCCGGGGCCGGGGCGATCTTGGCCGCTGGCTTCGCAGCGGGCTTCTTCGCGGGCGGCTCTTCTTCCGGCTCTTCCTGCTGATCGGCGACCGCTTCGTCGAGTTGTTCTTCCTCGACGATGTTTTCCTTTTTCGGAGCAGCCTTCGGCTTCTCTTCTTTCTTCTCGGGCGCCTTGGCAGATTCCTTCTTCTCTGGTTCCTTTTTCGCTGTGGCGCCATTGCTGGAGCCGCCGTCGGCTTCGATCTCGAAGATCGCGCCGCCGACCGGGACCGTGTCGCCCTCGGCGACGAGGACCTTCACGATCTTGCCAGCCTGCGGGCTGGGGACCGGCATGGTGGCCTTGTCGGTTTCGAGCTCAAGGAGGTCCTGGTCCTTCGTGACGACGTCGCCCTCGCTTACAAGGATCGAAAGAACGTCGCCGGACTCAATGTTCTCGCCGAGCGAGGGAAGGGTGATTTGCGTGGACATGATCGTTGCGGAGGTGAGTAGGTGTTTTAGTGAGTAGGTTACTTGGTGGAGAAGTTAGATGGCCGCCCGACGACCTACTCACTTACTCACCTACTCACGAATTGTCTTGAAGCTTACGCGTACAGCGCCGATTTCTTCTCGGGGCTGATGCCCAGGTCTTTGATCGCTTGCGCCACCGCAGCGGCGTCGTATTTGCCGTCGAGCATCAGCTTGTAAAGCGTCGCGACGACGATCGACTCGGCGTCGACCTCGAAGTGGCGGCGGAGGTTCTCGCGGCTTTCGCTGCGACCCATGCCGTCGGTGCCGAGCGAGAACAGGCGACCCTTGAGCCACGGACCGAGCTGGTCGGGAAGGATCCGCATGTAGTCGCTGGCGGCGATAATCGGACCTTCGGTCGCGTCGATTTGCTCCTGCAGGTAGGAGTGGCGACGGGGCTTCTCGGGGTTGAGCATGTTCCAGCGTTCGCACTCTTGGGCGTCGCGACGGAGCTGGTTGTAGCTCGTGACGCTCCAGACGTCGCTGGAGATGTTGTACCGAGCCTTGAGGATGTCGGCCGCGCGGAGCGATTCGCGGAGAATGGGGCCGCTGCCGAAGAGTTGCACGCGCGTGCCGCCGTCGGCCTCCGTACTCGAGAGCTTGTACATACCGCGGATGATGCCATCTTCGACGCCGGCCGGCATCTCGGGCATCGTGTAATTTTCGTTCTCGAGCGTGATGTAGTAGATCGCCGTCTCGTTGTCTTCGTAGAGACGCTTGAGGCCGTCGAAGACGATGACCGCCGTCTCGTAGGCGTAGGCGGGGTCGTAGGCGCGAACGGTCGGGAACGCCATCGCATTGATCAGGCTATGGCCGTCTTGATGCTGCAAGCCTTCGCCGTTGAGGGTCGTGCGGCCGGCAGTGCCGCCAAGCATGAAGCCCTTCGCCCGCGCGTCGGCAGCGGCCCAGATCGAATCGCCGATTCGCTGGAAGCCGAACATCGAGTAATAGATAAACATCGGAATCATCGGCACGCCGTGCGACGAGTAGCTCGTCCCGGCGGCGATGAACGACGACATCGACCCGCACTCGGTGATGCCTTCTTCCAGGAGCTGGCCATCCTTCGCTTCCTTGTAGTAGGCGAGCTGGTCGCTATCGACCGGCTCGTAAAGCTGACCGCTGTGGGCGTAAATGCCGACTTGCCGGAAGAGGCCTTCCATGCCGAACGTGCGCGACTCATCAGGAACGATGGGGACGATGCTCTTGCCGATTTTCTTATCGCGCAGCAGATCGCCGAGCAGGCGGACGAAGCCCATCGTGGTGGACATTTCCTTGCCGGGGCCTTTGCTGACCAGCTTGTCGAGCGACTTGGCGTAGTCGGCCAGCCGCGGGACTTCCATCGTCACCGGGGCGTTGTTGCGCGCCGGGACCGAACCGCCGAGCGCCTTGCGACGCTCGCGCATGTATTTCATCTCGGGGCTGTTTTCGGGGGGGCGGTAGAACGGCGCCTCGGCGACGCGCTCATCGGAAATTGGGATGCCGAACCGCGTGCGGAACTCGGTGAGTTCGGCTTCGTTCAGCTCCTTGTTGTTGTGGGTGATATTGCGGCCCTCGCCTGCTTCGCCGACGCCGTAGCCTTTGATCGTCTTGGCCAGAATGACGGTGGGTCGCCCCTTGGTCTCAATCGCGGCCTGGTAGGCGGCGTACACCTTTTCGGGATCGTGGCCGCCGCGCTTCAGAGTGCGGAGCTTTTCGTCCGAATACTTCTTCACGAGCTTCAGCAGCTCTGGGTACTTGCCGAAGAAGTGCTCGCGGATGTAATCGCCGCCGGAGACGACGTACTTCTGGTACTGGCCGTCGACGACTTCCATCATCCGCTGGGCAAGGAGGCCCGAATCGTCGGCGTCGAGCAGCGGATCCCAGTCGCTGCCCCAGATCACTTTGATCACGTTCCACCCGGCGCCGCGGAAGGCGCCTTCGAGCTCTTGAATGATCTTGCCGTTGCCGCGGACCGGGCCGTCGAGCCGCTGCAGGTTGCAGTTGATGACGAAGGTGAGGTTGTCGAGCTGTTCGCGCGAGGCGAGCGTGATGGCGCCGAGCGTTTCGGGCTCGTCGCATTCGCCGTCGCCGAGGAAGGCCCAGACGTGCTTCTTCGACAGGTCCTTGATCTTGCGATCGGTGAGGTAGCGATTGAAGCGGGCCTGGTAGATCGCCATGATCGGGCCGAGGCCCATCGATACCGTGGGGAATTCCCAGAAGTCGGGCATCAGCCAGGGGTGGGGATACGATGACAGGCCGCCCCCTACGCCCATTTCACGACGAAAGTTGACGAGATTCTGCTCCGTCAACCGGCCTTCGAGAAACGCGCGGGCATACATGCCGGGCGCCGCGTGGCCCTGGTAGTAGACCTGATCACCGCTGTAGCCATCCTCGCCGCGACCGCGAATAAAGTGGTTCAGCGCCACTTCGTAGAGCGTCGCCGAGGAGGCGAAGGTGCTGATATGCCCCCCGGGCTTTGCCTTATCGCGGTTGGCGCGGGTGACCATTGCCATCGCGTTCCAGCGGACAAAGCTCTTGATGCGGCGCTCCAGTTCCCGATTGCCGGGGAAGGGCGCCTGCTTGTCGGCCGGGATCGTGTTGACGTAGGGCGTGGTCGCCGTGAACGGCAGTTCGACGCCGTTGCGATGGGCGGCTTCGTCGAGGGCGGCCAGCAGTTCCTGAGCGCGCTCGGAGCCCTTATGCTCTAGGACATAGTCGAGCGATTCGAGCCACTCGTTCGTTTCGATCGGGTCGACGTCATTGGGGATCGGCGAGCGGACTTCGGTTGCTTTTCCTGTTGCCATACCGGCAATCGTCCTTCTTTTGACTTCTGAATTGAACCACGACGACACGGAGGACACGACGGAAGAAGCGAATCAGTCAGCCAGTCTTTGTCGTGCTCGTTGTGCCGTGATGGTGAATTTAGTTCTCTTGCGTCTGCTTCCGCTTCGGGCGGTAGATCTCGGTGGCGGTGCCGAGATAGGCCTCGGCGCTGAAGCCGACCGTTTCGCTGAGCGTGGGGTGGGGGTGGACCGTTTCGCCGAGGTCGCGGGCGGTGCAGCCCATTTCGATGGCGAGCACGGCCTCGGCGATCAACTCGCCGGCGCCCGCGCCGACGATGCCGCAGCCGAGGATGCGGTCAGTCGCGGGATCGACGATCAACTTGGTCAGGCCGTCGGTGCGACCGTTGGCGATCGCGCGACCGCTGGCTTGCCAAGGGTACTGAGCGACTTCAACTTCGCGACCTTCGCGTTTGGCTTGATCGGCCGTGAGGCCGGCCCAGGCGATTTCGGGATCGGTGAAGACGACCGCCGGGATGGCCGCCTTGTCGAAAGCCGCGGGTTCGCCGGCGAGGACCTCGGCCGCGACCTTCCCCTCGTGCGAGGCCTTGTGGGCGAGCATCGGTTCGCCAGCGACGTCGCCGATTGCGAGGATGTGCGGGTCGCTGGTCCGCTGTTCTTCGTCGATGACGACGAAGCCCTTCTCGTTGATGGCGACCTTGGTGTTCTCCAGTCCGAAGCCGGCGGATTTGGGGCGACGGCCGACGGAGATCAACACGCGGTCGTACGCGTTGTTGAACTTCGCGCCGTCGGGGCCTTCCATCTCGACTTCGACCTTGCCGCCGACGTCTTTGACGCCGAGGACCTTGGTGCTGAGCATGATCGAGGCGAAGTGTTCGCGGAGGCGCTTTTCCAGCGGCTTTACCAGATCGCGGTCGGCGCCGGGGAGGAGGCCGTCGAGCAACTCGACCACGGACACCTTCGAGCCAAGTTCGCTGTAGACCGAGCCCATCTCCAGGCCGATGTAACCGCCGCCGACGACTAGCAACGATTCGGGGATGTCTGCCAGTGCCAACGCGCCGGTCGAGTCCATCACGCGATCGGAGCCGATCTGGAACATTTTCGGCATCGCGGGGGTCGACCCGGTGGCGAGGATGCAGTGATCGAAGGTGATGCGTCCGTCGCCGCCATAGGTAGCGGGGTCGCCCCCTTCAAGCTGCAGGGTTTGCGAGTCGACGAAGATGCCGCGGGCGTTGACGACCTTCACCTTGCGGCGCTTAGCGAGTTGGGCCAGGCCGCCGGTCAGGGTGGCGATGACCTTTTCCTTGCGCTCGCGGATCTTGTCGATCGCGAACTTCGGCTGCGGAAACTCGACCCCCCATTCGACCATCTCGCGGGCTTCGCTAATGACCTTGGCCACATGGAGGAGGGCTTTCGAGGGAATGCAACCGCGCAGCAGGCAGGTGCCGCCCAGGCGAGGGTCGGCCTCGACGATCGTTGTTTCGAGCCCAAGGTCGGCTGCCATGAAGGCGGCCGCATATCCGCCGGGACCGCCGCCGAGCACGACTACTTGCGAATGCATACCTCTTCTAAGTCCTTTTCTCTTTGGCCTCTTCTCGCTGGCCGACTGAACCTAACCGATCCAGCCCTCGCGAACCCATCATTTTAACGGGGGGCGGGGTTCTCACAATGCCACGCTGAAGTCGACGGAAACGGCCGTTTCTGGCTGAATATTGCGAAAGGTTTGCGACGCTAACCTCACGAAGGGGGCCCTCGACAGCACGCGACGCGAATGGGACATGCCCTCAAGCGGCAGCCATTTGGCCGCGGGCGCGAGCCCGCGTCCCGCCGCAGGCGGCGGAGCTAAATCGGCGTGAAGGTTTGGAGGCGGGGATGGCGGGGCGGGAACGGTTGCGGCCGGAACGACCGCAGGCGGGACGCTTCCATTATCCCGTGTGTCGCAGCGATTTCCTAGCTCTCAAATCTTGCTCATCGTTGGAGCAGATGTCGCAGGGCCGATTCCAGCTCCGGATACTGAAACTTGAAGCCCGTCGCCACCAGCGCCTGCGGGTCGACGCGGGTGCTGGACAGCAGCAGCGCGTCGGCCATTTCGCCGAAGGCGAGCCGAGCGGCGAACGCCGGCATCGGAAAAAGCGTCGGCCGACCAAGGACCCGACCGAGCGTTTTGGTGAAGCCCAGATTGGTGGCGGGGTGGGGGGCGACGACGTTGACCGGACCGACGACCGGTTCATCGCGGCCGAGCAAGTAGACGATGGCCCCGACCAGGTCGTCGAGCGCGACCCAACTCATGTATTGATCGCCGCTGCCGAGCTTGCCGCCGAGGCCCAGCTTGAATGGCGTCAGCATCTTGGCGAGCGCGCCGCCGTCGGGACTAAGGACGACGCCGATGCGGATGTTCGCGACCGGAATGCCGGCGTCGCGCGCCGCCTGGCAGGACGCCTCCCATTGCTGGCAGACCTTGGCGAGAAAGTCGGTGTCGGGCGCCGATTGCTCGGTCATGACGTCGGCGCCGCGGTTGCCGTAGTAGCCGATGGCGGAAGCGCAGATGAAGACGCGAGGCTTGCGTTCTAGCCGCGCGAGGGCGTCGCTGATGAGGTGCGTCCCCTTGACGCGGCTGTCGAGAATCTTCTGCTTGAAGGCTTCGGTCCAGCGGCCGCCGGCGATGTTCTCGCCAGCGAGGTGCACGACGGCGTCGACCCCCTCAAGCTTTGCACGGTCGATCTCGCCGCGATCGGGATTCCAGTAGAGCTCGCGTGCGTCGTCCTTTACCGGGCGACGCACGGCGCGTATTACCTGCGCGCCCGCTTTCTCCAATTCCGAACAGAGGAGCGACCCGACGAGCCCCGTGGCTCCGGTGACGACGACGCGTTGGTTTTGGAGTGCAGGCATGAGGAATGTTTAAGGATGAATGGTGAATGCTGAATGGGGAAAGCTGAATGGTGAATGGGACTAAGCAGTTTCCAATCCCCGATCTCTCGCCTCTGGCCTCTCCTTCGCTATTTGCGTTTCTCCTGGTACTGCTTACTCGCCCTCTCGAGCGTGCGGCGTTCCTTCCAGGTGAGACTGTCTTGGCCCTGCTGCTGGATCTTGGCGAGGATGCGATCGACTTGCTGGCTGAGGTCGTCGGTTGCGTCATCGTCGTCCTGTGGGTCGTGGACGCGCAGCTTCGGACCGGTGCCGGGGATCTTCGGCAGCGAAAAACTCGTGGGCCAGTAACGGCTGAGTCGCCAGCCCAGCTTGTAGTACATCAGCCCGTACAGCGCGCCACCCAGGTGGCAGGCATACGCGATGTTGCCGGCGTTCTCTCGATTCATCGCGCCCCGCACGTCGAACAAAATGCCCAGGGCCGCGGCGACCCACATCGGCATGGGAATAATGAAGAACAGCAGCACCTGGCGATGGGGCCAGTTGAAGGCGAACAACACCACTAGCGCGGCGAGCGCCCCAGACGCGCCGACCGCAGTCGGGACTTGACCGGCGCGAATCATCGCCGCGAACTGCGGGCTGCTTGAGTTGGCCGCATACTCGCTGAGCGACCAGACCAGCCCGGCCGCGATGACGCCTGTCAAGTAGAACAGCAGAAACTCGCGTTTGCCGTACCGCGCTTCCACCTCGCGCCCAAACATGAACAGAACGAGCATGTTGATCAGGATATGGGCGACGTCGTCCACCGAATGGAGAAATCCATAGGTGAGCAACTGGTAGCAAGTCCATGGCCTGAGGAACCAGTCGGTTCGCAATGCAAAGGTGTCGTTGACGAACGGAAACGCCATCTGGGCGAGGTACACGAGGCCCGTGACGACCATCAATTGCATCGTCGCCGTCGTCGGCGGCGAGAGCTGGAAACCCGATTCAGAGTCGCGGGAGTAGTCGCGGTCGTAAATTCCCATGGCGGCGGCTAGCTATTCGTTCGCCGGTAACGGCGGGGTGGATGCGGAGTGAAGGCCCTGCAATTGTACGTCGAAGAGGGGCGCAGGGCGCCAGGGAGGAAGGTAGCCGCCGAGGGGGGCGGGGGGAAGGCGGAAGGGGGACAGAACTGCCATTGGGGAAATGGCGGCATCGCAGTAGGCGACGCCCTCGCAGAAACGCCATTTATCCGCGCGGCGATAGCCCGCGTTTTGGCAGGGCGGGGGTCGGGCCGAGGGGATGAACCCCCCGGCTCGCCGGTGACTAACGCTAACTTGCAGCGAGACAGAGCCAGGCGATTAGCGCGACGTCGACGACGATGAACGCTAGCGCCCAGAAGTCAGAGGTAGGGAGCGGTGGTTTCTGCGGAGCGGGCATCTCACGATGATATCGTGGCGGGCCGGAGAGCAGGCAACGCGCCGGGGTCGGGACGACCTGGCTCGCTAAGGGGCGCCGAGGAGCGAACTTTGCGCCGGAGCAGGGGAGCGCTCGTCGATCGCCTTCAACTCCGCGAGTTGCTTGTCGATCAGGCTTTGCGCCATCGAAGCGTTTGCCGTGAGCAAATCGCTCACTTGGCTCTTCGCATTGGCAATCTGTGAATTGATCGTCGCCAGCAGCTTCGTGATGAACGCCAGATCGCGTTCCATGAATTTCTTGTCCTGCTGCAACGCGGTCCGCTCCGCGGTGCGATGCGCCTCGAGCTTTTTGGCATTCGCCTGGGCGGTCGCCAGATCGGCGATCTGCTGCTTCAGCGCCGCGACGTCGGCCTCCATGACGACCCGCTCGCGCATCAACTCCGAGAACAGGTAGTTGTAATCCCGCAGCGGGCGATCGAAGCGCCACTGGTTGACCTTGCTCGGATCGGCCTTCGCATCGTCGGCGCCAATCTGGTTGCCTGCCTCGTCGAAGGCCGCGCGATGGTACTGGTCGTCGTCGTCGGTTGCCGGCGTCCCCTGACGGATGTATTCCTCCACCGTCGCGGCAGGCAGGAGGCTGCGCTTGGCCGCTTCGTCGAGCTTCGCAAACAGCTCGTGGCTGTCGGCCGGCATGAGTTCGTAGAGGCTCCAGGTTCGCTTCGCCTGGATCGATTTTACGAGCCGGCTGCCGGTGAACTGGTTCAACGCCTGCAACGGTTCGAGGATGACTGCCGTCTCGTTGGCCTGCACGACCCGGAACTCGCCGATGTACTGCGCGGCCTGGTCGGGGGCAGCGGGATTAGGAGCGCCGTTCTCGAACGCATAGACGATCGCGTCGACGGTCAGGCCGTGGCCTTGCACAGCGGCCTGGGCGGCTGCCGGCGCCGCGGCCGGGGCGGCAGGGTCAGCCGGCGCTTCAGCAGCCGCCAGATCCGGATCGACCGGCGGCGCTTGCTGCTGCGGAGCGATCGTCACCGCCACGCGACTAGTCTTTTGGTCGAAGCCAGCCGGCAGCGCGTTGCGCCAGACGCGACCACGGGCGCGGGCCAGGTCCTGCAGCCGCGTCGTCCACGCGGTCGTGCTCAGCATGCGGCCTTCGGCTTCGGGGTCGTAAGGCGCTTCGCCGCCGAAGATTTCGTTCGTCCAGATCCGCATCACGGCGGGATCTTCATTGCGAGCGCCGTATTGCAGCGCCCGGTTCTCTTCTTCGACGTCGGCCAGCTTCTTTTCGAGGCCAGGGATCGCCTTGCGGATATTGCGATGGATGCGGAAGGTTTCCATCCCCAGGAAAAGGGTCGCCAGCGCCATGAAGAAGATGCTCAGCACCAGCACCATCTGGGCCCAGTGCCAGTTCTTAATGCTCATGATGATCGTGATCAGACCGATCAGGACCACCAGCAGGACGACGATTTGCAGCACCAGTGCCAAGTCGAGGGTTCCTTCAGTCGTTCCGAGGCCCGGACGAGGCGGGCGGCTGCAATCGATAAAGTCTCACCGCCGGCGGTCGCCTCGAAGAGGGCGCCCCGTTCGGTAGACTTGGAGGGCTAGGGAAATTGTGCAGCTTTGATGGTAAGTACCCCGCTAGGCAGCGTCAAGTTTTTGCGGCGATGCGACTTGCGCCGCGGCGGTTCCGCGTTGAGTTGGGTGGAAAAGTCGGGATTTGACGTGGGAATACGGGGGATAGCCACCAACGCACGAAGACGCACGAAGAAATACCTGGGGGGAGCGCTAGCCGGAGGGCTACGCCCTTCGGGAGGAAGTGCCAAGCGACTCGGCGGCGCCTCCCGGACCGCGTGGCGGTCCGGCTAGTGATCAAAACTCTTCGTGCTTTCTTTGTGCCTGCGCGTCTTGGTGGTTCGTTCCCAAAGCAGCGAGCAACCCGTCAACCATCTCCGGTGTGTGGCTGGCGGTGAGGCTAAGGCGCAGGAGTGATTCGCCGGGGGGGACCGAGGGGGGGCGGATCGCCGGAACCCAGAAGCCTGCTTCCCGCAGGCGTTGGCTTAGAGCAACCGCATCGGCCGCGGGGCCGACTGCGATCGGGATGATTTGGCTCCTCGAGTCGCCGGTCCGCCAGCCGGCCGCTTGGAGCCGCTTGCGGAGCGTGGCCGCCGCGGCGAGCAACTGCGTCCGGCGCTGCGGTTCGTCAGCGACGACGTGGAGGGCGACCAGGGCCGCCGCGGCCGTCGACGCCGGTTGAGCGGTCGAGAAAACGTAGCTACGGGCCCGATTCGCGAGGTAGTCGATGAGCGCCTGCGGCCCCACGACGAACCCGCCGGCGGCGCCGAAGGCTTTGCTCAGCGTGCCAACGCGGATGAGGCCATCGTATTCAATGCCCGCGGCTTCGGCGAGGCCGCGGCCTCGATCTCCGAACACCCCGGTGGCGTGGGCTTCGTCGAGCAGCAGCATCGCGTCGTAGCGGCGGGCGAGCGCGGCGATCTCCGCCAGCGGCGCCACGTCCCCGTCCATGCTGAAGAGGGTGTCGGTGACGATCAGCGTGCGGCGAGCCGCGGAGGCGTGCGCAGCGAGCAACTCGGCAAGGTGGGCCGCGTCGTTGTGGCGGTAGACGTGCGTTTCGGCCCGCGAGAGGCGGCAGCCGTCGATCAGGCTGGCGTGGTTCTTGGCGTCGGCGAAGATCGCGTCGCCGCGGTCGGCCAGGGCGGGGACGACGCCGGCGTTGGCGGCGAAACCGGAGGGGAAAAGGAGCGCGGCCTCCGTATGCTCGAACTCAGCGAGGCGGCGTTCAAGCTCGGCGTGGATGGTGGAACGACCGCAGATGAGCGGACTGGAACCGCGGCCGACGCCAGTCGTTTGGCACGCTTCGGTTGCGGCAGCGACCAAGCGCGGGTCGGCGGCGAGGCCGAGATAGTCGTTTGAGGCAAAGTTGATCAGCCGCTGGCCGGCGCCTTCGATCATGACCGTTTGCAAATCAAACGCCGCGGGCAGCTCGCGCAGCAGATCACGCTGGAGGAGTTCGGCGAGTTCGGCGCTGATCCAGTCGAGGGGGGGCATGTAGCCGCCGGTCAACGACCGGCCGGAGCGGAACGAGTAGGTGGTCGCCATCTTACGCGGCGAATTGGGAATGCTGAAGGATGAATGCGGAGTGCTGAATTGATTGGACTGAATCCCTTTCCCTCAGCATTCCGCGTTCATCCTTCAGCATTTGTGGGCAATTGCGTTCCGCTCCGGCCGGTCGTTCACCCGCGGCTACGGCGTGCCAGCAGCCGGTTGTAACGGCCCCGTAACAGGCGATTTGACACAGGACGGCAGGTGCGGAAGAATGCGCGCCGGAACCTTTTGCGGGGAACTTTCTCCGCCGCCGCGGCGTCTACTCCTCCAGAGAAGAGCGTGAATCCCCCGGCCATCACCGACGCTGAGCTAGTCGAGGCCGCCCGCGCGGGCGATCGCGATGCGTTTGGCGATTTGGTCGGCCGGTATCAGGATCGGCTCTTCAATACGATGCTGCGGATCGCCGGCTCGCGCGAAGATGCGGCCGACGCGGCGCAGGACGCCTTCGTGCAGGCGTATCTGAAGCTCGATTCGTTCCGGGGCGACGCCCAGTTTTTCACTTGGCTCTACCGGATTGCGATGAACGTGGCTCTCACCCGACGGCGGCGAGCGCGCCCGATGGCGTCGATCGACGCCGCTAAGGAGGGAGCTGGGGAGGAACCGATGGATGGCTCCGCGGCGCCGGGCGAGCGAATGATGGCTGACGAACGGGCCGAGCAGGTCCACTCGGCCTTGGCCGAGTTGGGCGACCAGCACCGCAAAATCCTGGTGCTGCGGGAAATGGAGGGATGTTCGTACGAGGCGATTGCCGAGATTCTAGAATTGCCGGTGGGAACGGTGCGAAGTCGGCTGTTCCGGGCGCGGTTGCAACTCCGCGACCGGCTGCGGAGCATGTGGGGAGAAGAGGCGCCGCAGTTGGGGTAGTTTTTAATGCGGGGAGTTTTTAACCACGAAACAGACGAAAAGAACGAAAGGAAGAAGTTCAAATTTTGGAACCGCAGGTGAACGCGGATTAACGCAGACGGAAGGAAGAGTCAGTTGTCAGTGGTCCGTTGTCCATTGCGAATACAGAGTAGAGCATGCGTTGAAGCGCCTTTTCATTTGCGTTCATCGGCGTTCATCTGCGGTTTCAAACTTTTCGTTCCTTTCGTGGTTCAAATGTATTTGTATTTCTAAGTAGAGCATGACGGCCGGGAACGCTAACGACGACTTCGACGACGAACTACTCAGCGCCTACGTCGACGGCGAACTGACGGCGGCGGAGCGTGCGCTGGTGGAGGAGCGTCTGCGGAGCGATCCGATGGCGGCAGCTTTGGTCGACGAGTTGCGATCGCTGTCGAGTGCGATCAAGTCGCTGCCGCGCGAGACGCTGTCGCGCGACTTGCGTGTCGGCGTGCTGGCCGAAGTCGAGCAAGCTCAGGCCGATTCGGACGCGCGCGGGCCAGCGACGTTGCCGCTGACGCCCGTCGATCGCTGGGCCGGGATTCGTCGCGGGTTGGCGTGGTCGGCGCTGGCCATTGCGGCGACCGTGTTGATTGCGATCTTTCAGCCCGCCGAACTGGCGCAAGACGAACGCGATCTCGCGCGGGCCGAAAAGCGACAGGCGGAGGAGGCCCAGGCCGACGCGGAGCTGGAACAGTTGGAGCGGCGGCTGCGGCCGGCAGCTGGCGCCAGTGAAGCAGCGTCGGTGGATCAGTTGGCGGCGGCGAACAACCGCGCCGAGCCTGCAGCGCTGCCGCCGGGGCTGCGCGGATCGATGGGCGTCGTCGGCGTTGACGCCAACGCTCCGAGTGGAGAGAACGCCGTTGAGATGGCGGCTCTGCCGGCAACCGCCGCGGCGCCTGAGGAGTTAAGGCCGGCGGCGGCGCCGCTCGCCGCGACGCCCGGAGTTCCAGCGATTTCTGCAGACGGCACGGTCGCGGAGGCGTCGGCGGGGAAGTTAGCGGACCTCGATGCGTTCGCTGAGTCGGCCGCAAACGGGCAGCCGAGGGCCGACGCCGTGGCGTTGCACGATTCGCTCGACCGGTCGGGGGCGTTGATGGCGCCGCTATCGTCTTCGCCAGAGGATGCGTCGTCGCTGGAGAATGCAGCGCCGGCGTCAGCTGCGGCGCCGGCCGGTGTGGCGATGGGCGGCATGGGAGGGGGCGCCGCTGAAAGCTTTCGCGGCGGCGCGGCGTTTGGGGATGGCGGCCAAGCTACAGTGATGAGAGCGGCGCGCGCAGGGGCCCCGGCGGCGGAGATGCCGCAGGCGAAAGTCACGCTCCAATTGGCTTCGAACGAGGGCGTTGCGCGTTTCGAACAGTTCCTGGCCGAGAGCGACATCGCGCGGGCGGAAGTCGGTGAAGGCATCAAAGAAGCTGGCGGCGAAAGAGTTCTTGAGTTAGCGCCGCGGACGTCATTTAATCGCGCGGCCGACGACGCGAAGCATGATGCCGCAGGCCAGCAGGAACGTTCGCTCTACTTCTTTTTCGCGCCGTCGCCATCGCAGCCGGAGGCGGCCGACAAGGTTGAGCTTGGCGTCGAGCTTGATTCCGCTGTCGCGGTGAAGCAGCTTGGGGCGAACCTGATCTGGGTCGAGGCAACGCCGGCCCAAATTGACGCGCTCCTGGAGAAGTGCCGTCACGACAAAGAGGCGTTTGCAGCCGTGCTGGCGGACGACGATCCGCTGCTCGCCAAAAAGGCCGAAAGTGACGCCGCGGAGCTGAAGCTGAAGGGGGCGGCGCGGGCCGATCAGGCGCCGACTAAGTCCGAGGCCGCCGTCGCGGCAAGCGACAAACGCGAGCGAGTGCTCTTCATGCTCGAGCCGGCGACGCCAGCGCTTGAGTCGACATTGTCGCCGGAAGCGGGCGAGGCGAAGTAGTTGCAGCAGGCACCCTCCGCGTGCGGGCGGCACACTCCATCCGCCTGCTGCCTGCTGCCCTCTGGTTCAAGTTTCGCCGCGAATCGGCTAGACTGCGATCTTTCCTAGTCGATGTGTCACCGCAACGCAGGTTTATCATGGCCGACGTAACGATTCGCATGCGTCCCAATGGTCCGTTCCTCGTCGAGGGGCCGTTCAAGCTGCTCGATTCGCAAGGACGCGAGTTCAAGCTCGATCCGGCGAAGCCCGCCTACGCCCTCTGCCGATGCGGCCACTCGGCGAAGAAGCCGTTCTGCGACGGAGCGCACAAGGGGTGTGACTTCGTGTCGGACGAGCAGGCGCCGGAGTTGGCGTAAGCGCTGGTTGCGAGTAGCCGCGGCTCAACGAGCCGCCGGAGCGCTGTTGAGCGACTGGCAAGTCTTGCGGGGCCGCTCCGGCGGGTCGTTGACCCGCGGCTACTGACAGCTTATCCCCCGCCTTGCTGTGAATCTTTGGCGATTGTCGCGATCGGCGCGGGGCGCCGGACTCGCGAAGATTGCGGCGATTAACGGTGTTGCCGTAGCGACGCGCCACAACTCAACTCTTTTCCGCCTCGGCGCCCCTTGCGCCTTGTGGTTTTGCCCCTTGCGAGCGTGATAGAATCCGCGGCCCCCGACGAGGCGAGCGCTTCGTCGGCGTATGGAATTCACGCTGCAAGGAGCGATTTGCATGGCCGCCGGAAAGAAGAAGTCATCTGCCGCAATTGCTGAGGGTTCGTCGTTGACGGCGCTGGCCGGCGATGGAGCGGCAGATCAGTTCGTCGGCCGGTGGAATCGCCTGGTCAGCACCACCAACTGGGAAAAGGGGCGGATCATCTGCGAGTGGCGCGAAGCGCTCATCGCCGACGGAGCTGCGGTGACCGAGTACTCCGACGAGGCGTGGTCGCAGTTGGTCGGCCGCGTGACGAGCCAGCACGTCGGGCGGCTGCGCCGCGTCTTCCAACGATTCGGCGACGCGTTCGATCAATACCAAGGGCTCTATTGGAGCCACTTTCAGGCGGCGATCGACTGGGAAGACGCCGAGATGTGGCTTGAGGGGGCGATCCACAACGGCTGGTCGGTCTCGCAGATGCGCGGGCAGCGTTGGGAAACAGTCGGCAAGCCGGGCGAGACGATGCCGAACGACGACGCCGAGGCGGCGGCGGGCGATGACGAAGACGCCCCGTGGCTCGGCGAAGACGAGTCGGAGATGGCGGCCCGCGAAGGCGCCGTCACCGGCGAGTCGGCGGAGGTGAAGTCAGTCGAAGGCGCCGCGAAGCGGACGAAGGAAGAGGCGGACGACGAAGAAGGCGAAGAGGCCGAGTCGCACTCAGGCGGGTCGAGCTCATCGTATGACGACGAAGCGCCGCAGAGCCCGAAGAAAAGCCGCGGCCGCTTGAGCGTTGAAGTCGGGGATCTGCCTGACGACATCGCCGACGCCTTCGAGCAATTCAAGCTGGCGATCATCACGCAGCGGCGGCTGGAGTGGGCCGAGACGACGCCGGAGTCGGTGCTCGAGTGTCTCGACGCGCTGCGGGAGCTAACGCTCGCGCCGCTGGATGCGTAGGTTGGGCGGTTTTGAGGTTGATCAGTGCAGAGCCGCGGAGCGAACGCTTCGCGGCTTTTTTTGTTGGCGTGAAGGCTATCTCTTTCAGCCCCTGGCTCCGCCAGGGGGTTGCGCGCCGTAAGACGTAGCGGCATGGTAGGCGACCCCCCGGCGGAGCCGAGGGCTGCAATGCTACGACGTACTTGCCGCGTACTGCTCAGCGTAGTCGAGCGTCCATTGCTCGATCAGATTGCGGAAGGCGTCGAGGTCGGCGTCTTTCAGCAGCTGATAGTGATTGCGGTTAAAGTTCTCTTTATTTCGCACGGCGCCTTTGGCAAGCACTTCCAGCACATGGTACTGGTTGTGGGGGCTCACGACGATCTCGAGCCGGCTGAAGTAGTTCTCGCGTCGGCCGCCGCTCATGCCAAAGTCGTCGCGCCGCACCGCGCCGCCCCAGCCCTTTTCGGTGACGACCGATTCGTAATTGAAGCCGGGAAAGTTTTCGGCGAGCTGCTTCAGGCAGCTCTCGATGTGGTCGTTCAACAGGAGTCGGTAGTTCGAATGGAGCCGGCGACATTCCTCTTCGCTGAGGGCCTTCGCGGCCTTGGCCTGTGCTTCAGCGTCGCGGGCCTGCTGGCCGCGGACGGTGGCGCGTTGGAGTCGTTCGCGAAAGTCCATGAAAGTAGGCTGGCGGAGAGGAATCGGTTAGCGACCGGCCAGGCGGGGCCGGGGCGGGTTGGGAGAGCGCATGTCCCGCCACATGGGAGTATCGTAGGCGATGCCAGCATGGGGCTCTAGAGGCGTTCCAGGGACCTCGGCGAGCCGATCCGCAGGTCTGCTTGGACACCCGAGTTCATCGAAATTGGTCGGCTCGGTAGGCGTCTCGGTCCGTTTCTCGGCACGGCCGAATGATCGTGCTAGCAGTGGTTTCAGGCACATTTCGATTTTCCAGACCTATTGGCTTAACGTCGAAAACCGCTCCAGACGATACCACCCCATGCGAGCGAGGGGGGCGCATGCGCCATTGATGGCGGTGGGGCTCAAGGATGAGCCAAGTGCGTCGCACCGTGCGTCTTAGTTCCGAAACGTCAACGATGGGAGGGACCCCTCGAGATGTCAGCTAGTTACCTGCGCATTTACCGCGGCCCGGAAGAGACCGTCGCGCCAACCTTGGTCAGCAGCAACGCTGGCAAGCCGTGCATCACCGCGCCGCTGAGCGAGGTCCTGCCGCTGCTGGCCGACGCCGTCAACAGCCGCCGCACCTGGTTGAGCGACTTTGACGACGACGAGATCACCCTCTCGGCAGACCTATACGAAGTGCTGTTGGCCTACCAATACTATCGTCGACCCTCGGCTTGAGCGGACTAGCCGCCGCTGAGTAAGACTCCCAACCGAACAGCCCGGCGCTCATGCGCTGGGCTGTTTTTGTTAGGAATGGATGCACGGAGGGCGTCGGGAGCCTTTTGCGACCGGAAATCGCCCCGGTTATGGTAGAGCAACCAGTCGCAACAGGCTCCCGACGCCGTTTCCCGCCGAAACTGAATGAGAAAATATGTCGACGATTGATTCCGAACTACCCCTGGAGCCCGACGACATCTCCGACTTGATCGCGATGTTGCGCGAGTCGACGGACAAGATGCATGCCGATCGGATCGATCGGGGCGATCTCAAGATTTTGGCTCGGACGATCCGCGAGCTGCGTTACGCGTTCAAGGTCTTCGCCGGTTATCGAACCAAACGCAAAGTGACGGTGTTTGGCTCAGCTCGCACGCCGACCGATGCGCCCGCGTACCTGCAGGCGATGGAACTGGGCAAGGTGATGGCCGAGCGGCAATGGCTGGTCGTCACCGGCGCCGCCAGCGGCATCATGGAGGCGGGGCATCGCGGCGCTGGGCGCGAGAACTCGATGGGGTTGAACATCATGCTGCCCTTCGAGCAGTCGTCGAACGAAATCATTCGCGACGACCCGAAGCTGGTGAACATGAAGTACTTCTTCACCCGCAAGCTGATGTTCGTCAAAGAGTGCGACGCGGTGGTCTGCCTGCCAGGCGGGTTCGGCACGCTCGACGAAGGGCTCGAGGTGCTCACGTTATTGCAAACTGGCAAGCGCGACATGGTGCCCGTGATCCTGCTCGACGAGCCGGGCGGCACCTACTGGAAAGACTTCCACGCGTTCGTCGACAAGCATCTGTGGGGCGAGCGGATGATCTCGCACGTCGACTTCCGGCTGTACAAGGTGTTCGACACCGTCGACGAGACGGTCGGCGAGATCATGCAGTTCTACCGCGTGTTTCACAGCATGCGGTTCGTGCGGAAGCAGCTGGTGTTCCGCCTGCAGCACGCGCTGCCGGAAGAAACGCTGGCGGAGATCAATCGCGACTTCACCGACCTCCTCGCAAAGGGCGAGTTCGTGCAGCGCGAGGCGTTCAAGGAAGAGGCGGACGACTACAGCCTGTCGACGTTGCCGCGGTTGGCGTTTCATTTCAATCGGCGGAATTACGGTCGGCTGCGGGTGTTGATTGATCTGATCAACGACGCGAAGCCGCCGGCGATTGACGAGGCGAAGCAGCATGTGCCTACGTTAACGTAACCGTTTTGGTTGCGTAGTCGATCGTCAATTTGCGGTTGAGAAGGAGACCGATGCCAAGGAGCGGGTATTATCCGGCATTGGCGATGACTTCGACTTGGCGGGTCTCGCCGAACCAATCAATTTGGCAGGTATAGGTTTCCAGCACTGCTGCCGAGCCATCGGCCAAGGTGGCGACGATCGTTGCCGAGATGGGCAAGCCGAGCTCTGCAATCAGCGTAGCGTCGAGGACGAGCTCGCCATTGAACGCCGTATCGATCCAAGCCTGCACGTCGCGCGGATAAGTTTTACCGACGGCGCGATGCGGAGCGGGATCAGCGCCCGGTCGCCTTCATCGACGTGGCCGATCACGAGGCGAGTGCTCCGAGGTGGACCGTACTGTTGTGGCCAATGCGTAGCGCAAAAGGCAAGCGGTCTGGGAACGCGCGTCGCGCAGCCTGAATCGCTTCGCTTAGGGTGGCGCCAAGAAAGAACCGTGCTGATTCTGGTTCGATGGCGACGAACTCGTTCGCATGCTCGCGTTCGAGTTGTTCGCGAAGCTGCTCGTCGTAGATGAGTCGAGCTCGGCGGGCGACTTCTAGTGATTGGGGCGAAGCCATTGCGCTGAAATCCTGTGGGCGACAAGCGACCGGGTTGCCTGAATTGTAGCTTCTAGGCAGGAAGAAGTCACTTTCCCGCGGGCACAGGTCGCTTCTTTGGATATCTTCCAATAGCCGGACCGCCACGCGGTCCGGGGGCCGTGGGGGAGCGGTTGGCCACGTCGCTTGGTGGCGCCGCCCGGAGGCCGTGGGCCTCCGGCTATCGCTATCGCTTTAGCGTCTGCTTTCCGTATGAACGAAGTCGACGAGGGCCTTCACGTTATCAACCGGCGTCTGCTGCAGCACGCCGTGGCCGAGGTTGAAGATGTGGCCGGGGCGGTTGTTGGCGGCGGTCAGCACCGCGCGGGCTTGGGTTTCGATCGAGTCGCGATCGGCTAAGAGGATTGTGGGGTCAAGGTTGCCCTGCACGGCGCGGTCGTAGCCGACCGCTTGCCAGGCGTCGGCGAGGTCGATGCGCCAATCGACGCCGATGACGTCGCCGCCAGCTTCGGCCATCAGCGGCAGCAGCGACGGGTTGCCGGTGCCGAAGTGGATGAGCGGGGCGCCGGGGGAGAGGCCGTCGGCGATGCTGCGGACGTACGGCAGGACGTACTGGCGGTAGTCGGCGGGGGAGAGGCAGCCGACCCAGCTGTCGAAGAGTTGCACCGCCTGAGCGCCGGCGGCGATTTGGGCGTTGAGGTAGCGGGTGATCGATCGAGAGAGCCGCTCCATCAGCTCGCGCCAGGCGTCGGGGGCACGGTACATCAGCGTCTTCGTGTGGAGGAAGTTGCGGCTGCCCCCCCCTTCAATCGCGTAGCTAGCGAGCGTGAACGGAGCGCCGGAGAAGCCGATGAGCGGGATGTGCTCGGGCAAGTCCTTGCGAGTCTGGGCGACCGTCTCGAAGACGAAGTGGAGCGACTCGGTGCTTTCGAGTTCGATGACGCGATCAACGTCTGCCGATTCGCGCACTGGGTTGTGAATCTGCGGGCCGTCGCCGGGGGCGAACTCAAGTTCGAGCCCCATCGGTTCGAGGATCGGCAACAGGTCGGAGAAGATGATCGCAGCGTCGACGCCGAGGCGGTCTACGGCAGTGCACATCACTTCGCTGCAGAGTTTGGGGTTCTTGCAGAGTTCGAGAAACGACTGCTTCGCGCGGACTTCGCGATACTCGGCCATGTAACGGCCGGCTTGCCGCATCAGCCAAATGGGGGTGTAGGGGACCGACTCGCGGCGACAGGCCCTCATGAAGGGTCCGGCTTGCGACGGGTGGTTGTCATGTTGCGTGAGATCGCGCGGCGTCGACGGCATACGCGAGTCGTGAGTTTTGATCGCGGCGGCCTTTGCGCTCCAGCCGGCGGCGACCGAGGCTTTGCGCTCTAGCAGCTCTTTGGCGCTCGCGGCGGATTCGGCGACGAGGTGGCCGAGCTTAGGGTGCGACGGTTCGAAGTCGACCGGCAGGCCGTTGGCGCGGAGCATCTCGGTGGTCGTGGGGCCGACCGAGGCGACCACCGTGCGGCGAAAGGCGTCGCGGACTTGCGCTTCGAGGCCAAGCTCCTTGGCCACACGCAGCAGATGAACGACTTGCTGTGCGGAAGTGAACATCGCGACGTCGAGACCGCCCTCGGCGAGGCGTTTGATATTCGCGCGGAGCGGGCCGGCGTCTTCGGGGAGATCCCAACGATAGACTTTGAACGATTCGACCATCGCGCCGCGAGCTTCGAGCCCCGCAACCAGGCTCACGTTGGGCACGCCGTACTCCTGCACCGCGACGGTGAGATTGACGACCGGCAGCCGTGCGTCGATCTCGGCGAGGACTTCGCGCCAAGTATTCGGCTCGGGGACGATGATCGTCGGCGTGAGTTGCAGCTCGCGCAGCACGGCCAGCGGCTTGGGGCCGCGAACGATTGTCTTCACGTCGGCGAGGGCGTGGAGGAAGCGCTCGCGATCGATGTGGCGTTCGATGCGGCTGAGCATCTCGCGCGTGCCGACGCCGGTGAGGAGGATCACCACGTCGATCTGGCCAGTGATGAGTCGATGTCCGAATTCGACGACCGAGCGATCGGCGTCGACGGGGATCTCGCGCATTGACGGGCTGACGAACGCGACGCCGCCGAAGCGTTGGATCATGCGTGCCGTGTCGTCGGCTTTGCGGCTTTCGAATGACGCGATGCGTAAGCCGTCGAATGATGGCGATGATTCCATGAAAAGTAGAGCCCAAAATTGAAGATGGTGCGCCGTGCAGGCGGATCGCGTTGCGGCCGAATCAGCTATTTTATCACACGATGGCAACGCGCGACGACGGCGCGACTGGCATCCGGTAGCGAGTAGACGTCAACTCCCGTTGTCAAGCAGCGCTCGTTCCAGAGTGGAAGTGCCGCGCACTCGTCAGTTCTTGATTTGTCAACTACCGGCATGCGACACATTTTGTAGTGTTGCGCGAATGGTCGGCGCGACGCGCTAATCTCATTCTCTAAAAAGTTGCTTGACACACGACGCCAACTTCGCAAAATGGCCGATGGTTCGGAGCAGCAAAGTTGATTGAGCGACTCTCCTTCGACGCGCATGATCCAGAAGCGCGTTGTGATTCGCCGGCGTTCAAGCGGTGGGTTCGTCTCCCTGTAGGCGGTGTGACGAAAGCTGAGCGTCGCGTTCGTCGTGTCCCAATTGGGCGGCAGTATGCGCTGGCGTTGTGCGCATGGCCGCGCAGGGCATGCGACTTGCGTGGCGTTGCAACGATGCTCCTCCGATCAGACGAGGATCCGCGTAGCAAGATTGATAACGTGGCGGCCCGACATGGCGGAATCTTCGCCAGCGAGCAGTCACTCGAATCGTTGGGGGGCGACGACTGACTGGATCGACCGTCGGCGAAGTCATTTCGCGTGCCCGGATGTCCTCCCCAGCTTTTTTTCGCCAGCGTGGCGCTTGAACGGGGCTTGTGGTAGAGTGCCACAAGCCCCGTTTTTGTTTTATACTGGATAGTCTGGGTCGACTACGCGGCCATGGCACACGCACTCGTTGCGCTCGGCTCGAATCTGGGTGCTCGAACCGAGCGGCTCGACGATGCGCTTGCCGAACTTGCGCGGCTGCCGAACTCGCGGCTCATCCGCCGCGGTGGGTGGGTCGAGACCCCCCCGATCGGCGGGCCCAAAGGCCAAGGCTCGTTTCTGAATGGCGCCGCACTCATGTCGACGGCGCTCACGCCGCGGCAGATGCTAGCAGAGCTGCAACGTATTGAGATGCAACTCGGCCGCGTGCGGGGCCAGCGTTGGGCCGCCAGGGCGCTTGATCTCGACCTGTTGCTGTTCGATCAAATCGTGATCGAACAGCGCCATGGCAGCCCTGGGCGTCGCCCGGGCGTCGCGACGCACCCTGCGCCGCCGCGTTCGGCGTCTCTCTCCGGCGAAGCCGCGGGCTGCCATGCGGATGATGCAATCGATGACTTGATTGTTCCCCATCCGCGCATGGCTTTTCGGCGTTTCGTCCTCGAACCCGCGGCCGCCGTGGCGCCGTGGATGGTTCATCCCACGAGCGGTTGGACTGTGCAGGCGTTGTGCGAACAACTTGTTCACGGCGACGACCTGGTCGCGGTCATCGGCGACGCGCCCGAGGAAGCGGCCGTTTGGGTTGAACGGCTGCGGCAGCGATTTGCGGGCGATCCAGAAATCGTTGCTTGGGGAGATTATCGAGTCAAAACCAGCTACCCAGGATTCCCGCGGCCGAAACTAATTTTGGCGTTCTCAAGCGATCGGTGGGTGAACTTAACCGCGTTCCACGCTGCCGGCCCTTCGCGTAGAATGCCTAACCTTCCAACCAGCGGCCCGATCGCGTGGATCCCCTCCACGGACGCGGCCGAGGCGATGGTCGAGGCGGCGGCGGCAGTCCAAGCGGTTTGGCCCGAGCTGGCATCGGCCGCTTCCCCATCAGATTGAATGGCGATGCCCGCAACGCCCACTCGTTCTCTGCAGGTCATCCAAGGCGTCGAGGCGATGCGCTCCGCGGTGCGTGAAATTCAGCGCGGCGGTGAGACCGTAGGGTTCGTGCCAACCATGGGGGCGCTGCATGAGGGGCATCTCAGCTTGGTTGATGCGGCGGCGGCCGAGTGCGATCGCGTCGTGGCCAGCATCTTTGTGAACCCGACCCAGTTCGGGCCCAACGAAGACTTCACGAAGTATCCCCGGCCTTTGGAGCGAGACTTGGAACTGTTGCGCGGTCGCGGGTGCGAATTGGCGTTCGTGCCTGAGGCGGCCGAGATGTATCCCTGGGGATATGGGACGTCGATCGACGTCGGGCCGGTGGCCGTGCCGTGGGAGGGGGCTGCCCGGCCGGGACATTTCGCGGGCGTCGCGACGGTCGTGCTGAAATTGTTCGAATGCGTGCCCGCCGACCGCGCCTATTTTGGACGAAAAGACTACCAGCAGACCTTGGTGGTGCGGCGGATGGTCGTCGATCTAAATCTGCCGATCACCGTCTGCGTCTGCCCGATCGTGCGCGACCCGGACGGGTTGGCGCTGAGCTCGCGGAACGTTTATCTCGGCGCCGACGAAAGGCAACGTGCGCTATCGCTCAGTCAATCGCTGCGGTTGGCGGAAGAATTAGTTTCGAGTGGTCAGCGCAGTGCGCTTGTGGTTCGTGAGCGAATGCTAGCACATCTCAATGCAGCCGGCGGCGTAAACGTCGAGTATGTGGCGATTTTGCGGGACGGGAGCGTCGACGAAGTAGCGGAGATTGGCGGGCCAGTGACCGTCGCCGTGGCGGCGCGCGTGGGAACGACGCGACTGATCGATAATTTGCGGATTGGCTAATTGCGTCAGTCGCCAGTAGTCCGTGGCCAGTTGCCAATGGACAAAAGCGTTAGTCCGCTGGTCTTCACAAAGGACGACTGACAACGGACAACTGACAACGGACAACTGACAACTGACAACGGACAACTGACAAGCCTGCCGCTAACGATCGCCAACCGACCAGGCATTCACCCTAAAATGACGTTCATTCATGTGCTCTGAACTCTTCCGCATTCCGCTCACCTGGGGCAACGTGCCGATTTTTGGCGCGGGGGTGCTGCTGCTCGTGTGGGCGGTCTTCAGCGTGCTCGGACTGAAGACGACGGCGCGGGTGGTCGGCTGGTCTACGGCGCTGAAGGCGCATCTGCCGACGATCATCATCGTCGCCGCCGCCATCACGTTCTTCGTGCCGAATTATTTTCCCGACGGCGTGCCGATCCGCGGCTACGGCATGATGGTCTTGCTGGGGAGCATCGCCGGCATCGGGCTGTCGATTCGTCGCGCGGATGAGGCGGGAATTCCAGGCGAAGAGATCATGGGGCTCGCCGTGTGGATGTTCATTGCCGGCGTCGCGGGCGCGAGGCTCTTCTACGTCATCGAGTATTGGGACGATCGCATCCGCCAAGCAGATTGGTCGTCGACGCTCAAAGCCGCGTTGAGTTTTACCGAAGGGGGACTCGTCGTGTACGGCGCCTTTATCGGCGCGATGATCGGCTTTACGCTCTACATGCGGCGGCGCGGACTGCCGGTGCTCCCGCTGTGCGACATGATCTCGGCAGGCATGCTCGTCGGCCTCGCGTTTGGTCGGATTGGTTGCTTGATGAACGGCTGCTGCTATGGCGGCGAGTCCGAGGCGCCGTGGGCGATTTCATTCCCGCGCGAGAGTGCGCCAGACATGGTGAGCCCGCCCTACGGCGAGCAGGCCGCGTCGGGAGCGTTCTACGGATTCCACTTGAAGTCGAGCAATGATGACGGAGCCCCGGCGATCATCGATCGAATCAATGATCATTCGGTCGCCGCCGCTGCAGGGCTGAAGGCGGGCGACCGCATCGCCAAGATTGACGGCAACACGCTCGTTGGCGTGGCCGGCGCTGAAACGCTCATCTATCAAGCGTTCATGCAAGGAAAGCCGTTGACGATCGTCACCAGCGACGGCGCAACGCACCAGTTGCCCGGCATCAAGCCGCCGCCCCGCAGTCGACCGGTTCATCCGGCGCAGATTTACAGCACGATCACCGCGTCGCTGCTGGCATGGGTGTTGTGGTCGTACTATCCCTTTCGCCGCCGCGATGGAGAGGTGACCGCCCTGATGATCACCCTGTACCCAATCGCCCGATTCCTGGAGGAATCAATCCGCGTCGACGAGTCCCCCGTGTTCGGGACAGGGCTGAGTATTTCGCAGAATGTGAGCATTCTGCTGCTTCTGGCGGCCGTAGGAATGTGGGTCTGGCTGCTGCGAAAACCGGCGGGAAATCTGGTTTTTCCCCAGACCGCGGTCGCTTCTTCGTGAACCCTCGGGGCGGCGGCTCCGTTGGGATAAGAACGGCCTGACGGCATTTCGAGCCCCTGGCTCCGCCAGGGGGTTGCGCCTCGTTGGGCGACGGTTACCGGCATGGTGGCCGACCCCCTGGCGGAGCCAGGGGCCGAAAGATCCTTCAGGATTTTTCCAACTTTTCGTGCAAGGTAGACGGCCCAGCGGTAACTATCTCCGTGAAGCCTGTGACATGAAGCCGTCCGCTGGCCAGCAAACTGCCGAGACCGACTCGGCGCAGAGCGTCGATTTGACGTCGATCGTCTCAGAGCATCGCCGCTGGCTGCGGACCGTGCTTGCGGCGCGGGGCGTCGAGCGGGATTCGCTTGACGAGGTCCTGCAAGAAGTCGCCGCGGCGGCCTGTCGCGGAGCGGATCAATTAAACGATCGTGATCGAGCGGGCCCTTGGCTCTACCGAATCGCGGTCGTGCAAGCCTTACATTATCGCCGACGTGCGGGTCGGCGACGGCGACTCGTCGAGCGCTACGCCGGCAGCGGCGTAGCGCGAGACGAGGCCGTCGAATATGACCCGCTCGCCTGGTTACTTGCGGAGGAGACGCAACAACTCGTGCGGCAAGCGATCGCTTGCTTGGCGCCGCGCGACGCGGAACTGCTCCTCCTGAAATATACCGAAGACTGGAGTTATCGAGATCTGGCCGAGCGTCTCGGGATGTCAGTGAGCGCCGTCGAGGCGCGACTGCACCGAGCCCGCGCCCGGATGCGAGCGGCGCTGGCGAGCCTGGCGCCGGAAGCCGCTGAAGCAGTTCGATAGTCGTCTGAATCATATGAACCTTTCCGACGAACAACGCGATGCCATGCTGATCGACCGATTGGTCGACGGCGAGTTGTCGGGCAACGAACGACGGGATCTCCTGGCGTCGCTCGAAGCCCAGCCTGACGGGTGGCGGCGTTGTGCGTTGGCCTTTATTGAAGTGCAAACGTGGCGCGAGGCGATGGGAAGCGTCCTCCGGGAGCGCAAGGCCCCCGCTGACGCAGGCAACACGATGGACGTGGCCCAGGACGCCTCCGCGACGATCTCGCCCGCCCCAAACGAAACATCGCGGTCGCAGCTGGGGACCTGGTTCGCCGTCGCGGCTTCGGTTGTCGTTGCCTTCGGCTTGGGGCGGCAGAGCGGTTCGACTCGGTCGACAAGCGAGCCTGCAAACCAACAACTCGCTTCGGCGCCTACGACGATTTCGCAGAAGAAGATAGACGCGCAGCAGTCTGAGAACGCTGGCCGCGGCGACGCGATCACGCTGGTCGTGAACGATCGCGACGGCGTATCGCGACGCATTGAAGTGCCGCTTGTGGAAGGTCAGCAGTTAGGTCGAGCGTTTGGCAACGTACCGAATTGGACCTCGCCGGAACTGGATCGCCAACTTGACGAACGCGGGCTCGACCTGGACGCCCGTCGGAGATATGCGCCATTGTATTTTGAACAAGAGAACAAGATTGTCCCGATGGTCGTACCGGTAGACGACGCCGTCGTCCGGCCTGCCAATCGACCTGTGTATTGAATGACGTGGTTGGCAAATAAGTGTCTAGGTGAGTAAGTGAGTAAGTAGCCCGAAAGTCTGCGAATCATTAGACCCATTTAGCCGCGGGCGATAGCCCGCGAACTCCGGCGAGGCCGGCGAAGGGACGTACAAGACGGAGAGAACCGCTAGACGCTCGCCTCAATGGAATGACTTGGGGTTAACACAACGAGTCGAGCGTCGAAATGGGTCATCCTGCCCTCTGGCTTGCCGCGTCCTTTCGCCCGCTTCGTTGGGAAGCGGACAGACTGCTTCAGCCCCCGGCTTCGCCCGGAGGTAAATCGCTCGTGCGGGAGCGATGGTGCTGGACACCGACCCCCGGGCGGAGCCTGGGGCTGAAGTGAGAGTTCCCTCGAAATCATCTCGTTCACTCTAAAAATAGAGGAGTTTCATCATGAAAGTTCGCAAATGGAAAGGGCTGTGGGGAGCCCTGGCGATCGCCTTTCCGGCGCTGGCCGTCGTCGTCGCGCAATCTCCCGTAGCGGCGTTTGCCGACGAAGAAGTTGAAGTCGCTGAAGGCCGCATTACCGAACTCTCGCCCGAGCGCGGCGACCGCCCTGCCGTCGTGACGGAAGAGGGCGAGGAAGCGAAGGTCGCGGCGCCGAAGTATTGGATCGGCCTGCAAGGCCGGCCGATCGACAACCGCGTGTTGCGCACGCAGTTGCAATTGGCAGGCGACGTCGGCGTGGCGATCGAGACGGTCATGCCCGAGAGCCCGGCCGAGAAGGCGGGTCTGCGACAGGACGACATTCTGGTCGCGGTCGACGGCGAACCATTGTCCGACCTGGCGTACCTGCAAAGCGTCGTCGCCGAGAAGCACGACAAGCCAATCGAGTTGAAAGTGCTGCGGCTCGCCAAGGAAGAAGTCATCAAGGTGACGCCCGAAGAGATTCCGGCCGAGGTCCTGGAACGCTTGGCTGCTCAGCAGCAGCGTCAGAACCCGATGGGAATGCTGCAAGGCGGCAACTTCGACCCGCAGGCCTTGATGGAACAGCTTCGTCAACAAGGCGGCCAAGGCGGCATGCGTATGATCGGCCCCGGCATGATCTTCGGCGGTCAAGGCGCCCAGGTCCCGAACGGCGTTTCGGTGAACGTGACCCGCGATGGCGACGGCAAGGCGACGATCACCATCCAGAAGGGCGACGAAACCTACACCGTGGAAGGCGACGACGCCGAAGCGATTGCCAAGCTGCCCGACGACGTGCGGCCCTTCGTCGAGCAGATGCTCAATCGCGACGAATCGGTATTTGGCGCCCTGCCGAACTTCATCCCCGGCGACCTGCGGCAGTTTGATGCCGGCGGCGCGGGCGATCAGGTCGACAGGATGAACCAGAAGATGCTGGAGCGGATGGAACGACTGGAGCAGCGGCTCCGCGAGCTGCAGGAAGAGCGCGATGCGGCGCCGGCGGAAAAGTCTCACGGAGACGAAGACCCTAGCGCTTGATTTTTGCGGGAACCGTGGGGATTAATTCAGTAGTCCCGCGGGTCAGTACCTCCGCGTGCTTCGACCAGATTCAGCGATGGGTCTGGTCGAAGCTGATTTGAACAGAGGATATCAACCGCTTGGCCGTCGGCGTGCGTGCGAGTTTTCACACAGCGCTCGTGCGGACGAATCGTCCCCTCCCAGATCCGACGGCCAAGCGACCACGGCCGCGGCTCGACATCGAGCCGCGGCCGTTGGCGTTTTACTGTGATCTTCAGCCCCCGGCTCCGCCGGGGGGCAGCGTGACGGAGGGCAATGTCTACCGCAATGGTGACCGCCCCCCCGGCGGAGCCGGGGGCTGTAAAAGGCGCTGCCATCCACAATGAAACTACCGCAACTCGACAAGTGGCAACGCCTGCTGTGAGCGTCGCAGCTGTCCGCAGGCGGCGTCGATGCGGTCGCCCTTGCGATGTCGAAATTTCACGCGCACGCCACCCTGTTCGAGAATCGTGCGGAACGCCTGGCGGGTCTCGGCCGTCGGCGTGCCGTACGGCAACCCGGCGACCGGGTTGTAGGGGATGACGTTTAGCAGCGCCTCGCGGCCGTGCAGAATGCGGGCGAGTTGGCGTGCGTGGTCCGGTGAGTCGTTCAGATCGGCCAACAGGACGTACTCGTAGGTGATCCGCCGACCCGAGACGTCGAAGTAGCGATCAGCCGCGGCCAGGATCGGTTCGAGGCCGATGTTCTTGTTGACCGGGACAAGTTGGTTGCGCAAGTCGTCGTTGGGGGCGTGGAGCGAAATGGCGAGCCGGTAATTCTGCTCGTGGCGAGCCAATCGATCAATTGCCGGCGGCAGGCCGACGGTCGAGATGGTGATGCGACGGGCGCTGATGCCAAGGCCATCCTCGCGGTGGGCTTCGCCGAGGGCGGGGAGAAGCCGGTCCAGGTTCGCCAGCGGCTCGCCCATCCCCATGACGACGATGTGGCTGAGCCGTTCATCGGGCGTGAGGAGCCGCTGCAGGCGGAGAATCTGTTCGACGATCTCGCCGGTGGTGAGATTGCGATCGACCCCATCCAGGCCGCTGGCGCAGAAGACGCACCCCATGCCGCAGCCGACCTGCGTGCTGATGCAAATCGTGCGGCGCACCGTGTCGCGCAGCAGAACGCATTCAATCTGCCCGCCGTCGGCAAGGCTGAGCAGCAATTTTTCCGTACCGTCGTCGGCTTGAGTGTGCTTCGCAACGGTCGACGTCCAGAGCCGAAACCGCTCGGCCAGATCGGCCCGCAGCGGCTTTGACAAGTCTGTCATCACGTCCCAATCCGCGGCGCGCTTCTCGAACAGCCACTTCCGCACCTGCGCTGCCCGATAGCGCGGCACGTTCGACTCGGCCGCCCATTGAGCGAGCGAGGCGTCGACGCTGTCAAGCAGGTGTGGTTTTGCGGAATCGGACATTACTCGTTATTCAGAATTTGAACCGCCAAGGACGCCAAGGAAGAAATGCATTTGACCAAGAAACACACGAAGCACACAAAAAAAGTTAAACAGGCTTCGCCGCTAATGAACGCTGATAGTCGCTAATAAGAATTCAATTTCTTTAGCGTCGATCGGCGTTCATCAGCGGTGAAAACGCCTTTCTTCGAATTTCCTTGGCGCTCTTGGCGTCCTTGGCGGTTGCTTTTTTGTTCGCGAACTAGCGAGAGTTCGACAAGATCGCCGGCAACCAAGTGCACAGGTAATAAGCCCGCGGGGCGGTAAGATCGAGTACGCCGGCGAGATCGAAATTGCTCCGTTGCGGCAACAGCTGACTGTCGGCCCCCAGCAAGGCGGTGAGGGCCGTCGGCGGCTTGTCGTACTCCACGCAGCGGATGTGGTCGGTTTCTTTCCCCGCGAGTTCGGCCGCGCGTTCGATCGCCGCTTCCATAAAGCCAATCTTGTCGATCAGTCCAAGCTCTTGCGCCTGCTCCGCGGTGAAGATCTGGCCGGTCGTCGCCTTTTTCAATTCGGCCTCATTGCCTTTGAGCTTTGGCCGGCCCGCTTCGACAATCGCCTTGAAGCGAGCAAAGCTCTGATCGACCAGCGTCTGCAGCAGCTCCCGCTCCTCGGCCCGCTCTTCCGGGGAGAGCTCGCGGGTCGGGCTTCCCATAAGCTTGTACTTGTGGCTGGCGACCGAGTCGTCCTTCACCTTCCAGCTGGTGAGGAGCTCCGACACGTCGTAATGCGGAATCACGACGCCAATCGAGCCCGTCCACGTCGAGGGTTCGGCGAAGATCACGTCTTCCTGCGTCTTCTGCTCGCCGCCCGCCATGGCGAGATAGTATCCGCCGCTGGCGCAGATGCTTCCCATGCTGACGACCATCGGGATCTCGCGATCCTTCACCAGTTCCTTGAGTTCGTGATACAGGTAGTCGCTCGCCGTCACGGTGCCGCCGGGGGAGTCGACCCGCAGGACGACGGCCTTCACGTCCTTGTCGTCGCGAACGCGATCGATCTGCTTTTTTACAAACCCGTCAGGATCGAGTATCGTCCCTTCGACGCGGATGATCGCAATCTTGTCGGTCGCTTCCTTGCTGAGCGAATGGTACTTTTCCTGCGGGCCATCGGCGGGGCTGAAGTATTTTCGGTAGCTAGCATTCTGCCCGATGATCACCATCACGCAGATGCCGAGCAGCACCAGCAGCAGCCGGCCGTAGCGGCCGAAAGCGGTCGGCGGCTGTTGCTGAATGATCACCTGCGGCGGCGCGGCGGGCTGTGGACGGTACGGGGTCGGCTCGGCGGGCGTCGACATCTCTGGCTCCGGCCATGCGGCGGGGGAAGTCGGTCGGGGGAACCCACCATTCTACTGCGGCGGCTGCGTGGCGACATACCGCACCACAATTCCCGCCGCGCCCAGCGTCGCCCGAAACGACCCCATGGTGTTGCCTCGTTTAAGGCGAAACCGCTACAGTACGGCATATCTTGCCAGGATTGGCCGTCAGGCTGTGAAGTTACCGCGAGGAGTGCCAGCGTGTTTGTCGCCGCGTCATCGGATTGTTTTCCCGACTTGCCCAAGGATGAGGTGCTGCCGACGCTGGTCGACCTCGAGTTCAACGCCGTCGAGCTGCCAATCCGCAACGACGCCCGCGCCTGGATCACCCCGGCCGAAGTCGCCAAGAGTCCCGAAAAGGCGGTCGACTCCTTCCGCGATACGCACCGGCTGACGATCGCCGCGCTGACCGTCGAGCCGACAGGCGTGAAGGACGAGTACTACGGCCAATTCAGCGCCTGCTGCAAGCTCGCCAAGGCGCTGAAAGTCGTGCCGCTGGTCGTTCCGGCGGCGGAGCTTGGCACGCCGTTTAACGAAGAAATCGAACGGCTGCGCGAGCTCGTGAAAATCGCCTCGCTCGAAGGCTGCCTGGTGGCCATGCGGACCGAAATCGGCTGCATGACCGAGGACCCTGATACGGCCGCCGTCTTGTGCAACAACGTGAAGGGCCTGGGGCTCACGCTCGATCCCAGCCACTACATCGCCGGGCCGCGTCAGGGGCGCGACTTTTCGAAAGTGATTCCGTACGTCTACAACGTGCACCTCCGCGACTCGACCAAGAGCGCCCTCCACGTTCGCGTCGGGCAGGGCGAAGTCGACTACGGCAAGCTGCTGGGGCAGCTGGAAAAGGTCGGGTACAACCGTGCCCTGACGATCGACATGCCGCCGCTCCCGGGACACGACCACCGTCCGGAGATGCGGAAAATCCGGCTGCTGCTCGACAGCCTGCTATAGCCGGCGCCGATAGGGCTCGCCCCGCTCCGACGCCCGAATAGCCGAACTGCCGCGCGGTCCGGGAGACCCGCCAAGCGACTTTTCGCGCAGCCCGGCGGGAGTGGCCCTCCGGCTAGTTGAATTGCCCCGCGGGGGGCGAAACTCGGCGCTGCCAAGCGGGTATCATAGAGTGGGGCGTCGCGACGCCTGCCGTGTGCCCGCATCCCTAATCCCAGCGAACCGTAGGGTTCGACCCCTCGGTAGTCAGCCCTTGGCCATCAGCGACTCCACCGCCGAGCGGTACACGGCGCACGACCCCGACGTGCGCCTGATGCTCCGCGTGCGCGACGACGACGCCGAGGCGTTCGAAGAGCTGATGCTCCGTTACCAGAACCGCGTCGTGTCGCTGTTGGCCCACATCACCGGCCGCCGCGACATGGCGGAAGATTTAGCCCAAGACGCCTTTCTGCGCATTTATCGCGCGCGGAAACGGTACATCCCTGGTTCAAAATTTTCGACATGGCTCTTCACCATCGTTCACAACGTGGCCGCAAACGCGCAGCGGACGCTCTCGCGACGGAAGGAGGTTAACCTTGCCGGT
The DNA here is from genome assembly GCF_007746075.1 of Lacipirellula limnantheis. Lineage (GTDB taxonomy): Bacteria > Planctomycetota > Planctomycetia > Pirellulales > Lacipirellulaceae > Lacipirellula > Lacipirellula limnantheis. The sequence continues at coordinate 6,551,864 of NZ_CP036339.1, read as the reverse complement.
AACAGTGCAAGCGACACGGGCGCCAACGCCCTGGATGCGGCCGCAGTCGCCCAGAGCAATCAGATGCCAACGCGGCAACTCGACAGACTGGAACTGCGCGACGCGGTTAACGTCGCCGTCGCGTCGCTCAACGAACGCCAACGCGAGGCGGTGATGCTCAACAAATTCGAACACCTTAGCTACGAAGAAATCGCCGAAGTCATGGAAATGACCCCCTCGGCGGTGAAATCGCTGCTGACCCGCGCTCGTGCAAACTTGCGCGATGTGCTGGAGCCGTATTTGCAACAGGGAACGAAAGTTGAATGAGATTCTGTCCGTTGTCAGTGGTCCGTGGTCAGTTGCTGCTGTCGCAGAGTTCTGACCTCCATAAATTCGACAACTGACTACGGACGACGGACAACTGACCAGATTTCAAATGCCCTCATCCTCCGACGACCATCTGCAGCGTCTCGAAGAGATCGTCGCCTATCTCGACGGCGAACTTTCTCCCGAGGAGAGTGCGCGCGTCGAACAGCGGTTGGCGGCGGACGAAAACTATCGCCAGCAATTACAAAGCATCGAACGGGCCTGGCTGGCGCTCGATCAGTTGCCGCAGGAGTACGTCGACGATCGCTTCTCGCGCACGACGATGGAAATGGCCGTCAAGGCGGCCGCGACGGAGGTCCACGAGCGGACGATAGCCCTGCCGGTGGTGCAGCGTCGCCGGCGCCTCTCGTCGGTACTGGCGGCTTGTGCGGCGGCGGCGCTGGGATTTCTTGTCTTCCGCCTGGCGTGGCAAGGACCCGATCGGGCGCTGCTCGCGGACTTGCCGGTGATTGACAACGTCGACGTCTACACGCAGATCGATTCGCCCGAGTTTTTGCGCTCGATGCAGGCGGAACTCGGCGACGATCTGCACGAGCTTGGCGGCCAGCCGCACGTCGCTCCCGAGCGCGTCGACCGTCTTCGCATCGTTTCGCACGAAGACGGGCGCGATGAATGGCTCGGCCAGTTGAATGACGAAGAACTGACGAGTTTGCGATCCAAATTTAATCGCTTTCGTCAGCTGCCCGCGGAAGAGCAGCAACGGCTTCGCCGCTTGCATGCTGAAATTGCCGCCGCGCCCGATGCTGAAGAATTGCAGGCGGCGATGTTGGCCTACAACGAGTGGCTGAGCGGGTTGCCGCCGGCCCGCCAATTCGAACTGCGGACCATGCAACCGATTAGCGAGCGCGTGCGTGCGGTCGAGCGCTGGGCCGACGACATGCGCGACGACGCCCTGCTGACGCTGACCGACGACGAACTGCGGCGGTTCATTCGAAAAATCCGCGATCCCTTGGCCGAATTGCAATTTGACGCAGCGCGCGACGTCGTGAAATCGGACGATATGCGCAAGGGGAACCGCGGCAACGGCGCCATGCTCAACCTACCCAATGCCATGGCGCGGCAAGTGGCGGCAGGGATGGCTCGGCCTGGCGAATTTCAAGAGGCGGTGCTGGAAGCGCTGCCCGAGCGTACGCACGAAAAATTTAAGTCGCTGGATCCGCCGCAGAAGATTGACCGCATCATGACGTGGCTGCGTCAGAGCGAATCGCTGCAGGGAGAGGTTTCGCAAGAGACCCTCGAACGGTTCTTCGCGGAGGAACTCGATGCGGAAACCCGCGCCGAGCTGCTCAGCCTGCCCCCGGATGAAATGGAAAAGGCGCTGCGGCGCATGTACCGCTTTCAGCCGGGCCGTGGAACAGGAAAGGCCTGGGCGTGGGGCCGAGGGGAGCGAGGCCAGGGCCCTGGCGGACGAGAATGGCGCGACGGCCGCGGTCCGAAATTCGGACCCGGCGGCCCAGGAGGCCCGGGCCGCGAACCCGGTGGTCCGGGCGGCCCGCCTGGACGAAAGTGGGATGATGGCCCCGGCCCCGGTGACCAGCGCTTCAACGGCCCCCCTCGGTTCGACGGTCCCGGAGGCCCAGGCGATGAGCCCCATCCCCGTTGGGACGGACGTGGTCCGCGGCCCGGGTTCGACGGCGATCGACGGCGACCGGAAGACTTTGGTCCCCCGCCGCCACCGCCGGTCGAGGAGCCGCCCGCCGAACAGCAGCCCACGCCGCGGGTCGACGATCCAGAGCCATCGGGCAAGTGAACGCCGTAGGCGCCGTTAAGCGTGCAAGGCCGTTGAACCCCGTAGCGCGCCGTGGGTTGGCCAGCAATCGCTCCTAGCCAAACGGGCGTCGCGGATTGCGATGACCGTTATGCTTTACGCATGGCGCGCGAGCAGGCCTGAGGCGTAGCCGAGCAAGTCGTCCCGTTCGCGACAGATGGTCTCGTAGCGCTCCCAATTGCCGCTCGCCCGGGCCAGTTCCAACAGCGTTGGCGCGTGGGTGGAAAGCTCCCGCTCCTTGGTGACAAGTTCGCGGTAAGCGGCGAGAGCTTCATCGGCACGCTCAAGCCGCAGCAACAAAATGAGCAACGTCTCCACGGCTGCGGTGCTACGAGGATCATCCCCCTCGGAGCGAGCCTTCGTCTCGAAGTACTGGATGGCCTCTTCGACGTCGCGACCCAGCAGCGCGCCGAACCACCGGCGGTGAGCGGCAAACAAGTCTTCGAACGGCGCCTCGCCCGGATACTGCAAGTCGGTCGGCAGCCGCGAACCGTAGTCGGAGATCTCATAGGCCTTCTCCACTAGCGCCGAGTCGGTAAGCAGCCGTGCATATCGCACGGTGCTTTGCAGGTGGGAGACGTCGAGGTGGTAGTTGCCGCCGGCGAGCAACTCAGGGTACTGGTCGATCAGTTGTCCGACGGACGACTCGCTGGGCGGGGGCGACCCCTTGAGCTTGTTGTAGTGTCCGCGGAGATTGCCGTGCAGTTCGCGATAGACGTGGCGCAGCAGGACGCCGGCGCAGGCCCGCACGTCGGCTGCGTCTAGCTGTTGACTCATGCCGTCGAGCGTCGTGATGGAATTACAAGTGCCGTTGCGGCTCAACAGCCAGGCATACCCGCGTTCCGGATCGATGCCTTCGAATAGCGCGAGCTCGATCAACTCGTCCGCGCGCTGATCGTCCAAGACCGCGGACGCGAGACGCTTGCGGATCGAAAATTTGTCGCCGGCGGGTCGCAGGTACATCCAGGCTTCGCGGAGCCGCCCCGATTCCAGCAGCAGTTCGCCCACCTCGCGACAGGCGGCGAGGTATCCGGCTTCAACCTGCGAACGCAGCGGCTCTTCAACGTCGTCGATGGGCGTCCGGCGATCGAGCGGCAGGCCGTGTCGGTGACGCTCCTGCAGCAGCCGCAGATCGAACAGCCGATGCAGCTCCCCGGCGGCGACCAACGCGTGGGCCACCTCCTGAAACATCTCCCGCGGATCGTCGGCGAGATTGGCAAGTTCGTCGTATTTCATGATTGCGGTCATTGGTGATCCTCCGCCCTTAATTTAACCGCGATTCAGGTGAAAGGAACGAAAAGGCAAATTCAACTTCATTCTGTGCTTCGTGGTAAAGAAGTTTACCTGCCAACGAAAAACCGGCCCGAAGCTCAAGAGCTCCGGGCCGGTTGAAGTTGCACTCGATTCATCGTCCAACGACTACAGCGAATAACCTTCGCGGTAGGTCGGCTTGACGATTGCCATCAGGCTCGGGTCGTCGGGCGTGAGGGTCTTGGCGTCCCACTTCACCGGTCCATCCTTCCAAACGGCGAGGTTGCCGAGCAGGATCGTTTCGGTCAGCGGGCCGGCATAGTCGACGAAGTTCGACACGGCCTTCTTGTTCTTCGGATCGAGGATCGCTTCGTAGAACTCCTGCACATGTCCCAACTCCGGAGCTCCCGGCGGCTTCGGATAATCGACGTCGAGCCACTCGACGCCGTTGTTCAGCTCGATGCCGTCGTTGGCATAGTCGCCCGCGGCGTACATCGTGCACTTGTCGCCGACGATCAAGCAGCCGCTCGTGCTGAGCTCGCGGGGCTTGCCGTCCTTACCCGGCTTGACGAAGTCGGCGTAGAGCTCCGCTGGCGGCAGATTCGTCCCGTCGTACCAGTAGAACGTGAACGCCGGACGCCCGTCGAGCTCAGGGAAATCGAACTTGATCTTCGACTTCGCCGGATAGCTGTCGTGGTCGTGCCCCGAGGTCTCGGCGGCGACCGCGGTCGGGTCGCGCATGTTGAGGCCCATGAACGGCAGGTTGCAGGTGTGGCAAGCCATGTCGCCCAGGGCGCCGGTGCCAAAGTCCCACCAGCCGCGCCACTTGAAGGTGTGATACCCGTCGGCGTACGGACGCATTGGCGCCGGGCCGATCCACGCTTCCCAATCAAGTTCCTGCGGCACTGGCTTCTCGGGGCCGCGAGCCTCGCCTTGCGGCCAGACCGGGCGATTGGTCCAGACGTGAACTTCCTTTACCGTGCCGACCTGACCGTTACGCAGACGATAGGCGGCTTCCCGCATCGGCTCGAACGCGGTGTACTGGTTGCCCATCTGCGTCACGACGCCCGCTTCGCGAGCGATGTTCTGCAGTTCGCGGGCTTCCCAAATCGAATGCGTCAGCGGCTTCTGTCCGTAGCAATGCTTGCCCGCCTTCATCGCCTTGGCGAGGATCACCGCGTGCGTGTGGTCTGGCGTGCTGCAGGTAACGACGTCGATCTTGTCGCCCAGCTTGTCGATCATCTCACGGTAGTCGGTGAACTTGTTGTCGGTCTTGTAGAAGCGTCCCGACAGGTCGAGGAACTTTCGGTCGGCGTCGCACAGAGCGTAAATCTTGCCGAACTTCGACGCGTTCTCGACGTCGCTTTTTCCTTTGCCGTTGACCCCGCAGCTGGCGATCTGCAGCTGCTCGTTGGCCGATGCGCTCGCCTTGAGGGCGACGCCCCCGGCGACCCAGTAGCCGGCGCCGGCCGCAGCCGAATACCGCATGAAATCACGACGCGAGGACTGCCGTTTCTGTGGTTGCATTTTTGAATGCCCCTGGAGAGATAGTGTGCCTGATGGGAGCACGCTCGACGCGAGACGTGCGGCCGGTGGAGTTTCCAAAACGGTCGCAACGATCGCTGGAGCCGCCGCTACAAAACGATGGTCGCTGTTCGCGCCGTGGGGTGCGCGCCACGGTCACAGAGTTGGCCGGCGCCGGAGCGAACCTTGACTGTAGCTGAGGGATCGTCGACTGGCAACGCGCCGCCGCCGGGAAGGGGCCTGCTTTTGGCGGCTCCGCCATTGTCGAAATGCGTCCACTCCAACGGCGAGCTCACGCCAAGCCGACGGCCAATACGCAGCGCCGTATGCGAGTAACAGTTGCTGGGATGAACATTCGCTCCCAACGAGTGAACCACTCAACGCAAAATCACGAGGCGCCGTCGCGCTTTGCGCAAACCCGAGCGGACCCGCCGGCGCAAGCGGCGGTCAATCCTGGAATCCTGAAGTGCATTCGACGTCGAGCTGACTCAGCTGCGGCGACTCTGCGGGGCGAGTTGTCGCCCCACAATCGGGCAGGCTAGACTGAGTGTTTCGCCAGTGGCCAGTCGATGCATCCCCCCTCATTGCTCGCGGCGGCCGACAACCTAGCTCAACTGCGTGGAGATCATCGACGTGACTCTTTTTGCATCGTGCCGCCCACTTTCTGCTTCGTTTCGTGCCGCCAGCCGTTGGGGAATGTTGTTTGGCCTGATTGCGCTCGCGGCGCCGGCGTTCGCCGCCGGGATTGAGGATCGCCTCGCGGAGCTGCAAGCGACGGTCAAGAAGAATCCCGCCGGCGAGATCATCTCCATCGACCTCGAAAATCGCCCTACGTTGCCGGCCGACGTCGCTGAAATCGGCAAGCTCGGCTCGCTCGATACGCTCGTCCTCTGGGGCGCCGACGTCAATGACGCCACGCTCGACTCGCTTGCCGGATTGCAGAAGCTCAAGAACCTGACGCTCCGGAATACGGCCGTGACCAACGCCGGTTTGCCAAAGCTCAAGGCGCTCAAGGCGCTTCGGCAACTGAATTTGCAGCGTTCCGCCCAACTCACCAACGAAGGAATGGCGACGATCGCCGAGATGCCCGAGCTTACTCACCTGATGCTCCCCTACACGAAAGTGACCGACGAAGGGGTGATCGCTCTGGCGCCGCTGAAGAAGTTGCGGCTGCTCGACCTCCGCGGCTGCACGCTCGCTGATAAAGCGTGCGCACAGATCGGCCAGATGAGCACGCTTGCCGCGGTCAAGTTCCGCAGCCCGTCGATCACCGACGCCGGCGTCAAGGACCTGGCGAACCTGAAGAAGATCAAGGGTCTGCACCTCGAAGACGCCAAGCTCAGCGACGACGGCATGGTCTATTTGGCCGACCTCAAGGAGCTCGACGATCTGAACCTGCTTCGCACGACCATTACCGACTACGGCACCGAGCACCTGAAGGGGCTCACAAAGATGAAGCAGCTGAACCTGCGCGGCACGTGGGTGACCGATGAGACGCTGCAGTATCTCGCCGGAATGCCAGAGCTGTTCAAACTCGACCTGAGCGAAACAGGCGTCGAGAATGGCGGCCTCGCGCATCTCGCCAAGCTGCCGAAGCTGTCGTACCTCGATTTGTGGGCGACCCGCGCCAATGACGAAGCGATGGATCACGTCGCCCAGATGAAGGCGCTTGAATTCTTGAATCTCGACAACACGATGGTCAGCGACGCCGGACTGAAGAAACTGCACGGGCTGAAGAAGCTCAAGACCCTGCAGATTTCGCAGACCCCGGCCACTGACGCGGGGGTCGCGGAGCTCAAGGCCGCCCTCCCTAGCGTGAAGGTCGTCCGCTAGTCGATGTTGAGGGCGGCTCGGCGTTGCGCGACTTCTACATCGTATTGAACGAGAAGCGGAAAAAGCCCACGTGCTTGACGACTTGGCGGCCGAGCGTGCCGTTGATGACTTCGGCAATCGACTTGCGCAGCGTGCCAAGCTCGGCTTCCTCAAACGTGTGAGGATCCATCGCCCGGACCTCAACCAGCATTTTCGCCCTAAGTTCGGCGCCGCGCATGCGCAGGGCGTCGTCGATTGCTTGGCGGTCGCCGCGCGTGACGTGCCCGAAGACGTGGAAGTCAATCAGCCTATCCGTCGCCACGCCTAGCTCGTGCGGCAGGGTAATGCGGTAGGAGCCAAGGTCGACCTCCTCCATCGTGGCCAGATCTCGCGAGTCTTGCCGTGCCTTCACCAGTGCGGCCGTGTCGTAGCAACCGGCGAGCGCGCAAGTCAGCAGCGCCATGACAACGCTGGACCAGCGGGCGGCATTCAGCTTTTCGGCGTCTGGCATGTCGGCTCACCTCGGCGCAATCGCTCCAATCGATACCGGGCGCTTCGCCTGATGAACAGCGCCCGCACGGGACAAGTCTAGTGCGCCGGCCGGCAGTGAGTTTACGGCGTAGGCTTGGAGTTGTAGCGATTGTTCCGACGCGCCGCCGCCGGCAACAACGACAGCTCCCTCCTTCACGCGACGATCATGCCCGCCTCCCGCACTCGAACCGCTTTGCTCGCCGCCATGACGCTGTTGTCGTCGCTCGGCTGCGGCAAACACGCAGGACCGAAGCTCGTCGACTACCTCGAAGAGATCGAGTTCGACGTCCCGCTGGAAACCGCGTCGTACGTCTCGCTCGGCAAGTTCGACATTCCCATCGCGGCGACGCAAAAGCCGACTGACGCCGCCCCGGACGTCGCCCCCGACGAGGCCTTCTGGATGCGGCTGCAGTTTGAACTAACCGCCGAAACCGATCCCGATCATGAGGCCGCCGTCGCCGCCGAGGCGGAGTCTCATCGAGGCGCCATGAGCGACGCCGTCATTTCTGTCATCCGCACCAGTTCGGTCGACGAATTGGCCGACCCTCGACTGTCAGCCGTGAAGGCGCGGCTCACCGAGGTCGCCCGACCGATGCTCGGCGCCGATCGCGTACGGCAATTGGTATTGAACGAATTCGATGCAGACGCCATCGAGCACGCCGATGCGGCGCCGAAGAAGGAGGCAGCAGGTGGACATCATTAGTCTTGAAAGCTTCGACGACCGCACTCGGCTGTCAGTTCGCATGCTCTTCATGCTGGCGCTCGCCGCATTCTGGCAATGCCCGGCGTTCGCCAGCGGCGGGGGCGGGCATGGCGCACCGGCCGAAGGAGGCCACGGCGCCGCGCCGGCGTTGCCGCCGCACGATCCGACGCTGCCGCGGTCATTCGATCTGGGCGCTTTCAACCTCCGCAACTTTCGGCCGACGCACAACGAAATCGCGAGCCTCAAGTTCGCGATCCACGTGGTGCTGCCGCCCGGCACGACTGACGAGACGATCCATGAATTCGAGCACTGGAAAAGACGGCTTCGCGATCAAGCACTCACCGCCATGCGCTCAGCGACGCCTGAGGACCTGGCCGACCCGAAGCTCGTACGAGTCCACCGACTGTTGTTCCTGCGGCTCAAGCGGGTGCCGACTCCGAAACCGATCAGCGACGTTCATCTCACTGATTTTGCCATGTCGAGCGGCTGAGTTCACGCACAAGATTCGGGCGAGTCATCCTGAGCATCGTGATGGAGTTAGCAGCGCGCCATAGTTCGTCGGAGCGATTTTAGCCCCTGATTCCGCCGGGTGTCGCAGTGCGCGCGAAGGCGGCTGCCGGACTGGTACCGACCCCCGAGCGGAGCACGAGGCTACAAGCGACGTTAGAACGACCTAAGCATCGCGCGAGCGGCGCTCGCGAGCTTCCAGATTCTTCACTTCGCTCAGGATGATTTCGCCCGACATATCGCGGCTACTTCGCAGTTGTCCCGCGGCTCGCAACGTCGTTGCTCCCTTGAGCCCCCAGGAACGTGAACAAATCCGCAACCTGCTCCAGCGTGAGCGGATTAAGCAGCCCCGTCGGCATTGCTGAAACGTCGCTTGGCTGGATGTCGTCGATTAGGTTCCGCGAGAGTACGACTTTCTGGCCATTCGTCTGCAGGACCGTGACGTCGCCGCTAGCCTGCTGCGAGACTAACCCCGCGTAGCTCTTGCCGCCGGCCGTCACGACCTTGGCCGCATACTGGTCGCTGATCGCGTGCGACGGATAAACGATCGACTCAAGGATCTCCTTGCGCTGAAACCGCCGCGCGACCGCGGTGAGGTCGGGACCCATTGTTTCGCCGTTCGTCCCAATGCGATGACACGATGCGCACTGCGCTTGCGTGAAGACCCGCGCGCCCCGCTCGGCGTCGCCCTGCTTCCCCTGATCGCTGTTGAGGAACGTCAGCAGTTCCTCGTAGCTCCACTTGTCGCGACCGGCGTCGCTCGGCAGCTCCGCGGGCGGGGCCTGCGGGAACTTCACGGCATACCAGCGCTGCCATCCCGCCATGTCGGTTCCGTTTTGGCCCGTCCAATGCGTGAGGAGCTTCATCGCGTCGGCTCCGCCGTTGTCGCCCAGCTTTAGTCCCAGCAAGATCACGTCGCGGAAAGTTGCCGCGTCGGCCGGGCGCTGATTCACCCGCGTCAGTGCGCTAAGCACCTCTTGCGCCATCGGTCCCTCAACTGTTTTGAGCGATTCGACCAGCAGCTTCCAGTTTTCGCCTCCCGGATGTTGCGTGAGGCTCATCGCCACCGGGCCGCGGTATTCGGGTTCGTCGCGATAGATTGAGCGCAAGTATTCTTGGGACGCCGGCTCGTCGTTGGCGCCTAGCACGGCGATGACGCCGACTCGCAGCCGTCGGTAAAGATCGCTCTCGGCGCACTTCGGTGCAATGCGCCCGTCCAGCTCGCGGACCGCTTCCAGCACTTGAGGGCCGGGATTCTCGGGCAAACTGGCGAGCGTCGATAGGGCTGACGCCGGCCACTTGTCGCCGCCGGAAATCAGGTGTTGCCGCTCCGCTATGGTCAGATTCTTCAGGTAATCTCGTGTGAAATTCTCCACATACTTGTCGACGCTGTAGCCTCCTTTGACGGTGCGGGCCTGCTCGTAGAATTTCAGCAGTTCCAGTTTCGACGCCGTCGACCAGCCGGCGTTCAGACGCGCCGCGTAGGCGGCGACGTGCAGCTTTTCTTCCATCGGCACGTCCGCCTTCGCCAGTTCCGTCGCGAACTTCGCGGCGGCGCCGTCAACTTGTAGGAATGTCAGCAGCCGCACCAGTTCCCGATTCGCCGCTGGTTCGTCGGTGGGATACATCGCCAAGAGCGGCGTAGCGAGCTTAGGCGTGCTTTTCGCATCGAGCTTGCCGTGGAACATCGCCACTTCGATGACGCGCAGCAGGTTGACTCGTTCGAGTTCGGTTGGGCCGCCTTGCAACATGGCAAGGCAGCGTTCGATTACCGCCTGCGAGGTCGCGGGCTTCCGTTCGACATTGACCAGCGCCAGGGCGCCGACGCAGAACGGCTGCGGCTTCGTCTCCTTCAGGACGTTGCCGCTCCACGATTCGACCGGCAGTTGCTCGATCACTCGGCGCGCTGCGAACGCGGTGAAGCGGTCGTCGTCGCCGAGCAGCGGCAGGACGTCCGCTGCCGCCGGGAGCGCGCCGCGGCGCATAAGCGACTCGCACGCGCAGCGGCGGACCAGCGGATCGCTGTCCTGTAGACACTTGGTGAGCGCCGCCCGCACGCCGGCGTCGTCGCTGATGTACATGAGCCGCGCCGCCTTCGCGCGAATGGCCGGCTCGACGTCGGTCGACAACTTCACGAGCAATTGGTCGCTCGGCCGTGGGCCGAAGTAGACGAGCAAATCAATCGCACGGGCTCGTTCGCGGATGATGCGATCAGGGTTCAACGCGACCGCATGGAGCTCGCTTTCCCATTTGTCGCCCAGCGCCTGTCGCACGCCGGCCGCCTTGGCCCGCGCCCAGTCGGCGTCGATCTGCGGCTGTCGCAGGGCACGCTCAATTCCTTCACCCATGTCGGACATTTCCGGGCCCACCGGCACGTTGCACCGAACGCGATAGACGCCGCCGTCCGTACCGCGGCCCCCGGTGCAGAAGTACAGGGAACCGTCAGGGCCCACCGCACAATCCGTGGCGTTGAGCGGGCGACCTTCGAGGAACACTTCGTCCTTGCCGACATAGCTGGCGCCGTCGCGCTGGAACGTGATCGCATGAATCTTGCCGGTCGCCCAATCGCAGCCGAACATCGCCCCCTGGTATTTTGCCGGGTAGGCGTAGTGATCATAAAACTCCACGCCGGTCGGCGACCCGGGTCCGACGTCGACGGCCGACGGCAAACTGTCCAAGTAATACTCCGGCCACTTTGACCAGCCGCTCCGCCAGCCCAATTCGGCGCCGGCGGGAACGTGGTTCACGCGCGTCGGCCGATACCACGGCGCGCCGCGGTCCCACTCCATGTCGGCGTCGTAGGTGAACAATTCGCCGTCCAGATCAAACGCGAAGTCATAAGCGTTGCGCAGACCGCCGGCAATGTACTCGACAAAGCTGCCATTGGCATCGGTACGGAAGATCGTGCCGCCCGGCGAGGGAATGCCGACGGCGTGCCCCCCCGGGTCCTCGTACTTCGGCAGGATGAGATCGCCTTCGTACCATAGTCGATAAGGACTGCGTGAAGTCGGCGTGCCGTCGGCGCGGGTGAAGTTGCCGACAATGACGTAAATCAATCCGTCAGGCCCCAACCGTAAGCCGTGGGCGCCATGTTCGCCCTTAGACCCTTTGAAGCTCAGCAGCTTCACGATTTCGTCCGCCTCGCCGTTGCGGTCGACGTCGCGCAAGCGGTACAGCCCCATTCCTTCGGGCCCGTCGCCGACGACGAACAGGCGCAGCCCGATCGCCAGCAGTCCTTGTGAGTTCTTCACTTTGTCGCAGAACGTGGTCGCCTTGTCGTGGATGCCGTTGCCGTCCGCGTCGGTCAGCAGCATCAGGTGGCCGCCCTCTTGCGAGGCGAAGATGTTGCCGCGGGAGTCGAACGTCATTGCGATCAACGAGCCGACTTCGTCGTCGCGCATGATTCGCTCGACTTCGAACTCCTTGTCGACGATGAACCGGGCGCCCACGCCCTCGATGACGATCTCATTGCCCCACGGCAGCGCGTCGCCCATTTCGCCGTAGCTGGCCGCGGCCACCCAATCGTTGTCGTTGAACTGCGGGACGGTCCAGTTAGCGAACTCGCGGACGCTTGTCTTCCACGTGTCGTCGGTCGAGAATCCTTCGAACGTGCCGCCGACTTGCTTGACGATCACCCGCGCTGCTAGGCCCGCCGAACCGGCGTCCTTGTTGTCAACGCGAACGGCCACCGTGTTGCGGCCAGGCAGCAACAGATCGGTAATGTCGTGAACCTGCAGCTGCCGCCAGTCCGTTCCCTTGGCGACCGGCTTGCCGTTGACGAACAGCTCGAACTCGTTGTCGGCCGTGAGGTGCACCTCCGCCGCTTCGGCGTTTGCCACCTCGAACGACTTGCGGAAGAAGCAGCTGCCCACCGGAATGTCGTTTCGCTTTTGCGCTGGCGACCAGATCCACTCCGCCTCCCCGTCGGCGGCGCGAGCGATGGGGGCGACGGCGGTCGAAGCAAGCAGCAGCGTGGCGATTGCCAGCAGCGAACGGAGCGTATGCAGCATCGGAGAAATCCTTTTCAACCGGCAGCGCCGGCAAGCGATCGGCGGCGCGAGGGGCGGGGAGAATAGCAGTCGATGCCCGTTACAGGCAATGGAAATGTCCGCTGCAGTTGCCGGCCCATTTGGCGGAACGGAACCGTTGCCGCACGGGTCGCTGCGGTCGCCCCTCGACTCTCATTGACCCGCGCCGAAGAATTGGGCTACGATCCACGCGAGCGCCGGGCGATTTTGCCCAGATTGCCGCCTATCCTAAGTTGTCCATCCTCCTCAGCCCCGCGGTGTTGCCCGGGGGTAAGGTTCAACGACATGCCAGCATCGAGCCCGCTCCGGTCCCTTCTGCTTCTTGTCCCTGCCTGCTCGCTGCTGTGGCTGATTTCTGGATGCTCGTCGGAATCGGCGAAATCGGCAGCCGAAAAGCCGGCAGCCGCGGAGGCCTCCCCGTCAAGCGAAAGCGCTGCTGCCAACCGCTCCTCGACAGAGACGTCGCAGGCCAACAACCCGTCTGCGCAGCAAGAGCCTGAGAACGCCCCACAGGGCGCCGCGCCGACTCTTGACCCCAAGGCCCCGTTTGAGCTCGGCAACGCCCTCGAAAAGTTTGATCCGCCGTCCCTCGAAGAACTCGACAAACTGAAATGGAACGACGGCCGCATTGCCGACGGCATGGCGCTGTTGCGCGACGAGAAGTCGAGCCAACCCGCCCCCGCGCTCACCGCTGAGGAGGCCTTAAAGCTTCGCAACGATTCGCCCGAGAATAACGCAAAGATCCTCGCCGCACTCGGCGTGCTGCAGCCTGAAGGCGGCGAGGGGGTGAATTTCGACGCCAAGATGATTCGCCACGCCGGCGGCGACCTTAACAGCACCAACCCGCTCTTTTCCAGCAGCGTTACCGACGGCGAGTTCGCCGACCTCACGGGGTTGGCAATCATGAGCTTCGACCGTCAACTCAAGAACTTCGCCCCGAAGGACGTCGTCGTTTCGTGGCAAACTTCCGACGACGGTCTCATTGACCGATTCGTTTTGCGCGACGACATCACATGGTCCGACGGCAAGCCGTTCACGGCGTACGACGTCGAGTTCACGTTCAAGTTGATCATGTCCGATCACGCGCTGCTGGTAATCCCCGCGGTTCGCGGCAGCGGCACGGATCAGATCAAGGCGGTGAAGGCGTATGACGACCACACCGTCGTCATTTTCCACAAAGAGGCGCTCGCGACGAACATCACCAACATCAATTTCCCGATCCTGCCGAAGCACATTTACGAGAACTCGGTCAAGGAAGACCCTTCGCTCAAGCGCAGCGCCTACCATACCGAGCAGGAAGCCAAACCCGTTACCGCGGGCCCATACGAGTACGTCAGCCGCAAGCGGGGAGAAGAATTCGTCGTCCGCCGTCGCGAGAGCTACTACATGCACGACGGCAAGCAGGTTCGCGATAAACCGAACTTCGCCGAAGTCCGCGTGAAGACGATCGAAGATCTCAACACGGCGCTTCTGGCGCTAAAGTCGGGCGACATTCAGCAGATGGAACTCCGGGCCGAGCAGTGGGCCGACCAAACGAACGGCGCCGATTTTTACGCCAAGAACACCAAGGTGACTGCCCCCGAATGGACCGAGTTCCATATCGAATGGAATCAGCGGACTGCCGATGGCAAGTCTCCGAGCCCGTTTTTCGGCGACTCGCGCGTCCGCTGGGCGATGACCTACGCGATGGACTACGACGAGTTGATTAATACGATCACGCGAGGTCTTTACCAGCAAGGGCAAGGAACCTTCCACCCAACGTCCTGGATGTTCCCCAAGAATCCCCCGGCGCTAATCAAGCAAGACTTGGACAAAGCGGAGGACCTTCTCGCAGAAGCCGGCTGGACCGACAGCGACGGCGACGGCATCCGCGATAAGGAAATCAATGGCCAGATCGTGCCGTTTGAGTTTCAACTGATGACTTCCCAAACAGAAACCGGCATTCAGACGGCGACCTTGATGAAGGAATGTCTGGAGCAGATCGGCGTCATCGCCAACGTCAAACCGACTGAATTTGTCGTCATGCAGGACAAGCTGATCAAGCACGAGTTCGATGCCTCGCTCGGCGGGTGGGGCGCTGGCACGGATCCCTCCATGCAGTCAAATATCTACGGCACGGGCGCCCAGCGCAACTATGGCCAATACTCAAACCCCAAGGTCGACAAGCTCTTCGAACAAGGCGTCCGCGAGCTCGATCCCGCAAAGCGCGCCGAGATTTACGGCCAGATTCACCTACAACTCTGGGAAGATCAGCCGGTCACGTGGCTCTTCTATCGCAATGCGTTCTTCGGCTTCAACAAGACTCTCCGCGGGTACAACTTCGGCGCCCTGGGCCCATTCAAGTACAGCCCCGGGTTCTCCAGCCTCTTCGTCCCCGCTGCGACTCCGTAGTTTCTAACTTCGTCATTCTGAGCGCAGCGAAGAATCTCGAAGCCCATTTGATTCGCTAGATCCTTCGCGTCGCTCAGCATGACGAACACCGCGATTGCATCAGCTCTAGCTCACGCCGCGACAATGCCATGACCAGCTATCTCATCCGTCGGCTTGGCATCGGCGTGATTACGCTCCTGCTGATCACGTTCCTGGTTTATGGCTTGGTGCGGAACATTCCCGGCACGCCATTCACCAGCGACATGGCGCAAATGAATCCGAGCAAGATGATGAGCCCCGAGGCGGTCGAGAAGCTCAATCGCCTGTATGGTCTCGACAAGCCATGGTACCAGGCGTACTTCTACTGGATGAGCAACGTCGTGCGGGGCGACTTCGGCGTCTCCTACTCACGCAACAACAAACCAGTCGGCACGCTGATCCTCGAGCGTATGCCCGCCACGCTGTTGCTGTCGTCCACGTCATTGGTTCTGGCCTATCTGCTTTCGGTGCCCATCGGCCTCTGGTCGAGCGCGCGTGCCGATTCGGTCTCCGAGCGGTCGGTCAGCACGCTGCTTTACATGCTCTACTCGCTGCCAGCGTTCGTCGCCGCGCTGTATCTGCAATTGCTGTTTTATGTGAAGCTTGATTGGCTGCCGCTCTATGGGATGACTTCGGACGACTACGCCACCCTTTCAACCTCCGGGAAAGCGTGGGACCTGCTCAAGCACGCCACCCTGCCGGTCATCTGCTTCACCTACGGCAGCCTTGCGTTCTATTCCCGGTTTATCCGCGCCAATATGCAGGAAGTCCTGCGGCAAGATTACATCCGTACCGCCCGGGCCAAAGGCGTCGCGCCGCGGACGATCATCTGGAAGCACGCATTTCGCAACACCCTCATTCCATTCGTCACGTTGGTCGGTCTGTCGTTGCCGGGCCTATTCAGCGGCGCCGTGATTCTGGAGCAGATTTTCTCCTGGCCAGGAATGGGACGGCTCTACTTCGAGTCGATCGGTCAGCGCGACTACAACGTCATCATGGGCCTCACGCTCATGTTCAGCATGCTCACGCTCGCCGGACAATTGCTGGCCGATATCTTGTACGCCGTGGTCGATCCGCGCGTGACATATAACTGATAAGCCCCCATGCTGACCACGCCTCCAGAAGTTGAGATCGCCCTTGCGGAGTCCGCCCCGTCGGCCGGCTTCTGGCGCGAGTCATGGCGCCGCTTTTGCCGGCGCAGATTGGCGCTAGTGGCACTGGCCTTCGTCGTGGCGCTCATGGCGATCGCCGCTGCGGCGCCGTTCATTGCGGGTACCAAGCCGATCATCTGCAAATACAAAGGTCACATCTACTTTCCGGCGCTAGGCTATTACAACCGCGCGTGGGAGAACCCAATCTTTGCGAAAGACCGCTTCCGCGGGCGCTATGCCGGCACGCTCGCAGAGAAAGACCCTGATAGTTGGGCCATCTTCCCCCTCGTCTACCAAGACCCTTATCGCCGCGTCCGCGCAGGCGAGTGGCCGGACCAGCCCGAAAACCCCTTCGGCAAAGAGGGCGTCCCCAGCCGTTACAACTGGTTCGGCACGAACCCCCAGGGCTTCGACGTCTTTGCCTCGATGGTTCACGGCGCGCAAACGGCCGTGAGCGTCGGCTTCGTTTCGATGGGCATCGCCGCTGCGATCGGCATCACGCTCGGCGCCCTCGCCGGCTACTTCGGCGGCTGGATTGACGTGTTGATTAGTCGCGTGATCGAAGTCGTGATGTGCATTCCGTCGCTCGTCCTGATTCTCGCGCTCGTCGCGATGCTCGATAAGGTCTCGAACGTCCACCTTATGGTGATCGTCGGCTGCACTGGCTGGACTGGCATCGCCCGGCTCACCCGCGCCGAGTTCATGAAGCTGAAGCAGCTCGAATTCGTCTCTGCCGCTCGAGCGATGGGCGCCGGCGCCAGTCGCGTGATGTTTATCCACATCCTCCGCAACGCTCTGGCGCCGGTCCTGGTGCCGATCACGTTCGGCATCGCGGACGCGATCCTCATCGAAAGCGGGCTTAGCTTCCTCGGCTTCGGCGCTTCGCCCCCGAACCCCAGCTGGGGCACGCTCTTGTCGGCCGGCCGACGCTCAATCGAAGAAACTTGGTGGCTCATCGTCTTCCCCGGCGCCGCCATCTTCCTCACCGTCCTGGCCTACAACCTCATCGGCGAAGGCCTTCAAGAAGCCACAGACCCCCGCCTCCGCCAGGACGCCCACTAGTATTCCAAGAACAACCGCCAAGACACAAAGACACGAAGGAAATCACCAAGAAAAAGAGAGTACGATCAAGAAGCACTACAGCGTTTCTTCTTCGCGCTTTCTTCGTGCCTTTGTGGCGAAGCATTTTTAGTTGCGTGCCGCCATGTCTACCGCAGTCATCGACGTCAACGACCTCAAAACCTACTTCCACACCGAAGAAGGCGTCGTCCGCGCCGTCGACGGCGTGTCCTTCCGCATCGAACCCGGCCGCACGCTTGGCATTGTCGGCGAGAGCGGTTCCGGCAAGAGCGTCACGTCGCTCTCGATCATGCGCCTGCTCGCTTCCTCAGCGCAGATCGAGTCAGGCCGCATCGCGCTCTTGCGTCGCGATCTCGTCCGACTGCCTGAGCCCGAAATGCGCTCCATCCGCGGCAAAGAGATCAGCATGATCTTTCAGGAGCCGATGACGTCGCTCAATCCCGTCTTCACGGTCGGCGATCAGGTGATGGAAGCGATCCTGCTCCATCAGAAGGTCACCAAGGCCGAAGCTCGCCAGCGAACGATCGAGCTCTTCAAGGAAGTCGGCATCCCCAACCCCGAGCAGCGGGTCGACTCCTATCCTCACCAGATGTCGGGCGGGCAGAAGCAACGCGTGATGATCGCGATGGCCCTCTCCTGCAACCCTAAGCTCCTCATCGCCGATGAGCCGACCACTGCGCTCGACGTCACCATCCAGGCGCAAATCCTCGACATCCTCCGCAAGCTCCGCGACGAACGCGGCATGGCGATCCTCTTCATCACCCACGACCTCGGCGTCATCGCCGAGATCGCCGATGACGTGCTGGTGATGTACCGCGGCGAAGAAGTTGAATACGGCCCGGTACTCGAGATCTTCGCGAATCCCAAACATCCTTACACGAAGGGCCTCCTCGCTTGCCGCCCGCGGCTCGATACGCCCTACCGTCTGTTGCCGACCGTCGACGATTTCATGACGGTGCGCGTCGTCGAGGGCCGACTCGAAATCACCGAGAAGCAGCTCGACGCGATGCGGCTCAACGAGCTGAAGACCCACGGCCGCGGTCGCTTGCTCCACCCGCTAAGCGAACTCGCCGCGATGGGTCACGCCGTGGCCCCCATAGCCCCGGGCTCCGCCCGGGGGTCGGCCACCATGCCGTCAACCGTGGACCCAACGCAACGCAACCCCCCGGCGGAGCCGGGGGCTACAAAAGACGTGCAGTACATCCCCGAAGGAACAAAGCCCCTCCTCTCCGTCGAGAACCTCGAAGTCCACTTCCCAGTCCGCCGCGGCCTCCTCGCTCGCACCGTCGACCATATTCGCGCCGTCGACGGCATCAGCTTCAAGGTCTACCGCGGCCAGACCCTCGGCCTCGTCGGCGAATCGGGCTGCGGCAAGACCACCGCGGGGCGGGCCACTCTGCGGCTCGTCGAACCAACCGGCGGCCGCGTCTGGCTCGACGGCGTCGACGTCGCGTCGCTCGGTTCGGCCGACCTGCGTCAGATGCGGCGACGCATGCAGATCATCTTTCAAGATCCCTACGGCTCGCTGAATCCGCGGATGACGGTCGAGGCGGCCGTCACCGAGCCCATGGTCATTCAGGGCATCGGCGCCGGTCGCCAGGACCGTCGCGACCGCGCCGCAGCACTGCTCGAAGAGGTCGGCCTGCAGACGGTCCATCTGCGGCGCTATCCGCACGAGTTCTCCGGCGGTCAGCGTCAACGCATTTGCATCGCTCGGGCGATCGCCGTCGAGCCCGAGTTCCTTATTTGTGATGAATCGGTCTCCGCGCTCGACGTCTCCGTGCAGGCTCAGGTCCTCAACCTGCTCAAACGGCTGCAAGAAACGCGCGGCCTCACCTACATCTTCATCAGCCACGACCTGAGCGTCGTGAAGTTCATGGCCGACATGATGGCGGTGATGAACGCCGGCAAGATCATCGAGTTCGGCCCATCGGAGGCGATTTACCGCGACCCCCGCGAAGAGTATACGCGGAAGCTGATCAGCGCGACGCCCAACGACGATCTCGATCATATCCGGCAGGTTGTCGCCCAGCGCGAACGCACCTGGGTAAGTCGCAAGTAGCGTCGCTGTTGCGACCTTCAGCTACTTCGTCGTTGCTTGCGGCCGACGTTCAATGAAGAACAGCTCTTGGCATTGCCACCGTCCCACCTTTGGGGAGGAGACGTTCAGCGGACCGTCGCCGCTGACATACGGCGTTGCGAGCACGACGTCGTCCTCATTGCTGCCCGCGGCTTGCTCGCCCTCATTATTCCAAAAGAGGCTTTGAAAATCGGCGTCATTCGCCGGCAGCACGGTTGCGTCGAGCGTCCGCACGCTCCCCGACTTCATCAGGATGTTTTGCCGGCAGCC
Organism: Lacipirellula limnantheis; assembly: GCF_007746075.1. Taxonomy (GTDB): domain Bacteria; phylum Planctomycetota; class Planctomycetia; order Pirellulales; family Lacipirellulaceae; genus Lacipirellula; species Lacipirellula limnantheis. Next base: position 6,532,384 of record NZ_CP036339.1, on the reverse strand, counting down.
ATGATTGACCGGTTGCAGGCCGGTCGCCGTTGCCGCCGGGGCGTCGGCCATCATCGGCGTATCCAAGTCTCTCATCTGCACTTGCCGATAGTCGCCGTTGGCGTCCCGATATCCCAGACGGAAGGCGTACGAGAGATTGATGTCCGCGATCAGTTGCAGCAGTTCCTGACCGGTTGCCGCGCGCAGCTCCTGAGGAGCCGGCACGCGAATCCTAAACTTCAGATCGTTCAGACGCTGCGCCTGTGGCGAATTGGGGCACGTCACCACCTCGGCGGCGTCCGCTTGGCTCATGAACCCAGCCGCGACGAGCTGGGCAATGAGCATCGCCGTCGGATCGCTTGACGAGAGTTCCGGCAGGCCGCCGCGGTTCATCGCACAGTTTTCGAGCGCAACGTGCATCGCTTTCAGTTTCGCGCCGCAGGCGTTGCTTCGCGCCGCGTCGCGCGAATGCTGCACGGCCGGCAAGATCAGCGCCGCCAAGATCAGCAGTATGCCCGCGCCGACCGTCACGTCGGCCAGGCTCCACCCTCGGCTGCCCCCTTCGCAGTCCGCTGCCGACATCACTCGCTGCTGTTGGCAACGCTTCTTCTCGATCTTGAACTTCCCGCTCGCCGAGTCTTCGACGAAGCAGCACGTTTTCTGCACCAGGTCGATCGGCGGCTCCAGGTCAGGGTGCGACGCTTCCAGGGCGTCAGGCTCCGCCGTTGCGGGAGGCGTCGCGCACTGGTCGAGGGCGCCGCTCGCCGCCAGGCATTCGCGCAAGCGCTCCAGCTCCCAACGCCAAACCACGTCGGTGGCGAGCTTCGCGTCGACTTCCGCCCGTCGTTCGGGAGACAAGTCGTCCAGGAGATAAGCGAGAAGATCGTCAGTCATCGCGGTAGTTCCCATCCGCGGCCGATCATCGCTTGCGAATCAAATAAAACAGGCCTGCCGCACGTTGCGACAGGCCTGTGGTAATGACTCAACTCAACTCCAGCCGCAATGCGTCCGCTGACCGCACATGATGCGTCCTTACGAACGGTTGGCTGGCTGCACATCACGCCACGACTGGCCGAGGCGCTGGATGGCGGCATGCAAACGGCTTTTGACCGTTCCGACCGGCACCGACATGACCTTGGCTGCGTCACGGTATTTCATACCCCCGAAGTAAACCAAGTTTACCGCGTTGCGAAGAGGCTCCGGCAAGGCCTCGACCTCGCCTCGCACCCACGCGCCCTCTTCACTGCTCTCGACGGCGATGACAGGGTCGCCCCCGTCAGCCGCGACCAAATCGATCAATGTTCCTACGGACTCACTGCCGGCTTGGTGCGGTTGATTCAAGCTTAATCGACGATGACGACGATTTCGCCGCTGCGCGTCGATCGCTTGGTTGGTGGCGATCGTATAGAGCCAAGGACGGAACTTCCGACCCTGTTCAAACGAGTCGCGTTTTTGGTGGACCTGGAAGAACGTCGCCTGGAACACATCTTCTGCCAGCGTGGCGTCACCCAGGAACCGACGAAGGTAATTATACAATTCCCGCTGGTAGCGAGAGACCAACTCGGCAAAGACCGTCGGATCGCTAGCTTCGCGGTAGGATTGCAGCAATTGTTCGTCGCTGACGGCCGGCGGGTCGCTCAGACCCTGGGCCGACAACGTGGCATTGGTGCGGTTCAATTCTTCCTTGTTCAACTTTTTCATCCTACGAACTCCTCATGTCTGAGAGTTCGACGGTGTTACTGGGAGAAGTCCCTCCTCCCAGCCGTCCTGAATTAAATTCCGCCGACCCTCGCATTCTAACATCTGCATTTCCATGGGTCGCGGAAATTGGCCGCCTAAGCAGCCCAAGCGTCACGATTGATTCGTTCGGCTGGCACGCGTGGATGAGCTTGCTGGCTCCCCCGACAAGTACGGAGGAGGTTTAATGCAAGTGGCATGCCGCGGGTAGAGAAACGGACGCATGCGTCCGTCCACGAAGCGGTGGCAAGATGGCCCTCAGTATGGCTTTACGTCATACCCCCGGGGGTTGGTTCGCGGGTTCCCGAGGGATTTCCTAACTGCCAAAAACTGCAATGCCATGCAAAACCGGCAGGTCGAAAGTCTCATTTTAAGAGGCGCCAGTGATCAAAAGTAAGACAGTGCCAAGGGACCCGACGGATGCCATCTGGAGTGGATCGAAGGAACTGCGAGCGCGCGACGGACTTCCAGATTCTTCGCTCCGATCAGAAGACAATGACAGAGCCTATATTCTCGCGACCCGATTTCCCGCCACCTTCCGCACCAGCCGCCGCGACTCCAGTACGCTTACCGTGGCGAGCACCCGATGGATCGGCATCGCGCAGTTTGCCGCAACGTCATCGAGCATCGAGCCTGTCGGCTCAATGGCCTGCAGAACGGCATGCTCGATCTCATTGAGCAGCACTTCTGCGGCAATGCGAATGTTGCCGCCGCGCTGGTCTGGCGCCGCTTCCGCCAGCGGGCCAAGCTCTTCGAGCACGTCGTCGACGCAGGTGACCAGCTTCGCGCCGTCGCGCAGCAGACGATGAGGCCCCGACGAGCCGGGACTGTCGACCGGTCCCGGTACGGCGAACACCTCGCGGCCTTGCTTCATCGCATGCCGCGCGGTGATCAGCGCGCCGCTGCGGTCGGCTGCTTCGACAACAATTGTCCCCATCGTCAGCCCGCTGATGATGCGGTTCCGCTGCGGGAACATCCCGGCGAGCGGCGGCATCGTCGGCGCCGCTTCGCTCAGCACTGCGCCTTGTTGTTCGATCTCCTCGGCCAGCTTCACATGCTCCGGCGGGAAGGGATTGAGGACGCCGCTGGCGAGCACCGCGATCGTCCGCCCGCCGGCTGCCATCGCCGCGCGGTGGGCGACGCCGTCGATCCCGCGAGCCATGCCGCTGACGACCGTGATCCCGGCGCGAGCCAGCCCCGCGGCAAGTCGCTCCGCCTGCTTCTTGCCATAATGCGTCGCCCGCCGCGTGCCGACGATCGCCACCGCCATTTGGTCGGCCAGTTCGATCGCGCCGCGGACGAACAGCACGCCGGGCGGATCGGGAATCTCACGCAGCGATCGCGGATACCCAGGCCACTGCGGCAGGAGGATCGTTAGCCCATGTTCGCGAGCGATCGCCAGTTGCGCGTCGAGTTGCACCTCGTGGCGGGCCCCAATAATCCGCCGCGAGATCTTGGGCCCGATCCCTTGCACTTCCTGCAGCGACGCCTCCGACGCCGCGAAGATCGCCTCGGCCGACGCGAATCGTTCGAGCAGCCTGGTGCGCAAGATCGGACCGACGTCGGGCGTAAGCGCCAGCAGAATCTCGGCGCGAGCGGCATCGTCGAACGTCGGCGCCTGGGCGACGGTAGTCATGCAGCGCGGATCCCAACGCGGGCGGCGAATCATTCGCCCGATCGCAACGCCGCTCCGCGAGTTGCTCACTCAGGAAAGAAACTCAGCCGGTCGAATTTAATCGACGACTTGCTGAGTTGCAAATCTTGCTGGGCTTTAGACGGCGAGGGCTGCCAGAACGTCCGCCTCGGGCACGTCGGCCACGAGTTCGACGTGCCCGATTCGGTCCGGCAGAACGAAGCGCAGCTTCCCCGCAGCGACCTTTTTATCGCGATACATGAGCCGCAACACCTCGTCGCCGTCGGCCTCCAGCGGATCGACGAGCAGCCCCAAGGCCTCCAGCAGCGACTCCTGACGTTCGAAATCCGCTTCCGCGACTCGACCCAAGCGCACGGCCAACTGCATGGCGCACCGCATCCCGGCGGCCACTGCTTCGCCATGGAGTAGTTCCTCGTACTCGCCGATGGCCTCGAAGGCATGACCAAAGGTGTGGCCGTAATTAAGCGCGGCCCGCAGGCCGGTAGTCTCGCGTTCGTCCTGTTCGACGACGTTGGCCTTCAGCCGGCACGACCGCTCGACGATCCGCGTGAGGACGTCCGCATGGCGAGCGTTGATCGGTTCGACGTTGGCTTCCAGATACGCGAAGAATTCGGCGTCAAGGATGACGCCGTACTTCACAACTTCGGCCAATCCGGCCCGATATTCGCGATCGGGCAGCGACTCAAGCGCGGCGACGTCGCACAACACGCCGCGCGGCTGCCAGAAGGCGCCAATCATGTTTTTGGCGCCGGGCAGGTTGACGCCGACCTTCCCGCCGACGGAACTATCGACTTGAGCCAACAGCGTCGTCGGCGCTTGGAAGAACTCGAGCCCCCGCGCAAACGTCGCCGCCACGAACCCGGCCAGATCGCCCACGACGCCGCCGCCGATCGCCACGACAATCGATTCGCGATCGGCGCCTTCGTTGAGCATCGCGTTCCACAACTCGTCCGCCGCGTCGACCGACTTGCTCGGTTCGCCGGCCTCGATCGCAAAGAGGTCGACCTCCCACCCCTCGCCGACGAGTTGATCCCCCGCCGCGTCGGCATAAAGATCGTCAACGTTCGAGTCGGTGACAAGAATCGCGTGGTCCGATTTTGTCCGCGCTCGCAAGAATTCGGGCATGCCGGCAAGCGTACCGCTGCCAATCTCGATGTCGTAACTTCGCTCGGCCAGCGCGACGCGAACAGTTTCAGTCTTTCCGGCCACAGCGAACCCTCAGGGATGTCTCGCGGAGCTTCAACGCCTTGCCAGATCTACGATGAGATTCGCTCAATATCCCACGGCGTGACGTAGATCTTCCGCACGAAACCAGTATGACTGCGAACGTATTCCAGATGGGCCGCGTCGGCTGCGGTGGCATGAAGCCGCTGGGCGAACGCCGCGCGATCAACCGCCGGCCACGCGAGGTATTCCTCCGGCCAGACAGTCTCAGTTTCCATCACAAGTGCTTCACGATAGGGATCGAACGTATCGGGCATGGTGGGCTACGCCGCGGAGACAAGGACTAAAGACCAACCGAGCGAGCCAGTATACTAGGGGCCGCCCCTCGACGAAATGACGCCCCGCCCGGGACGCCGTCGCCGCGGCGATGGAGCGTCCGATCCGCCACCCGAGGCGTCAGGCTATTCATGCAAATCTCCGGTCGACTGGTCATCGTTGCGATGTTCGTGCTGGCCATCTCGATGGCCGCGGGGGCCTGGCTTTACCAGTACAGTTACAGTCGGCGATCGGCCGAATTCTGGGGCGAATCGTCGCGGCTCATCGGCAAATCGCCTGAACTGCAATTTCTCGTTCTCGAATCAACCCCCGCCGAAGGCGATGCCAGTGGAGACGATCCGACGAATGCCGTCGCGGGTCGCCCGGTGACCGACTACCACGACCTCCGCAACGAGAAGGGCCTGATCCACCTGCGACACGTCTTCATTCAGGACGACAACTTTTCGTGGGGCGCTCGCCAAGTGGAGCCGGCGGCCAGCACCCGCGATTGGGCGTATGCCTTGCGGTTCGTCGAGGGACCTAGCGAGCAGGTCGTCCTGCTGGGCCGCGACTTCAAGGTCCTCGGCAAGCTCTCGACCGATGGCAAGCAGGTCGACGTCTTGCCCTGCCCGCGGATCGCGACGCCGCTGCAACGCTATCTAACCGATGTCGGGGCTCTGAAGCCAAAGGCCAAGTCCGACGCCGAACCAACCGTCGCCGCCGAGTCGGCCGCTCGCTAGCACTCGGCCCGAATGCTCTGGAGGCGCCCCATGGCGGCGCCTATACTCCCCGCTCCAATCGCCGGACCGTCACACGGGCCGGGAAGTCGGTCCACCAGCGGGAAAAGATGCCATGCGATCGATTGCCATCATCAATCAGAAGGGGGGCGTCGGCAAAACGACGACCGCCGTCAACCTGAGCGCCGCCCTGGCTGCCAGCGGGGTGCGCGTCGGCTTGATCGATCTCGATCCGCAGGCCCACGCGTCGTTGCATGTTGGCCTTGGTCCGCAACGGGAGTTACCGAACACCTACGAGCTGCTCACCGGCGGCAGGACGCTCGCCGAAGTTTGGCAGTCAGTCGAAGAAAACTTGTGGGTCGCGCCTTCGCACATCGACCTTGCCGCCGCGGAAGTCGAACTCGCCGGCGTCGTCGGCCGCGAACTGATTCTGCGCGACGCCTTGGCTGCCAACGTCGCCGAAGGCGGCGCTGCCGCGAATCTTGACCTCGTGTTGATGGATTGCCCGCCGTCGCTCGGCATTCTGACGATCAACGCGCTCTCGACGGTCGACGACGTCTTTCTGCCGCTGCAGCCCCACTTCCTCGCGCTGCACGGCCTGAGCAAATTGCTCCAGACAATCGACCTCGTTCACCGCCGATTGAACGACCGTCTGCGGCTCGCGGGGGTGATTTTGTGCCTCTACGACTCGTCGACCCGCTTGGCCGCCGAGGTGAGCGCGGACGTGGCCGAGTACTTTTCGGCCGGGGGCGACCGGCAGCAGCCGTGGCTCCATGGCCGGCTGTTTGAGTCGCGGATCCGGCGCAACATCCGCTTGGCCGAGGCTCCGAGCTTCGAGCAATCGATCTTCAAGTATGCCCCGACCTCGGCCGGCGCCGACGACTATCGAGCCCTCGCCGATGAAGTGCTAGCAATGTACGGATTGCTGGGTTTGCCGCGTGCACACGCGGCGTAATGGAGAGGTCAGAGGCGGAAGGCGAGAGGTAGGAGAGAACAACGCACAACTCTGACCGCGTTCTCCAGGCCTGATGCCTGGGCTTCCTGAACTCTCACCCGCGGCCTCTCACCTCCCGCCTGTCGCGCAGCCAAGCTGCGTAAACTCTGCCGCGCACGCGATCCCTATCAGGCAAACTTGCGCGATTATGCCGATCGCTCCGCTTGATAGCAGCGGAAACATCTATGCCGGTCGCGACATGTCGCGAACTCTGCCGGCCGTAGCGGTCGATTGGGTCTTACGGGGGAGGATGCGGCTTCGGGTTGTCTGAAAAGTCGACGCCGCATTGCTCAGAACATCTCGCCCAGCACGACTCGCGACGCCACGACCTCCGACCCAGGCGGCGTCAGGTGCGCGGGCGAACTCAATGTACAGGAGATAGCGTCCGATGCGATTCTTTACCGACCTCGGAAGGGGGCTGCTCGCGGCGTCATCGCTCGCGACGCTGCAGGTCGCCGGTCCGGCGTACGCGCAGCAGTACCCTGCGTATCCGCAAACTGCACAACCTTATGCTCAAGCTGCGGGGCAAAACCCGTACGCCGTGCTGCCGCAGCCAACGGCCGGCCAGTCGTACGCCGCGACGCAGCCGCTGACCACGGTCGCGACGCAACCCCTGGCGCCGACGGCGCCCTATCAGCAATACTCCGCTGCCACGCAGCAAGTCACCGCCGCCGCGCAGCAGACGACCCAACAGTACAACGCTGGCGTCCAGCAAGTCGGCCAGCAATATAGCGCGGCCGCGCAGCAGGTCGCGGGACAGTACAACGCCGCGATCCCGTACGTTGCCGCGCGTCCTGCCGCAAGCGTGCCGCCTGGATATGGCGCCTACCCCGTCCCTCCGCAAGCAGCTTCAACGTCTCCGACCGCGACGCAGGCTCCGACTCAGGCCCCAGCGCCAGTTACCGCACAGCCTTCGGCCTTCCAGCAGGTCTATCCGAATGCCGCGGCGCCGGCTGCTCCGCCGACCGCCGTCCAGCAACCGGCCTACCAGCAGCCAGTCTATACGGCGCGAGCGATGCAGAATCCCGCGCCCGAAGCCGTGCAGAACCTGCCGCTGACGCCGCCGACTGAAACGGTGCCGCCCGGCGCGATGATGCCGACGCCCGCGGGCGCGACGCCGCAGCCCGTGCCGATGCCGGAGAGCGGCTATCCCCAGGCGACTGGCGGTTACGAGAGCTATCCCTCCGGTTACGGCAACGGCGCCGATGGCGGATGCGCCACCGGCAACTGCAGTGCTCCCTACGGCGCTGCCGAGTACTCGGCGTACGGGTGCGAAACGCCTGGGACGATGGACCGGTTGCTGTGCCGCAACAGCTGCAACTATTGGTTCGGCGGCGTCTACGGCTTGCTCATGCAGCGCGACAGCTCCGACAAGTACAACCTCGGCATGATGGACTCCGGCTCGGGCTACCCCTCGATGCCGAACATTCCCGTCACGACTTCCAACGTCGACCCCGGCTATCAGGGGGGCGTCGAGTTTCGCCTGGGCCGGACCTTCGGCGGCGTCGCGGCCGATCCGTGCGGCTGCGCCCCTTGCTGCCCGACCTGGGGGATCGAGGGCGTTTATTGGGAAATCTTCGATAACGATCAATCGTTCGACTACATGCCTGGCATGCCGTCGGAATACTACTCGATGATGCCGATGCCCGGCCTCGAATACAACGGCGGCGGCGGTTACATGCCGCTCAACAACTTCTGGAACTACGGCCCGCCAACCGGCGCCGGCACCTATGCCATCACGGAGGCCCGCGTTCGCAGCAGCTTCTCGGCTCGCAATATCGAAGTCAATCTGCTTCGGCTCAATCTCTGCGGTTGTGCTCCGGCGTGCGGTCCCTGCGGGGGCTGCAATGGAGGCATCAGCGGCGGCGGCCTCGGCGGATACGGCGGATTGGGCGGCATCAGCGGCGGACTTGGCGGTTATTGTGCTCCCAATCGCTATAGCATCATCGGCGTCTGCGGCGTTCGCTACTTCGAGCTCGACGACTACTTCATGTACGGCGTCGACTACAACGGCGGCAGCAACGGCTATCTCAACTACAACTCGCAAGTTGAGAACAAGCTCGTCGGCTTCCAGCTGGGCTCGAACGCCATGTACCGCGTCGGCTGCAAGTGGGGCTTACACATGAACACGCTGTTCGGCCTCTACGGCAACGACATCGATACTCACCAGTACTTTGTCTCGTCGACGGGCATGGTGCGCTACATTTCCTCGGGCGACACGTTCGACGCCAACGCGAGCAAAACGGACGTCGCGATGCTGGGCGAACTCCGCCTCGGTGCGAGCTACCAAATGACTTGCAACTGCCGACTCTACGGCGGTTGGCGAGCGATGGGCCTCACCGGCGTCGCCTTGGCCACGAACCAGGCTCCGAATCAATGGCTCACTGCGGGCCAGGGTTCGAGCTACGTGAACTCGGGCGGCGGCATGATCCTCCACGGACTTCAAACCGGCGTCGAGTGGAACTACTAACCTGAGCTCGTTCGGCCTAGACTGCCCAACGGACTGGTCGCTTCAGCGACCAGTCCATGCGGCGCCCAATCCGCACGACTGAAAGTTTGAGAGACCCCCAAACCCCTCCCTTCCCCCGGGGAGGGGACAACCGTGGGCGACTACCCGCCTCCCCCGCGACAGTCGCCCACCACAACTGAAGCCCCGGCCTTCCCCCAAGGCCGGGGCTTCTTTCATTGTGGCGATAGCATGGTCAAATTCAGAAAGCGCGCCCGAGCGCGTTAGTCGCCTAGCCGTCGTCGCCCACCTTGTTCGCTGCGCTTTGTCTATGAACTTGCGTGACTTGATGCTGCCGTTGATCGCCGTCGTTGCGGCGGTCGCCTATTGGCAGGGGATCGACTTCGATTCGAAGGCAACGTCGATTGCGCTGAAGATGACTCCCGCGCTGGCGATGGCGCTCGAAGTTTTCCGCCAGCGGCGCTGCGCCGCCGGCTCGCTCGTCGCAGCGCTCGTCGTCCACGCCGTCGGCGACGGCTTGCTCAACCTGGGCAGCGACTACTTGCTGATGGGGATGGGAGCGTTCTTTTTGGGGCACCTGGGATACATCGCCGCATTCTTGCCTCATCGCTATCCGCTCGCTCAACTGCCTGGTCGCCGCCGCACGGCCATCGTCGTGCTCATCGTTTCAATGTTCGCTCTGACGATCTACATCTGGCCGCTGCTGCGCGGCCCACTTGCTATCGCGTCGCCCCTTTACTCGGCGGCGCTCACCGCGATGGCGGCGGCGGCCCTTCTCGGGCGCTGGCGCGGGCCGTGGGTCGTCGCCGGCGCGTTGCTCTTCGTCCTCTCCGACGTGGTGCTCGGTCTCAGGCTCTTCGCCGGCCAAACGCTCTTCGCGCCCGTCATTTGGCCTGCCTACGCCGCCGCGCAAATACTCATGCCGCTAGGCTACCTAGCCACTCCACGGCTTTCGGCTGCGGGCGATTCGGGAACTGTAACCATGGAGCCGGCCAATCGTCTAAGTTAAGCCGACCCGTTTTCCACCCATCGGCCGCCTTATGCTCGAACCACCCCCCAACGACGCTGATCTTGGCGACCCTGCCCAGTGGGTCGATCGCTACGGCGATGCGCTCTTGCAGTACGCCGTCACGCGCGTCGGCGACCGAGAGACCGCCGAGGATCTCGTTCAGGAAACCTTTCTCGCCGCCTTTAAGGCCCGCCGCGATTTCGACCATCGCGCCGCGTTCAGCACCTGGCTGATCGCGATCCTTCGCCGCAAGATCATCGATCACTACCGCAAAGACGCCCGCACGCTCGTGACGACCGACGCCGAGCTCGACGAGGTGGCGCCGATGTTCGACCGTACCGGTCATTGGACCGTTCCGCCCGCCAATTGGCGCTCGACGCCGGCGCATCAGGCGGAGAAATCCGAGTTCTGGCAGATCGTGCGCCGTTGCCTCGCGGAGCTGCCGCGACACCTCGCACAAGCATTCGAACTCCGCGAGTTGGGGTTGGCGACGGTGCAAGAGGCGAGCGAAATCGCCGGCATCACGCCGCGGAACCTGTCGGTCAGACTTTATCGCTCGCGAATGCTGTTGCGGAGTTGTCTCGAACAGAAGTGGTTCGCCACGGAGGCAGTCTCCGCAAGCGAGAAGAGCGCCGACGAAAGCAGCCCAATGAGAGTGGGGCAGGCGAGGTCATCATGAAAGAGCGATCCAAACTCTCCGCCTGGAATCTCGATTGCCGCGCGGCGTCGGAACTCGCCTCTGAATCGCTCGATCGTCCGCTCGGTCGGGGCGAGCGGCTGGCGCTGCGCCTGCACCAACTGATTTGCCCGCCCTGCCGACACTTGATCGCTCAATTTCACACGGTGCGCCGCGCGGTTGCATCGCTCCCAACGCCCTGGCGTCGCGTTTGGAGCGAGGAGTCGATCGGACTGTCCGCCGAACGGCGAGACGCGATCAAGCAATTGCTCCAGGAAGCAAGTCGCTCGGACGAGGCCGACTAGCGGCGAGCCGCGTGTAACGACCAACTCAGCCGACTGTCGCGGTGAGCGCCTGGAACAGCGGATCGGTCCGAATCGGATCGAAGTCGGGTTCGTCGCAGACCATCTCGCGGAAGTTGCCGTCGATCTCCAACGCGTGAGCCAGGCATTGCAACGCGCGACGGCGGTTGCGGGCCAGACTCCAGTAACAAGCGAGATTGTAGTGGAGCACGGCTTCGCTGGGATCGACTGCGACGGCGTGTTCGAGCGCTCCGATCGCCTCGTCGAGCTGCCCCACGCGCTTGAAGCACCAGCCTAGCGCCATGGCGACGTGGATATCGTCGGGTATCAGTTCCAGGCAGCGCCGCAGCGGAAAGATGGCTTCGCGATAGCGCTCGAGTTCACGCAACGTTTCGCCCAGCAGGTAGCAGCCGCGAGCGTCGCCGTGGACATGCTGGCCCCAACGCTGCAGCGAAGCCAGGGCATACTCCGGCATGCCCAGCTCCAGGTACCCTTCGGCTTCGGTGCACACGCGTCGCAAGTGAGTTCGCGCTTCGGTCGTCATGTCAGTTGAGGGGCTGAAACGGAGCATGATGGCCGCCGAAGTTTGCTGGTTCTGGGACGAGCCGAGCAGTTCCGAGTGCCCGATTCGACTCCGGAAGGATGCAAACCCTGGGCCGAAAACGCTGACAAGTTCGGCGGTGGAGGACGAGTCTCAATTCACGCGCCGCACGATGAGCTAGCTAATACTACACGCTGTTCGGCGCGCGGCGGCGGCGCGGGTGCAGATCAAGTTGTAACTCTCTCCGGCGCAAGCAGAAACGATCGAAAAAACGAGTTGAACGATGTTATGGGACTCGCCGCGGAGGCAAACTATGCCGACGAACCGGTGGGCTCGGTTGCCGACGGTCAGAGGCAAGTCATAGTGGTTTGACGCAGGGCAGGCGCCGCGCAGCGGCTGCCACATTGCCGGGCTGGGGCTGCTCGTAACGCGTTCACTTTTCGCCACAGCCTCAGGGGGATGATGTGGCGAGTTGACAACCGCCAGCGTCCTTGCCACATCGAGGGAAATCGCGCTGGCGCTCGCAATCGGGCCTGGGTAACGTCGGTGGGGAGCCCGCGGACTGCCACGGAACGAGTCGGGCACGAGCCTTGCAAATCGGGGTCTTCAACCAGGAGCCCCGCCGATGTTTCGCCGCCTGCTTGTGATTCTGATTGTCGCCGCCGTCAGCGGCTGGATCAGCGCCGGCGAGCGAGCGGTCGGCAAGCCCGCGAGCAGCGACTGGGTTCGTACCAGCGATGGATGGGAATCGCGGATCGTCGTCGAGGCGCGGGACGAGTCGGCCCCGCTGGCGATCCATCCGGGCGTCGTCGCCGCGCTGCAGCTGGGGGTCTCGGTGCTCTTTCTGCTCGCCTTTCCAGCGCACGTCCGCGAACTGGCGGTTAGCCGGGCGACGGCGTACTTCGTCGAACGGCGCGCCGGGCGCGAACGGCGGACCGGCGTTGATCGCCGACTCGCTGCCTAGGCGGGCGAGCGCCAACAGCACTGCGCTAGCTGGCCTTCCTCAGAAAATTCCCCAGTTGCGGCGATTTTTCTGCACGAACTCTCCGCGGCACCCCCACTAACACCAGTGGCGGCGAGTTTGTCGCCCGTCGGAGCGCGCCTTTGCCTCGCTCTCCCACGCCCGAGCATTCAATCCTCAAGAGCATCCCATGCGTCTTACGCTACGCACCCTGCTGGCCTACATGGACGACGTTCTCGATCCGGCCGATCAAGAAGATCTTGGTCGCAAGATCGAATCGAGCCCCTTTGCGACCGAGCTGATTCACCGTTCGCGGGATGCCGTGCGGCGGCTGCGACTGTCGGCGCCTGAGGTACTGGCGGCCGAAAGCGGCGACCTGCATGGCGATTCGGCGGCGCTCGACGCCAATACGACGTCGGAGTACCTGGACAGCACGCTGAGCCCCGATGCAGTCGCTGACTTTGAGCGGAGCTGCCTCGAAGCGGGCAACAACGCGGACATGCTGCTAGCCGAAGCAGCCTCCTGCCATCACATTTTGACGATGGTGCTGGGCGAACCGGCCGAAGTCGACGCCGACCTGCGTCAGCGGTTGTATGGTCTGGCCCAGGCGCCGGCCGCGGCGCCGCAGCAGGTGCGGATCGAGCCGGCCCACGCCACGCCGGTGAACTCGTCGGCCACGCCGCCCGTGGCCGCGGCTCCGGTCGCTCCGCCCGTCTCGTCGCGGCCGCCGGTAGATCCCGACGAGGCGGCCGTTCCTGATTACATGCTGGCCGCCGTGCGGCAGCGTCGTCGTTCGCGGCGAGCGGTCATGGCAACGCTGTTGGCATTTGTCATCGGCGGCGTCGCCGTCTGGCTGGCGTGGCCGCAGCCAGAGGCGGAGACGCCGTCGGAGGTGGCGGCAATGGGCGGCGTCGACAAGGTGACCGGCGACGTCGCCGTGGGCGACCTTGCCGCGCCGGCCGCGGAGAGCGCGACGGCCGATGCGGCAGCCGCGCCGGCAACCGACGGCGCGACGACGACGAGCGATAGCGAAGCGCCCGCGTTCACGCCGAGTGGAGCGCCAACATTGCCGCCAGTGGTGGGAGAGGCGACCGAGGCTGCCGTTCCGCCGGCCGACGGCACGCTGGAGGCGCCGCCGCTCGATCTGCCGAGCGCGCCTGGCGCGGAAGTCGCGGGCGCCGTGGCGGGAGAGGTCGCCGCGGAAGCGGCGCCGCCGACCGAGGCGACGATGGCCCCGATCGTGGCCGAGTCGACCCCGATGGCTGCCGAGGGAAGCGTCCCCGACGCGAGCGAGATGACGCTTGGCCCCGCGACGGAAGCCGCGGCGGCGAGCGAGGCGCCTGCTGACGCGGCAGCGGCTTCGTTAGCGACGGCCGAAGGACCAACGCCTCCGGCGCCTCCCATGGCGGGCGAACCGACGACGCCGACCCCCGGCGACGCCGCCGCAGTCGCGGCGCCGCCTGGTCCGGCGCAGGTCGCGGATGCGGCGGCGGCGATGACGCCCGGGAGCGATACGCTGGCGCCGCCAACGGTCGTAACGCCTGCCGGCGAGGAAGCCGACCCCAGCGTGAAGCCGGGCGAGGTGAAGCCGATCGGCGCCTACCTGGGCAACAACGACGTGCTGTTGCGTTTGGACGGTAAGGAGAATGTCTGGAAGCGCGTCGCGGCTCGCACGCCGATCGCGGCTGGCGAGACGCTGATGTCGCTGCCGACGTTCCGGACGCATGTGGTGCTGGCCGACGCGAACGTCTATCTCAGCGGCGGCGCCGAGGTCGAAGTCCTGGCGCCGGGCGCCGGGGCGGGGACCGACGCGGCGGAGTTGGGACTCCGCATTCCGTACGGGCAGGTGATCGTCAACTCGGGCCTGAACGGCAATCGCGTCGAACTGGCGCTGGCAGACGAGGATCGAGTCGTGCAGCTCGGTTCGTCGTCGAGTTTGGCGGTGGAGGTGCGTCGCATCTTCGTCCCGGGCCCCGCGCTGAATCGTCAGCCTGCGCCCGCCGAGGCCTCTTGGTATCTCACGAGCGGATCGATCGAATGGAACGGCGAGAAGGTCGAAGCGCCGGCCACATGGACGACCGTCGACGGCGTCGACACGGCGCCAGTGGCGATCGAGAATCTGCCGAGCTGGGTCGATCGCGAACAGATTACGGCAACGGAACGGACGGCCCGCGACGCCATCGCCGAGGCGCTCGTGGCGGGCGAGCCGGTGAACATCAAGCTGCTGGAACTGAGCGACCGCACTGACCGCGGCCGCCGCACCGAGGTCCGTGCGCTGGCCGCGCGCTGCGGCGCTTACGTCGGGTTGTACGACGCCTTGGTGAGCGCGCTGAATGATCCGAATCAACGCGCTTCGTGGCGCTCGCAAGTCGACGAGCTGCGTCAGGCGATTGCCCGCGATCCGACGGCCGCCGACGGCATCGCTGCAGCCTTCGCGTTGGAGCGCGGGCAGGACGCGGCCGAGGACTTGATGGAGCTGCTACTCGGCTTCGACGCGGCGACGATCGGCGCGACGCGCGACGAAGTAAAGAACGGCGCGCTGGTGCGCATCATTCGCTGGATGGATGACGACGATCTGACCTATCGGGTCCTTGCTTCGTACAACTGGGACGAAATCACCGGCAAGCGCCTCTTCGGCAACTATCGTCCTGAGCAAAACGACGCCCAGCGCAAACGCGCCTTGCGGCATCATTGGGATCGGTTGGAAAAGGGCGAGCTCTTGGTCGAGCCGAAGAAGTGATTGCCGTCTAGCAGTCCCGGGCTTCGAAGCTTATTCAAAGGCTATCGCCATGCTCACTTACCACAGAGAACACAGAGGGCACAGAGAAGACGACCAGAGGATCGTCTCCTTTCGCTTTGCTCCGTGCTTTCGGTGTTCTCTGTGGCTAAATCATTAACCGCTGAGCATTTTCAAGAATGACGGCGGTTGAACTGGCTTCTCAGGCAAAGGGCCGTCATTTATCGAGCTTCTTCAGCTTGATCGACCGATACTGGACCTTCATGTCTGGACCGGCGTGGACTTGGAGGGCGAGCAGACCCTTGGCTTCGGCGTTCTGCGGGTCCTCGTCGGTGACGTCGACCGTGACGTCCCCGTTGATCTTGTGGACCAGTCGGTTGCCGACAGCCTTCACTTCGAGGGTGGTCCATGCGGAGAGGTCGACGGGATCAAACTTGCCTTCGAGCGGCTTCACCTCGTTCTTGCCGTCGGCCTTCAGCGTGACCTTTTGCCCGCGCTCGGCGGCGATGCCGCGACCCCCCTCGTCGTAGAGCATGCCGGTGTAGTTCGCCGCCGGGTGGATATCCGCCTGGTAGCCGACGATCGAGTAAGGGCCGTTCTTCGGATTGGCCTGGGCGCGGTACTGGACGCCTGAGTTGTTGTCGCCCTCAAGGCGGAATTCCGCGATCAGTTCGAAGTCGCCGACCTCGCCGTCCCAGATGGCGAAGGTGTTCGACTTGAGTTTGTCCTCCTCGGCCGCGGGCGACTTGCCGGTAAGCAGGCCGTCTTCGACGGACCAGACCTTCGCATCGCCTTTCCAGCCGTCGAGGTTCTTGCCGTTGAAGAGTTCGACGACCTCCTCTTCGGCGTGGAGCGGCGCGGCGGCGATGATCATGGCGATGCAGAGAAGAGAGCGGAGCATAGTGAGATTCCTTCGAGTGCTTGGTCGTAGGTTGTTCTGAGGGATGAATGGTTATGCGTTTTAAGAATTAAACACGGAGGCACAGAGAGCACAGAGGAGTGGTTAGCTTTCGTCAATGCTGGGCCTTCGTCGTCATCGTTTACGGCAACTCGCGAATGCGGATATTTTTGAACTCCACCGGCGAGCCTTCCGATTCGAGGCAGAGGTAGCCGGTCTTGGGGTCGGCGTCGTTGCCGCCGGAGACCTCCTCGCCGTTGACCCAGAGGCGGATCTCGCCGTTGATCGCGCGAACGTAGTAGTGGTTCCACTGGCCGACGCCGCGGCTGAGGTTTTTGCGCGGGAAGCTGCGGTTGCCGTCGGGAGCGACGGGCGCGAAGGGCTTCAGCTTGGCGGCGCCGACGGGAAACACGTCGCCGTGGCAGGTAAACCAATCGGCTTTCTTGCCGGTCGACTCCTCGAATTGCTTCGTGTAGCCGAGATCGAGGACTTGCACCTCGATGCCGCCGGGCGGAAGCGAGCCGGGCTTGAGATTGGCGAGCGCCGCTTCGCTGGTCCAAACGAAGATCCCGGAGTTGCCGGCATCCTTGAGGTGTTGCCACTCGGCGACGAGCTCGAAATTGGTGAACTTCTGCTTCGAGCGAATGACGCCGACCGGTTGGCCGGTGCAGTGGGCGACGCCGTCACGCCAGGTCCAGGTGTCGGCGTCGCAATTGACGTTGGTGAAGTCGGCCTCGCCGAGGGGATGGAAGCCGGGGGCCGTTCCGTCGATGACGGCGCTGGCGACTGGCTCGGCGGCTGGAGCCGTCGACGCGAGCGACAATAGGGCAACGGTGACGAAGAGTCGGGTGAGCGTCATGTGTGGCGTCTGCTATTGGTTGAGAGTTTGAGAATTGTCGTCATCTGTCGCCGCTGGCTAACTTGGCGACAAAAAGCAGTGCAGGCGACGTTAAGTCTAATTCCAGTCATTAGTTGCAATTGTCGCCTGGTCTTCGACGTCGTGAATTGTGTCGCGACAAGATAATCCGATCGCGGCGGCGCGGGCTGTCGTGTCGCCAATTGTCGCGAAAGCGATTCTTCGCGACAGAAAGGGCGTGAAATGGTCGTAAGTCGGCGTGCTCCAAGGCCTTGGTCATTGTCGCGACAAAATTGGCATCGCGACAGTTTGTCGTCTGGCGCGTTGAGTTGGTTTTCTGCGGGCTGCAGGCCAACGTCATTCGTGGTCCGCTGGGAGTGAGGTCGGCTTTCGGCCAACAGACGCCTCTCCCTTCTAGGAAGCGAGCTCAGGGAATCGATGGCTAGCGGATGCACTAGCCTCTTCCGTCACGGGCCGCATTATCTCATGGGGCGCGGGGAAAAACGAGATGGCCAAATTGGCCGCCTTGACAAGCATTTTCCACCCCGAGTTGCAGAAGGCGCTCCTGCCAGGACGCGAGGGCGCCAAGAACCGGCGGATAATGCGTGTGCGCCGTTTCTCTTGCTTGAGTGCAGCGACTGGTCGTCGATAAGATAAAATGCGTGCTGGGGCATGGGTTTTTTCGGGCGAACCGCGTCGCCGCCCATGGCTCACCATCTGCACGGCGCTGGCAGTTCTCTGGAGAACCCCGCGCCGGTCGCCCGCACGGCCACGGGGAAAGTTGAGTGATGTCGACGACGACCATCCTGCTGCTCGTATTCGCGCTCGTTTTTGGCGCAGCCTTGTTCGGGATGTTCTTGCGCCGCATCTTGCCGGAACATCACTTTAGCTCCGACACGAAAGAAACCATCAAGGTGACGATGGGCTTCGTCGCGACGATGTCCGCTTTGATCCTGGGTTTGCTGGTCGCCTCGGCGAAGGACTCGTACGACAAGCAGGCCAGCGGCGTCACCGAGATGGCGGCCAAAGTGCTCTACTTGGATCGCCTGCTCGCCAATTTTGGTCCTGAGACCAACGACGTGCGGACGCTATATCGACAAGTGGTGGAGCAAGTCGCGCAGCGGATGTGGCCCCATAGCAAGATGGGAGAGTCGGTACTCGATCCGACGGCCGTCCACGCGGAGCAATTGCTCGGGGAGATCGAAGCGCTGCAGGCCAAGTCGGACTTGCAAACGGCGCTGAAGTCGCAGGCAACGTCGGTCTGTTTGGAAGTCGGCGAGCTGCGCTGGCTGGAGTACGAGCAAGCGACCGCATCGGCGTCGATGCCGCTGATCTGCATCATGGTGTTTTGGACCGCGGTGCTCTTTGCGAGCTTCGGGATGTTCGCCCCGCGCAACGGCACGGTGATCGCGGCGGTGGCTTTGGCCGCGCTGTCAGTCGCCGGCGCGATCTTTCTCATCCTGGAATTGCGAAGCCCCTTCGTCGGGGTCCTGCAAATTCCGAACACGCCGTTCGTTGACGCGCTGGAGCATCTCGGCAAGTGACGCGCGAGCGTTGGCGAGGGGGGCTGTCCGAGCCGCCGACCTACGGAGCGACCGAGCCGCGACCGAAGCGCCACGTGAGGCCGAGGCCGGCCCAGTAGCTTTCGACGCTGACGGCCGTGTTGGCGCCGAGCTGGTCGGAGCCGAGGAACATGCCGCCAGCGAGCAGATCGAGGTCGACGCCAGGGAGGACGTCGCTGAACCCAATGCCGCCGGAGAGGCGATGCTCGCCGACGACGGCCAGCTGGGCCTGCAGGTATTTGACGCCAGGGACGCCGCCGGGGATGGGAATGCCGGCGACCGAGTCGCCGGTCGTCGGATCGATCGGATTTTGGGCCAAGGCATAGCCTGCGCGGAGCTTGCAGCGCCGGGTGAGCTGGTACTGCGAACCGAGCTGCATCACCCACTGGTCGCGGTAGACGTTGCCAAAGAGGTCGGAGCCGTTCCAGTTCAGGTAGAGCACGTCGGCGGCGAGCAAGAGGTCGCCGTCGAGAAAGCTGCTGTTGGCAATGCCGAGACCGACGGTGCGCGGCAGCTCGAGTTGAACGTCGCGCGAGTCTTCGAACTGGCCGTTGAGAAGTTCGAGTCGCACGGCGTCGCGAAAGCGAAAATGTTGGCGCGTTTGATAGTAAGCGCCTAGTGATGTGGCGTCGGTGAGCTCGTAGCTCATGCCGAGCCCGCCGCGGATGCCGTAGGCGTTGGTCATGGCGCCGTCGCCGACGAACGGGCCGTCGAGATAGCCGGCGCCGGCGAAGAGGGTCGAGCCGACCGAAAGACGATCGGTCAGTTGGACGGCGGCGGAAGGGGCGAACTGAAGGATGCTGAGATAGGTCGAGGTGCCGTTGCTGGCGGAGACCTGGCGGAAGTCGGTTCCCGCGCCGGCCGATCCGACCAGAGCCATGCCGAGGGTGACCGGCAAGCCGTAGGCGGTGAGTTCCTGAGCGACGCCGATGTTGGGCACGGCCGTGCCGGGTGTTTGCGACTTGGCGCTGAAGGGGGTGATGCCGGGCAGGGGGACGTTACCTGTCTGGTCGATGTTGAAGGTCCCTTCGGCCCAGGCGCTGCCGACGGTGAAATTGGTGCCGTGGTATTGCGTGAGGGCGGCCGGATTGCCGTTGATGGCGGAGAGAAAGTCCTGAGGTCGGGCGACGCTGGTTCCGCCCATGGCGCCGGAAGCGGGCATCAGCGAGTTGCGGAGGTCGACGCCGTAGGACTGGGCCGTCGCGGAGCGCGCCGCCAAGGCGATGCAGAGGGCGAGGGCCAAGCGGAGAGCGGGGCGCATGGGTAGCGTCCTCGGATGGGGGGAAAACGCCTCAGCGGGCGGCAAACGCCGAGCACTGAGCTTGGCAATTGATCGACCACCCATAGCGTGGGAGACGCGGCAAAACAGTTCCAGCCGCGATTTTCGCTATGACCGCGCCCGGATTTCCGGCGCCGCCGGCAGAGTTTCGCAGGGGGGCGGCCTGCGGTCGGCGGCGCCTCGTTCGGCCGCGTGCGCCATTTCCGCGCGAAACTGCCGGGGGAATGCCGTCGGTTTCTACTCGCCGCGGGCGTGATTCTCTACAATGCCCGTCGGCAATGCGGAGCTTGGCGCGCGCCTTGTTTGGCAGCACAGCACACTCCTTCAAATGACGGGGCAACGATGATGCGCACGTTCTTTTGGGCGGCCGCCTGCTTGGCCGCCATGAGCGGTTTCTCAGCCGCGGTCCGCGGCGACACGGCGATTGAAACGACCGGAACGCCAGGCGCGCCGAGCGCGACGACGACGATCGACGGGAAGCAGTTGCCGGCTCCGGAGCCGAAGTTTGGCGGCGTCATCGGGGAAACGACGCAAAAGTCAAAGCCCTGGTGGGCTCCGCGGATCGTGCCGCCGAAGAAGGCGCCGAACGTGCTGTTGATTATGACGGACGACTCCGGTTTTGCCGTGCCGAGCACCTACGGCGGCGTCATTCCGACGCCGAACATGGATCGGATCGCGAAGAACGGGCTGCGCTACACGCAAGTCTATTCGACCGCGTTGTGCTCGCCGACGCGCGCGGCGCTGATCACCGGACGCAATCACCATTCAGCGGGCTTCGGCGTCGTGGCGGAGCAGGCGACAGGATTCCCTGGGTACAACAGCTTGATCGGCCGCGACAAGGCGACGATCGGCCGCGTGCTGCGCGACAACGGGTACGCGACTTCCTGGTTTGGAAAGGATCACAATACGCCGACGTTCGAGGCGAGCGCGATCGGGCCGTTTGAACGCTGGCCGACGGGGATGGGCTTTGAATACTTCTACGGGTTCGTCGGCGGCGACGCCAACCAATGGCAGCCGAACCTGTTTCGGAACACGACGCAGATCTATCCGTTTGAAGGCAAGCCTGATTGGAACCTAGTCACGGCGATGGCCAACGAAGCGATCGACTGGATGAATCAGGCCCACCAAATCGATCCGAGCAAACCTTTCTTTTGTTATTACGTTCCCGGCGCGACGCACGCGCCGCACCATCCGACGAAGGAGTGGGTGGAAAAGATTCAGAAGATGCACTTGTTCGACGACGGTTGGAACAAGCTGCGGGAACGAATCTTCGCCAACCAGAAGCGGCTGGGGATCATTCCGCAGGATGCGCAGCTTTCGCCGTGGCCGAAGGAAATCCTGAAAGAGTGGGACGCCTGCAGCGCCGAAGAGAAGAAGCTGTTTATCCGGCAGGTCGAAACGTTCGCCGCCTTCGCCGCCTACAACGATCATGAGATCGGCCGCGTCATCCAAGCGGTCGAGGATATGGGCGAGCTCGACAACACGCTGATTATCTACATCAACGGCGACAACGGCACGAGCGCCGAAGGCGGATTGTACGGTACTCCCAACGAGGTGGCGTTCTTCAACGGGGTGACCGTACCGGTGGAAGCGCAGATGAAGTGGTACGACGTGTGGGGGACGGCGCAAACGTACAACCACATGTCGGCGCATTGGGCTTGGGCGTTCGACACGCCGTTCAGCTGGTTCAAGCAGATCGCTTCGCACCTGGGCGGGGTGCGACAAGGGATGTGCATTTCGTGGCCGGCCGGCATCAAGGATCGGGGCGGCGTGCGGAATCAATTCACCCATGTGATCGACGTTGTGCCGACGATCCTCGAAGTGACGGGAATCGCCGCGCCGGAACTGGTGGACGGCATCAAGCAGGCGCCGATCGAGGGAACGAGCTTCGCTTACACGTTTGATCAGGCAAGCGCGGAGGCCCCGTCGCGGCACACGACGCAGTATTTCGAGATGTTCGGCGATCACTCGATTTACCACGAGGGTTGGCTGCTGAGCACCAAGGTGACGCGGCCGCCGTGGGAAGCCTTTGGCGCGGTGAACCCTGATCCGGTGAACAACGTCGCCTGGGAACTCTACCACCTGGAGGAAGACTTCTCGCAGGTCAACGACGTCGCGGCCAAGCATCCGGACAAGGTGGCGGAGCTGAAGAAGCTCTTCCTGAGCGAGGCGCGGAAGTACAACGTCTTGCCGCTCGACGCGTCGGTGGCGCCGCGGATCGTGGCGCCGCGGCCGAACATCACCGCGGGGCGCAATGAGTTCGTCTACACGCGACCGATGGTTGGCTTGCCGCAGGGCGATTCGCCGTTTTTGCTCAATAGTTCGTACACGATCACGGCGGAGATCGACGTGCCGGCGGCGGGCGCCGAGGGCATGATTTTGACTTCCGGCGGCCGGTTCGCGGGCTACGGCTTCTACCTGCTGAAGGGAAAGCCGGTGTTCTTGTGGAATCTCATCGATCTCGAACGAGTCAAATGGGAGGGGCCGGAGGCGCTCGCGCCGGGCAAGCATACGCTCGAGTTCGACTTCAAGTACGACGGCCTCGGCGTGGGGACGTTGGCGTTCAACAACCTCAGCGGGCTGGGGCGCGCGGGGACGGGGACGTTGAAGGTCGACGGCAAGGAAGTCCAGACGATCAAGATGCCCAAGACGCTGCCGATGATCCTGCAGTGGGACGAGAGCTTCGACATTGGATCGGACACGCTGACGGGCGTGAACGACGCCGACTATCAACCGCCGTTCGCGCTCACGGCGACGCTTGAGAAGCTGACGATCAAGGTCGATCGGCCGATGCTCTCGCCGCAAGACGTCAAGCAGCTGGAACAGTCGCAGGCGGCGGCGGTTGACGGCGCGCGTTAGTCGCTGTGCAAGTTGCTTTGATTTGCAGGGCGCTTTAGACGTGCTGCCAGAGTTGCAGGCCGACCAGCCCGAGCACGGTGGCGGCGACCGCTTGATATTCGCGGTTGCGGCGCCATTGGTAGGCGCTCCATTGACCGGTGCGGACCGCGAGCGTGCGCGGTAGAAAGCGCGGCGTGGCGGCGGCGTACTGCTGCCACACGGCGCCGTACTGCGCCGAGAGAATGCCTTCCTCTTGTTTGATCGTGCTCAAAAACAACAGCGCGAAGGGGCCGACGATCAACCAAACCAGGCGGCCTTGGCCGATCAAGATGCAGAAGCCGATCAGCATCAGCATCGAACCGATGTACAGCGGATTGCGAACGATCGAGTAGGGGCCGACGGTGGTTAACTCGGCGTACTTGCGCAAGGTGCCGGCCGCCCACGAACGAATCGCCAATCCGCCGACCACGAGGAGCACGCCGATCCACGACTGGGCATCGCCGAGATTGGTCAGGTCGTGGGGCTGAACGCCGGCCATCAGGCTGCCGACGACGAGGATGGCGCCGACGGCGAAGGTGATATGGACGCGGCGCTTGACGATGCGGGCCGCCCAATCGTGCTGGGGCGCGATGTTTCCGTCTGCGGTTGACATCATCTTATGGGCTCGATGGCGCTTGATTTGGCGCTGGTTTGAGTTTGGGGAACATCACGGGCCTTAGCCCGCTTGTTGTTGAAGGATTTGGCGTCGCGTGGCGCTGGCTCCCAAGTCGACGGCGACGGGGGTCAGATTGAGCAGCGACTCGCGGTGAAACAGTTTGAGGCCTCGTGGCGCGTCGCGCAGATCCGTGGCGCTGAGTGCGGCTTGAAGTCGATTGAACAGCTTGAAGTATGCCGTACGCATGGGAGGCTGTCGGCGGGCGACTCCGCCGCCGCAGACAATGTCGTAAGCCCGCGACAACAGCGCCAGGCGATCGAGCCGCGCGACGTCGCACTGGCCGGCGGCGTCGGCGAACAGGACGAGGTCGCAGGTCGCGGCGAGAAAACCTGACTTGAGCGCCGCGCCGTACCCGCGATTGGGCTCGTGATGAACTAGTCGGACGGCGGGATTCTTGGCCGCAAGGGCCTGCGCGACGGCGGAGGAGCCGTCGCGTCCGCCGTCATCGATAATCAGAATCTCGAACGCGGGGACGATCCGCGCCAGCGCTTCGTCGACGCCAGCAACGGTCCGGGCGATCGAGCCCGCTTCGTTCCAGACGGGGAGCAACAGCGAGACGCTGACGCCAGGTGCGTCAACTGGCGCGGGCGAAACAATTGGCGAGAGTGGGGTCATCGTGGCATCCGTGCAACGCAGGGCTCATGGTTGTGTCGCGTAGTCAACTATTAAAACATTAGTAATTTCGGGCGAAAAACTTCAGAATGAAGAGGTCGCGCCGCTGCAATCAGCGCTGCTGGGATAACTCGTAAACTTGCAGACGCCCCTCGAACTGATCGAAGTCCCGCACCGAGACGTCGAACACGTGGAGGGCGGCGGCCGACCAGGAGGGCCAGGGGGAGTAGCCGGATTTTGGCGAGGCCAGGGGATTGGTCGGCAGCCAAGCCTGGGAGAGAAGAAGAGCCGCCAAGAGAAGACACGCCGGGGCGAGCCTCGCAACACGCCCCGCCCGCGCTGGACCAGACTGGGCGAGTCGCTGCGCCCGGATGCGCAATTCGCTGCTCGACGGCGAAATCGCGAGCACGGCGCTGCCCGGCCGCTGGAGTTCGGCGTAGCGCAGCAGCGTCTTCAAGTAGCTGGCGGCGGAAGCGCCTTGGTCGACGGCGGCCTCATCGCAGACAAACTCGCGGGCGAGGGCGGCGCGGCGCCCGGCAGTCCAGATTGGGGGCACGAACCAGAAGACCGTCTGAACGAATCGCTGGACGAAGACTTGCAGCGGATGATGCGTGTGGAGGTGGGTCAATTCGTGGCGCAGCACATGGCGCAGCTCCGCGGCGTCGCCGTCAATGAGCGACTGCGGCAAATAGACCGCCGGTTGATGAAACTGGTAGCAGAAAGGTCCCGCCGCCTCGGGAGCCACGCGAAACTGAACCGATCGTCCGGCGAACCTCAGCAGCGCCTGCGGCGCCGCGGCGCGAAGCCGATCTTGTTCCGCGCTGGCGGCCAGCGGGCAGTGCTGGAGGAAGCGGCGCAGCCGCCAGAAATCAATCATCCACTGCGCGGCAAGGCAGCCCAGGCCCGCCAACCAAATGGTCAGTAGAACCAGAGCGGCCGCTTGCTGGAGGTTGATCATGCGCAGGAGATCGCCGTCGCTGAGGGTTTGCCAGGGATGAATCCACTGGGCGCGCGGGAGCAAGAGCCCGGCCGCCAGAAGCCCGACGAGCGCCGCGTAGTAGCAGACCCAGACGCGGGTTTTAACCATGGCCGCCGGAGCGCGACGTTCAAGCGCGACCGCGGCGATGGTGATCGCCGTCACCTGCACGGCGAGGGAAACGATGACTTCGAACCATTGGAGGGCGTTCACTTCGCGGCCTCCAACTCTTCGATCAGGCGTTTTACTTCGGCCAGGTCGTCGGCGCTGATCGACTCGTCGCGCACCAGGTTCAAGACCAGCGACTTGACCGAGCCGCCGAAGAGGCGTTTGGCGACTTCCTGCGACATCGAACCTTGAACGGCGTTGCGATCGACGGCTGGCTCGTAGAGGAATGCGCGACCGCGCTTGCCGCACTGCGCGACGAATCCCTTGTTTTCCAGAATGCGGACCGTCGTCATCACCGTTGTGTAGGCCAGTTCGCGCGGCAAGCGCTCGACGACGTCGGCGACGGACGCGGGAAATTGATCCCAGATGACGTTCATCACCTCCGCCTCGGCGGCCGTGAGGACTAACGTGTCGGCTGGTTCGTTCATGCGTCCATCGTCCATCAGGGAGACTCCGCGCGGCGGGCGAGTCGCTGGTACGCGCTCGAATCAATGTCTTCGCTGAGCAGCGACACATGCCCGTCCGCCCAAGCGAACAGCGAGCCGTCGGCGTGACGGCTGCTGAACTCGCATTCGTCGCAGGCGGTGCAGTTGGGGCGGGTGATCGCGGACCCGACCAACCGGCAAGTCGCATCTTCGCCGCGGAGATCGACGCCGAGCCAAGTCGAGGGGACCATTGCCATGGTTCGTTCGCCGACGAGCAGCGTGTCGCTGAGCCCGCGCTCGAAATCGGACCAGCGGACGCGGCGATTATGCACGACGGCGCCTTCGCCAAAAGCGGGATTGGCGGCGGCGAAGGGTTCGTACGCTTCGTCGCCTTCAGAATTGCCGAACACGCCTTGGTAGTTGGCGGTCGGGATGCGGATCAGCGCGGCGCCGGAACTGGCGACTGGATCGCCGTCGGGGGACTCGGGCCAAAGATCGAAGAACGCTTCGGTGATGTCGGAAGGGCAGATCAGCTCGGGCAACTCGGCGACCTGCTGTCCCGCGACGGCTGGTCGCGCGTCGGCGTCGATATGGCTCGCCAAATTCGCTTGCTCAAGATCGGGCAAGATTTTTACGGCCCAGCCGTAGGCGAAACGCTTGTCTGACGCGGCCAAACGCCAGGCGGCGGGCAGTTCGCCGGCGCGGTCGTGATGGAGTTGAAAGGCCGTGCCAATCTGGCGGAGCCGGTTCGAGCAGGTGGTGCGGCGGGCGGCTTCGCGCGCGGCCATCAGCGCGGGTAGCAGCAGCGCGGCAAGCAGGCTGACGACGCCAATGGCGACGAGCAATTCGAGGACGGTGAAGCCGGGCACGGGCGTCGCGCGTTCCGCAGTTGCGCACTGGGGGGCGCGAGAGCGTTGATTGCGGTGCTTGCCATCCATGCGTTGCATCCAGCCTCCGTGCTGATGCGACTGTTTTACTAATTCTTTCGTAGTTTGGGCAATGCCGGTTCGGGGGGGCGGCGCTGGAAGTTGCGCAGCCCTTGCTAGCACAGCATGGGAACAGTAGAGGGAGCGCGTACCCGCTTTAGCACCGGCAGGATGCCAGTGTCACACGTCGTCGTCGGGCGACCAGCGTTATGGCGGCGCCGAGGGCTAGGATCGCGGCGCTTGCTGGTTCAGGGAGATCCGGATTGCCGGCGCCGGCGCCCGTTTCGCGGAGAAAGACGAGCTCGAGCGTGTCGACCTCCGCGGGGTTGAGCGGCGCGACGACGTGGGCGAAGCGGTCGGTGTAGGCGAAGTTGTAGGCGTCGGAGAGCTCGCTCATCTTCGCGGCCCACTGGTTGTAGTAGGGGTGGCTCGGCTGCAGCGCGGCGAAGCGCTGGGTGAGGGCGAACCATTGCTGGCTCTCCATCTGGCCGACTTGCTGGCCGCCGACTTCGACGGTGCTGCCGAGGGCGCCGATGTTCAGGCCGGCGAAGAGGTCCGCGATGATCCAGCCGAAGAGATCGTTCTGCGGCGTCATGGGGGCGCCGTCGAGTTGGAAGTGGGGGTTGGCGCCGTAGATGGCGGCCGGGTTGTTCAGTTCGTCGTGATGGAACGTGAGGGTGTGGTTGCCGACGGCGGCGCCGTGGCCGGTGAGCGTGATATTTTGCTGGGCGTCGATCGTGGCGGTGAAGTCGTAGTCCTGGGCTTGATGGGGCGCGGGGCCGCCGCCGGTGCCGTTGAAGTGGCCCTTGATGCGGGCGATCGTGCCGCCGTGGCTTTGGCCGTACGCGTGGAGGTAGTCGAGGTAGCCGTCGAAATTGTCGTACGGCGAGGCGGGGAGGCCCGGCGGCGGCGGGTAGACGCTGGGGCCGATGACGCGGACGAAGTTGTTCGATCCGTCGCGCACGACCGCGGCGGCGTGGGGCGTGGCGATCGACTCCATCGCGGCGAGCGTGACGCTGGTGGGCGATGCCTTGAGCGACTTCACGAGCGTGCCGCCCGTGCCGCCGTGGTAGACGTTCAGGCCGACGGGGATGCTGAAGTAGTCAAACGACGTCGCGTTGGCGACGTCGGCGGGGTTGCCGTGGTAGGTAATTTCGACCTTGTCGTACCGTTTGTGAGCGTTGGGATCGCTCGGATTGACGGGCGAGGGTTCGTAGCCGGCGTGGGTGAAGTTCCAGGGCGAGCCGTAGCCGACGTAGATGCGGCCGCTGAACGAAGTGAGGTCGACGCCCTGGGCGAGGGTATCGAGCGTGTACCAGTGCTCGCTGCCGAACTCGCTTTTGGCGAGCGGGGCGCTGGTGGCTTTGTTGGTAGCGGTGAGGGCTTCAGCGCCGACGAAGCCGATGTAAACCTGCGCGTCGGGGAGGCCGGAGGTATTTTTGAACTTGATCGCCAGCGGGGCGGCGTGGGCGGGGGCGAGCGACAGGCAGAAGACTGCGGTCGCGCAGACTGAGAAGAAGCGCGAGGTCAGACGGCGAGGCATACGTTTCTCCAGGCGTGGAATTGCGAAAGAATTCGTTGCGACGAATCGCGCCTGGCAGCGTGCGGGCCGCCGGTTGATTGGGGAGCCCGTTAGTATGATTAGGGGGCGGGGCGGCGTCCAATTTGTGTGTCGTGCGGGGAAAAAGCAGGTCTCACGCAAAGGCGCGAAGGCGCAAAGGGAAACAACGGATAGGCATTCTCTTTTTGCGCCTTCGCGCCTATGCGTGAAATAGTTCGGAATAAAATCAGTCCCACCAGAGGGCGACCTGCCGGTGCTTGGCCAGTGAGCGTTGCAAGAGTTCGAGTCCGTATTGCTCGTCTTCGAAGTCGACTCCTGTCGTCAGTTCCAACAGTTCCGGCGGGAGTTCCTCGCCCGTTTCGTCGGCCATTTCGATCATCTCGGCGAAGCAGCCGAAGTGCTGATCGATCGTATCGGGGCAGAACTCGTAAATCTCCGCCGCTAGCGCCGGTACGTCGTCGACGGGAATCGCATTGAACGTCACCGTGACGGCGTCGTGCGCAACGTCGCTCAGCGTGACGCCGTACTTGGCGTCCCAAGTTTGGAGTTGGGCGATGATTTGATCGGCGTCGAGGTCGTAGTTCGCGCCGTTGGTGTCGGCGTCGCGGAGGGGCTGGTATTTGTCCATTGCTTTCCCAATGCAGATGAAGAGTCAAGAGATGGGGCGCCGGCGCGGCTTTGACAAATGCGCGGCTTGGACAAAGTATAGCCAGTTGTTGACAATTGTCGCAGCTGAATCGTTTCAGAGACCCTTATAAGTTAGTAGCGGTCGCAACGTGCGGATAACCTTCGTGAGTTCCCGCTGCGCTTGCATCACTTGCCGAATATCCTTGTATGCCGCGGGGGCTTCTTCACGGAGATAGCTCGCACGACGTTGGTCGAACCAAAGCTTGCCGACTTGGCGGCGGAGGTCGGCGCCGTTGAACTTACGGCTCGCTTCGGTGCGGCTGAGGCGGCGGCCGGCGCCGTGGGAGCAGGAGGCGAGGGCGGTGGAACAGCCACGGCCGGCGGTGTGGTAGCTCGGCGAACCCATCGAGCCGGGGATGACGCCCGGTTCGTCGACGGCGGCGGATTGGGCGCCCTTGCGGTGGATCCAGTAATGTTCGTCGCCATGGCGCTCGCGCTGGACGTGGTTGTGATCGCTGTGGATGAGGGTTGACCAATCGGCTTCCACAGCGAAGAGATGTTGCATCATCTCGGCGAGGGCGTGGAGCATCGCGAGGCGATTCGCGCTGGCGTAACGGCGGGCCCACTCGGCGTCGGCGAGGTAGGCCTGGCCGGCGGCGGTCGCGGCGTCGAGATAGGCGAGGCCGCTGCCTGACGGGGTGGCGCGCTCCATGTGCCAGAGCGCGATCGCCTGGCCGACGGCGCGGGAGCCGCTGTGAAGCATCGCCCAGAGCCGGCCTTGCTCGTCGGCCTGCAGTTCGAAGAAGTGGTTGCCGCGCCCGAGGGTGCCGAGTTGGACGCGGCCGTCGCGGGCGGCAATCCGTTTGAGGCGGTCGTCGCTGAGGTGGAGTTCGTCGATGGCGGGGGGATTCGCGCGGGCCTTGGGGTGTTTGTTGGCCGGGACGTGGGCGTAGAGTTGCGACAGCAGGCGGCCGGCGGCGAGTTCGTTGTCAAGCAGCGAGGCGTCGGCATCGAGTGCGAGGGCCGCCATGCCGCAGCCGATGTCGCTGCCGACGGCGGCGGGGTAGATCAACTCGCGGGTGGCAACGACGGCGCCGACGCAGACCTCCTTGGCGAGATGCACGTCGGGCATGATCGCCACCGCGGCGACGTCGTCGCTGGAGCGGAGGCGCTCGATTGACAGGGCGACTTGGCGATCGATTGGTTCGGTCAGCCAGGCGCGGATCGGCGGCAGAGGGGAATCATCCGTTGGCGTGGAATCGTTCATGCGTCGCCTCCTGTCGCTTGAGTTGTCGCTTCGCCGTCGTTCGGGCCAATGACGACGAAGCTGAGGTTCGGCGCCTTGCGACGCGTGATGGCGGCGGCGACCGCAGAGCGGAGCAGTCCGGTCACTGCAGCTAGTTTGTGTTCGATGGCGGCACGGTCGAACGATCCGTCGTCGCTGGTCGCCACGAGCGTGACCAGCATGCGCGACGCGTCGGGCGCGGGGACGACCGATGCGACGCGCAGCGCGTTGAGCGCCGCGTCGCCAAGTTCGCCGGCGAGGATCTGATCGATCGTCTCGCCAACTTGACGGCAGAGCTGCTGGGCCTTGCGATCGGGCTTATCGCGGTGCGAACGGAGCTTGAAGAATTCACGGGGGTCGACGCCATCGTCTTCGTGGATAGCGTCGCAGTGCGCAAGCATTTGCTCGCGCGTGCGCTTGTCGAGCGACATGGAAACTCTCTCGCTGGGAGGAATGTGAGCCGCGCGTTGCAGGTCGTCCCGAGTTCAGCCCCCGGCTTCGCCGGGGGGTAGCGTCACGCAGGGCGACGACTACCGGCATGGCGGCCGACCCCCTGGCGGAGCCAGGGGCTGAAATGGGCGTAATGAGTGCGCAGGCGACTGATCGATTGGGAATCAGCGATGAGCGAGAGCCTGGCCCGCGGGGCCAGCGGGCGTCGAGAAGGACGCATGAGGCTTAGCGGAGCGACAGGCTCACGAGGGCAGTAGTGAGGATGAAGGTGCGCATGACGGGCTCCTTATGTTGAGGGCTGCAAAGAATGGCCGACGGGGAGTTGGACAATTGGCACGGCCGGCAGGTTCGCGGGTGGGGCGTGTCCCGGAGCAGGTCGTTGCGCGATCAACCTCGGGCGGAACGATGCGACGCTTTCAGCGTTGGAGGGGGTGCGGTTGTAGTTGAGGGCGGGTAGAGGCGGGTGCAAGCACCGCACCCTACGGATTCCCAGCGAGTCGCTTGACAGGCATGTATTTCACATGTAAGATAATGGCATGGCGATTAAATCGCCGATAGTTATTCGTGACGGAGGGAAGTTTCATGTCGGGCGGTTCGCTACAAGCTGAGCTGAAGAAACGCGAGCCGTTCGTTTGCGCGGAGCAAGAGGCGATGATCGGCTTGTGGCGGGTGAGCGACTGGTCGATGAATCGGTTCGGGGCGCTCTTTCGCGACTACGAACTGACGTCGTCGCAGTACAACGTGTTGCGGATTTTGCGGGGGGCGGGGGAGCCGTTGCCGGTGCAGGAGGTGGCTGGACGGATGATTCAGCCCGTGCCGGCCATGACTGGGTTGGTCGATCGACTCGAAAAAGCACTGCTGGTGGAGCGGCGGCGGATTGCCGATGACCGGCGGGTGATTCATGTCTCGCTGACGAAGAAGGGGGAGGCCGTGCTGAAGAAACTTGATAAGCCGGTGGTGGAACTGCACGAGAAACTCATGACGGGGTTGTCGAAGAGCGAAGTGAAGCAGTTGGTCGGGCTGATAGAAAAGCTCGCGGGGAAGATGCGCGGGTGTGAGTGAGTAGCGTTTTTTTCGCCACAATATCTTACATGTAAGGGATTGTGGCGATGGGGCGGTCAGTTGTCAGTTGTCAGTTGTCAGTTGTCAGTGGTCCGTTGTCAGTGGTCCGTTGTCAGTTGCGTCGGGGGAGTGACTTCTTCCTAGCAACTGACCACGGACGACGGACCACTGACAGCGCCAAAAGAGTCGTTGTCAATTCAGAACAGGTCCAAAGAAAGGAAGGCTGAGAATGATTCGCGTACGGAAGAGCAACGAGCGCGGCTTGGGGGATCATGGTTGGTTGCGGAGCCGGCATACGTTTTCGTTTGGGCAGTACTACGACCCGCAGCAGATGGGTTTCCGGTCGCTGCGGGTGATGAATGAAGACCGCGTCGCGCCGGGCAAGGGCTTTGGCACGCATCCGCATGACAACATGGAAATCATCTCCTATGTGCTCGACGGCGAGTTGGCTCATCGCGACAGCATGGGCAACGGCTCGACGTTGACGCCGGGACGGTTCCAGCGGATGAGCGCGGGAACCGGCGTGACGCACAGCGAGTTCAATCCTTCGCCGGAGAACACGGCCCACTTCTATCAGATCTGGATCGAGCCGAATCAGAAGAATGTGACGCCGAGCTACGAGGAACTCGACGTGCCGACGGCGGAGAAGCGGAATCGGCTGCGGTTGGTCGCTTCGCCCGACGGGCGCGACGATTCGTTGACGATTCACCAAGACGCGGCGATCTACCTCG
This sequence comes from Lacipirellula limnantheis, assembly GCF_007746075.1. Lineage (GTDB taxonomy): Bacteria > Planctomycetota > Planctomycetia > Pirellulales > Lacipirellulaceae > Lacipirellula > Lacipirellula limnantheis. Next base: position 6,500,140 of record NZ_CP036339.1, on the reverse strand, counting down.
GCGATTTGGAAGCGGGGAAGGAAGCGTCGTTGCCGTTGGATTCGGGTCGGCACGCCTGGGTGCAGGTCCTGCGCGGCGCTGCGACGGTGAATGGCGAGAAGCTGACTGCCGGCGATGCGGCGGCGGTAAGCGAAGAGGCTGCCGTGGCGATCCGGGCTGAAGAAGCAGCTGAGGTGATGGTGTTCGATTTGGGTTGAAAAATGTGAAACACGACGACCCGACGAGCACGACGGGGGGAAATGACGAGTGACGAAATCCGAATGACGAATGAGTCGTTCGTCGCGTGAGATCCAGTTCGTTTAGTTCGTCGTCGTGTCCTTCGTGTCGTCGTGGTTCAATTCTGAGCGAATTTCCTTGGCGTCCCTGGCGGTTCAACATCGAAATTTATTAGTTATTCAAATTCGCAGGAGAGACTGTCGTGAGTAATCCACTGATCGGTTTGACGAGCGTGGCAGGGCGCGTACTGCTCGTCGGCATCTTTTTCATGAGCGCCGTGGGGAATAAGATTCCTAACTTCTCTCAGATCGCTGGCTACATGGCGAGCGAGGGGGTGCCGGCGCCGACGGTGATGTTGACGGGGGCGATTGCGTTCCTGATCGTCGGCTCCGTCTTGATCGCCGTCGGTTATCAGGCCCGGGTCGGAGCGGCGCTGCTGCTGGTGTTTCTCGTCGCGGCGACTTACTTCTTTCACGACTTCTGGACGTTCGACGACCCCGCCGAGCGGCAGCAGCAGACGATTCAATTTATGAAGAATGCGTCGCTCGTGGGGGCGATGCTGTTCATCATGGCGAATGGGGCGGGGGCTTGGAGTTTGGATAATCGGCGGAGCGCGGCTGAAACGACGACGGCGTAGGCAAGAATTTAACCGCCAAGGACGCCAAGAACGCTAAGGAAATGCGCGGGTAGCGCGTGAGGAAATGACTGGCGGCGGGGCGCGGGGGCAAGTTATGGTAAAGCGGCGCCGGCGGGCTGCGGTTTGGCCCGGTCGGTTCTTTTCCCCGCATTGCACCGTTCGGGCCGTGTCCTATGAAGCTGCTGTTGGTTGCGTTGTTGCTGGTTTGCCTACCGCTAATCGCTTGCGGGGATGATGCGACGGGAGACGAGCATGTCGCGGCGCAGTCTGTGGAGCAGCTCGAGGTTCACCCCGATCTGGAGGTGAAACTCTTCGCGTCGGAGCCGATGTTGACCAATCCGGCGTCGATCGACGTCGATCATCTGGGCCGCGTCTGGGTCTGCGAGGCGATCAACTACCGGGCGTTTGCGAACGCCGACGTCATTGGCGATCGGCAGGAGGGGGATCGCATTCTGGTGCTCGAAGACACGGACGGCGATGCGGAGGCCGACTCGTCGACGGTGTTTTATCAGGGGCACGATGTTGATTCGGCGCATGGAATCCTTGTGCTGGCGCGCGGCGATGGCCAGGAAACTCGCGCGCTCGTCTCGGCGCTCGATAGCGTTTTCTTTTTGATCGACGACGACGGCGACCTCAAAGCCGATCGCAAGGACGTGCTCTTCACCGGCATCGGCGGGGCGCAGCATGATCATGGGGTGCATGCGTTCCACTTCGGACCTGACGGCAAGTTGTACTTCAACATGGGGAACGCAGGGGAGCAGATTAAGGACAAAGAGGGTCGACCGATCGTCGATCGGATGGGTCATGAAGTGAACGATTCGCGGCAGCCGTACCAGCAGGGGATGGTCTTTCGCTGCAATCTGGATGGGAGCGGCTTCGAGACGCTGGCGTGGAACTTTCGCAACAACTGGGAGGTCTGCGTCGATTCGTTCGGCACGATGTGGCAGTCGGATAACGACGACGATGGCAACCAGGGGGTGCGGATCAACTATGTGATGGACTACGGCAACTATGGCTACAACGACGAGTTGACCGGCGCCGCGTGGGGCGAGCCGCGGACCAACATCGAGGCGGAAATTCCGCGGCGGCATTGGCATCTGAACGACCCGGGGGTGATTCCGAATCTGCTGCAGACGGGCGCCGGGGCGCCGACGGGAATTTGCGTCTACGAAGGGAACTTGCTGCCGAAGGCGTTTCGCGGAGCGCTCATTCATACCGATGCGGGGCCGAACATTTGTCGCGCGTATCGAACGAAGCCGGACGGCGCGGGGTACACGGCGGAGGTCGTCGACATTATCGACGGCTCGCGAAACCAGTGGTTTCGGCCGAGCGACGTCTGCGTGGCGCCCGACGGGTCGTTGATCGTCGCCGACTGGTACGACCCGGGCGTCGGCGGACATCGGATGCAGGATGTGGGGCGGGGGCGGTTGTATCGGGTGACGCCCAAGGGCGCGGCGGCGAAGGAATATAATGTGGCGGCGGTCGACGTCTCGACGCCGGCGGGAGCGGTGAGCGCGCTGCAGTCGCCGAATATGGCGACGCGGTACGTGGCTTGGACGGCGCTGCAGGCGATGGGCGCGAAGGCGGAGCCGGCGCTGCGGGAGATGTTCGCGTCGGAGAATCCGGCGATGCGGGCGCGGGCAATGTGGGCGCTGGGGCGCCTCAATTCGCTTTCACCTCACGCGGCGTTGGTTGTGCATGAAGCCCTCAAAGATCGCGACGCGAACGTGCGAGTCGCTGGGATACGTCTGGCCCGTGAAATGGTGACGGGAGAATTGCAAGGTTTGGCGCTATTCGCGGTCGCCAATATTGAAGAACCGTCGCCTGCCGTTCGCCGCGAGATGCTGTTGTGGATGCACGACGCCAAGCAAGAGTGGAAGTGGCATGCGCCGGATGAACGCGAATCGATGGCCAGTCGCTGGGCGCAACTGGCGCTGCAATACGACGGGAAGGATCGCTGGTATCTGGAGGCGCTCGGAATTGCGGCTGAGGGTCACTGGGATGAATGTTTGAAGCGCCTGGAGCAACTGAGCGACGTCGAGTGGCAAGCGTCAGCCGCGGCGCGTGATATTTGGTGGCGTTCGCGCGGGGCGGAGACGAGCGCGCGGCTTGCGGCGATCATCGCCGATCCGCAGACGCCGCTGGCGGAACTGCCGCGTTACTTTCGCGCACTTGATTTCCAGTCGCGAGAAGCGATGCAGGCCGCGGTGGAAGGGTTGGCCTTTGACGACCTCGCAGGACTCTCACCTGAGCAGGCGACGCTCGTGCGGGCGGAGGCGCTCAACCGGTTGGAAGGGTGCGATCTTTCGCAAGATGCCGCGCGGTTAGCGGCGCTCGACCAGGCGCTCGATGCCTGTCGGGGGACGGAACAGTTTGTGCGGCTGACCGACAAGTTTCGCGCGTCGCATCGTTTGGCGGAACTGTTGACGCTCGCGCAGGGGCAGGCGGCGTCGCAGTTGGCGGTTGATGCGCTCGCGGTGTTGTATGCGAGCGAACAGTGCCGGCCGGAGGGATTGTTCGACCTCGCTTTGCGGAGCGATGACGCCGAGTTGGTATCGCAGACGCTGGCTGCGATGGCGACGGCGGCCGATCCGCGCGGCAACGAACTGCTGCTGGCGCTGGCGCTCGACGCCGATCGACCGCTCGCGGCGCGGCGGGGGGCGGTGAAGGCGCTCGGCGCCAACGCGGGCGGGGCCGAGCAACTATTGCAACTCGCACAGCGCCAGGAGTTCCCTGAACAATTGAAAGAGGCGTGGGCGGCGGCGCTGGCGGCGGCTCCCTCGCCTGAGATTCGCACGCAAGCGGCGGCGATCTTTCCAGCGCCGCCGACGAAGGACAGCACGCCGTTGCCCTCACTGGCAGAACTGGTGGATTCGACCGGCGACGCGGAGCGCGGGAAGGTCGTGTTCAACGCGACGGGAACGTGCCGCAATTGTCACCAAGTGAACGGCGACGGGACGGAAGTGGGACCCGACTTGTCGGAGATCGGCAAGAAGCTCGCGCGGCCGGCGATGTTCGAATCGATTCTTTATCCGTCGGCGGCGATCAGCCATAACTTTGAGAACTGGGTCGTGCTGACCGACGACGGGCTCGTGCATGGCGGTCTGCTGGTGAGTGAGACGGCTGACGAACTGAAGCTCAAGGATGAGAAGGGAATCGTGCGGTCGATTCCGACGGCGACGATTGAGGAGAAGTCGAAGTCGGAGGCGTCGCTGATGCCGGCCGATATTCAGAAGTTGCTGACCGCGGCGGAGCTGGTTGATCTAGTGGAGTATTTGTCGACGCTGAAGGAGCGGCGGGGCGTTGGGATTGAATGACGAATGACGAATGACGAATGACGAATGGGGCAGGCGGGCGTTGATCCGCGTTTTTACCCCCCGGCTCCGCCGGGGGGTAGCGTTATGTGGGACGGCGCCTGCCGGTAGGGTTGCCGACCCCCTGGCGGAGCCAGGGGCTTAAAACGATGTGTGAGGCGCGCTAACGGCGGACGGTGACGGTGGCGAGGTAGTTGGCGAGCCAGGGGGTGGCGAAGGCGGCCAGCGCAAGGGCGCCGAAGCAAAAGCTGGCCCACTCTTGTTCGTAACTAAAGCCGATGATGCCGGCGATCCCCGTAAGCGCGATACCGCCGGCCAAGAGGCCGAGAGCCTGGCGCGGCCAGCCTTCCTCAACTTGATAGATCGTCACCAGCGGCAGCGCGAGGGCGGCGGCGACGAGCGCCGCGAGGCCGGCTGGTTCGAGTCCGAACGCGAAGAAGCCGACGGCGCCGGCCGCGACGACTGCTACGCAGCCGCCGAACCAGTTTGACGCCATGCGCTGGTCGCGCGAGAGCGCGTATCGGCCGAAGCGACTGAGACGAAGAAGGAGGTTGAAGAGCGGCGTCGCGAACCAAGTGAGCAGGACGAAGCCGAAGTAGAGAAACAGGATTGGATTCGCCCAGGTTTGGAGTTCGGGATTTTTACGCGACATATTGCGTAATAGCCTCGAGAGGAAGTAGCCGCCGAGGATGACTCCCCAGCGCGTTCGGTCGTCGAGTCGCGCCATCCAGAGGAAATAGGCGAGCATCCAGCGGTAGAGCGGATTGCGGGCCTTGAGGGCTTCGACCATGCCGTGTTTGGCGTAATCGTTTGTTGGGTCGAGGCGGAGGGCTTCGCGGAAATGCTCGAGAGCAAGGCGGGGCTTGCCATCGTGGAGGAGCGCCCAGGCCTTATTGACATGGGCATAGGAGTCGTCAGGGTTGCGGGCAAGCGATTGATCGACGCTGGCGATGGCTTCGGTTTGCATGCCGAGCATCGAGAGGGCCATTGCGCGAAGATTCGTGCAGGCGGCGTGCTCGGCGTCGTACTGTAGCCCTTCGGTTGTGGCGTCGAGGGCGGGGCGCCACTTGCGTTGACTGTAAAGCGATGTAGCCAATCGGGCGTAATTGTTGGGGTTGCTCGGGTTGAGTCGCACCGCCTCACGCGCGGCCGCCTCGGCTTCCTCGAAGCGATGTCGTTCCTCAAGCACGATCGCGCGGCAGAAGTGGGCGTAATCCCAATCGGGGGCGAGCGTGATCGCCTGCTCCACTTCGGCTTGCGCTTCCTGGAGCTTCTCCTGCCTCACTAGGCACAGGCCGAGTAGCGCGTGGGCGTGGGGATCGTGCGGCTTCTCAGCGAGGGCGCGGCGGAGTTCAAGCTCGGCGTCGGCGTAACGCGAGATTTGGTAGAGGTGGATGGCGCGGTTGAGGGGTTGGGCCATTGAGCGTCGTCGTCGAGTGCTGCGAATATCCAGATGGAAGTCGAATTGTAAAGCAAGTTTGGTCTAACGGCGGTGTAGAGAGATCAGGAACGATGAGAGAAGAGAAATGCTCCAGCACAGAATTGCATATTGAATCTGGAAGCCGTCTTCCAGAAATGTCATCGCCACAATGATCGGGGTGAACACTCCGACCGTCATCAGCATCCATAGCAAAACCGTGATCAACTCGTCTCGGTCACGTACTAGTTGGACAAACAGTTCGAAGTTTGGGATTAGCGCCAGCGTAAACGTCGCGACATATGGGTTGCCGGCAGCGACGATTGCGACAGCCGAGATCAATGCATGAATCATGATGGGGAATACAACGCGAATCAGCTCGGGAATAACCCGATACCAAGCGAGATCGAGATCTTTGCGGAACACAAACTTGCCGAATGCGATTGATAGCAAGTCGTTGCTCAAGGGAAGCGCCAAGATATTGAATGCCAACAGAAAGGCCGGCATTGCCAATCGAGCAGGTGGCAGTCGCAGGTAAGCGATGATCAGCAGGACAGTTGAAATAGTCGAAAGGAATAGCCATCGCCGCATGGGAGGCCATGAACCAAATCGCAATAGATGACTATCGATAACTCTAAACGGCCACAGGAGTCGGCCGTAGGTTCCGGCGATCGCGTCGCGGTCGTTGTACGACATCGGGTTGAGTCGCCGAGCCTCTAGGAGCGGGCCTAGCGCTTGGGAAGTCGAGCCGCCGCGTAGGTTAAGCGACCCTACCTGATGGTGCGCTGCAGGTGACATCGGGTTGCTTTTCAGGACTTGGTGAGCTGCCTCCTTCGCTTCGGGCAGGCGCCCTATTGCTGCCAACGCTTTGGCGCGCAGTAGAAGCGCGTCAGGGTCGCATGGATCTAGCGCGAGTGATTCATCAGTGCGCTTTAAGCACTCTTTGTAGTGGCGTCGCTGGAAGCTAAACTCTGCCCAGCGGCTAAGAAAACGTGGAGAACTATCGAGACGGATAGCCGCCTCAATCGCTCTTTCAGCAGCCACTGTTAATCCCTGGCGTTGTCGCACATAACTCTTAACGTAATGGGCATATGCGCAATTGGGGTCAAGTTCGATAGCACGTCGGATTGACTGATCTGCCTCGTGGATGCGACGGAGGTTCACTAGCGCTGCCGACATCAATGCATGAACTATTGCGGAGTCTGGGTGTTCCGCTAATTCATTGCGATAGCATTTGACAGCTTCGTCAAATCGCGACAAGGCGAATAGTGCCTGCCCGCGTTGGAAGTGGTCGCCCATGAGATGCGGTGATGCTCGAATCGAGGTCGCGGACGGTCGTTGCAGCGATCGGGGAGTTGCGGCGTCGAGAATCCCTCCCCTAGCCCCTCCCTTCGAGGGAGGGGAATAAGATTACATCTTCAAATGCTTCAAAATGTCGTCGTAAACGCCTCCCTGGTTCGAATAGAGCGCATAGTTCCGCGCCGTCGCAAACCATTCTCGCGTCGACGGCTTCACCGTCCCCGCCGCGGCGAGCAGGTCTTTCGTCCGCAGCGGTTCGAGCTTGCCGCTCTTCATCGCGTCGCGGAGCTTCGCTTCCACGGCGACGTCGACGACCGCCTTCATGTCGGCGCCGGAGAAGTGGTCGGTCTTTTTCGCGACCGCGTCGAAGTCGACGCCATCGGCCGGTTTGCCGGCGAGCATCAGTTGCAGGATCGAGGCGCGGGCTTCGCGATCCGGCGGCGGGACGAAGAGGATGCGGTCGAAGCGGCCCGGGCGGCGGAAGGCGTTGTCGAGATGCCAGGGGGCGTTCGTGGCGGCGAGGATCAGCAGGCCTTCGTTCGATGATTCGACGCCGTCGAGTTCGGAGAGGAACTGGTTGATCAGGTGGCGGCCGCCGCTATGACGCATGTCGGCGCGGCTGGCGCCGAGGGCGTCGACTTCGTCGAAGAAGAGGACGCAGGGGCGGTTGCGGCGGGCCTGTTGGAAGAGCTCGTGGAGATTCTTCTCGCTGTTGCCGATCCACATGTCGAGGACGTCGCTAATGCCGATCGCGAGAAAGCCGGCTTTCACTTGGCCGGCAGTGGCGCGAGCGAGGAACGTTTTGCCGCAGCCGGGGGGGCCGTACATCAGGATGCCGCCGCCGACTGTCTTGCCGTAGGCAGCGAACAGCTCGGGCTGCTCGAGCGGCAAGATGATCTTCATGCGGATCTCTTCCTTCACCGCGTCCATGCCGCCGACCTGGTCGAAGTTGATCTTCGGGCGCTCGATATCGAACTCGGGCGTGCCGGGGGGAAGTTCGCCGGCCGGCTCGCGATAGCGGCCTTCCTCATCGGCGGTGTCGAAGGAGTTCGACGAGTCGCGATCAAGTCCGAGTTCGCGGGCGAGTTCCGGATCGGCGGCGTCGGCGTCGATGTCGATGGCTTCGCGGTATTGGTGGGCGGCGCGTTGCGGCTCGCCGGCGCGGAGGAGGAGCTTCGCGTGCAGGATGTAGGCGCCGGCGGGGGGATCGTTTTGCTTGATGAGGTCTTCGACGATCACCAGCGCGGCGGAGTTCTTCGTTTGCTGATAGTACGCGTTGGCGAGGCCGAGCTTGAGATCGACCTGGTGGGGGACGACGTTGAGGGCTTCGCGGTAAGCGACTTCCGCTTCGTCAAAGCGGCCGAGCTTGAGGAGCGACTCGGCGAGATGCTTGTGGAGCGGAATGTTGGTGGGCGAGAAGCGGAGGGCTTCGCGCAAGGCGTTGATGGCGTCGTCGAAAGGAGGCATGACAGAGCGGGGGATTGATGATTTAGGATTGATGATTGCAGGTGTGGGGAAGGGGGCGTCGCTTCCGCTAGGCAAATCATATATCAAAAATCTTAAATCATACATTTTTTGTCTCCGCTCCGTCGGGTCGTTGACCCGCGGCTGCTTGTCACCACTGCGGGCTCAGGCCATGCAGCCGGCGGAGCAGCGCGATTTGGCCGGCGTGAACCGATTCGTGTCGCGAGCACCAGAAGAGCGACTCGCCGTACGTTTTCAAGAATCGGTGGGGTTGGATAATTGGCCGAGTCAGGTCGGCATCGGTGAACGCCGCGACTTCGGCCATCACCTGCTGATGGATGGCGTGGAGGTTGGCGAGCAACTCGTCGGGCGTTGGGTAGAGCGTCGGGTCGGCCTGCGGGATGCTATCGCGACCAAAAAGCTCGCGATAGTTGGCGGGGAGCCATGACGCGTCCTCGGGCTTTGGATCACGTTGGAACGCGACGCCGATGCGGTATTGGGCGATCGACAGATGCCCGACCTGCCAGGCGATATGGGTGACCGGCGGGTTCGGCATGAAGAACCAGGCGTCGGCCGGGAGGTCGGCCAGGAGGCCAAGGGTGTAGTCGCGAGCGGCGTTGATCTGGGTGATGGCGATGGAGAGAGACATGAGCTACAGGGGGAAGGAGGACGGGTAAGTGGGGAAGATGCCGGCGTTCTAGCTGGCGTCGATTCGCCTATCCAGAGGAGATAACGAGTGGTCTGGTTCGCCCAACTTGCGTGATTCTGCGGGTTTAGGTGCGTTTGTGGGCTTGGGAAAGAGCCGCTAGAATGGGGTGCTGGCCGCGCCGCGGGACCTAACCGGGCGAATGCCGGGGGGCGACCCCCGGCAGCGAACTAGACGGCCGGTAGCCATCGTTGCCGAGGCGGCCTGGGCCGAATGGCCCGCGCCACTACCAGACCAGAGGACTGCGAACCGTGCAGATCAGTGTATCGACGCGACATGGGCATTTGTCCGAGGCGACGCAAGAGAAGCTGCGGGCCAAGGCCGAGAAGCTCGTCAGGATTTTCGACCGTCTGATGTCGATCGAGATCGTCGTGGACTTGAAGGACGAGGCCAAACCCAAGGTCGATTTGCAAGTTTCCGCCGAGCATAAGCACGACTTCGTGGCTCACGAGCAGGGCGAGAACCTGTTGGGCGCCCTCGAGGCGGCGATCGGCAAGGTCGAGGAGCAGTTGCGGCGCTACAAGGAGCGGGTCGTCGATCGTCATCGAAATCCCGACGCCCGGCGGCAAGAGGCCCCGGTGGTTGGCGGCGATGGCGCGGAAGACGCCGAGGAGTAGGAGGAAGTGAGTCGGTTGCCAGGCGTTTAAGCGAATAAGTAAATGCCTTAATTACCTACTCACTGATGCACTTACTCACCTACTCACCCCAAAACACGAAAGCTAGCCGCCGAGCGCGTCTGCATTCGATAGAACGACCAATTGAGCGAAGGATACCCGGAGTATGAAGTTTGTTGATTTCGTCAATCGCAACGCGATCCGCACGAACGTGGAAGCGGACACGAAAGAAGATGTGATCCGCGCCATGGCGTCGTCATTGTTGGAAGCGGGCAAGATCGCCCAAGACCAGTACGATGGCATTGTGGAAGCGATTTTGAAGCGCGAAGAGCTAGGCAGCACGGGCATTGGCCGCGGGGTGGCGGTTCCCCACACCAAGCACCCGAGCGTCCACGAGTTGATCGGCGCCGTGGCCGTGAGCGACGAGGGAGTCGACTTCGACAGCCTCGACGGCGAGAAAGTCCACTTGCTGTTTTTGTTGATTTCTCCGCCCGATCGTCCCGGCGATCACTTGCGAGCCTTGGAGAACATCTCGCGCCAGCTGCGCGACGACACGTTTTGCCGGTTCCTCAAGCAGAGTAAGGAGCCGGCCGACGTGTGGCAGCTGTTGGAGGAGGCCGACAACAATCAGTTCGGTTCTTAGGAGCTGTCAGCGATCAGCTGTCAGCTGTCAGCCAGAAAGTGAACAGGTCCGCCGTCGTCTAGCGAGCGGGCTGAGGATTGTGGAGAAAGGTTTGGCTGAAAGCTGATTGCTGAAAGCTAACCGCTATTTGATTCATGTCATCGCCCGCGGCACAACGCGTCGTCGTCATCAGCGACAAGGACCCGTTAGGCCTCCATATTCGGCCGGCAGAGCAGTTTGTGCGACTGGCGATGAAGTTTCCTTGTGAGATTGAGGTCGTTCGCGAGAGCGTTCGGGCCGACGGCAAGAGCATCATGCATATGCTCACGCTGGGAGCCGAGCCGGGCGCTCAGTTGCGGCTGGAAGCGCGCGGCGAAGAGGCTGAGCAGGCGCTCGACGCCTTGGCGCGGTTCATCGAGAACGGCTTCGTATTGGACCAGACAGAAGGTCAGCCTCCGGCGGACGCAGGGGGCGGTTGAGGTGGAGGCCGGCGGAGGATCGCCCGGCCTGAGGGTTCGTCATGTCGAGGTTCGCCGAGCAGGCTGGGTGCTCGGCGAACCTCGGGGTGATGAAAATGAACCACCGAACACCGTCGCCATCCGTTGGGGATGCTGGCGGACCGAATTGATGAAGCGCGCAGGCCGATGGCTGCCGGCGCGACAAGCATACACTGAAGATCGAGAGAGCGTCCTCGTTGCCTCCCCGAGAGAACGCGGACCGGCGCGCCAGACCGCGCCGCTCGCAGATTTAGCGCGGCGGGGCCTATTGCGGGCCCCAGCGGCAGGATGCTTGTTGCGGCAGCGGACGGCCGGCGCGCCCAGTAACGAGGGCGCTATGGAACGCCTGCAAGGGATCGCGGTCTCGCCCGGCGTGGCGATTGGCGAAGCCCTGATTTTAGATAACGAGGGATTCCGCATTCCGCGGCGGTTCGTCGGACGCGACGCCGTCGGCGAAGAGCTTGCGCGCCTTAATCGAGCCATCGAAGCGGCCACCGCCGAGGTCGATCGCAATCGCGGCCGCGTCGCCAAGGAATTGGGCGACGAAGTGGCCGCCATCTTCTCGGCCCATCTGCAGATGCTGAACGATCGGCGGCTGCGGCAAGAGCTGGAGGAGATGATCCGCACTCGGCACTATTCGCCCGAATACTCGGTTAGTCGGGCGCTGGGAAAGTACGCCAAGGTGTTCCAGTCGCTCGACGGCGAGTACATGGCCGAGCGGGCCAATGACATCTTCGATATCCAGAAGCGGCTCCTGCGTCATTTGCTCGGCACAGCCCGCCAGGAATTGGCTCACGTCACGTCGCCCGTGCTCGTGCTGGCCCACAATCTCACGCCGAGCGAAACCGCGAACCTGAATCCGCAGTTCGTGATGGGCCTCGTCACCGAAGTCGGCGGTCCGGGAAGTCACACGGCGATCGTCGCCGAAGGGCTTGGCATTCCGGCCGTGGTCGGCGTCGGCAACTTTTTGACCGACGTCTCCGGCGGCGAGACGGTGATCATCGACGGCGATCAGGGGCTCATTTTTCTTCATCCTGATGAGGAGACGCTTGCCCGTTATCGGCACGAGGTCGAAGAGCAGCGCTCGCTGGCGGTGAAGCTGGAGACGCTGCGCGATCTGCCCGCGGAGACCACCGACGGCGTCCGCATCACGATGCTCGGCAACATCGAGTTCCCCGCCGAGGTGCAACAGTGCGACGAGCGCGGGGCCGACGGCATCGGACTCTATCGCACCGAGTTCCTGTATCTCGGCCGAGACGACGATCCGCCGGAAGAGGCGCACTTTGCCGCCTACAGCGAAGTCGCCCGGGAAATGCACGGCAAGCCGGTGGTGATGCGTACGCTCGATCTGGGCGCCGACAAGATGCGCACCCTTCCCGATCCCGAGGACGAGCGCAATCCGTTTTTGGGTCTGAGGAGCATTCGGCTCGCGCTGAAGAATCGCGACATGTTCCGCGTGCAGTTGCGCGCGATATTGCGCGCGAGCGCCCACGGCCAGATCAAGCTCATGTTTCCGTTGATCAGCACGATGCTGGAACTACGGCAGGCCAAAATGGTGCTGGCCGACGCGATGGAAGATCTCGAAGAGGCGGGAATTCCATTCGATCGCAACATGCCGGTGGGGATGATGGTCGAGGTGCCGTCGGCGGTGATCATGATGGATCGATTCGCCGAGGAGGCCGACTTCTTTAGCATCGGCACGAACGATCTGATTCAGTACTGCCTCGCGGTCGACCGGAGCAACAAGGACGTGGCGAGTCTTTACACGGCGGCCGATCCGGCGGTGATCCGGTTGATCGACATGGCCGTGCAGACGGCAAAGCGATTTGATCGGCCGATCAGCATGTGCGGGCAGATGTGCGGCAATCCGCTCTACACGATGCTGCTCCTCGGGATCGGATTGCGGACGTTGAGCGTCACCCCGTCGGCCATCCCGGAAGTCAAGCGAGTCTGCCGTAGCGTCTCCATCGAACAGTGCGAGCGAGTGGCGGATCAGGTGCGCGGGTTGGAGACGGCGCGCGACGTGAAGACATTCTTGAAAGAGGAATTGTCGAAGGTGTTTCCTGAGTTTCCGGTTTGAAGAAATAGCCAACACGCGAAGTCACGAATATAGCGCCAAGAGAGACGAGTTGCAGAGCGTGTGAGTAGAACGCCGATCGTCGCCAATAAGTTCCCATTAGTGCAGATTTGCGTTCCCTGATTTCAGTTACGAGAAAGCAACCATGCCGGGCCGAATGGCTACGGATCACGAATTACCGATTTATTTCTGATTTTTACGCCTCAGGCGAAATGAGAGCGACCTTGCTGAGCACCATCGCACCAGTAGGCCACAATCGACGGAGCCGGCGCTTGACGCGGCGCGTCGTTGGCCCAGGCGACGCGCTGCGCGCTTCTCATCAACGCCGCGAGGCCCTTCAGCCATGGCGCTGCGCGAACCCGGTCGGGCGTCGCGCGGCGCGATTCAACCTCAGAAAGAGTATCCATGAAGCAGGAGATGCTGATTAACGTCGCGCAGCCGGAAGAGTGCCGGATTGCGATTTGCGAAGACGGGATTTTGGAAGAGCTGTACATCGAGCGGAGCAGCCAGGACAACTACGTCGGCAACATTTACAAAGGAAAGATCGTCAACCTGGAGCCGAGCATCCAGGCGGCATTCGTCGACTTTGGCGTAGGTCGCAACGGATTTCTCCACATCAGCGACGTCGAGCCGCAGTACTTCCGCCAAGGGGGCTACGATCCCGACATGGAGATCATGCCGAACGGTCCGCCACGGCGCGACGAACACGACTCGCATGACGACGAGTTTGGCGACGACGATGAGGAAGATTCGGACCTGGAGGAGGTGGGCGACAATGGTCGCGCTACCCGCCGCAGTTCGCCGGGCGGGGGACGGACCGCTCAGAAGCGGATGCGTCCCGGCGTGCGCCCCCGGATCAAGCCTCCGATCCAAGAGATCTTCCGTCGCGGCGATGAGATCCTGGTCCAGGTGATCAAGGAAGGCATGGGGACGAAGGGCCCCACGCTGTCGACCTACATCAGCATCCCGGGGCGCTACCTGGTGCTGATGCCGGCGCTGGGGCGCATCGGCGTGTCGCGCAAGATCGAGGACGACGACGCCCGCCGCCGACTGCGAGACATCTTGCGCGAGCTGAACCCGCCGAAGGGGCTTGGCTTCATCGTGCGCACCGCCGGCACCGACCGGACGAAGAAAGAACTGTCGCGAGACTTGGCGTACCTGGTGCGCCTCTGGAAGGTGATCGTCCGCCGGATCAAAAAAGCTCCGGCGCCGTGCGATATTTACCAAGAAAGCGACATGATCATCCGGACGATCCGCGACATCTTTACGAGCGAGGTCGACGGAATCTTTATCGATCAGCCGGAGGCGTACGAGCGAGCTAAAGAGTTCTTGCAGTTCGTCATGCCGCGATATGTGAATCGGCTCAAGTTGTACGAAGGGAAGGAACCGCTGTTCCACAAGTACAAGCTCGACGACGAGATCGCCCGGATCAATCAGCGGAAGGTCCCGCTGCGAGGCGGGGGTTCGCTGGTGATCGACCAGACCGAAGCCTTGGTGGCGATCGACGTCAACAGCGGCAGCTTCCGCACCGACGGCGGGGCCGAGGAGTCGGCGTTCGCCCTCAATCAGATCGCGGCCCGCGAGATCGCCCGGCAGCTGCGACTGCGCGACCTGGGCGGCGTCGTCGTGAACGACTTCATCGACATGCGTAAGGATCGCCATCGCCGGATTGTCGAGCGGACGCTGCGCGACGCCGTGCGGCGCGATCGGGCCCGCACGAAGATTCTGCGGATCAGCCCGTTCGGCCTCATCGAAATGACGCGGCAGCGGATTCGGCCGAGTCTGAAGCGGAGCGTCTACAAGGAATGCCCGGCATGCACCGGCTCGGGCCTCGTGAAGAGCGCCGAGAGCATGGCGATCGAAGTGATCCGCAAGTTGATCATGTGCGCCCAACACGCGAGCGTCGCGCGGATCGCCGTGACGGTCGAAGAAGAAGTGGCGAGCTACATCAACAACCGGAAGCGTCGCGAACTGACGCGAATGGAAGACGAGCACTCGGTGCAGGTGCTGGTGATTAGCCGCGAAGACCTGTCGCCGGAGTTCCTGAAGTTCGATTGCGAAGACGCGAGCGGGCGTGAGGTGCGTATCGAAGGGATGTAAGATTCGATGGCTAATAGGAAACGTTCATCGAAGCTTCCAACTCACGATGAGATGATGCAAGCCATCGAGCCGTTGGTTTTGTGTCATCAAGAAAACCCTGAGTACGAAGTCGTCAGGTTCAGTTACGAAAGAGCGGGTACGGATCGACAGCCGGCTTGCTCTATTGATGTTGTCTTCCAACATCGCGATTCAGCTGAGCAGACAGCCATCCGCTTTCGTGGCGTTGAACTGGTGAGTTTTCCATTTTTAGCGCCCTCGGGCGATGCCGAAATAGTCGTGCAAAATAAGTACCTCGTTCAGCATGAGGCTCCGCGTGCACTCGAAGTGTGTTTGAGGTACTGCGACGGGATGGAGGAAACATTGTTTTGGGCGGGCAACGTGGAGAAGGCGTAACGAGCATAGAAAAAACTGTCTCCCCGTGGCGGAGTGAGGATGTCTGGTCGATTTGGCTCGGCTGGACGGTGCTCGCCGTGGCGCTGGGGGCGACCATGGTCGCCTCAACGGGCGCTGAGAAGGCCGTCAATCCGCTCGCGGGGATGTTGGCCGATCTTGGCGGGTGGGTGTCGAATCCGTTCGATGCCCTGCGCGATAAGAACGGTGCGAGCGTGCTGCCGGGCCTCGTCGGCGTCTTCGCGTCGCTGCTGGTCCTCTTTAGCGTCGGGCTCGCCGGGATGCGCGAACGGATGCGCGGGTTTCCGCTCGCGTTTACCGCGCTCTTCGGGGTGACGATCTTCGCCTACCTCCTCTCCGGTCAAAAGGTGGTGAAGCACTACAACCTGGAGTATGCCCTCTGGGCGCTCGTGGTCGGCCTCGTCATCAGCAACACCGTCGGCACGCCGCGGTGGCTGCGGCCGGCGGTGCGGGCGGAGTTCTACATCAAGACCGGCCTGGTGATGTTCGGCGCCGAGGTGCTGTTTCACCTGCTGCTGAAGCTCGGTCCGCCCGGCGTGTTTATCGCGTGGGTAGCGACGCCGACGACGCTGATTCTCACCTACCTCTTCGGGCAGTATGTCCTGAAGATCGAGTCGAAGTCGCTCAACATGGTGATCAGCGCCGACATGTCGGTCTGCGGCGTCTCG
This sequence comes from Lacipirellula limnantheis, assembly GCF_007746075.1. Classification (GTDB taxonomy): domain Bacteria; phylum Planctomycetota; class Planctomycetia; order Pirellulales; family Lacipirellulaceae; genus Lacipirellula; species Lacipirellula limnantheis. The sequence continues at coordinate 6,484,098 of NZ_CP036339.1, read as the reverse complement.
GCCGCGATCGCGACTGCCGCGGCGTGCAAGGCGAAGAAAGAAGAATTGTCGCTGGCGATCGGCATCTCGCTGGCGTTCACCGTGATCATGATGGTGGTGATGCCGCCGGTGATCGAATGGCTCGAACTCGGGCCGGTGCTCGGCGGCGCCTGGATCGGCGGGACGATCGACTCGACCGGCGCCGTGGCGGCGGCGGGCGATGCGCTTGGCGAGACGGGGCTGCTCGTTGCCACGACAGTGAAGATGATTCAGAACATTCTCATCGGCGCAGTGGCGTTCGGCGTGGCGGTGTATTGGGTCACGTGCGTCGAGAATTCTTCCGATGGCGCTCGGCCGAGCCTCATGGAGATCTGGCGGAGGTTTCCGAAGTTTGTGCTCGGATTCATTGCGGCGTCGATCGTTTTCTCGCTGCTGGCCAAGAGCGGCGATTCTGGCGAGGCGCTTGTGGCTGCGGCGACGGTTACGTCGAAGACGCTCCGCGGCTGGTGCTTCTGTTTGGCGTTCGTCAGCATTGGCCTAGAGACGAACTTCCGCGAGTTGAAGCAGTATCTTGCCGGCGGCAAGCCGCTAGTGCTTTACGTCTGCGGACAGACGCTCAATCTAGCGCTCACGCTGGCGATGGCGTGGCTGATGTTCACCAAGGTCTTCCCCGATGCAGCAGCCTCTCTCAATCAGTAACGCGGTGAGCGGAAGCGCGCCGATCAGCGAGCCGGGGCGTCCCGCCCCCGGCGTTCGTCTGGCGGTTTGCCTTGCCGCGATCGCCACAATCTGGTTGGTAGTACTCCCGGCACTCGCCCAAGTGTCCGCCGTCCGGGCGATGATCGATCGCCACGAAGCCCACGGCGTCGACCCCAGCGCAAAGTTCTACAGCGAGCTCCCCGCGATGCCGATGATTTCCCGGCGAGTCGACGAAATCCGCCGGGCGGAGCCGGCGGCGTTTGGGCTGAGGAAGCCGTGATATGGCGCAGGCAGCGTTTTTCACAGGTTTTTGTGATTCCGAGCCCCGGCGGACGGATTGCTGGAGCTTCCAGCTCCCCGAATTGCCCCTCGACGACCGCCGGCAATTCAGGTAATTTACAGGGCTCGATTGGGCCATTTTCGGGCCCGCCCTTGGATTCACGCTTTTTTCGGACGAGTCACATGTACGCGATCATTGCAGACAGCGGTAAGCAGTTGAAGGTAGAGCAGGGACAGGAACTGCTGGTCGATTACCGTGATTTGGCCGCGGGCGCGAAGCTGACGTTCGATCGCGTCCTGGCTGTGAGCGACGGTTCCGGCTCGTTGAAGCTGGGTTCGCCGCTCGTGAGCGGCGCCAGCGTGGTCGCCGAAGTCATCGGTCCGGAGAAGGGCCCGAAGCTCGTGGTGCAGAAGATGCGCCGCCGGAAGAACTTCCGGAAGAAGACGGGCCATCGCTCGGTTTGCACCAAGGTGCGAATCAGCTCGATCACCGGCTGAGTTCGAGTCGATAGATCTTGAGCGGCACGGACGGTCGCCCTCGAGTTGCTTGGATGCGTTGGCCAATGCGCAACGTCGTCCGTGCAGGGGGCTCGGTTTTCCGCAACGTGCCTGCCGCTCGCGGCGTCGCTGCATAGAGTTCTCCTGACCCGGCAATGTTGCTGGCTTTCGGCGAGGCCCCTTGCAATGCACCTTCGAATTCTTAGCGTCTATCTGTTGGCGTTCTCAACGGTGCTGTGGTCGCCGCTGGCCAGGGCGACCGATCTCAATGAGTTTATGATCGCGGGCGCCGATTTTTCGAGCGTCGGATCGCAGCCGACGCCGTTTGCTCTAACGCTCGGCGATAACTCGCTGATCGGGCGAACGAGCAGCGTCGACTTCGATTTCCTGCGCGTCATCGTGCCGGCCAATCACACGCTGGATGCGATCGTCGTCACGTTTCACGAAGACATCAATCAGGTCTATGCCGGGTTGCAAGCGGGCCCGGCCTGGACCGCCGGCTCGGGTGAGGAGATCGACCCAGCGCAGTTGCTCGGGTGGGCGAATTTTCCGAGCAACCCGCACCACGGCGCGCATACGGGCGAAGATGTTCTCGATGACATCGGCCTCGGCGCTGGCTCGACGGGGTTCGCGCCGCCCCTGCCGAGCGGCGTCTACACGTTTCTGTTTCAAACGGCGAGCAGCGAGATTTCATTCGGGCTCAACTTCAGCGTCTCGTCTGCGGGAGGCTCGCTGCCGGGAGACTTCAACGGCGACCTCACCGTGAATAACGTCGATTTGGGCGTGTGGAAAGGCGCGTTCGGCGCGACGGACGCCGGGGATGCCAACGACGACGGCCTGAGCAACGGGACCGACATGCTAGTGTGGCAGCGAAACGCCGGATTGACGGCCGCCTCTGCGGCAGCGCATGCTGTGCCGGAACCGGCTGGAGCGCTGTTGGCGCTTGGCTCGCTCGCGGGCTACGCCGCGTGGCGTCGTCGCCGGGCCTGAGTTCGCCTTGCACGGAAGCCGCCATTGTCTGGGTATCGCTCGTCGCTGCTGAAGGTGGCCATCGCCACGATCTTGTTCGGCAGCGCGCCGGCTGCGATTCGCGCGGTGCAGATCGACTCGTATGCGCTCGGCATCTGGCGTCTGAGCCTCTCGACCATCGGCATGACGGTAATTCTCGCCGTGCAGCGCGGGAAGGGCTTCAGTGCGATCGGCGGCGAGCTACGACGTCATTGGAAGCTGCTGCTGGCGGTGGGCGTCTGCTTCGGGCTCCACTGGCTCACCTATTTCCAAAGCATCAAGCTCGCGAGCGCATCGATCGGGGCGATCGGCTTCTCAACGACCGGAGTGCAACTGCCGCTGTTGGGTTGGTTGTTTGGCTTCGGGCGGCCGCGAATCACGGCGATGCTGGGAGTGGCGCTGGCGATGGCGGGGAGCTGGCTCTGCCTGCCCGTGCAGGAGCCGGGGCACGACGGGCAACTTGTAGGGCTATTGATCGGCATCCTCAGCGGAACCTGCTACGCCGGACTGCCGATGCTCCATCAGCGCCACGCGCATCTCGACAACGAACTGCGGACGTGGGGGATGTTCCTCTTCGCGCTGCCGGTCTTTCTGGCAGCGGCGCCGGCGGCCGAATGGTCGATGACGGCGCGCGATGCGTGGCTCGTCTTTCACCTCGGGGTGGTGGTCACGCTCATCGGACACTATTTGTGGGTGCAGGTGTCGACTGATCTGCCGCTGCAGCTAACGAGCGTCTTGGGGTACCTCCAGCTGCCGGCGTCGCTGCTGCTGAACTACGTCCTCATTGGCGAGGAGATGACCCTCGCGATGGTTGCCGGCGGGGCGTGCATTGTGGGCGGGAACCTCTTGGCCCTCAGCGGTCCGCTGCGATCGCCGGCGGTGCGCGCGGCCGATACGCCCGAGGAACGGGCAGCGCTCACCGAGGAACTGCCGGGGGACGCGGCATTGCCGCTGGCCATCGAGCTGGAAGCGAGCGACCCGTCGCGGCATGCCACGGAAGCAAGCTAGCGCGTTAAAAAGGCCTTCGCGACCCGTGAATCGCGAAGGCCTAATCGTCTGTTTCCCCTTCGGATCTACGCCCGGCGGCGCTTGACGGCGATCGCCGCCAAGCCGAGTCCGGCGAGCGCCAGCGACGTCGGTTCGGGCACGACGGGTATGTCGCCGGTGAAGGTGAAGTTGTGGAACTCGCCGCCATTCTGCTGGTGGGCGCTCGCCGCGACGCCGACCCCGTTGATGCCGCCGCCGTTGATGGTGAGCGCCGCGTACGGAGCTAGCACGCTGCCGAGCATGGCGATGTTGTTGGTCTGGACCACGGTCGCCTGCGGATAGTTGAACAAGACGCCGCCGTGGGCCGCGCTCGGCGAACTGCTGCCGTTGTACGACATGCCGCCGAACTGCGTGACGTTCGTGCCCAGGATGTTGATGAGCAGCGTCGCCATCGGGAAGGCGTTGACGATCTGCTTGTTGCTTGTCGACTCCCAAACCGATTCGCTGACGTTAAAGACGTTGAGGCCGGCGCTAGTCGCGGTGAGGGTCAGCGTTGAGAAGCCGTCGAAGACGACCGAGGCGTTGGTGGAGAGGGCTCCCCAGGCCGTGCTCTTGGCAGTGAGGTCGGCTTGGGCGGCCGCAAAGTTGACGGGATTGCCCTGATAGGTGACGCCGCTCGGCGTGGTGGGCGCGGCCGTAAGGCTCGTTCCCCAGACGGCATTGCCGTTGAAAACTTGCCAACCCCCTTGGGCGTTCATATCGCCGCCGACCACGAGGACGTCGGTGCGGGGATTGGTGATCGGCACGGCCGGTCCGATGCCGCCGGAGCCGACGCCGTAGTTGCTGGCCGTGAAGTTGCCGCCGACCGCGAGGCGACCCTCGGTGTCTTGGCCCGCCGACGTGAGGTTGCCGAAGATGAAGCCGTTAAAGGCGTTAGCGGCGCCAAGATTGGCGGCGCGGGCGTCGACCGACAGGCCGAACGTCAGGACGATGGCCGCGGCCATCGCGCAGAGGTAGGACAGGCGCATTAGCGTACTCCGAATGCAAAACAGTGGCGTCAATCTGTGGAGGGAGGGTTTCCTTGAAACCCCAGTCGCCGAGGAAAGAGTGCGGTCCAACTCGGCAGAGAGCCCAATTTGGGCTGCTATGGCGATTATGGTTGGCAACATCGGCCGGGGCAAGTGGCGGAATTTCTCGTGCTCTTTTAGGCATACGAGCGTCTACGAATCGCGAGCGGCGGCGGATCGGGGAAATCGATGAAAGACGCCAGGACGTCCCGTAACCTGGGGCGTTTAACCCATCCAGACTGAACAGTACGTACTTCGAACGCCCGCTCGACTGACCGCACACGGGCCATTTCGTTGCCATTAGTCTGCTGGCAATTCTTCGGCGTGAACTCGGACTTCTCGACGAACTCTGTCGCCAACTCTCGCGTTTGGCGTTGTTCTTCTGTGCAGCGACACGCGCGACTTCGGGGGCGGCGGTGCGTTTGCGGAGACCGAGGGAAAACTCATGACAGTGAAGAGCGGCAAGAGCGGCGTCCTTTCGAAAGCGGCGGGCGTCGCCGAACGTGGTTGGTTGATCGCGGCGGTCGGATTGTCGGCGGCCGCGCTTGCCGCGAGTTCGGCTCGCGCCGTCGACAAGTCGTGGAACACGGCGGTCAGCGATCCGTGGTCGAACGCGGCGCTCTGGACGCCGGCGGGCGTGCCGGGAGCGGGCGACGTCGTGCGCATTGGCGACCTGCCCTGGGTGACTGGGCATACCGTTTTCCTCAATCAGAATGCGACAATTGCGGGCCTGCATATCACCAACGACATGGCGCTGCAAACCGAAGGTCGCACGATGGTCGTCAACGGCGACACGATCCTGAACGACAGTGCGCGGCTGAACATCGAGAACGCCGTGGCCGGCGTCGACTACGTTACCGACGATCTGGTGATCGGCGCTGACTCGAATGTGTGGCTGATCGACAGCACCGTGCGGATCAACGATCACCTGCTCGTGAACGGCGAGCTTCGCGGACTCTTCAACGATCTGGCGAACGTCCAGTTGTGGGACGTTGGGACGACGCTCACGAACAACGGACTCATCAGCGCGGGGACGGGTTCGATCACTTACGTACAGGTCAACGACGGCGAGTTCGATCTCGACGGCCAGACAGGCGACGGAGAATTGCTGATCTCGGGCGTCGACGTGGCGACGCTCACCTTCACGGGGGGCGGGCTGACGGATGCGTTCAGCGGCTTGATCACTTTGGGGCCCTACGCGAGGCTCAACATGGACGTCGGCCCTTGGGTCGCCGATGCATCGAGCTTCATCGATTTGTTTGGCCAGCTGGGAAACCAGGGGCCGGATGAGCAGGCGGTGATCTCCGGCGACCATGTGACGCTCGCCGGCGGGATCGACGTCAACGGCGGGACGGCGAAGTTGACGGTCGCGGCCGACGCGACCCTCGCGTCGACGGCCAACGTCGTCATCGGCGAGGACGATCGGTTCGTCTTGGAAGGCGAGACGCTCGTCCAGGGGGGAACGTTCAACACCAACGGCATGGGCGACAACGGCGGGCAGGTGAACTTTGACGGGCCGACCGAGTGGGCCGGAAACGTGACGATCAATGGCCGGCCGCAGCAGAACGGCGAGGCGACCGTGACGGCGCCGACGGTCATCAACGCCGGGTTGTTCGACTGGAGCGGCGACGACGACCAGACGACTTGGAACGTTGAAGCGCCGCTGGTGATCAACGCGGTGACGACGAAAACCGAGCCGTACGATTTCTTCGAAGGGGAACTGAACATCAGCGGCGGCTTCTTGGGACGGCTGACGGTCAATTTGGAGGGAGGGTCGCAGGCCGGTTGGTCGATGAACGGCGAAATGAATCTCTCCGGCAATGCCGTGCTGTTCGTTAACCGACTCGATGGCGCTCACCTCGCGATGGGCGGCGAGACGAACATTGACGCCACCAAGGTGGAGATCGGGGCCGACGTCTATTTCTGGCCGGGCTCGTCGCTGAACTTTGCGGCGGCCGCATCGCAATTGAGGATGCGAGGGGAGACTCACCTTCGCGAAGGGATGGAGGTCACCGGCGCGGGCACGCTCATCAACGGCTTGGGGGGCGAGATGTGGTTGCACCATACGACGGCCCTCGACGATGCCGGGTTGGAAAATCACGGCGTGCTGGCGTTTGGGCGAGACTTCGAACTCGACCTTGCCGCGCTGGTCGCCGTCGATCGATTCGTGAACGACGACGACGGCACGATGCGGGTGCGCGTCGGCGGCTACGTGCTGGGCGAGGCGTACGACCACCTGCTGGTGACTGGCGGGACGGCTTCGCTCGATGGGTTGCTGGAGGTGCTCTTGTTCGACGCCGACGGGACGCCGTTCGCACCGCAGGTGGGGGACGTGTTTCCGATCATCACGGCGCTGGGGGGCGTCGTGGGGACGTTCGACAACGACCCCGTCTCGCAGTTTGGCGGCACGACGTATCACTGGGTCGTCGACTACTTCCCCAATCAGGCGTCGCTGCGGTTGGCGGAGATTGTGGTGCCCGAGCCGACGGGGGCGGTGCTCGTGGCGATTGCCGTGGCGGGGGTGGCTGTCGTGCGACGTCGTCTTGCTGTCGCGACGGCTCCTTCTGTCGCCTGACGCGTTTTTCGCGACAACAGCCTGAAGTGGTTCTGTTGCTTCGGTTTGCGCGCCGCGGCGTTTGCGACGACGTGTCGCATGGCGAGAGCTGTCGCCTTTTGCATTTTTAGCGACAGTCGCCGGCTGAGGCGTCGGAAGTCTTGTGGGAAACGGCAGTTGCGGCTGTCGCGTCCATTTCACTGTCGCGACAGACGAGGCGACAGCTGTCGCGGCGAGTCGCTGGGCGCTGACGGAGCATCCGCGCTGCTTTGAGGAGTGGCGTCGCTGGTCGTGGCTGGCGTGCATGGAATGAACTTGGGAGTTGAGCGCGCAGCGGCGCCCGGACGTGTATGTATTCGTATGTTCACGCTAGCGACTTGGGTGGCCAATTTCTACACAAAAGTTTGGCCGGGTACGGGATGGTGCGCGGAAGGGGTCGGGGGCCTTTTGCCACTGGGAGGATTACTTTGAGTGGAACGCCGCCAGTGGCAAAAGGCCTCCGACCCCGTGGTGCGTGCCGTGGCGCCCCCGGTTTGAAGGAAGCTTATTCAACCGCCATCCTTCTCGAAGTACTTCACGCTTAACGCCTTCACCACAGAGCACACAGAGAGCACAGAGGAAGATTTAGGGCATTCGCTCTTACCCGTCTTCTCTGTGGCCTCTGTGTGCTCTGTGGCAAATGCGATGGATGATGGCAATTGAATATGCTTCTGAAGAACCGGGGGTTAAGCGGGTGACGTTGGTATATTGAAGGGGAGCTTGGCGACTTTTCTTTTATCCCTCTCATTTCTTGTGTCGCGAATGGAATTCGGTTCGCAATTGCTCGCGTGGCGTCGTTCGGGGAGTTTGCTGGTCGTCGGCGTGCTCGCTGTGTCGCTGGGGGGCATCGTGTTCTTGCTGCGGCCGCGGGCGGAGATTGTGCATGAGACGATCGACGTCGATGGCATGCGACGGGAGTATCGGCTCGTTGTGCCGCGCTCGGTGGCGGGGAAGCGTGACGTGCCGGTGGTGTTCGCGCTGCATGGGGCGATCGACACCGTTGACGAGATGGCCGCGCATACGGGGCTTGATGAGCTCGCCATCGAGCAGGAGTTTCTGCTCGTCTATTTGCAAGGGAGGCATCTCAATTGGCCGCCGTTCATTCCACCGGAGAATCCGACGCTGATGGAGCCGGACGCGGCGTTCTTCCGCGCGATGTGTGATCGGGTAACGAGCGAGCACGGCGGCGATCGGCGGCGGATCTATTTGATCGGCGTGTCGCAGGGCGGAGCGGCGGCCAACCTGCTGACGGCGATGTGCAGCGAGCGGATCGCGGCGACGGTGGTCGGCTGCGGCTGGCTGCCGGAACCGCTGGGCGACGCGCCGCTGGCGACGGCGAACAAGTGCCCGATGCTGTTCCTCGTCGGCTCACGCGATCGGCAAGTGCCGCCGGAGATGGTGCGCGAGGGGCGTGATGCGTTTGAACGCGCCGGGCACCTGGTGGAGTTTCGGGTGATTGACGGGTTCGGGCATGGGTGGCCCCGCGCGGAGAATGAACGGGTGTGGGAGTTTTTGGAGGGGAAGCGGTTGGGGGGAGGAGAGTAACGCTGCCAGTGGCAAAAAGTTACTCCCCGTTACTCTCTCACCAACTGATGCGGCGGATTCTTGGAACGTGGTCGAAATGGGCGTCCTGGCTGACGACTTCCAGGTCGAATTGCCGTGAGAGTGCGGCGATCCAGACGTCGTTTTCGGAGATGGGTTGACCTTTGGTTTTTAGTTCTTGTCGAACGGTCGCGTAGACGTCGGCCGTCGTGCGGTCTGGCAGAAGAACAATTGAGTCGGCTTCTAAGCGACGGAAAAGCGATTGCAGGCGTTGGGGCCGCGGTAGCCGAAGCAGGCCGTATTGGTACTCGGCAATGACAGGCAGGGGCAGGTGGTGTTGATCGGCGCCGTCGAGAATTCGATGTAGAGACCCGTTCTGCCCAGCGAGCAGCGCCGAGACGGCGTTGGTGTCGAGAATCAATCCCAGCCCTCCGAGTCGATCGCGGAGAACTCTTGGTCGATGATTTGTTGCAGTTCGGCGACTTCGCTCGGATCGGCGGCGCCATAGACGGCTCGCCAGCCGGCGATTGGCTGTTTCCCGTTGGCGTCAGGCTTGTCCGAGGATTGTGCCTCGGTGAGTTCGTGGAGACGCAGTTCAAGCGCGAGACGTTCGGCTTCGTCGAGACGCTGGATTTGCTGCCAAATGGCGTCGAGTTGCGGGCTCATGGGTTTGCCCCTTGGTGATTGACGGCATGAGTATGCACGCTGTTTCTACTATACCACGGTGGATTGGGAACTGTCGGGATTGTGGCTGTGCACACGCCTCTGCACTGTCGACACGCGAGTTGCAGCCAATGCGTAGCGTCGGTTGATTGCAGAGGCCCGTTGGGCCTGAGATTACCTCTTGTTGCTAACGCAACACCGACACGCTGGCGGCTGAGCGGTTAGGAATGGGAGAGTGGTTTCGCCAGAGTGTCGGTGCCACCCGCCGTATTCCTCTACGCAAGCCGTTGGATCCTCGCTTGCTCTACGAAACCCGAATAGCGACTATCACTTGGTAAATCGTAGTGATAGACGTGCCCCCAAAAACCACCGGGCAAGACGATCTGGCTCCGAATCTCTCCTAGAGTTACTTGGTGTGTTTCTCCTTCAAAGCCAGGTCCCGCGTATAGTCGCAAATTTACTGTGATACTTCCGTTAACCTCGTGAGCAGAAAGGATATGACACCAATTGCCCGGAGTTGTTTCTTTCTCTGGACTGGTTTCGCCGAACGGCACGGCGAACGTTGGCCCCGGGCGTTCAAAGAATTGATCGTAGTCGCCAATGCCATCTCTGATGTACTGGCGGATAGCGTCAAATTCTGGTTCATGGCCACTGTAGCTGCGCTGGTTATGAACCAGATAGTAGTGAAAAGCTATCTTTGCGAGAGCGCGAAATGCATCGGTGGAGAAAACAAACTCGGTGCGACCCCGCACTTGTCTTGTACCTGCTTCAGTGTCCGGGCGGTCTTCCCATTTGTGATTGGGGTAGAGTTGTCGCACGAGTTGCTTATAGAACTCCGTATTTTCGAGTTCGCACGAGCAAAATATCTGCTTGGCGTTATTGCACCCAGTGCGCTCGATGTCCGTGCGGAGACGTTCGACGCTCATCCCCCTGTAGAGTCTGAGATAGTGTTCTGTACCGTCTTCAGCTTGAATCGTTAGTCGGTCGATCGGTTGCACTTTGCGAGGATCGTCGACCAGCGGTTCTACTAATTCACCATGATCTTCAGCGAAAGCAATAAAGCGTGGTGGTTTACTGTCTTTCGCGCCGCGTTGAATGCGGGTGGAATTTCGACGTGTTTGGACGGGCTTGACAATTGCTCTTAGGTGCCCAGGTGGAGTTGCCTGGGCCAGGATTTGTTCATGCGTGCCGAATATGTTGTTGCAAGCACTGCAGCATCCGCGGAATCGAACATCGTATCTGAACTCACCGAATAGAGCAGAAGAGAGTACGTGGTCCCCTTCGCCACGTGTTGGATCGAAAGGCTTTGCGCAATAGATGCAATTGATGGAAACCATGAATGCCTCCTTCCGCTGAGCCACGACCGGTTTGAAATGTAAATGCAACTGAAAAACGGGCGTCGAACGAGCTTGTGGCTTGTTCGACGCCCGTTGCGGTTGTCACCCGGTTTTATAAGAGCGGTCAGCGGTCGGCTTTCAGCTCACAGCCAGATTGGCGTTACCCATGCCGGACCCCTCGGGGTACCTCGGGGTGACAGGGCTCTGGCAGTTCACCTCTTCTTCTAGCTGCAGCCCATGCTGTTGCCGCAGTTGTGGCAGAGGTAGCAGTTGCCGTTGCGGACGGTGATCGCGCCGCAGCCGTCGCACGCCGGGGCGTCGATTTGGAACTGCGCGAACTGTTCGCTGCGGATGTTGGGGCCGGCGGCGTCGGTCTTGGTGAGGACGCCGGCTCGTTCGAGCAGCTTGGCGCTGTAGAACGAGGCGCTGCTGGTGGCGGCCTTCGGGGTGTTGCCGTGGCCATTGCCGTTTGCCTTGCCGTGGCCGTTGGTGTGGCCGTGGCCATTACCGTTCGGGGCCGGGGTCGGGAACGACCCGGCTCGCTCGGATGGCGACGACTCGGCCTTGGGCTTGGGGCTTTGCGCCGGGAGCTTTTGGCTGCCGGCCGATGCTTCCGAGCTGGTCTTCTGCCCGCCAGCCTTCATGGCGGCGGGCTTGAGCTGTGTTTCTGACAGCTCGTCGTCGGACCCCCCGGCGGAGCCGGGGGCTGAATCTAGCGGGAGGCCTAGGCTGGCTTCTTTGTAGCCGGGGAGGAACTCGATCCCCATCCAGCGGAAGATGTAGTCGATCAGGCTCTTGGCGATGCGGATGTCGGGGTTCTTCGTGTGGCCTTGCGGTTCGAACCGCATGTGGCTGAACTTGCGAACGTAATCCTCCATCGGCACGCCGTACTGCAGGCTCATCGAGACGGCCGTGCCGAAGGCGTCCATCAGACCGCCGATGGTGCTGCCTTCTTTGGCCATCGTGATGAACAGCTCGCCGGGGCGGCCGTCGGGGTAGAGGCCGACGGTGATGTAGCCTTCGTGACCAGCCACGTTGAACTTGTGCGTGACCGACTGACGGGTGTCGGGCAGGCGTTCGCGCCGAGGCTTGGCGGCCGCGGCGGCGTCTTTGCTCTTTTGCTTGTCGGCTTCGGTGCCGGTGTTCAGCGGTTGGCTTTCCTTCGAACCGTCGCGGTAGATGGCGAGGGCTTTGAGGCCGAGACGCCAACCGTCGAAGTAGGCCTGAGCGATGTCTTCGGTGGTCGTGTCGCGGGGCATGTTGACCGTCTTGCTGATGGCGCCAGACAGGAAGGGCTGCGCGGCGGCCATCATCGTGACGTGAGCTTGCCAGGCGATGCTGCGCGTGCCGTTGCGCGGCGTGAACGCACAGTCGAAGATCGAGAGGTGCTCGGGCTTCAGGTCGGCGGCGCCTTCGATCGTGTCTTCCTTGTTGATGTAATCAAGGATCGAGTCGATCTCGGGTTGCTCGTAGCCGAGCGTGCCGAGGGCGGCGGGGACGGTTTGGTTGACGATCTTCAGCATGCCGCCGCCGGCAAGCTGCTTGTACTTCACCAGGGCGATATCGGGTTCGATGCCGGTGGTGTCGCAGTCCATCATGAAGCTGATGGTGCCGGTGGGGGCGAGCACGGTGGCCTGGGCGTTGCGGAAGCCGTGGACGGCGCCAGCGGCGACGACCTCGTCCCAGACCTGCCGCGAGGCGTCGCGGAGGTACTCGGGGCACTCGGGCTTGATGTGCTCGGTCGCGGCGCGGTGCATCTCCATGACGCGGAGCATCGGTTCGCGATTGAGCTCGAAGCCTTCGAACGGACCGACGGCCTCGGCCAGCTCGGCGCTGGTGAGGTTGGCGGCGCCGTGCAGCAGGGCGGTCATGGCGCCGCAGACGCCGCGGCCGGCTTCGCTATCGTAGGCGAGACCGCTGGCCATCAGCAGGCTGCCGAGGTTCGAATAGCCCAGGCCGAGCGGACGGAACATGTGGCTGTTGCGAGCGATGTCTTGCGTCGGGTAGCTGGCGTGATCGACCAAGATTTCCTGGGCGATGAAGAACAGCCGACAGGCGGCGCGGAAGCCGTTCGCATCGAACGTGCCGTCGGGCTGACGGAACTTCATCAGGTTGATGCTGGCCAGGTTGCAGGCCGTGTCGTCGAGGAACATGTACTCGCTGCACGGATTGCTGGCGTTGATGCGGCCGTTGTTGGGGCAGGTGTGCCACGTGTTGATCGTGGTGTCGTACTGGACGCCGGGATCGCCGCAGTGCCAGGCACAATCGGCCATGCGGTTGAGGACGTCGCGAGCCTGATAGGTGGGGCCGGCCTGCTTGGGGTCGGTGACCCAGCGGGTGGTCCAGTCGGCGTTCTTCTCGACGGCTTGCATGAAGTCGTCGGTGAGGCGAACGGAGAGGTTCGCGTTCTGGAACATGATCGAGCTGTAGGCTTCGCCGTTGAAGTTCGACTCGTAGCCCCCCTTCTCAATGAGGACGCGGGCCTTTTGCTCTTCCTTCCACTTGCATTCGATGAATTCCATCACGTCTGGATGCCAGACCTTGATCGACTGCATCTTGGCGGCGCGACGGGTCTTGCCGCCCGACTTCACCACGGCGGCGACCTGGTCGTAGACCCGCATGAAGGAGAGGGGGCCCGAGGGCTTGCCGCCGCCGGCGAGCTTCTCGCGGTGCGAGCGAAGGGTCGAGAGGTCGGTGCCGGTGCCGCTGCCGAACTTGAACAACATGGCCTCGCTGCGGGCGAGCTCCATGATGTCTTCCATGTTGTCGTCGACGTGCTGGATGAAGCAGGCCGAGCCTTGGGGATACTCGTAGGGATTCTCGGGCTGGACGACGGTGCGCGTCTGTGCGTCCCAACGCCAGTTGCATTTGGCGCCGCTGACGCCGTACTGGTGGTAGAGGCCGACGTTGAACCAGACGGGAGAGTTGAAGGCGCCATGCTGGTGGAGGCAGAGCCACGACAGGTCGCGGTAGAAGCGCTCGCCGTCTTCGGCGGTGGCGAAGTAGCCGTCGTCGAGGCCCCAGTCGGCAATGGTGCGGACGACGCGGTGGATCAGTTGGCGGACGCTGTATTCGCGCTGGTCGGTGCCGACTTCGCCGTAGAAGTACTTGCTGCAGATGACGTTGGTGGCGAGCTGCGACCAGAACGAGGGAACCTCGCAGTTGGTCTGCTCGAAGAGGACTTCGCCGTTTTCGCCCTTGATGGCGGCGCTACGGACTTCCCACTGGACGGTGTCGAAGACGTCGGCGACGTCGACCGGGCAGAATTGCGAGTCGACCTTGAGCCGGCCGTGGAAGCGCTTGGCGCCGCCGCGAGCGGGGCCAGCGGAACGAGTTTGGGAACGAGCAGCGAGCGAAGCGTCGGCCATCGCCATAACAAACCTCCTGTTTCAAAGCGGTCAGAAGGGCATCCAATCCATTGTGTACAGAAGTACACGCCCCAGCAATTGATCGGCACGTCTTTTCGCCGACCGTACTACATTTTGGGGAGTTGCTATGATAAACCCCGCAAAAGGCCGGGGAGGATCATCAAATTCCACTATATATGGTGTTCGATGCCCGATTGGACACCATATCCAGCGGAGTGGAGGGCCCGATCTTACACCGTTGGCGGTTGCCGTCAAACAACAGTTGGTGGTTTTCCTAAGGTGCTATCACACAATGGGTTGTGGCTTGTGTGAAGCTGGGGCGGAGGCCCCGTGAAGGGAATGTGAAGGCGTGTAACCCATTATACGCTTGGCGGTTGCGGAAAACTGGGTGGAAAGCTGACGGCGACGGCCGATTTGCGGAGAGCGACCGACAATTATGTGGAGCTAAACCGAGAGAGGCTTACCTGGGGTGCGCAAACCACCAACTCTGCCAATTTACCCGGTGCTCTCGCGACAGCGGGGAGGGGGCGATACGCTACGCGCCGTTTGCCCTGTCGCCCCAGTCGACTTCTCCTTGCCACTACATGGCGAACCGGTCTGTGATGCGTTCGTGGCGCCGATGCCTGATCGCGCTTGCGCTGCTTGCCATGGCGGCGGGGTGTAGCGGTTCGCGCTGGGCGAAGGAGGATCGTGACTATGCCCAGAAGTATCCTCGCCATACCGACGACGTGGCGAAGGTAGCGAAGCAGGCGATAGATGCGCGGCATGTGATCGGCAAGCGCGGGGCTTATGTTGGCTTTGCGGGCAGCGACGAGCCAGCGGGGGCAGGCGCCGAGGCGGGGTTGTTCGTCTATCCGCGGTCGTGGCTGGAGGCTCGGATCGGCGGGGCTGTGCTCGCTCATCAGGGAGAGCATGAGCTCTCGGGCGGAGGCATCGTTGGCGCTCGCGTGCAGACGCCGACTCGCCTGGCGCCGTTCGCGGGCGTCAACGGATATGTCGGGTACGCGGGCTCGCGGAGCGCCGACAAGGATGGCGTCGACAACAACAGCGACGGCGTCGTCGACGAGTTTGGCGAGGATGAAGTGAACTTCGTGGAAGCGATTGCGCCGGAGTTGGGTGTCCATTACTGGCTCACGTCGCGCGTGCGGCTCACCGGGAGCGCGGACTATCGACTTACCAGCGACGGGCGCGGGAACGATTCGCTGTTCTACGGCGTAAGTCTTGCTGTTTTGGCGAAAGGGCAGAAGTCCCCTCCGAAGAGCGGGCCGGCTGATGAAGGGGGCTGGGCGTTCGTCCCGGAAGAATCGCAGACCGCCGCGGATTCGAGCGCACTGCCGGTTACGCTGCAACCGACCGTATTGCCGCCGACGCATCATCAGACGACGATTCCAGAGCTCAGTCTGGAGGATGTGGCGTCGGAGAGCGCCGCAATTTTGAACCAGTTATAGCGGGCGGTGCGCTGTCACACTGTTCGACAAGCTTGAAGTAGGTCATGCACGTCCCTCGCCAATTTCGCTTGATGACGCTGCTGGGGACGATCGCCGTCGCGGCCCTCGCGGCGGGCGGGGCTCGCGTTTGGTATGAGGTGAAAATCGCGCCGCAGCGGGCGGATGAAGCGGCGCTGGCCGGACGGGAGATGCGAGGCGTCGTTGCGCGGCGAAGCGAGGCGTCGGCTTGGAGCGGCGGAGGCCGGCGCGCGGTTCATCTGTGGTTCGATGAGGCTGTGGACTTTGATGCCGCGGCTTCGCGGCTCGGTGAGCTGTCGGCGGTCGCCTCGGTGCAGGCGTTGGGGCGGCAGATTTTGCCGCATGCGGCGGCCATTCAGCGCGGCGAATCAGACGCGGTGATTGACGCCTGGCGTCGGCATCCCGCACTGCGCGAGGTGTTGATCGATGCGTCGGTGCGTGGGGCGCCGTTGGGAGAAGTTGTCGAGCTTTACGATCGCGACGACTTGGCAATGCTACAAGCAGCCCTGCCAGGGGTGAAAATTGTGTGGATGGAGGTGCATTGAACTGGTCCGTTGTCAGTGGTCCGTGGTCAGTTGTTGCTGTCGCATGAGCAAGCGCCCCTCGTATTCGCAACTGACAACGGATAACGGACCACTGACAGCATTGAAGCCGTTGCGGCAAGCCGCGGCGAACCTGTTGGCCCTGACGAGATTCTTTCCCCGCATGAGCACCACCGAATATCGCTGGAACCAGACCCAGGCAGCCGCAGATTACGATACGGCCGCCCCCGTGATCCATCCGCAATATTTGACGGTTCAAGAAGAGGTGCTGGCGGCGCTGCCGTTTGCCGCCGATCAGCCATTTCGGCTGGTTGACGTCGGCGGCGGCTCGGGGCGGTTGGTCGAGCGCGTGCTGGAGGAATTTCCGCAGGCGACGGCGATGGTGATGGACCAGTCGGAGCCGTTTTTGGGCGTCGCGCAGCAGCGGCTCGCACGATTCGGTACGCGCGCCTCGTTCGTCAAGCAGCGGTTGCAGGACGATTGGCCGGCGGCGGTGGGGCCGGTCGACGCGGCGGTGAGCAGTTCGGCGATCCACCATCTTGAGCCGACCGAGAAGCAACAGCTGTTCGCCAAGATCTTCGCGACGCTCACTGGCGGCGGCGTCTTCATCAACGGCGACGAACATCGGCCGGCGAGCGACGCCGACTATCTCGCGCTGTTGGAGCAGTGGGGCCAGCACATGGAAGCGGCGCACGCGAGCGGGGCGATCCCGGAGTCTTTCGGCGCCGTGATTGACGCCTGGAAGAAGCGGAACATTGCCGAGTTCGGCCGCCCGCGCAAAAGCGGCGATGATTGTCTGGAAACGAGCGAGACGCAAGTCGGCTATCTGCGCGCGGCGGGGTTTGACCCGGTCGAGGTGACTTGGAGCCGCGATCTGTGGGCGGTGTTTGTGGCGCGCAAGCCGTAGCCCCGGGCTCCGCCCGGGGGTTGCGCATCGCGGGACTTGCCGTGCCGAGATGGTGGCCGGCCCCCCGGCGGAGCCGGGGGCTAGAGTGGGGCCGCCAGTGCTCACACTTGCGAGTAGTCGGTCGGCTCGAGGAACAGCTTCGTGATTGTCGGCATCGTGTCGGCGTATTTCGGGTCGTCGCGCATCTGGATGAAGTCCGGCGAGTCGATGAACGTCTTCCACCCCTTTTCATTGGCCGCCATGTCGGGAGAGGCGAGCATATAGGTGAGGTTCGGTTGGTTGTCGCCGATCAGAGTTTCGCCGAAGAAAACGTTTTCGAAGCCGCACTTGGGGAAGATGTTGCACTCGCCGTCGTTGAACATGGCGACCTTGGCGCGAGCGCGGTCGTCGTTGTGATTTTTGTAGGTCCGGAGCTCCAGGATGCGCGGCTTCTGGGCGGGCGGCGTGATCTTGGGCGCGGCGCTGAAGGCGAGCAGGAGCGAGCTGTCGATGCGATCGTAGGCGGGCGATTCGCGTTTGGCCGTGCGGTAGTCGGCGGCGGACTTCGCGTAGTCGGCGTCGGCGTCAAGCGCTTCGCGCGCGGCGACGAACGTCGCCGCATCGGGGTAGACCAACAGGACGTGAATCGACGGGCCGGCATCGGGCCCGATCTCGGTGAAGACGCCGACGGGGCCGAGGCCGAGCTTCTTCCAAGCGGGGAGGGCGGCTGTCTTGAGATAGTCGTGGACGGCGGGCTGGCTGGCTTTGTCTTTGAGGCGGTAGGTGCGCCATTCGTAGAGCTCGCGGTCGGCCGTGGCGGCGGCGGCGTGGGCTGGGGAGGACGATGTCGCTAAGCCGCAAGCGGCTATGGAGGCGGCGGCGGAGGTTTGGAGCGAGGCTTGGAGAAAATCGCGGCGTTGCATGGTCGGCGGACCTCGTCGGATGAAGAAGCAGAAGAACAGGTAGGTCTGCGTCGACGATGGCGCCGGCGACGCTGGCCGCATTGTATCGGAACGGGCGCGGCTCTGCATGCGGTCCAGCGACGGCGATTACGGGGGCGAGCGCGCCTGGCGTCACACGCCAGCGGCAGGAGGCCTGAAGGGCCGCACCGCGATAGCCCCGGGCGTTTTCACGCCTTGGGAGACGCTAACCGTTTCCGTCGGTCTGAGCGTCTACTTTACGCGGCGCTGTGTTTGTTATTCTTCATTCCGGCGACCGACTCCGCCTTGGCCGCGAACTGGGCGTGGGGCGTCGCGACGGGATTGCCGTGCTGGTCGCGCATGAAGCGAATCTTCATCTCGCGCGGCGGCGAAGAAACCTCAATCCCGCTTGTGCGGAACTTGCGGTCGATGGTTGAGTAAAGCTGGTGGATCGTCAAGCCGCGATGTTCGAGCGTCGGCAGGAAGCAGCGCAGGGCGAGCTTGAGGCCCGCGTCGGTGATCCCTTCGAAGGCGGCGCTTGGCGCGGGTTCTGACAGGAGATGTTGCTGCTCGCGGGCAGCTTCGAGCAGTAGTTCGCAGGCGCGATCCGTGTCGGCGCCGTGCGAGAGAAACAGGATAATCTCGATGCGATTCATTTGGTCGCTGAGGGTCCAGTTAAGCAGGCGCTCGGTGACGAGATCCTTGTTGGGGACGATGTACTCCTTGCGGTCCCAGTCGATGATCGTGGTCGCCCGCATCCGAATGCGGTTGACGACGCCGCTTTTGTCGCCGAGGGTGACAATGTCGCCGACGCGGATCGGGCGTTCGAAGAGGAGGATAATGCCGGAGACGAAGTTGGCGAAGATTTCCTGCAAGCCGAAGCCGAGCCCGACGCTCATCGCGGCGACGAGCCACTGGACCTTGCTCCAGTCGCCGTTGAGGCATTTGAAGGCGACGATCAGGCCGACCGCGGTGAGCAAGTAACGCGAAATGCTGGTGAAGGCGTAGCGGGCGCCGCCGTCGAGTGGGAGGTGTTGCAGGATCACCAGTTCAAGCAGGGCGGGGATGTCGCGAACCGACACGTAGGTGACGGCGAGCGTGATGAAGAACGACGCCAGATGGCCCCAGGTGAGCTCGTCGGCGCCAGGAAGCTTGTGGCCGGCCGGGTAGGCGAGGGCCGGGAGAATGGCGCCCCAGATCAGCACCAGGCCGACGGCGGTGGTGAAGCCGAGGAACGTGCGGACGAGGGTTTGCGTTTGCTCGCTGAGGGCGGCAAGGTCGACCGTGTCGTCGGCGAGCTCCGGCGTCGGGGGCGCGGCGGCGTCGGTTTCGACCGCGGCGAGAATGATCGCGCGACGCTGCTTGGCCTGTTCACGCGCGAGGCGGCGACGGTTAACCAGTAGCCAGCGCCGAGTGATGCCGCCGAGCGTCAGGACCGCCAGCATCATCGCCACCGTTTGCAGAATGCGGAGGGCCGACTGTTGGGCGGTGTAGTAGTAGCCGACGGCCGCGAGCACAGCGAGGATCGCGGGCAGCGCCGTCACGATGGGGCGCCAAGTGACCTGCAGCGGTCGCAGCCAGCCGCCGCCGATCAGAACGATCTGGCGGAACGGCGTGTTCTTCGCCAGAAGGATGCGGTGGAGAAACTTAGCAAGTAGCAGCATCACCACGATGAACAGCGCCCGGCCGAGCGACGGGCTCCAATGCGATGAGGTGGTCGTCGGCTCTTGTTGCTGCGTTTCGAGCCCCACTAGCCAAAGGACGAGCGGCAGACCCAGCACCGCCAGCCACTGCATGCGGCGACGGAGGTGATGCGTGCAGCTTTCCGACCAATCGAAGTGGGCGTCGGCGAGGCCGCCGCGGCGGCACAGGTGGCGCGTGAGCTCGATCAGCAGCAGACAGACGGCGGTGAAGCGGAGCGCCACGCTCAGTGAACGGACGAATTCGGAGGAGTTGAGGCTGTCCATCGTCCAGCCGAGGAAGGCGAGGAGCGTCGGCCAGGGGAGGGCCAGGACGATGGTAAGCCACAGGGCGTCGAAGGTGGGACGGAGGCGAACGCAGCCCCGCTTGGCGGCCTCTTCGCCGAGATCGCGCAAGCGATAGCGCGTCGGACGTTGCGCCGCGAGCAGCAAGACGATGCCGAGGACGAAGCAAGCGAACTGTCCGGGTTTCTGCTGGGCGGATTGGATGATGGCATGACCCGCTTCGCTCCAATGGGCGGGGGCGAGACTCCAGGCCGCGGCGTCGAGCGCCGGAGAGAAATCGTCGCGTGACAGCGGCGGGCAACTGCGAATCCAGAGGACGCGCTCGGCGATGAACGCGGCGTAGCGCTCGGTTGCGCTAATGAGCTGTGATTCGCTGCTGTGAAGCGTCGCCAGGCTGGTCGAGTAGTCGGTATAGTTGTTGACGAGCTGGTTAAGGATATCGCGCTTGGCCTCCAGCAGCTTGCGAATTTCGGCGCGCGTCTCGTCGCTCAGGTCGCCCGACTGAGCGGCCATTTGGTCGGCCAATTCATTGATGTTGGCCAGCTCCGATTGCTGGTCGCTGAGGGCGTAGATCTGCAGAAGAACCGAGGCGCGCTCGGCCTCGCGCAGCGCGCTGTTCCGGCGCAGCGCGCGGCGGCTCGGGAGCTTTGACTGCTGCTCGCGGAGGAGTTGTCCGTTGACTGCCGAGAGTTCGTCGACTTTGTCTTGTTCCTCTGCTTTGTTGAATTGCGTTTCCAGTGCGCGTAGTTCCGACTCGACCGATTTCGCCTGCTTGCTGGCGGCGTTCATGTCAGCGACGACTTTGGTGCGCAGCTCGGCCAATTCTTTGTTCTCGGTGGCGAGCATGCTGATCGCCTGGGGGCGGGCTTTGGCAGTGGCGGCCTCAGCGACGGCGACGGCGACCGCGGCCTGGCTGGCGGCCTCCTCCTCGCGGCGGCGATTGATCTCCTCGGTGAGCATCGCCAACCGCTTCTCCTTGTGTGGAACATAGCGGGCGAAATAGTCGCGGCGGAGCTTGATCAGCTGGGCGCCATCCTGATAGAGCTGTTGCTCGCGATTGAGGGCCTGACCGGTGGCGACGAGCGCCGCCTTAGCCTGCGTTAGGGCAGCGCGGCGGGCAATGGTGACAATGTCGCTGACTTCCTCGCCGCCGAGCGATTCGATCTCGCCGTCAACTTGCTTGAGGCGCTGCTGCGTGTCGGCGATTTGCTTCGGAAGTTCCGACATGCGTTGGGCGCGACGCTTGGGCTCGGCGATCATCGCGGCGAGTTCGACGCGATACTTGCTGAGCGCCGTTTCGGTGGTCGTCGCGCGGCCTTCGACCTTGGCCAATGGCTCGCCGGAGACGTCTTCGTACGGGGGGAGCGGCTTCGCGAGACGGGCGGCGTAGCTTTCCGTCTCGACAGGCAGTGCGTCGAGTTGCTTCTGGTAGCCCTGAGCGGCGGTGATTTGCTGGAGAGCGACGTCGAAGGACTCGATCGCTTGTTGATAGAAGGCGACGGCCTTGGCTTTGTCGTCTTCGCTGAGTCCGGCGGCGTCGAGCGACTTGAGGCGTTGCTCAAGGTCTTCTTTGATTTTGGGATCAAGCGTGAGAAGTTGATCCTCGGGGGCCTTTTTTTCTTCGTCGCTCGCTTCGGTCGCAGGGGGCGGGGACGGCTCCGATGGAGTGGTCTGGGCGGTTGGTTCCGTCGTCGAAGTCTCCGGAACGACGGCAGGATCGGCAGCGGCCGCCGCGGCAGTGGGGGGCGGCGGAACTGTCGCGGAGGGCGTCGCCGGCGCCGACGGCGCGGCTGCCGGGGCGCCGTCGACCTTTACGGACTTCACGGACGGAGAGGTCGTTGGCTTTGTTGCGCTTGGCGCCGCGGCGTTTGGTTGGGCTACAGCGAGGCCGGCGGAAGCGAGCGGCCAGGCGAGCGTCGAGAGAACGACAAGCGTGCGGGCAAAGCGAACCATGGCGAGCCATCCTTGGCGTCTCGGGCGCGAGGCCCTGCGGGTCGAGAGCGCGGCATCCTGCGCGCGGCGGGACGTTGTTATAGTCGCTGCGGGGCAAACGACAAACCTCGCTGGCAATCGAAAGCCGTGCTAGCGTCGCTATTTGGTCCCGGGAATGCTCCGCCGCTCCGCTGAGGAGCGACGCTACTGGCCCGTGGCGAGCCGACGCTGCCGGGGCAGGAGCGTGACCTATAGTTAGGAATGGCGCGGATCGGTCGTTCGCGCCGCGCGCGAGGGTTGAGGCAGATGACGATAAGTCGAACTACCAAGTGGGCCGTCGGAGCGATTTTGGGGGTGGCGGCGCTGGCAGTCCTCGCCGGGCTGCTGTTTCGCGGCGAATACGCGACGACGCAGGGAGCAACTCGGTCGTTCACGATCGCCGACGATTTCACCGGCGTTCGCAAGGTGCTGGTGCGCACCGACGCGGCCAAGCAGATCGTCACGATGGGCGGCGGCAGCACATTCGTCAGCCAAGACTGGCAGACGGTGGGCGGCGACGTCGGCTCGTCGCTGCGGGAACTGATCGACGATCCCAACTGGCGCTTGGAGTTGCGCGGCACGCTCAAGGTCATGACCAAGGACGACTACATCGGCGAGCATGAGATTGCGCTCGATCAGCGGGTCGTCATTACGCCCGATTCGCTGGTGTCGGAGGTCCATCTCAAAGAACCGACGGCCCGACTGAAGAAGTACGACATGACGACGCGATTTTTTCGCGATTTGAAGTCGAACAATACCATCGTTGACTTGTCGCTGACGCAGGAAATCTTGACGAACGCACCATGGTTTGCGCATGGAATCGCGGATCGGCGGGTGCTGGCGTCGGTCGAGCGGACGCTCGCGAACCAAGAAACGGCGATCCGGAAGGTGATCGCGGACAATATTGGCGACGTGCCAATGTTCCCGCTGCGTTAAGTGTCGGCGACGCGTCACAAGAGACGCGGACTTCGCAGATGACGCGGATGCATGGCCCCGCGTCATCCGCGTCATCCGCGGTTGACTTCTTATTAAACACAATGGCGGCGAGACTACTTGCGGCGCGTGTAGGTGACTTCCATCATCTTCCACCACTCGCCCTCTTTGCCTTCGACGGGCGACATCATTTCGAAGACGCGCTTGTCGTCGCTCACATGGCGGGTGATCATCTTGCTGGTGGAGGGCTTGCCGGTGGCCATGTCGACGCCGGTGGCCATCATCGTCGAGGTTTTCGTCTTCTCGTCGTAGGTTCCTTCCATCGTTTGGAGGAAGGGACTGATCGTGTCGATCCAGGTGCCGACGTACTTCTTCTTGAGCGGGTCGTAGCCGAGTTGCATATGGCCGGTGAACTTCATGCCGCCGAAGTCGCCTTCAAAGTCGCTCAGCAGCCAGAGCTTGCCGAGCATCTTGTTCGTTTCGACGGCTTTGCTGGCCACCGGTTCGGCGTCGGCGGCGGGCCACATTTTCACCTCGGCATCCCAGACGCCGACATCGGATTCGAGCGATTTGTGCTCGGCGGTCGGGGGCATCTGGGCCTGGGCCGTGAGGGCCGGGAAGGAGGCGGCCAGCAGCGCGACGCCGAGGGCGAGGCGGGCGAAGGAAGAATGCATGATCGGAACTCCGGGTGGTGAGGTGACCGTCGGTGGAAAAGCGAGGAGCGATTATCGCGTCTTTACGGCGACGAGACAATCATTCTCAGGACTCGTGTGCAGAAAGCGTGAAGAATGCCGGGGGCGCCGCATCTCCGGCCCCAGAATCATGCTGGACCGTGCGAAGTCGCGCTGCTGGCGCCGCGGGTCGGCGGGATTGACGTTTTCTCAGGCGATTTCTATTCTCGTCGCCGCGCGGGCTCCGGAAGAGCCGCGCTCGCTAGCATCCCCAACTGACATCCTACTGCAGGAAGCAGCACGCCGATGACCACCGCCGCCCAGCCGTCCGTTGCCTCGCCCGTCCCGATGCTCGACATCAATCGCCAGAACGGCCCGCTCTTGGCCGAGATGGAACGGGCGATCGCCGAGATCGGTCGCAGCGGCGCCTTCCTCCATGGGCCTGCTTGCAAGTCGTTTGAAGAAGCGATCGCCAAGTACTGCCATGTTGAGCACGCGATCGGCTGCGCCTCGGGAAGCGACGCACTGCTGTTGTCGCTCATGGCGCTCGACATTGGCGCCGGCGACGAGGTGATTGTGCCCAGCTTTACGTTCTTCGCCACGGCGAGCGCCGTCTGGCGGCTTGGCGCCAAACCGGTCTTTGCGGATCTCATTCCCGAGACGTTCAACATCGATCCGGCCGACGTCGCCCGCAAAGTGACGACGCGGACGAAGGCGATCATTCCCGTCCACCTCTTCGGGCAGTGCGCCGATATGGAAGGCATTCGCGCCGCCGCGCCAGGCATACCGATCATCGAGGATGCGGCCCAAGCGATTGGCGCCGAGTATCGCGGCGAGAAAGCGGGCTCGATGGGCCTGCTCGGGTGCGTCTCGTTCTACCCGACGAAAAACTTGGGGGGGTGGGGCGACGGGGGACTCATCACGACGAGCGACGCGACGCTGGCCGCGAAGCTGCGGGTGTTGCGCGACCATGGACAGAACCCGCGTTACCACCACAGCCTCGTCGGCGTTTGCAGCCGCCTCGATTCGATTCAGGCGGCTGTGCTGCATGTAAAACTCGCGCACCTCGACGATTGGGCGGCCGGACGCGAGCAAAATGCGCGGCGTTATGCGGCCCAGTTTGCGCGGTTGGGCATCGACCGTCAGCTCGGCCTGCCACAGGTCGCCGAGGGATGCGCCACCGTTTGGAATCAGTTCACCATTCGCGTCCCAGGCGGGCGTCGCGACGCACTGCAGCAATACCTCAACGAGCGGAAGATCGGCTCGGCAATTTACTACCCGATACCGCTCCATTTGCAGAAGTGTTTTGAACCACTCGGCTGCCAGCGCGGAAGCCTGCCGGAGAGTGAGCGGGCGGCCGAGGAAGTCCTGAGCCTGCCGATCTTCCCTGAGATGACCCGCGAGGAACAGGACCGGGTCATCGGGGCCATCGCCGAATTCTGCGGCGTCGCGGGGGGCTCGGTGAAGCGCGCGGCGTAGCGTCGATCATTACGAGTGACGAAATTCGAATGACGAATGGGAATGCCTGCGGGCAGCTCTCATTCGTCATTTTTCATCGATGCGTTCGTCATTCCGCTAGTCGGCTTCTTTCAGCCGCTTGAAGTCGGCGGCGCGGCCGCTGGGGCGAAGCGTGCCAAGGCAGCCGAGGACGACGCAAAGCAGGAGCAGGGCCCAGGCCATGGGAGTGATCCGGAGTTGTTGGTGTGAGGGCGGGGCGCTCGAGGCTGGTTGTTGGCGGTGAACTCAGCCCTTTTCAGGTTAATCGGAAACCCGCGGAGGGGCAATCGGCCCCACTTTTCCGGTTGAGAGCGGTTCATCAGTCCCTTCTTGAATCCTCGCCGCATCGAACTTATGCCGTGGCGATTTCGACGGGACGGGGCAGCAGGTCGTCAAACGGCGCCGCGGCTTGACGGAAGAGAGCGACGGGCATCGAGACGGTTTCCCACTTGGCCGACAGCGGCCGGGCGAAGCGGATGTAGTCGGCGGCGCGGACGGCGAGCAGCGCGTAGCGCTCGCCGCGGAACCAGAAGAGGTCGTCCGGCGGCACCGGCGAACGGTCGCCGACAATGTGAAAGATGAAGCCGAAGAGGGCCAGGCTCCCTGGGCCGAGTTGCTCCTGCCAGCGAGCCAGGCAGCGGAGATCCTCCCAGGTCGACCAGTTGCGCCAGTACTGGGGATGGCTCACGCCGCTGGGGAAGCGGCGTCCCTTGACGTCGACGAGTAGCGTCACCCCGTCGGCGGGGGAGACGAGGAAGTCGACGTTCTTCAGCGACCCGGCGGCGATCCTGCTGCGGCGCGCCTCGTCGACGGCGACGTAGGCGACCTGCCGCGATTGCAGGTAGGCCTCGAAAGCGGCCTCGTAGTGGTTGTCGCGCTTGGCCATTTCAATACATGTCTCTCGCAAAGACGCAGAGGCGCAAAGAAATACGCAAAGAAGAAGTATTTGTCATCCTTCTGCGTTACCTCTGCGTCTCCGCGCCTCCGCGAGAGATTCTACAAGAAAGGCGACGAATGGGACGCGGATTGTCGCAGATTTGGCGGATCGTCGCGGATGAAATACAACGAAGGGACATAAATAACCTTCAGTTGGTTCCAACAGCAATCAATTCCTGCTGGTTTGTTGCTTGCAGCCGTGCGGTACTAATTTTCCCATCCGTGCCAATCCCTTGAATCCGCGAAGATCCGCGTCCTATTTCTTCTCCGGATTTCTTTGCGCATTGCTTTGCGCCTCTGCGCCTTTGCGAGAGACATTTCTCAAGCCAAGGACTCTCGCAGAGGCGCGGAGACGCAGAGAAGCCAAAGCTAGAAAATGATCAATCGGCCAGGAGTGGCTGTAGCGCCGCGAGGAGGGGAGCGGCGTCGACGCCGTCGTAGGGGAGGGTGACGCCTGTGGCGGCTTGCAGGTTCTTTATCTGGGCTTCGCCGGCGGCGAACTCGGTTTCGCCGATGATGATCGCTGCCTTGAAGCCCTGCTTGTCGGCGTACTGGAGTTGCTTGCCCAGTTTTTTGGGTTCGGGATAGAGCTCGACGCCGACGCCGGCGGCTCGTAATTGGGCGGCAAGCTTGAGGTAGTCGTTGCGGCGGGCGGCGTCGAACATGCAGATCAGGACCGGCGCTGGGGTCTTGGTCGACGGGAGCCGACCTAGCTCTTGCAAGGCCGCCAGTAGTCGGTCGAGGCCGAGCGAGGCGCCGACGCCGGGGAGTTTTTGGTTGGTATAGAGGCCGGCGAGGTTGTCGTAGCGGCCGCCGCTGGCGACGCTGCCGATTTCGCGGCGATCCTCAAGCAAGGTTTCGACGACGACGCCGGTGTAGTAGTCGAGGCCGCGGGCGATCGACGGATCGAGCTGGATCCGGCCGGCGGGAACGCCGGCGGCGGCCGTGGCGGCGACTAGGTCGCGGAGTTCGGCGACGCCGCGCTCGCCCATGGCATTGCCGGCGACGAGCGGAGCGAGTTGTTTGAGGATTGCTTCGTTGCTGCCGGTAAGCGACGCCATCGCAATAAGAGCGTCGCACTGGGCGTCGGTCGTCTCAGCAGTGCGGGCAAGTTCCTCGCGGACGCCCTTCTCGCCGATCTTGGCGAGCTTATCGAGCGAGCGCAGCACGGCCGCCGAGCGATCGGCGACGCCGAGCTTTTCGAGCATGCCGTTCAGCACGGCGCGGTGGTTCACGCGGATCGAAAACTTGTCGATGCCGAGGGCCGTGAAGAGGTCGTTGATGACGAGCGTCATCTCAATGTCGGCGGTGAGGTCGGTGACGCCGATCGTGTCAAAATCGCACTGCATGAACTCACGATAGCGGCCCGTTTGCGTATTCTCGCCGCGCCACACCGAGGCGATGTGATACCGCTTAAATGGCAGGCCGAGTTCCTGCTGGTGCTGGGCGACGAAGCGGGCGAGCGGCACGGTGAGGTCGAACCGCAGGCCGACGTCGCGGCCGCCGTGATCCTGGAATTTGTAGAGCTGCTTATCGGTCTCGTCGCTCCCCTTGCCGGTGAGGATCTCAAGGTACTCGAGAGCGGGGGTGTCGATCGGGCGAAAGCCGTAGCTGCGATAGACCCGCCGCGCGGTCTCGATGATCCACTCCCGCGGCATCATCGCCTCGGGGAGATAATCGCGGAAACCTTTTAATGTGCGCGGCTGAATCAAGGCCATGGAAGGAGTCAGGAGTCAGGGGACAGGAGTCAGAAAGTGGGCAGTGGGAAGTGGGCAGTGGGAAGTGGGCAGTGGGCCGTCGATGGGAGTTGCATGGGTATTGATGACTCCTGATTCCTGACCCCTGACTCCTGGCCTTCAGCTCAGCACCGCCAGCGGATTCGGTTTGCGGCTGCGGATGCTTTTGCCAGGTTCCTGGATGATCGCTTCGGTGTATTCCCAGACCTGCTCCGGGGTCTCCAGATAAAAATCGTAGGTCCAGTCGTCGTCGTACTCGCAGTTGTCGGTGGTGTAGTCGCGACAGATTTGGGGGCGGGTTTCATAAATGCCGCAGCGATTGTCGTGGCCGAGATGCTTGCAGGTGGTGTGGACGAGCATGTACCAGTCCCCCTCTTCCTGGAAGACGCTTGCCCGGTCGTGGAGGAGGAACCAGCGAATGAATTCGAACTCCTCGAAGGTTTCGGGGGTCTCCATCGGCAGGGCGAAATACCGGCAACATTTGGCCGTGCAGTATTCACAGAGATGCCGGCCCTCGGGCAGGTTCTCGCGATTGATACGAATGGCGCCGAAAGGCGTGGCGGCGGGGAGGGACGACATGCAGTGGGCCTCGCGGAGGGCAAGCTTGGTTTGGGGTGGGGGTAATTTAGCAGATGTCGCTAGGCAATGGGCAGTGGGCAGGTGTTGGTAGTTGGAGCGAGCCGGGGCGTCCTCGCCCCCGAGAGATGCTGAGGGAGGCAGCCGCGGCGACAGCAGCAACGGTCAACGGACTATTAAGAATTCGCCGGGGGCGGGACGCCCCGGCTCGCTAGGGAGTTGATTTGCGCCACAGGCGGAGAACTGACTCCTCGTCGGTAACCGCTTGGAGTTCGGCAGGCGTGAACCAGCGGACGGCATGGGACTCTTCGCTCACCTGCGGGGTGAGGTCTCCGTCGGCGATGATCAAAAAGCGGATGTCGTGATGTTCGTGAGCGTCTTCGATGAGGCTGCCGGCGGCGTCGTAGCGCGCCGGGATGACATGGACGTCGAGATCGAGGGGCGTCGCCTCGGGGCCCGTCGCGGCGTGGCGGAGTTGGGGCAGGCCGGTCTCTTCGGTCGCCTCGCGCATCGCGACTTCGGCGGCGTCGGTCTGGCCGTCGGCGTGGCCCCCCGGTTGGAGCCAGCGATCGAGCTTGCGGTGGTGGACGAGCAGAAAACGATCGCGGGCCGGGGTGGTGATCCAGGCCGATGCCGTGATGTGCCCTGGGCGGCAGGTGCGCTCAAAACAGTCGGCGTGGGCGACGACAAGCTGGCGGATGCGAGCGGTCATCGCCGACTCGCTCGGATGACGGGCGTCGTAACGATCGAGCAAAGCTAAGAGCGGTTCGCGGTGCATCGTCTATTTCGTTCGTTTCTCTGCGTCTCCGCGCCTCTGCGAGAGATCTGTCTTAAGAAGTCTCTCGCAAAGGCGCAGAGGCGCAAAGGAAATGCGGGGAGTTCGTTCGCCAAATCCAGTGATCCTCTCCAGTCTTCGCTTGACATCAGCTACCATTCGACTGTGGCGTAACGAGTCGCCGCCAATTCCGTAGTGCGATGGCTGGGCCAGTTGACCAGCGGCTCGTTGGCATTCCAAGCAGCGGTCAGTGCGTTTTCGAGGGCGGCTCGCGCCGCGGGGAGGTTGGTCACGAACTGGCGGTGGCCTCGTTCGCCGCGGTAGGCGGGACGGCGAGCGGGATTGGCGAGCCACGTTTCGATCTGATCGAGCGGGAAATCGTACAAGATCGTGCCGTGATAGAGGAGCCGGCGCCGTTTGAGTCGCAGGCTGTTGCCGGAGAACTTGATCGGCGGGTCGCCGGGGCGTTCGGCGGGGATCGTCAGGTCGCTCGTGCCGTGGCGGGCGATGCCACGAGCCAGCGGCGCTAGGGCATGCGCGATGGTGCCGAGGACCAGTTCGTGGGCGCGGTCGACGCTATGGAGTTCCGGGCGACGCTCGGCGTCGAGCAGCACGGCGTACATCAGGCAGCCGGGGCCCGTGAGGATCGTCGCCCCGCCGCTGGGCCGACGGAGCACGGCGACGTTGTCTTGACGGCAGGCTTCCTCGCGGACTTCAGCGAGTTGGGACGACCGGCCCAGCACGACGAAGAATTGCGCTGGTTCCCACAGCCGCAGGACTTCGCCGGGTAGTTCCCCTTCGACGGCGGCGTCGAGCAGCGCCTCGTCAAGGGCGAGGTTGGCCGCGGGCGTTTCGAGCGTCAGGGCGAGGTGGTACATTGGGCGAAGCGTTTAAATGCATTTTTCAACACAGAGGACACAGAAAGCCCAGAGGAAATTGGCCGGTTGGCGGCGACTCGTCTTCTCTGTGTCCTCTGTGCTTTCTGTGTTGAAAACTCTTCTAAAGTCAACTTGAGCTAAGTCGTCCACGACGATAGCCGGATAGGTTCGCGATGTCCTCCAGCATACCGCCGCAGAATGAGTTTTCGCAGGGCGTGGTCGATGGGGACAACCGCTACGCGCGGGCGCGGACGGGCGCCGATGAATTGCTGCCGCCGGTCGAGCCGCCGAGCGCCGGATTCATTATTCAACTGTTTGTCATCCCGGCCGTCATCGTGGCGGCGGTCGTGGCGCTCTGGTTCGTCATCGAGTCGCTGGCTCGCCGCGGCGAGCAAGACCCGGCCGTGATCGTGGCGGCGCTGAAGGCGAATAATCAGGCCCGGTTCCAACAGGCGAAGGAACTGGCCGACATGCTGCGGTTGCCCCAGCGGTATCCGGAGATGAAGGTGAGCCATGAGTTGGCGCAGCAGATCGCGACGTACGTCGATGAATTAGTCGCGGCAGGGCGCCCCGAAGACGCTGAAGTGACGATGCGGATCTTTCTGGTGACGGCCCTCGGCGAATTTCACGTTGCGGACGGGATGCCGGCGCTCGTCAATGCGGCGTTGCACGATCCGCAACGGGACGTACGGCGGCGGGCGATCAATGCGATCGCGGTGTTGTCGGCGTCGATGGCGGCGCTGAAGCCGCCGCAACCGTTGAACAGCGACGAACTGAACGCGGCGCTGCTGCAGTTGGCGGACGATCAGGACGAACTCATCCGTTCTGAGACGGCTTTTGCGCTGGGCGTCGTCGCGGCCGCGCCTGAGGCCGATGCGCAGTTAGCCGACAAACTCGTCGAGTTGGCCGACGACCCCTACACCGACGCCCGCTTCAATGCGGCTGCGGCGCTCGCTCGGCTGGGCGATCCCGCGGCTCCGGCGGCCGTCGCGGAGATGTTCGATCCCGAGTCGCTGACCTCGAGCCTTTCCGGCGAGAAGGCCCTGACGACGGAGGTAACGGAGGAAGCGCTCGCGGCGCAAAAGGCGTTCAAGCGGAACATGATTCTGAGCAGCGCCCTCAAATCAACGAACCTGCTGCTGGCAACGCCGGCGCTGCAAGCGGCGAGCTTTGTGCCGCTGGAGTCGGCCCTGGAAGGTTTTCTGGGATCACGGGAAGAACTGCAGAAAAGCGGACCCTTACCCGACGAACTCGTCGCCGAAGCGGAGCGTACATTGACACGGGTCAAAGCGAGGGCGGCCGGTAAGTAGGGTCGCGCCGCTCGTGCCGGCAAAGCTTATCGATTGTGCCGGTTATTGCGCATGCTGCGACGGTTTTCCTCGTCGCGCGCACGACTTTCCCATTGAAGGGGTCGCGACCAACGGTTCCGATGGGAGTAGCTTCACGCCGCTAGCCCGTGCTTAAGGGCTGCCGCGCGTGACGCTTAATCCGCTGCTAGCAGAATATTTTATGTGCAGCGATTTGCCTTGCGCCGGTTTGTCGCCAAGACTCTCGTAGAGGGGAAGACTTGTCGGCAGAGCGTGCGCGAGGAACGATCGCGCACGCCGCGGAAGATCTTCTTTTGGGCATTGTCGTTCGTTGGGGTAACTCCGATGAAAGCTTATCGTGACGCGCTTGCCGTAGCGCTGGCCGCCGTTGTTCCGTTGGCGTCGACGCCGCAAGCGGCGCTCGCCAATTGCTGCGGCGAAACTTTCCGCCTGGAATGCCAGACGGTCTACGACGAACAGCAGGTCACCGCCTACCGGATGGAGCAGGAGACGGTCTACGACCAGGTTCAGGTCACTCGCCGCGTGCCGGTCTGGGAGACGGAACAGCGCGAACGTCGCTTCATCGTCTCGAAGCCGGTCACCGAAACGACGACCCGCGAGGAACGTTTCACCGTACAGCGGCCCGTCTATGAAACCCAAGTGCGCGACGCCAGCTACGACGTCGTGCGCACGGTTGCTGAGACGAGCACGCGCGAGGAGCGATTCGTCGTGCAGAAGCAGGTGATGGAGACTTCCGAACGCGAAGAGCAATTCACCGTGATGCGTCCGGTGGTCGAAACAATTCAACAAGAGCGCCGCACGACCGTGATGCGCCCCGTGACGACGATGACGACCCAGGTCGTCGACCAGGGGTGCATGGTCAATCAGGTGACGATGTTCCAGCCGGCGCCGACGCGCCGCGGGCTGACCTGGATGCCGGCGTCGCAGACGCTTGATCCGGTGACCGGCGCGGTGCTCGTGCAGCGGCCGGGATTCACGTGGGCGACCGTAACGCCCGCCCCGCAGGCAGTCGTTCAGCAAGTCTGGCGGCCGAATCTCGTCGCCCAGCAAGTGCCGGTGACGACCCTCTGCCCGCAGGAAGTGGTCGAACAGGTGCCGGTGCAGGTCCAGCGCCAGGTGGCCGAAACATGCACGCGCAAGGTGCCGGTCCAGGTCTGCCGCATCGTCAACGAAGAGCAAGTTCGCCAAGTGCCGGTGACCACCTACAAGCAAGTCGTCGAGCGGGTGCCGAAGCAGGTCGAAGTGAAGGTCTGCAAGATGGTCACCGAAGAGCATGTCCGCCAGGTGCCCGTGACGACCTGCAAATGGGTGCAGGAAGAGCGGGTCGAACCAATTCAGGTGCGCGTTTGCAAGATCGTCGAACAGCAGGAAACCGTTCAGCAGCCGCGCGTGGTCTGCAAAAAGGTGCCGGTCACTTACACCGTTCGCGTGCCGCGGACGGTGGTGATGAAGGTGCCGATCGAGCAACCCTGCTGCGGTGGATAAGTTGTCGATCGCTTGGCGACGTTGAAACTCAATCACAGCCCCGACCATGTTAGGTCGGGGCTGTTTTTGTTGATGCGTTGACAGTGTCGCGCACCTCGCCGAGACTTGGCCTTCTATGGCCGCCGACCACGTTGACGATGCTTCGCCCGACGCCGCTGATGAAGCGGTGCAGCGGCTCTACACGCCGGCAATGCTGGCAGAACTGCTCGGCGTGTCGGTGGCGGTGATCCGGCGGTGGGAGCGACGAGGCGCCTTGCGACCGGTGCGGGTCACCCAGCGGCTGAGCCATTTTGATTTCTCAGAGGTCGCCGTCGCCCAGCGGCTCAAGCAACTCCTGGGGGCCGGCTGCTCGCTGCACGTGATTGATCGCCGACTGGCCGAGATCTCGCGACTGCTGCCGGGGGTCGAGCGGCCGCTCGCCGATCCGCGCGTCGTGGTAGAGGGCCGCCGGCTCTTCTTGCGCTTGGGCGATGAGCTCGCCGAACCGGGCGGGCAGCTCCTGTTCGATTTCGACGAGCGGCAGCTCGAAGACGACGCCAGCGAGTCTCCCGCCACGATTGCCATCACCGCGGCCCATCGCCACGGCGCCGACGAATCATTGGAATCCCTGGTCGATCGATTGCAGCAGGAGGCGATCGATTGGGAAGACGAAGGTCAACTCGACCGCGCCGCCGAAGCTTATCGAACAATGTTGATGGCGGCCGGACCGCGAGCAGAGATGCACTTCGCGCTGGCCGACGTGTTGTATCGCGCCAACGACCTCGCTGCCGCGCGGGAACGCTATTACGCCGCGCTCGAAGTCGATGAGGACTATGTGGAGGCACGCGCAAGCTTGGGCTGCGTGCTCGCCGAGATGGGAGACCTCGAACTGGCGGCGGCGACGTTTACGGGGGCGCTGCAGTACCATCCCGACTTCGCCGACGTCCACTATCATCTGGCGAACGCGCTCGATCGGCTCGGCATGCCTGAGGAAGCGGTGCGGCACTTCGAGAAGTTTCTGGAACTCGCGCCGGAGAGTCCGTGGGCGGAAGCGGCGCGCGATCGATTGGCGGCGGAGCATCATCCTGATCAGGGAAAACCCAGCGAAGGGTCTGGAAGCTCATTGGGCGTGCTAGATTCGTCGCTCCGCTCAGAATGAGGGCGGCTCGTTCAATAATGACCGCAAGGTGTTCAGCATGACGGCCCCTCACGATGACGACGGCCCCGCGTCGCAACCTCATTCCCGCCTTGCACTTTGCGCCCTGCGGCTTATCCTAGGGCTGCGGCCTCCCGGCGAACTTCGGGACGGTTGAACGATTCAATCGGCGACCGACGACGACGCCCACCCCCTCAGCGCTTCTCTCTCGGCATGAGCGACATCCTGTTTCAGTACGAGCGGGTGAATCCCACTAGTTGGGCCTACCTCTCGTCGCTGCTGCTGCTCGCGCTCTTTTTCAAGTTCAACCGCGTCTTTAGCGTTCGCAACGTCGATCTCTTCATACTGATTTCGTTGGCGCCGGGACTGCTGCTGGTCCTCTACAGCTACGAGCAAGAAGGGCTTGGCGGCGACGTGAACGTGCTCGATATCCAGAAGCTCGGCTTCCAATGGCTGTTCGCGGTAAGCGGCATCCTGATGCTGCGGTTGCTCATCGACCCAGCGATGGTAAGGCGGCCGCTGCTCGATCCGAATCTGAACGCGGCGGGACTGGCGTTCTTGGGCAGTTCGCTGCTGTTTTTCTTAATGGCCAACGTCGTTACGGGGCGGCCCAGCCCGGCCGCCATGTCGCCGGCGCTGCCCGCGGCCGAGCTCAAAGCCGAGACGGCGAAGATCGACTCCGACGCGAATCAGACGATTGACACCTTCGATACCGAAGGCCCTGGGTACTGGCTGCTGTACTTGCTGCCGCGGATTTCGACGCAAACGGTGATCGACCAATCAAGCGAAGCTCCGCCCGAAACCGCTGCGGAACGCTTGCAGCAGCAACAGGTCGTCGGCACCGTCACCGCGCGGGTCGTCGCGATCATTTCCCAAGTGATGATCGTGGCCGGGGTCGTGCTGATCGGGGCTTGGCACTTCGATAACCTGGTGGCCGGCATCGCCGCGGCAGTGATGTACTTGCTGCTTCCGTATACGGCCCGGTGGTGCGGCGATCCGCAGCATTGCCTGCCCGCGTCGCTGTTGGTGTGGGCGGTGGTGATGTATCGTCGCCCGCTAGTGGCTGGCCTGCTCATCGGGCTGGCTTCCGGGACGATCTACTACCCGATTTTCCTCCTCTCGCTCTGGTGCAGTTTCTATTGGGACCGCGGCGTCAAGCGATTCTCCCTCGGCGTGTCGATCGCCATCCTGGCGCTGATCATCACCATGGCCGTAACGGCCGGGCCCGACAGATTCTTAGGGCATTTGCGGCAGATGCTCGGCATCCGTTGGCCGCGGGTTGATCACCTGCAAGGAATCTGGCGATTCTGGGAGCCGGTCTATCGCATCCCGATCATCATCGGCTTCTCGGCGCTGGCGATCAGCTTCGTCGCCTGGCCGAGTCGTAAGAATCTCGGCGTGCTGATTAGCTGCACGGCCGCGCTCATGGTGGGCGCCCAATTCTGGCAACCGCACGAAGGGGGGATGTACGTCGCCTGGTACCTGCCCCTGCTGTTGCTGACGATCTTCCGGCCGAATCTCGAAGACCGCATCGCCGCGACGATGGTGAGCGAGAGCTGGTGGGAACAGCGGAAGCGTCGCGCGGCGGCGTAACGCATTCCGCACTAGCGCTTCACCGCGTACGGAGTAGCCGGAGGCCCACGGCCTCCGGGATTTGAAGCGCCAACTTGCTCAACGCTTCCGCCCGGACCGCGTGGCGGTCCGGCTAGGCGCGAAGCTCATCCTGGCGAAACGGATCTTCGCGAATGGCGCTACTTATCGCGGCGGGCGTTCACCGTCTGCCGCATCTGCATGTCGACGTACCACGCCCGCCAGGCAGGCTCGTCGAACTCGAAGTTTTGTTTGCCGGAGAGCTTCACGAGCGCCTGCAGCACCTTCTCGTTGTTCTCATCGCGCGAGATGACCTGAGCTCCTTTGCCGCCCACGCTCAGGCCGCCGCCGCCCGCTCCAGGCGTGCCGAAACCCGCGGTAATCTGGTCGCCGCCGCCGCTGCCGCCGGGTTGGATCACGTATTTGTGCGTGGTGACGAGCGCGTCGATCAGCGGGCTGATGGCGGCTGGGTTGTTCAGCTGGCCGAGCGCCACGCCCGCCAAATTGACGACTCTGTTGTCCTTGCTCTTCAGCGCGTTGACGTAAGGCACGATCGGCACGGGTCGCGGCCAACGCAACAAGTAATCGCGGGCTTGGGCTCTAAATTCAGGATTGATCTCCGGATCGAGCGTGTAGGCCACCAGTTGCTGCAGCGCCTCGGGATGATCT
The DNA here is from genome assembly GCF_007746075.1 of Lacipirellula limnantheis. Classification (GTDB taxonomy): domain Bacteria; phylum Planctomycetota; class Planctomycetia; order Pirellulales; family Lacipirellulaceae; genus Lacipirellula; species Lacipirellula limnantheis. The sequence goes on along the minus strand of NZ_CP036339.1, from coordinate 6,448,099 downwards.
AACTGAGCGAGGACGCGCAGGAAGAATTCGAAGACGGCGTCGTCTTGTTCCCCTTCCATGACCCGGATCAAAGCGGGCGCCGCTTGCGGATCGTTGATTGCCCGAAGGTGAGCTTGGCCTTCGGCGACGCGCTCGGGACGGCGATTGTCGAGAAAACCCCGCCACAAACGGATTTGTTGAAACCAATCAACGTTTACCGACGATTGCTTCTTCTCGCGGTCGCGCAGCGCCGCATCTTGCTTAGTTCTGTACTTGCCGTCGAAAAAAATCATCCCGCGAGCGGTCATCACGTCGTCGCTGGTGAGCCAACGGTTGCCGACGCGCTGATAGCCCAGGCTGCGCCGGGCGTCTTCGTCGTCGGGATCGAGTTCCGCGACGCGAGCCAGATGATGGTCCGCTTCGCGCAGCATCTTGCGTGCGCGGCACCACTCGGCGAGCTCGCGATGGGCTTCGACCGTATCGGGCGCCGAGCGACTCTTGGTACGGTACTCGGCCATCGCTTCGTCATGCTGAACGATACGCTGGATGGAATTGCGGTCGAGCGAAACCTCAGCGCCGTCGTTGGTGCGGACGATGTAGTCGCCCTCGTCGCCTCGCTCGATCACGGAGCCGGCGACTTCGCCGCCGTCTTTGAGCTCGAATAAGTCAGCGCGCAGCGGCGGCGCAGAACAGGCGACCAGCAGGCCCACGGCAAAATTCGCGATACGCATTCTTGTTCCTGAGTTCCTCGGAAGCCGCGTGCGGGGAGGTCCCGATGGGAACTGCTTCCATTATAATAAGACTGTCATTCTGAAGTCACCTTTCCCCTGCTTACCGGCCCCGATTGACCTGCGAAATCGGTGCAACCCGTCATGAGCCGCCAAGAAAGCCCCGCCGCCGAGCATCATGCCGCCGGCGCGAAGTCGGTTGGTTGCGGCGTCGTTACCGTCAGCGACACGCGCACGTTGGCCGACGATCGGAGCGGCGACGTGATTGCGGAGCTCCTGGCTGTCGGCGGACATTTCGTTGCGGCCCGTCGGATTGTAGCCGACGAGCCGACCCCAGTGGCCGACGCCGTGCGAGAGCTGGCGGCGCGATCCGACGTCGCCGTCATCCTGCTGACCGGCGGGACGGGCGTGGCGCCGCGCGATCAAACTCCCGACGCGGTCGCCAGCCTGTTCACCAAGCAGCTGCCTGGCTTTGGCGAGCTCTTTCGACTGCTCAGCTACGACGAGATCGGCTCGGCGGCGATGCTGAGCCGGGCGTGCGCTGGAATGATCGAGCGCACCGCCGTCTTTCTGATGCCGGGTTCGACCGCGGCCGTTCGCCTGGCGATGGAGCGGCTAATCCTGCCTGAGCTGGGACATCTGGCAACGCTAGCAGCGAAGTCGTAGCAAGGCGGTAGCTCGACCACGTTGCCTAACTTCTCTCGCCTCGATTCTTCGCGTGCGGTACTCTTCCACCGCCTCTCGCCTCGTTGACCCAGCTACGTTGTCATTCTGAGCGGAGCAAAGCATCTAGTCCTACTGGTGACGCTAGTTCCTTCGCTGCGCTCAGGATGACGATCCGATCAGGATAACGACCTGCTTTGGATCGTCAGTGTCGCGGCGGCGCGCGGCAAACGGATTTGCGTTCATCTTTCGCGCCCAAGGAGCGGGCCGTGCAACGTCTATTATCACTCGCGACGATGATCGCCCTGGGGGGCGGCGTGTGGATGTTCCTTAGCGGGGGCGGGCTGGATCAGCTCGCCGTCGATGCGAACGCGCCCCCGACCCAAGCGGCGCCGACGGCCGGCGCATGGAATCCTGGGGCCAACGCGCCGGCGAATCCCCCCGCGTTTCCGCAGGCCACTACGGCGAACATGCCGGTGACCATCGGCGCCGCCGCGCCGCAGCTGAACGACGGGCCGACGATTCGGATCGCTTCGTTCAACATTCAAGTCTTTGGCGACAAGAAGTTGAGCGACTCGCGCCTCGCCTATACGCTCGCCAAGATCATTCAGCAATTCGACGTGGTGGCGATCCAGGAGATTCGCACGCAGAACGATCGTCACATGGAAGACTTCGTTCGTCTGGTGAATTCAGCCGGCGCCCACTACGACTATGTGGTTGGCCCTCGCCTCGGCAACAGCAAGTCGACCGAGCAGTATGCATACGTCTTCAATACCGACAAGATCATGATCGATCGCGTCAGCGTTTATACGGTGGGCGACCCCGACAATCTGCTCCATCGCGAGCCGCTGGTCGCCAGTTTTAGTACCAAGGTCGACGCCAGCGTTGCCTTCACCTTCACGCTGGTGAACGTCCACACCGACCCCGACGCTCCGGTGCTGGCACAGGAACTGCAGGCTCTCGCTGAAGTCTATCGCGTCGTTCGCCGCGCCGGCGGCAACGAGGACGACGTCATCATGCTCGGCGATTTCAACGCTGATGATCAGAAGATGGGCCAGACGCGTCTCGGGATGATTCCCGACTTGAAGCCGTTGGTGCGCGGCGCCGGCGTCTTCAGCAACACGCGGCAGAATCAGCTTTACGACAACTTGCTCATTCATACGCCGTCGACCACCGAGTACTTGGGACGTTCGGGCGTCTACAACTATGCCCAACCGCTGAACATGTCCGTCGCGCAGGCCGAAATGGTATCGGACCACTTCCCAGTTTGGGCCGAGTTCAGCGCGTACGAGCGCGACTACAACGGTCGCATCGCGAGCCGCGCCACGACGGCGGTGCGGTAACATTCCCGGCGCCGTTTCGTTTGCCGCATCGAATTCTTTCGCGAGACCGTAGAAATTGGCCGCGCGCCGCGAAATTCGCTGAACTGTCCGCCCGAAAAATTCTGGAAACTTTTGTGTTGAAAAAGGGCCACCCACTCCGCTAGAGTCGCGTTCACAGTCAAACGGTATCGAGCGCAGGTCGAGCACATCGACCATCCGCGAAAGCCCGCCGCTGATCCAACTCGGATCCGCGGCGGGCTTTTTTTGTGCGCTTGCACAGTGCAACGAAGGCAGGGGGAAGTCCAATGCGGTGTCACGTCAATTTGTCCGAAGTGGCCGGACAAATCAAAGATGGCGATTTGCTGCTTTTTCGCGGGCGCGGCGCCATTGCGCGGTTGATCGCCGTCGCCGGACGCAGCGACTACACCCACGCCGGTCGGGCGGTGTGGTGGGGGAACGATCTGTTCTGCTGCGAGGTGCGCGAGCTGAAAGGGGGCCGCGCGGTGACGCTTCAGAGCCAGGTCAGTAAGCATCCGGGCTTGATTGACGTCTTCGAGGTTAATCCGAGCGCGCGCTGGCGCGAGTTCGATCGGCGCGGCGCCGTGCGCTACATCCGGCGGCTGGCTGGCTGCGACTACGGCTACCGCGGCGTTTGGCTCGTGGCCCTGCGCCATCTGCCAGTGTGGCGTGTTTGGGTGGCCGCCGACAGTGACGACCGTCGGGTCGCGGACCAGCCGCCATTTTGTTCTCAGGCATGCGCGATGGCCGACCGCCTGGGCGGCGGCGTCGACCCGGTGCCGCACTTGGCCGATCGACTGACCGAGCCGGCAGATCTGGCGCGGAGTCCGTTCTATCGCTACCGGTTCACGTTGGGAGGGGTGTGATGAAGAACAACCTGCAAACGCAATTTTTGGAAAGCGAATTGGCAATCGCGGCCGTGGCGGCGCTTGTTTGGTCGCTGCTCGGCTTGTCGCTGGAAGTGCTTGGTCGGCCTGCCGTGGGGCATTGCCAGAGCGTGCAAACTGCGCCAAACGCCGCTTCGTGCCGCGTCCACAATCAGCTCTCCGGCGGCGCCAACGTCGGCAGCGGCACGCTCATCGACGTCACGGCGAGCGGCGAACGCGGATTGGTGCTGACTTGCGCGCACTTATTCACCGAGGGAACAGGCCAAGTAGTCGTGGAGTTTCCCAACGGCAAATGTCACGGTGCGCTCGTTGTCGCGATCGATCAGCAGGCCGACCTCGCCGCGCTGGAGATTGCTCGCCCGCCAGCGCTCGCGGTCGAAGTCAATCAACAGACGGCTGCCGTCGGCAACCTCACGGCGTGCGGGTTCGGGCCAACAGGCGCCTACCGCTGCGTCGCGGGGCCTGTCCTGGGCTACTCGGAAAGTCCCGGCCAAACGAGCGTGCGAATTGGCGGCGCCGTGCGTTCGGGCGACTCGGGGGGCGGCGTCTTCGACAACCGCGGCCGGCTCGTGGCGGTGGTGTGGGGCGAAAGCGGCGGCGTGACCTACGCCAGCACGGGTGGCCGTTAGGTCGGTTCTTGGAACGCGTCTTGGGGCGGCGCGCGAATGGCGGAGCGTCATCACCATTTGCGAACGCGCCGCGCGGCGGCCTTGTTTGTCCTAATGGAACCTGCCCAGTGATTGGCGGGGAACCTCAAACGCCCATCGTGACGACTCCGGCGACGCCGCCAGTCGTTGAATCGCCGGGGCAATCGTGCGAGTGCGGCGATGCGATGGCGGCGATTGCTGCGCGGCTTGATGCGATGGAGTTTCGGCAAATTCCATCGACGCCCGCCAGTGGGGCGGGGAGCGGCGGTGAACTGCCAGCGACCGTCAGCGGCGTCGCTCGCGCTGCCGCGACGCTGGCGACCACGCTGCTTGGCGTCAGCGGGCCTGCCGGTTGGGGGATCATCGCCGCGACGACCGTCGGCGGTTGGTTGTTTGGTCGAGGGCTGAAGCGACGAAAGTTGCGAGTTGTGAGTCGCGAGTTGCGAAAGAAAGAACCAACATTTCAACAAGCTGAATCTTTGTCCTCGCAACTCGCCGCTCATGACTCGCCACTCACAACTTCTGAGGAGGCGACCGCCGCTGCGGCTGCGCCGTTTCAGAACGGCCGCGCCTGCGAGCACGGCCAGACAATCGTCGTCGACGAGCAATCCCCGATCGAGCGCGACGATCGCGAGGCTCGCGAACTTCTACGACTTTCACAGCTCGAAGGACGTGACCCGCTACAAGACGCGGTTGCAGGACGCCTTGCGCTCGACCGACTGGACGCGATTGCCGAGAGCAACGCTGATCCAAATCAAAGCGCGTGGGCCGACGGGCTGAGGCGCGAGTTGCGCGAGCGGTTCAATGAGATCGCGCCCACAAACTTTCAGATCAATGGGGAATTTGGAATAGGGATTGGGGGGACAACCTCGCACTCGGCGTTTTGACCCCATTCAGCATTCGACCATCCCCATTCTTAATCGCAAGTTTTGCATCGTTTTCCAAATCCGTTTCACTCAGCAAAGGAGGCCACCATGCCTGCCGGCGACCCTGGAAAAGAGCAGTTTCGCAGAATCATCACGGAGTTTCGGAACCTTCACATTTTGGCGGCGCTGGGACCGCTGTTTGATTTTCGCAGCGAGGTCGTCGCTAACGACGAGTTCGGCGTTCGCGGCGGGCTCGATGAGACGACGAAAGATCACTACGTCGAACATCTGCTCGCCTGCGATCGGATGCGGCGCCGCGTGACGTACAACCCGGAGAAGACGCCGCTCGGCGATCTCATTGAGCGAGCCATCAATTCGAACGAGACGCTGCTCGGCTCGACGGCGCCGTTCGGCGGCGACGAGATCCAGGAAGCGCCGGGCGGGCTCGTTAACTTGCCGTGGTCGGTCGATGGATCGGACCCCAATATTCCGCTGGGGAGTCAGCTGAACTTTCGGAGCCAAAACGCGCTGGTGCTGCTGGGCGCCATCGATCGCGCGATCGTTAACTGGACGCGGCTGGAGAGCCGCTTTCGTACGTCGTTCATCTACGTGAAAGACTCGATGCGGATGTACGGCAGCTACGTGCAGGTGTTGGAGTACCTCAAGGCGTTCGCCGGCGACGCCAATCGCGTCGACATGGCCTCGGGCGTGCGGCCGACGGAAGAGCCGCAAGGGCCGGGGGATTCGCCGAACTTGAAGACGGAATCGGGCAAGGCGGCTGCGGCGACGGTTCGGTAGGCGTCAATTTATTGATTTCAATCAAATGCATTAACCACAGAGAACACAGAGGACACAGAGAAGAGAGATGGTTGTCAGCTGTTGAGCTGACGGAGCAGGCGTTCCGTGAAAGGAGCAGTCGTGTCTACCGTATTTCCTTTGTGCTCTCTGTGAACTCTGTGGTTAATGCGTTAAGGCCCGATGGATTAGTTAGGGAAGCAATCGCGATGGACTGTCAGCATGAACTGGAAACGCAAGTCGTTCATCTCGCCGCGTTTTTGCGGAATGAGCTAGGCTACCACGCGGATGGTCTGGGGGCGGTCCATCGCGAATTGGGAGAGCACGCGCAGATGATTGCATCGATCGAAAAGACGGTGCGAGGCGCCGGCGACGAGTTGGGACTTGTCGGCTGGATGATGGTCCTGCGGCGGACATGGATCGCCATGGTGGCGCTGTTGGGGATGGCGCTCGGGTACGTCGCGAACGACGTCGTCGATGCGCTGGGAATGCAACCAGGAGAACAACAACATGCCAATTCGCGATCGAATCCGTGAGCTACGGCGGGCGCCGGCAGGGGAGCTGCGGCCGAATCCGCGCAATTGGCGCACCCATCCGCCCGAACAGTGCGCGGCCATGCGCGGATTGCTGGCCGAGATCGGGTACGCCGGGGCGCTACTGGCGCGGGAACTTGAGGACGGTTCATTGGAGTTGATCGACGGCCACCTGCGCGCGGAGACGACGCCGGACGCGATGGTGCCGGTGCTGGTGCTCGACGTGACGGCGGCCGAGGCGGACAAAATTCTGCTGACGCACGACTCGGTCGCGGCGCTGGCTGAGCCGGATCAGGAACAACTCGCGGCGTTGCTGAAGGATGCAGAGTTCATCAGCCCGGGGGTGGAGGAACTCCTCCAGGGGCTGGCATGCCTGGCGACGGACGCAGCGGAAGACGCGGGGGTGGAATACGAAGAGGTCGTGATCCCGGAGTCGTGGCAGGTCGTCGTCGAATGTCGCGACGAGGCGAATCAGCGTGAGGTTTTTGAACGCATGCGCGGGGAGGGCTACCGATGCCGAGTCTTGACGTTGTCGTAAGTTGTCCGGTCTACGATTCGTTCCGCGTGCAGCAGGTCGCCGGCATGTTTGACGTGCCGCTGGCGGAGAAGGCGACGGAGCGGTTTGCGGTGGAGATTCCCGGCGAAGACGAAGCGTGGGACGTGGGATTGATCGTGGGGCCTTCGGGGAGCGGCAAAAGCACCGTGGCGTCGCAGTTCTACGGCGAACAACTCTATCGGGGCGGGGAGTGGCCCGACGATCGGGCAGTAATCGATTGCTTGGAAGATCTGCCGTTGCAGCAAGTGGTTGAGCTGTTCACGGCGGTGGGGTTCAGCTCGCCGCCATCGTGGGTGAAACCGTATCGAGTGCTCAGCTGCGGAGAGCGGTTTCGGTGTGATTTGGCGCGAGCCTTGTCAGTGGTCCGTGGTCAGTTGTCAGTTGCTAAAGACAAACGGGAAACGGCCTCTGCGACAGCAGCAACTGACGACGGACTACTGACCACGGACGAACCGGTTCACCGCGACTCGTTGAGGGAACGCTCCGCTGGCGCGTCGCGGCCCATCGTGGCGTTTGACGAGTTTACTAGCGTCGTTGATCGGAATGTGGCGCGGGCTTGTTCGCTCGCAATCGCGAAGGGAATTCGCCGCGACAGCATACGCTGCCGGTTCGTGGCGGTAACTTGCCATGACGACGTCGCTGAATGGCTTGAAGCGGACTGGGTGCTCGACATGGCGACCGGCGCGCTCGAGCGGAGGCGTCTTCGGCGGCCTCCGATCGAGCTTGAAATCCATCGCTGCGGGGTGGCGCCGTGGCGAATGTTTGCGCGTCATCACTATTTGAGCGGAGGGCTGGCGCCAGGCGCGCGATGCTACCTGGCGACGTGGGATGGAGAGCCGGTGACGTTCTGCGCCACGCTCCCGGTGATCGCCAAGAAGAACCATTGGCGGTTCACGCGGATCGTGACGCTGCCGGACTATCAGGGGATGGGAATCGGCATGCGCGTCGTCGCGGCCGTGGCGTCGCTCCATCGCGCGGAAGGGTTGCGGATCAACGTCACTAGCAGTCACCCCGCGCTCATACGGCATTGTGCGCGATCGAGCGAGTGGCGAACGGTCAACGTGAAGAAGACGGGGTCGAGTCCCAGCGGATCGAAGCGATTTGCCAAGTATCGGAGCTCAGCGGGGAGAGCGGTGGTTTCGTTTGAGTACGTGGGAGAGTGAGCGTTGATGCGGGGCATGCGTTTGCGAGGGTTCGGACTGGTCGCTTAAGCGACCAGTCCAGGGGACGAGGAGAAAGGGGGGGCGATATGTTGGAGGATTTCGAGCGAACGAAGATTTGCGACGTGGTGAAGCTTGGCTGCGGAAGAGAGGCCGCGGCGAAGTATGTAGGGCTGACGCTCGAGCAGTTGCAGGCGGAGTTAGTGCGAGACGAGGAGCTTGCCAAGGATCTGCTGCGTGCCGAGGGGGCAGCGGTGCTCTCGTACATGGGCCAAGTGCGCAAGGCGGCGAGTGAGGAGAAGAACTGGCGGTCGAGCGTCTGGTGGCTTGAACAGCAGGCGCGCATCGACAAGCTCAGCGGCCCGGATCGCGTGAAGTTTACCGAGGCGGTGCTGGAGACGCTCGAACGTTTCGCAGAAATGATCGTGGCGGAGGTGACCGACTTGCAGCGGCGGAGCGCGCTGCTGACGCACCTGATGAACATCGCGGCGGAGGGAGTGGGCAAGGTCGACGAGTCGAAAGTGATCGACGTCGAGCCGGCGATGCTGACGTCGTCGTCGGCGACGGAGATTGAGGCGCCGGCAAGCGAAAACGATGGAAATGGAGGCGGGCCATGATTGAATCGCGTGAGTTTTGCCTGGTGAACATCCAGCCGAAGGCGGTGCGGGACTGGAAGGACGGAGTGCTGGACGAGTTGGCCAAGGAGCTAGTCCGCCGCGTCATCGTCCAGACCGAAGAAGCGTGGAAGTCGCTGTCGCTGCTGGAGTGGGGGCAGGCAGTGCTGAAGGCGTACTTTCGACTGCCGCCGTCGAAGATGCATCGCTGGTTGGGAAGCGAGCTCGATCGGCTGGGGTCGGCGCGCGGAACGAAGCTGAACGTACTGGGACCGCGCGGCACCGCCAAAAGCACGCTGGGGACGCTCGCCTATGTGCTGCGCGCGGCGGTCGAAGGCAAGGAGCCGTACATCTGGATCGTCTCCGACACGCAGAAACAGGCGATCAAGCATTTGGGGCACGTGAAGCATGAGTTAGAGACGAACCAGATGCTGGCGGCGCGCTACGCTCGCGCGGCTGGCAAAGGAAAGACATGGCGGAGCGACGCGATTGAATTGCGCAACGGCGCGGTGATCGAAGCCTATGGCACGGGGCAGCATCTGCGCGGCCGGCGGCGCTTGCAGTATCGGCCGTCGCTGATCGTATGCGACGATCTGCAGAACGACTCACACATTACCTCGGCGCTGCAGCGGAGCGCCAGCAGCGATTGGTTCCACGGCGCGTTGATGAAGGCCGGCGACGGCGAGACGAACGTCGTGAACATCGCCACCGCGCTCCATCGCGACGCGCTGGCGATGGAGCTCCATCGCTCGCCCGGATGGCGTTCAGGATTGTTCAAGGCGATCGAGACGTGGCCGGAGCGGACGGATCTATGGGACGAGTGGGAAGCAAAGTACGCCGACGCCGAGGACCCAGACGCGGCGGGGTATGCGCGGATTTTCTTCGAAGATCGCTGCGCGGAGATGTCGGCGGGCGCTGAACTGCTCTGGCCCGAGCATGAAAGCTTGTACGCTCTGATGACCATGCGCGTCGACTCGGGGCGGACGACTTTCGACCGTGAAAAGCAGAGCTCGCCGATTGATCCGACGAAGTGCGAGTGGCCCGACGATTATTTCGGCCATCACATTTGGTTCGATAAGTGGCCGCTAGGCTTGGCGGTGCGGGTGGTGGCGCTTGACCCCAGCAAGGGGGCTGACGCGCGGCATGGCGACTACTCGGCCTATGTGCTGCTGGGAATCGATCGCCACGGAGTGGTGTACGTCGAGGCGGATCTGGAGCGTCGGCCGACGCCGGCGATGGTCGACGACGGGGTGCGGATTGTGAACCGGTTTCGGCCGGAAGCGTTCGGGATTGAAGCGAACCAGTATCAGGAGCTATTGGAGGGGGAGTTCAAGCGAGCGTTTCGTGAGCAGCACATCGGCGCGCCGCGGATGGAGCTTACTAACAATACCGCGAACAAGAACGTGCGGATTCGTCGGATTGGGCCGTTGCTCGCGCAGCGGCGGTTGCGGTTTTTGGCGAAGAACAAATCGACGAAGCTGCTGGTGGATCAGTTGCGCGACTTTCCGTTGGGATCGCACGACGACGGCCCCGACGCATTGGAGATGGCGATTCGGTTGGCGGAGCAGCTGACCGGCGTGCCGTTTGATGACGGGTTAGGGGACAATTTGTTGGGGTGGACGTAGCGAAACCGCCAGGAAATTGAACCGCCAAGGACGCCAAGGATCGCCAAGGAAATGCGGGGAAGGTTGAACCACGACGACACAACGGACACGACGGAAGAAAAGTTTGGGGAATAGAAGGATGGAACAGCGGATGAACGCGGATGGACGCAGATAAGAGTTCATTGGCGTTCATCTGCGTCCATCGGCGGTTCCAAATGTCTTTGTCTTCCCTTGGCGAACCTTGGCGTCCTTGGCGGTTCAATTCTTTGACCTGAAACAGAATCAAAGGAGCAAGTGATGACGCAATATTTGGATCAGTACGAACAGCGGGTGAGCGAAGCGGTCGACTCGCTGTGGGATGCGCTGGTCGATCCGCGCGAGGCGTATCTCGATGACGAAGGGGTGTGGTGGAACAACCTGAGCGGCGCCGGTGCGGGGTTTGTGCGGGCTGGGTTGCCCTACCTCAGCGAGGATCAGTTGGCGGAGGTGCGGCTGGAGTGCCGGCGGCTAGTGGCGACGAACGAGTTTGCCATCAACGGCGTCGAGAATCGGATTAGCTACATCGTCGGTTCGGGGCATGTCTACCGGGCCGTGCTGCGCGATGACTCGCCCAGCGGCCAGGAACTGCTCGGCGAGGTGCAGACGCTGCTCAATGAGTTCTTGCAGGTGAACGCCTGGCATGCCCGCCAGCAGGAGATCGTGCGACGAATGGACCGCGACGGCGAAGCGTTCCTACGATTCTTCGTCGACGCGGCCGGGATGACGCGGGTGCGATTCGTCGAGCCGGAGCAAGTGGCCACGCCGAAGGAGCTGTCGCAACATCCCGAGGCGTCGTTTGGCGTCCATACGGAAGCAAACGACGTCGAAACGGCGCTGGGATACTACATCGACGGCCACCCTGTGGAAGCAGTTCATATTCAGCATCGTAAAGCGAACGTCGACGCCAACGTGAAGCGGGGCCTGCCCCTGTACTTTCCGGTGCGCAAGAATCTGCGGCGAGTGGAAAAGTTGCTGCGGAATATGAGCGCGGTCGCTGAAATTCAGTCGGCGATCGCGCTGATTCGCAAGCATCGCAGTGCACTGCGGAACGGCGTCGAAAGCTTCGTGAGCGATGGCGGCGTCGGCGGCACGTTCAGCCAGGCGACGGGGCGGCTGCGGCATCTGGCTCAGTACGCGCCGGGGACGATCCTCGATGCACCGGCTGGGCTGGAGTACGACTTTCCGGCCGCGGGCGTGAACGCGAGCAATTACGTCACCGTGTTGCAGGCGGAACTGCGGGCGATTGCGGCTCGGCTAGTAATGCCGGAGTTCATGTTCACTTCCGATGCTTCGAACGCGAACTACTCGTCGACGCTCGTGGCCGAGGGACCGGCGGTAAAGATGTTCGAGCGGCTGCAGGCGTCGCTGCGGAATGACGACCTGCTCGTGATGTGGCGAGTCGTCGAGAACGCGGCAGCGGCGGGGCGCTTGCCGCGCGACGTGCGGCAGCGTGTGGAGATTCAGATCACGCTGCCGTCGCTGCATGTGCGCGATCAACTGCGCGAGGTGCAGGTGGAGAAGATCGCCTTCGAGAAAGGCATTCTATCGCCGCAGACGTGGAGCCAGCGCTTGGGGCTCGACTATGACCAGGAGCAGAAGAATTTGGGGATGCATGGAAGCGGTGAGTAGGTGAGTAGGTTGGGAAGCGGCGAGTCAAGGGTTGATTTTTGGCCACACGGCGGCGCTGCGAATGCAGTCACGCAACGAAGCGCGTCCTCGCCGTGCGCGAAAAATTCTGCCAACTTTACTACAGAAATTGGCCACCTGACTTGCTAGGATCGGTCGCATGATTCAAACGAGCAACGTATCCGAGAAAGTGAGCAAGAAGGCGCTGGCTCAGGCGGAATTTGCCAAGCTGCTTGCCGCGGCGGAAACGCGCGGCTTCCACGGCACGGCGAGCATCACGTTGAGCGTGCAGGATGGGCATATTCAGCATCTGCGCGTGGCGGTGGATCGGATGGTGCGTTGAGGGGGAAAGAGAGGCAACCGCCAAGAGAATGCGGAAATGCTTAACCACCAAGTCGAAGACACCAAGAAGCACGAAGGGAGAAAGAAGATAGGTTGCCGCACAATCGCCAGCGATTTCTTGGCGCTCCCTTAGTGCCTTTGTGTCTTGGTGGGTAGTTTTTAGAACAGGTATCGGACGGGCTAAGCCGCAAGCGGCTGGGCATCACGACGAGCCTCGACGAGGACGTTTGCGATTGTTAATCGCGCGTCTTCGTCGAGGCTTTTTTTGTTGGAAGAGTGAGTAGGTGAGTAGGTGATAGGCGGCATGGGTGTCACCGCCTACTCACACGACAAAACCGAAGGAGGCAAGACATGACGGAGGTTCTACAAGAGTTCGTTGACTCGCGCGGGGTGACGCTGCGGGTGGATCGCGCCGCGGGAGTGTTGCGCGGCGTGAAGCTGATTGGGCTCGAGTCGCTCAATGGGCGACGGTATCGACCCGAGGCGCTGGCTGCTGCCGTAGCGCTGTATGAGGGCGCCAAGGTGAACGTGAATCATCCCAAGGAAGGGCCGCTCGCGCCGCGAGACTATCGCGATCGGCTCGGAGTGATTCGCGACGTGGAGTTTCGGGCGGAGGAGGGATTGTTCGGCACGCTGCACTTCAATCCTAAGCATGCGGTGGCCGAGCAATTGGCCTGGGACGCCGAGCACAACCCGCGGAACGTGGGGTTCTCGCACAACGTGCTGGCGCGGCTGACGCGCGACGGGTCTCAGGCGCTTGTGGAAGCGATCACCCATGTGCAGAGCGTGGACCTGGTGGCCGACCCGGCGGCGACGCGGGGACTGTTCGAGGAGCAGGATAAGTCGGCGGCGGAGGGCGCCGAGCCGACCACGGCGAGCGCGGCGCTGACGGCCGAGTCGGGGCTGCTGGTGCAGGAGGCCATGGCGCGGGGCGATCGCTTGGAAGCGGAGCTGAAGAACGCGATTGCGCGCGAAGCTTCGCTGCGACAGGAACTGGCGCTGCGCGAGGCGGCCGAGGCGGGTCGGCCGCGCTCGAGCGAGCCCTGGGCGCTCGCGCAGCGCGGTGCGCGGGTGGAGACGGCGCAGGATTTCGCGCGGGCGATTCGGCTTCGCGCTTAAGAAAGGCAACCGCCAAGGACGCCAAAGTGCGGCAAGGAAATGCGGGGAAGGCTTTACCACAACGGCACGACGGACACGACGGAAGAAAAGGTTAGTTGAAAGATCGAAAGAGTTGTCATGTCAACGATTTTTCATATTTCTTACTCGTCGTGCTCGTCGTGCTCGTCGTGCTCGTCGTGCTCGTCGTGTCGTCGTGGTTCCAATTTGTATTCCTTGGCGCTCTTGGCGTCCTTGGCGGTTCAATTTCGAGTTTCAATTTCAAACAGGAGCAGTTTCATGAGTAACGTAATGCGCTGGCGATATGGCGACACCAATCCGGTGATGCTACAGGTCGCCAGTTTGACGGTGATTGAGATCGGCGACTTCATTTATCAGTCGGGCGGCGCGGCGCTGCCGGCGTCGGAATTGGCCGACGCCGGGACGGAGGCGGCGAATCAGGAGGCGTTTCACGACCTGTTTGTCGGCGTGGCCATGCAGGCGTCGCCCAGCGGCGTGGCCAATCCGATTCGAGTCGCGACCAGCGGCGTGTTCGAGTTCGATTGCCTTGCAACGACGGCCGAAGTGGGCGATCTGCTTGGCGTCGACGAAGACGGCGCCGGGGTGGAGCTGACCAATCAATTGGTGGCCAAGGTGGCGACGGCGAATCTGGCAATCGGCCGGTGCGCGAAGCGGGCCAATCCGGCGGCGACGCGGCTGCTGGTGGAGATCGTCAGCACGGTGCTGCGCGGCGGGCCGCAGGTGATGGCGTAGGGGGGAGTCAGTTGGCAGTTGGCAGTGGGGGCGGCGTCAGCTTTGTCTTTTCTGACTCCTGACCCCCGACTCCTGACTCCTTAACAGACTTCTGATCCGACGTTGACTAAACAACAAACATATCCAGGACACACAGGGGGATTACAACACATGTCTCTCAATTACAGAGAACTGAAGCGGCGGTTCGATCTCGACGGGGCGGCGCGGACGACGCAGCATTTGTGCGAAGCGCTCGCCAATCGGGATTTGACGCCGGAGGATTTTAGCATTCGCGACCTGGCCGAGGCGCTTGTGCCGGACGGACGGCAGTGGGTCGGCATGCTCGACCCGCGACGAGGCGACGGCGGCGTGAGCGTGATGGAGGCCTCCGACGGGCTCGACGTCACGGCGTTTCTGCAGGTGGCGGGGCAGGTGATTTACGCGAAGATTCTCGACGCCTATGCACAGGAAGCCTTCGTCGCGTCGCGACTCGTGCAGACCGTGCCGACGCGACTCGACGGCGAACGAATCCCGGGGATGAAGCGGGTGGCGGACGACGTCGACGTGGTGGCGCCGGGGATGCCGTACCCGCACTTGGGCTTTGGCGAGGATTACATCGACACGCCCTCGACGGCCAAGCGCGGGTTCATCGTGCCGGTGACGAAGGAAGCGATCTTCTTCGATCGGACGCATCTGGTGTTGGCGCGCGCCGCCGAGGTGGGTGAGATCCTGGGCCTGAACAAGGAGAAGCGGCTGCTCGATTTGATCGTCGGCGTGACGAACAACTACAAGTCGAACGGCTCGGCATACAACACGTACCAAACGAGCGCACCATGGAAGAACGTCATCACGGCGAACGAGCTTGTGGATTGGACCGACGTCGATGCGGCGGAGCAACTATTCGCCGACATGATCGATCCGGCGACGGGGGAGCCGGTGCTGGTGCGCGGCACGACAGTCCTTGTCATGCCGGCGTATCGACATGCGGCCCATCGCGTGTTCAATGCGACGTAGAGTCTGTAACACAAGTGGCATCAAAAGCTACGCCGTAGATCTCGAACCTCCACTGCTTGGATTTGTAGTCCTCTTGCCCCTCGACCGGGGAAACGTAAACACCGGGCCGCTTACCGCTGAACAGGCCTTCCGACTTCATCGGGTCGAAGACCATCTCTACCAGCTCCCGGGAGTCCTGCCAGCTCATCCCATCAAAGTCGTGCAACGTCCCTTTGATTATGGCCCGCCGGCTGGTGGCACTCAGCTTTCGTTTGTTCAGCGCTTCCATGGCCCGCTGAGCCACTTCTTCGATCGTCTCCTGCGAGGGCCGCACGCCGAGCTCCTCGTTGATTTGGTCGAGTTCGGAGCGGATACGAGCTTCTTTGGCGTCGATGCTCGTGAGCTTCTGCTTGGCCTGTTCTTTGGTAATCGCATCGTCTGCTACTAGATCGATGACACGATCCCGAGCCTTCTCGACCTTGGCCAACTCCAATGTCCAGCGCTCGTGATTCTCCTGTAGCTCAATGATTCTTTCGTTGTCCGGCATGGCGGCCTTGATCGCCTTTTCCGCGCCGACCTTGTTGCCGAACGTCTCGAACAGGAGGTGCACGACCGCCTTGTCCAGAACCTCCGCCCGAACGTAGGGCCGGGGATGGAGTTGGCACTTACGTGCCTCGCATCGCATTCCGTGGCGGTAGTAGTACAAATTCCGGGGACCGGAACCAGTGGGTGTGAGCTTATAGCCACAGCCGGCACAGTAGACGTGACCAGTGAGCAGGAACCGCGGCGTCGGATTACCCTTAGCTTTGACCTTGTTGGCTTCGGCTCGCTTGCGGATGGCTTTGATGGTTGCTGCGGGTAACAGCGCTGGCACCTCAAAGGTAATTGGTGAATCCGTCCCTTCTGCGACGTTCTTGTAATTGATGGTCCATTCTGTACCGGACCGCGTCATCAGCACTTTATGCAGCGTGACGTAGGGTATGCCAAACTCCGCAGCTAGGTGGGGCAGGGGAGTACCGTTGAGATAACGCTTGGCGATACGCTCCATGGTCTTTTGTTTCGCTTTGTCGAGTCCCCACTTACCGGTCTTCTTGTCGAACGTACGCCCCCAAGGGACGCGTCCATTGGTCGGGATACCCTTCTGGGCAGTGGCGATCTTACCCGCGTTTAGACGTTCGACTATGCGGACACGTTCGAACTCCGACATGCCGGCAGCAGCGAAGTTGGCCAGGATATTGTTCTTGCTGCGCGTGTCGTAGCCGCCCGCAGTAGCTACCACGTGAACGCTGAAGTCCCGGCTGAGGGTGCGGGCGGAGTCGAGGATATCAAACCCGTCGCGGCCGAAGCGGGTAATGTCGTAAACGACGAGAATGTCAAACTTCCCGGTGGCGGCGTCCCGCATCATCTTCTGGAAGTCAGTTCGTCCGGCGATCTTGCTACCGGACTTGCACTCATCGACGTAGTGCTTCAGGAACTTCCAATTTTGGTAGCCGGCAAAGCGCTCAATCGACTGTTTCTGATTGGGGATAGAAGTGTTGTCGCGTTGTGCTTCGCCAGAGGTTCGGCAATATCCGACCGCACGCAACTGTTTAGCCATATCCGTAGCCCTTCCCGTAGCCCAAACAAAAACAGGGGGCGGCGTGCCTAACCGGGCTACGGTTTAGTTAGCTCATTGCGGCTCATGACTTCCGCAACGTGCCGCCCCCTATCAAAAGTGTATCACAACGTCCCAGGCGGTGGCTCTGATGGTTTAACATCATCGCCAACTTATAAAGTTGTCACTCATCAGGGGGCACGATGACAAGTACGACCTGTCACCGTGGCCACCGCCTGGGCACTGCTGTGTGTAAAACCCGGGAGGGCGCCGCCGAGAACCGGTGCCTGGATTCACCCCCTCAATCGGCGGCAGGACGCCATTGGTAAACGTCCCCCTCCCGGAAGTTGCATTAACTGGCAGTTGACGTTGCACAACGGGCAGCCTGGAAACGGCAAGAAGCCACCCGTACAACATCAACCATTGGGCCAAGAAGGAATTAACCCTTAGCCAGCTACTGCAACGTCTCCTAAATACAACTGCGTACGAATCAATATCAAACGGTCCTCCTCCGCGTCGGTCAGGTCGACCGTCTCGCAGGCGTTGCCCACAATCATCTTGGCGGCGGTGAACCGGGAAGCGGGAATCACGGTCCCGTTGCCTCCCGATATCAAGTCCGTACCGCCGACGGTGTGACCGCGTTCATAAACTCCGGACTGGACCCGCTCGCCCTTCTTCAGTAACGCCTTGATGTAGACGTGACCGAAGCACTGGCGTACGAGGACGTCTTCCCCCTCCTCCACCTCCGTCTCGTCGTCCTTGGGTATGACGATGAGACCGGCAGTCATCGCTCCGAGCGTGGCGTTGTAGAGGCGCCACCACTGTCGGTTTTCGGGGTAACGCCTTAGTTCCACACACGCCCCGACCTTGATCCTTTCACCGGCGATGAAGATGTGATTGAACCAAGGTTCGGGGAATTGACAGAGGGGCCTTTTACTCATGGCTTCACCACTTCATTTCCATGAGGTCGAGGCCGGTTTCCTCGTCGTCATCCGACGGTGCGGGACGACCCTTCCGCTTGGGCTTGAGCTGTCCCGGCACGGGGGCGTTCCAGTTCAGGGTCGGTAGGTCCAAACCCTCCTCCGCGTTGTGCGTCCCCGCGGCGCCGCCGTACGAGACGAGGTCATCGTCCAGGTCCGGTTCTTCAAATAACTGGGCGTCGGGTAGGCCGCCGCCGTCGGGATCAAACCGGCTGCCAGCGGTTTCTTCATTGTCAAATTCGATCGTTCGATGCATGTTGTCCTCCTTGACGGAACGGTAAGTAACTAGCGTGACAAAGTCGTTCTTCGAAAACACAGTGGGCTTGATTGACTCGTCGAGGCAAAGAGCAAAGCCGTTGAGGATGTCCGACTCCTGGTCGATCATTCCAAGCTCTGCGGTCTCGTCGACATTGGCGAACAGGCGGTCGGGCTGGAACTCCCCTTCTCGTGCCAAACGTCGAAACGTGTTGACGCAGGAACGGGGGCATCCCTCCACGTGACCAAGTTCGCCGTTGAATCTGTATTGAGCTTTCACGTTCCCCTCCTTGGGTGTGGTGTGTGATTGGTTGTGTGCGGCGCCGGTTAGACGCGGATGGATTCGATGGACTTCACGGCGGCGGACTTGCGAGAGCTAACGCTGTGCTGAAAACGGGTGTCCTGCTCGTCTTTCAGTCTCTGCTTCTCCAGCGCTTCGGCCACCGTTGCCGCGTTCCACTTCAAACGCAGGGCTTCGTTCTCCGCATCGGCCAGGGAACGACGGGCGTTGAGGACGATGTCCTGCAACTGCCGCAGTTCCTTCTCCGCGGTCTCCGTGGCGCCGGCATTGGCCAAGTAGTCAGCTTGGGCCAGAATCTCCTCACGCCGCTTGTAAAAGTCGTCGACCGCAAGCTCCGTGAAATGCTTCCAGTAGCTGACGAGTTTGTCCTGACGTTCCTTCGGGTCATTGGGCGGGTCCATTAGAAAGCCGAGGGGGTCCTGGTCCCGCAAGGCACCGTTGGGATACCGATAGGCACGGTCGGAGAAGATGCATTTCCCGCCGTTGCGTTCATCAAACTGTTTGGTCAGATGATTTGAGCCGCGGTATTCATAGATTCGTGGCATGATGTGACTCCTTTCAAAATGCACCGACTTGGATGCGTGGTGTGATGGCCACCTGACAGACTCCGGCAATGACGTTCGCGAGGTCGTCGTGACCGCCAGGTGGATGGTCGATGGTGTCCCGTCCTCCGGAACGGGTGCGGCGTTCCAACGCGCACAGCTGGGCGATGGTCGGTTCGTGATCTAAGAGCCGGATACCTCCGCTGCAAAGCTTGGGCAGCAACTCTAGATAAAGCTCGCTTTTATTCTTCTCGGACTTGGCGTACTTGATCCCACGCTTGGTGAATGCCGATGCGACCCATTCCCCTGCGTAGTTGTCTCCAACGACGCGGCTGAGACCGTACCGTTTCAGGGTGGCGACCATCTCGGTGACCACCCGTTCCGGATCGAACGGCGCCTTCCAGTGCCCGACGTGGTGGATGGTCAGTTCCCCGTCCACCTTGGCGGCAACGGCCAACGCCGCAGCGTCACCGCGTCCACCGGACACGTCTACGAACGCCCAATACTTCTGATCTCTGCGGGGTTGAAGCTCGTCCACGCCCTTCATGACAAGGGCTTCCACCACCTCGCGAGGGATGAACAAGCCAACGTCATCACGCCATTCCGAGAAGTATTCCGCACGTGCCTTGGCGTAGTCGTCCCGGAGGGCGTTGTCGATATGCTTTTGGGACAGCGTGGGATTCATCACTCGCGACGGCGCCGACACCACCAAACAATCCTCGGCGTCGTCGTTCCCGAAGTCCCGCTTCCAGGTGTTGTAAGCCCACCCGCGTTTCGCGTAGACGGACGATATGGTCAGCAATCGTCCTTCCGTGGTGGTGAGACCCGGACGGATAGCACTGATCAATTCGGTGTCGGACTTAACCTTCTGCTGTTCCGCCTCCATGCCGAAGAAGCACACCTCATCGACGATGGCGGCAAGCAACGTAAAGCCGCGGACGGTGCGGAAGTCGCCGGCAAAGATTCCGATGGTGATTCCATTGCGCAATTCAAAGCCCATCTGGGTCTCACGGACAATCTCATTCCGCAGGGCTGGCGCCTCTTGGAACAGTCCGTGGATGTACTTTTTGACAATCCCAGACTGCAACTTGGTCGGGGAATAAATGCCGACGTATCCCGGCTCCCCTTTACTTAGTCGCCGCTCATGCCCGGCAAGCACCGCTTCATAAGCTCCCACGGCGGCGATGGACTTCGACTTGCCACTGCGGCGCCCGGTGAGCACCACGGCTTGGCTGTAACCGTTGGGATTGAGCTTATTGGGATCACGGCCGGTGACCTCCTGAATAAACTCCCGCCCCTTCTCACTTGTGATGGGGAGGCCATAGATGGCACGCATGACCCACCGCCAAGTGGAGAACGTCGGATACTCCTTTCCGAAATAAGGGCGGAAGAGCCTTTCATCCTTGCAGGCTTGTATGATGTTCACTTCGCCCTCCTCGATTCTGCGAGGATTGTCGACAGGGATTCGACCTGGGCGGCTTGCTTATTGAGGCCGAGCTTGGCCAGCAGTCCGGAGAGGCAGTTCACCATCTGCGTATAAACGCCAGCGTCGAAGGACTTGCCCTCCAAGGCGTTGACGCGCATGGTCTCCAACTGCACCGCAACGAAGATGGCGTTCTCGGCAAGCAACTCCTTTTGAAAGGAGTCGCACCCTGCCTCTTCCACCAAACGGCCCAACCGGCGCCGAATGAGCTTAATGGTCTTCAACCGCTGGTCGGCGGTATCCACAAACTTCGGCTCCCACTTGGCGGGAAGGGTAGCCGGATTCTTGGCTCGTCGTTCCGCTCGCGTTGTGGGGCGTTGGGTTTTCATTTCATACCGGACAGTGTGGTCGATTACCGTGTACAGTTCCACGGTTGTCCACTCGATCCGATATGATCTCAATACATCATCTAGAAAGATTTCCCAAAAAGATCATCAGCGTGCAATTAAGGACGTCACGTCCACCCCTTCCCGTTGGAGACAATCGTAAATAGCTTGGCGTGACTTCTTGAGGTGACGTGCCGCCGCCGACAGGGACATCCCGTCTTGGAGTAAGGGCACAATGTCCTTGGCAAACAGGGTCGGACGCTTCCCAATGACGGCGCCTCGTGCCTTGGCAGCAGCCATGCCTCTACGGGTGTTCTCCCTGATGTTCTCCCGTTCCATGGCAGCGAGGGCAAACAACACCGCCGCCACCATCTGCCCCACAGGTCCCGTGAAGTCTAGTTGCTGGGCCACCGCAATCACCCGTACATCCTTTTCCAACCAACCGCTGAGGATGTTGATACCGTCCTTCAACGACCGGGAGATGCGGTCGAGCTTCCACACAATGACCACGTTCACCTTCCCCTTGAATACATCCGCTTGGAGCCGCTTCAGGGCAGGTCGGTCGGTTGTGGCGCCGGATAGTTCGTCCCGGTAGAACGTGGCGTCCATGCCGTGGTTGGTGAGGTATTCCTTGATCGCCCGTTCCTGGGAGTCGAGTCCTTGCCCTTGGTTTTCCAGGGACGTGCGGATGTATGCGGCTACTTTGGTCATGATGTTTCCTGTGTAAACGACAACGGGCCAGGAGTTACCTGGCCCGTGTACTGCGTTGCGTTGTGGTATTGATAACTAAGCGATCCAGAAGCCACCTTCCCCGTCGCTCTTAACGGTCACCTCCTGTTCCCTGCTGATGCGTCCGGGGACTTGGCAGGAAACGGTGCGTGCCAACCCGGTCGGTTCCTTATCGGGGAACGCCTTTGCCAACCGTTCCCCCAGTTGTGCCTTGGTCACCGGTTTGTCCTTGGTTGCCTTGCGCAGTTCGGCAAGGATGGTGGCGATGACACCCACCTTGGCAATGGGGGGTTTGGCGGTGGGTGTTTTCACCGTTTCTGGGGCGCTAGGGCCCCGTCTAACGCGCTTGGTCGTGGTCTTGGTAGTTCCAGGGGTCTTCTTCTTGGACGTTGATGCCATTACCGGGTCTCCTGTGTGGTGGGTGTGAACGCGCGTTCACTTACCCAACCATTAGCACAGGTGGTGCGCAGGGTGGCTAGCTGGGGAACCTTATTTTTGACAGGTGCGGTGGGGACTGGGGGGTACGGGTTTCCCGGGAGTTACGCACCATCATCAGGAGAAGATTGGCAGACCCCTAAACTTGACAGGGGTAGGGGTGCTGCGGCCGTGTGAGTGGATAGTAGGTTTTCGGGAGCATTTTAAGGGTGCGACAACGTGAAGTTTGGAAAACTAACTACCGCATCCGTATTGTGCACGGTTATGCTGAGATGTCGTAGGCTTTCTTTTTTCCTTGGGAACTTGCACATGGCAATTCGAATTCAATGCGGTGGGTGCAAGAAGTTCATCAACGCACCCGAAAAACTGGCGGGGACTTCCCGTCCTTGTCCCGGTTGTGGAGCAGCTGTCTCCATTCCTTCGTTGCCGGTGGCCGCGACGGAAGCGGAAGTGCTAACGATCGAGGCGACCAGCAAGAAGTGGAAGCTCATTCAATTAATCGGCGGCGCCGGAATTGTCGTGGCAACAATCTCTTTAGCATTTGATCTGAGAACTGCTGTAGGCGACCCAACCGTCAATTTCCCGCTCGGGTGGTTCACGATGGGACTACTCATCCTTTCCATCCCGGTGTATGTCATCGGCCGGGTGGGCGCCTGGTGGTATCACGGTTGACCATTCGCACTCAACTTGAGCCGCGCCTGACGTGCTCGTAAGAGTCGTTTGAAGCGTACGTTGAGCTTTCCTTTGCCGGTTGGCTTATTGATGAGGTAGTACGTCAGCATTACGTTGGCGTCGTCACCTAATGCCGTCTCAGGGCTTGTGATTCTGCTGCCACACCCGGAATAGTAGATCCGCACGTGTGTTAAATGATTGGACAGCCGTTCATAGTATCGAAGATTGGCTACGCGGCGGGGTTCGTGGAAATTGATTACACCTCGTCGCTTCGGCTTTCCGTCGTCACCGTTCTTGCCCCATTTCACGTTGATTGAGTCGAGCCAATCGCGGACGTGCCTTCGGTTCACTTTCGTCAGCTTCTCAAATTCTCTGGTCGGCGCTGCTTCTTCCTCTGAACGGTTCTCGTACTCTGACAGCTTCTTGGGCGGCGTGTCGTCCGAGACGTGCACGATCATCGGGGGTTTGTCGAAGCGAAAACCGCCATCCTCGAAATGGGGCACGTAGATGTTGCCATTTGCGGCGGTGACCACCCAGCTCGCCGTGTCCACAGAATGCCACGAGTGGGCCGAGATCGTCTTTTGCGAACCCACGCCGAACCCATGGAACTTAATGGATCGCTGTTGGGCTAATTCAAAGCATTCAGCAATCCACGCTTGGCGTTCAGAACGCTGTGCGGCCCCAACAAGACCTCCTAGGCCAATATAAGTATAGCCTCGATCTATATAATGTTTTAGCCACTTAAGTCCATCGGCACTGAAGTGCACCACTGGGACGGGTTTGCATCCATGGACTTGTTCCAAGTATAGCTGGTTCAACCAAGTCAAATCCCCATCGCCGATCACGTCAAGGTTAGCATAGAAGTCGACGGCATCCGAGTAGCGGTGGACAAACATCGCGTACGCGTCCCGATAGATGTGAAAGTCGTCACTGCTATAGAAGTCCGATGCTTGTTTCTTGTTCTTTTGCGCCCACCTCTTCGCATGAGTTTGAAGTGAGAAACTGCCACTGTCCAAGAAGTGAGATTTGACGCATCCGACTTCCTTACGTTGCGACTCATGCCCTCTGAATCTCCGAAAGTGCATGTTGATCACCCGTTGTGAATGCGCACGCGCTTCTTCGTTCGCGTTAAACTTCTTCCAAAGTCGCCTTGAGGCCTTCAGGTGATATTGGCGAGCGGAGTTATGCTGACGGTCTTTGAGGGCCGCCACCTCGCTTGCTTTTATTGCGGCTAGGGCATCGTTAACTCCTATGTCAGGTGACTTCTTGAGTGCTTCGTCTACTACATCCCAGTTCTCAGCGATCCGCTTGTGATTGGCCAATGCGGAACGGCTCTGCGGAAACGTCTCCTTTCGCCATTTCTCGAAGTTGCCGTGGCCGAGGATGCGTTGAGCTTCGACCTGAGCTTCACCGCACGCCTTGGCGGCGTCGAGTTCCTTCCTGCGTGCCCGCTTGGCCACCGCTAATTGCTTTTCAATGATGGCCTCTAACTCAAGCAGACGAGAAGACTTAGGATCGTTTTTTGACATTCATCGAGCCCTTTTTCGAAATGTCCACTCAATGGACATTTGCGATCATCACTGTGCCCCACAGCAGGGGCGTTACAGGGTTATAGTCGTCGCTGATAGTAAATGGGCGCTCCGGCGCCCCATTGCCGACTTTCTGCCACTGGGTGGTATTGCCAATTCTGGCGGGGATGCAAAAATGCTAACTTGATAGTGGGTCTACTCTCTTCGAGAGCACTCTCACTTTTCCGGTGCTGGCGAGATGATTTGCCGAGGCTAACTGCGTAACCAGTTGGTTGCACCGTATGGCAACGATGCTGTTGTAGCGGACTTATATCCAAGGAGTTGCAAAGATGGCCAATGATAGGCCCATGGGCGAAGCTGCGCTCATAGCGCTGAGAGAACAGTCTCAGCGTTTTTCAGAGAAAGCCACACTGCTCTCTGATCTGCTGATCCAAGCAGAAGATTTCTTGGCGGCGATGCCTGGAAAGATTGAGGTTTCAACGGACGCTCAGCATGACGAATATCAATTGTCATTGGACCGAGTGGGAAAGCTTTGGAAACTCCATATCCGGCACTGGGGAGGCGAGGACAAGAGCCTCGTTGAGGTCGTAAGGGCCCCCATTTCATTAAAGGCTGAAGCTGCAAAACGCCTTCCTGAACTTTTTGACCGGTTGGTTGAGCACATCTACAGCAAGAACGAGCGTGTAGACGAAGCGCTTAAATCTCTAGCCACGCTGTCGTTTCTTGACTTCACAGTTGCTGGGAAAGATCGTCGATTTGAAACTCCCGCGGAGGAGAAAGAGCGAAAGTCATTGGATGGTTTCGACCCCTCGACGGAAGGAGGGTTCCCTGATGACGAAATCCCCTTCTAAGCGGAGTCGCACTCCTGGGCGTGCATCCTACACGTGTCTCCTGTCGAGTTTTGGCATGCTGTTCGTCGCCGTCGGTGCCAAGATATGCGGTGCCGACATCGACTATGCTGACATCAGCATGCTCGGGCTGTTGAGCTGGGGAATTTTCGCCGTCGTCCATGACGTTCCCCCTACATCCATCGTATGGCCGGGGTGGAGTTCAATTACGCGAAGTTCAAGTACAACTGACTCAAAGCGTATTGAGGACAAGGAAGCCTGAGTGGCTAGAATGGATTTCCACTCTGCGTAAGGTTCCCCGTACATCTGGCTTCAGAAAAGAGAGCTTGGATGCGATCGAACTCGGGGCTGCCGTGCGGTGCGTCTACCATCAGGCTGAAATATCCGGGCTCGCCAAACATGCCAAGCCATCCAGGTGTGACTGCGTGCAAGCCTTTACTTGTCATGGCCGGCTTTACGACTCCGGATCTGACGAGCTCTCGGCGCTGGCGTATCCAATTCATGCTGTAGGCACACCACAGGGCCAGCAGCGTCATCAGCACGAGCAGAGCTCGGATGGTGAAACGGAATCTAGGCTTGAGCGCTTGCAAGGTCATGGCAATCGCTTCACTTCCCTTAATTGACCCACGGGCGGTAGGGCCACCGCTGGTTCTTGGGTGGGACGGGGCCCACCCAAGAATTAAGGCTAGCTTCTGGGAAAAGTGATGCTGCTTTGGAGAGCAGAGGATCGTCGTCACTGCTAAGAATCACAGTAAGCCTGCCATACCCGTGCTGTCCAAAAAGCCCAAGCAGGCCTGGAGCTGCGATGTGAGGGTCATCAGGGGTCCAATAGTTGTGGACCTCGGCGATCCAGCCGTCCTCAATCGCTGCACTACGCTGATGAATCCAGTTGATGTGATAGCCAAGGAAAATAGCGAGGAGCGTCATCAGAATCAGGATGGCACGGATAGTGAAACGCGGTTTCATGGGCTGGTAGGCTTACCGTTTGAGTTTCGGCTTCAAGACTTGTGGAAAAAAGTCGTTGTCACCGAACACCATCATCCCCGATTCCGGAAATAAGTTCTGAAGCTGCTCAACGTCCACTGAGCCATCTCCATTCTCGACGGTGATATTGCCGTAGCCCGGTTCGCCGAAAAGCCAAAGTAGCCCCGGAGCCGACGGCTGTGCATCATTGGGGGACTGCCCGAAACTCTTGATGTTCTCCTGAGCGAGCGAGGCTCGTCGCTGCTTAATCCAGTCGATGTGATACCAAAAGAAAAGAGCGAGCAGCGTCATCACCACGAGCAAGGCTCGCAGCGAATAGCGGAATCGGATAAAGGAATGAAACCGCATGTCGTCCCCAACAACGTAGGCGCCGTCTTGTAAGTAGTTTACCTAATGGAGTGGGGTATACAGAACAGGGGTATGGAGTGAGGTGTAAATGGGGGGTGTTGTGTTGTAAGGAGGGGTGTTTTAATACAACGGTTTACGTTCGACCGGAAACCTCTGCTTGCGTCGGTGAATCCCCAGATTCCCAGTATCTCCCGTCTGGCAGTTGCCATTCTCAGGCACAGGAATGGTCCCCCCTCAATTCCGCCACTCTCGAATCCAGTTGCGTAGAGTGCTCTCTGGTATGCCCAACATCGCGGCCAGATCAGCCTTCGAGTAGCCGAGCTCATGCAACCGGCGGGCTCGCGGCTCTAGTAGGCCCCGGCGCCGCTTCTTGTCGCCCGGCTGCGTTTTTACTGGACGGCCACCGCGAGCATTCTTACCCTCCTGGCCGCGGCGGGTCTGACGAGACTTCACCTCCCGCCAATCCATATCGGGATCGTAGACCGTGACGAGAGGCACGCCATCGGTCAATTGCATCAACAGCTCAAATTCGAACTTCGTAGGCTGCTGACCGGGATTGATTCGGCCGTTGTAGCCGTAGGGCCTGATCGCGCGGTCGGTCGACTCGAATAGCACAATCCCGTTGTGCTCCCGTGCCATGGCAATCGACCGCTCCAGCAGGTACCGGTCAAACCCCCATTCGGTACGCCAGCCGGGTCCCTCTTCCTCGACGACCTCAATTAGACGGAATCCACGCTCCAGGGCCGCGTCTCGCACGACGGAGACCTGCGGTGGGAGGTTCTTGCGGTAACCCTGGGACAGCGACGAGACGCGGGCGTGGAGGACGTAGGGACAGGGCTCCCGGTCGGCGAGCGCATGTAGGAAGTGGCTGGCGATGCCAGGAGGTGAATCCGGATATTTGGCGGCGAGGCGCCGTTGAATTGGCGTAAGTGGTTCCGCTTCCATGCGGTAGGTCTCCCAGTTTCTCCCAGCCCCAGAATCGAAGAAACGCGGGGGCGGCCGTCTGGGAGTCCGGCGTTAGGGAGCTACCCTTGCCCCCGCGTGTGGTGGTAATGGTCACACAGGCATCCGTTTTGGTCCAGTATGTCATTTGGAATTCAACAAGGTCTTGTAGGAACGCGAGACGCGTTGGCGCATTGCGTTAGTTGTGGGTCCGTGTCCTAGAGCCTGTTTGCTTGCGCCAAGCGTTAGACGGCGTTCCTCGCCTTGGAGTGCGGGATGGTGTACCGCTCCACCGGAGTCTCGCCGTTGAGCACGAAACCTAGTGTGTTACAAGAGTCGGTTAGTGAATGCGGCGGAGATCACCTACACCGGCAGCGGGGCGGCGACGGCGACGACGGCGGCCAATCCACTGGGGAACTACCGCGTCCATGAGAGCCGTTTGGCATATCGGCGGATTCTCGCGTCGGGCGTGGCGGCCGTTGATGCCAAGAAGTGGTGGTTTATCGGCGACTTCAAAAAGGCGTTTGCCTATATGGAGAACTGGCCGATCACGGTCACGCAGGCGCCGCTGGGAAGCGAAGCGGAATTCAACAACGACGTGGTGCTGCGGTTTAAGGCGAGCGAGCGCGGCGCGGCGGCGGTGTTGAACCCGCGGTATGTGGTGAAGTGCACCGGGTAGGAGGGAGGAGGAGTCAGGAGTCAAAAAAGGGTGCGGGGAGTGGGCGTCAGCGTTATTTACTGACTCCTGACTGCTGGTGATTAGGTGATTAGGTGATTAGGTGATTAGGTGAGTTGGTGATTAGGTGATTAGGTGAGTAGGTAAGTAGGTAAGTAGGTAAGTAGGTGAGCGGAGGGGGCGCCGTCGGTCCTTTGATGCTGGCCCGTTGTTGCTGGATTGGGCGGGCGGTCTGGCGACTTGCGGCAGGTGCGCGGGACCGGCGGTTGGCTTGGCAGCCTCGACGTTGGGGAGCGTCGGGGCTGCCGGCCTTTTTCTGTGTGGCGGGGGCGGCGGGAGACGAGTCGTCATTCGGAGCGCAGTGACGAATTTGGAAGCTCGTTTGGCGCGCTAGATCCTTCGCTGCGCTCAGAATGACTTTTTACAGGAGCGAGCGATGAACGCGGAACAGATTGTGGCGATGCGTGAGCAGGCGATCGCGCAGATGGAGGCGCTGTTGGCCACGAGCGGGCCGACAATTACGGTCAATGGCGAGGAGATCGCATGGGCGCCGCTCTTGGCGGCGCTGGAGCGAACGGTGGATTGGTGTGATCGGAAGCTGGGAGAGTACGAGCCGTTTGAGGTGCGTTCTCAGGGAACTACCTGATAATGACGAATGAATAAATGATGAATGACGAATGGAAGGAGATGCTAGTTGCTGGTTGCTTGATGCTGGATGAGGGCTAACTTTTCGTCATTCGTCATTCGTCATTCGTCATTCGCTCACGGTCACCCGGCGGTAGAGCATGTCGACGATTTCGCGGAGGTGTTCGGATTCGGCGCTTTCGAGGATGACGGCGACTTGAGTCAGCAGTTCGCGACGACGATTGGTGACGGCGGCGTAGGCGAGGGCTCCCTCTTCGGTTAGTTCGCCGCCGACGCCGACGCGGCTGAAATACTCTTGGAAATCGGCGGGCGTCCAATCGGCGAACAACTCGGGGTGGCGACGGACAATGCGGGCGGCAGCGGGGTTCGAGCGGCTGTCAAAGCGGGTCGCTTCCTCGATCGGATTGACGAACAGATCGTCGGCGTCGATGCCGAGTCCGGCGGCCAGCTTGTGGAGCGTGCGGGCGTGAGGCCGGGTCGTTCCCCGGAGAATGCTGCGGATCGTCCGCTCGTCGAGACCAGTGGCGTCGACGACCTCGAGCAGCGTCAGGCCCTGCCGCACCATGATGCGGTGGACGTTTTCGCCATGGAGGGCTCGGCGAGCAGGCATCGTCGGCAGGGCGATGGCAGGGGCTTCGGGCATCGTTCTTCGGCTACAGCTGCCCAGGGTCAGTGGTGTACATGCGAGGTGTAGTGTTTTTGTGTATACTAACTATATTGCCGGGTCAATAGTTGGGAAAATAAAAACGAAACATCGATTTAGAGGCTAGATTCTTCACTCCGCCCAGAATGACGCGAAAGCGGCTTAGAAATGACAGGGGCGGGGCGTTTTGCAGGGCAACGATGGACGATCGGTCGGAAAAATTTTGCATCATTGGGGCCGGCTCGTCCGGAATCGCGGCGGCCAAGAATTTTCTCGCGGCGGGAATTCCGTTCGACTGCCTGGAGCGCGAGGACGACATCGGCGGCAACTGGTACTTCGGAGCGCCCTGCAGCCGCGTCTATGCGTCGACTCATCTTGTTTCGTCGAAAGTGCTGACCGAGTACAGCGACTTTCCCATGCCCCAGGAGTGGCCGGAGTATCCCAGTCATCGGCAGGCGCTGCGCTATCTGCGCGAGTATGCCCGCGCGTTCGGGCTGTATGAGCGGATTGAGTTTGGGACGGGGGTGGAGGGGGTTGAGCCGGCGGGAGTCGGGAGTCAGGAGTCAGGGGGGAGCGGTACTCGGGGCGGACCCCTCGGGGTACCTCAGGGTGACAGGGTTCGGCCTCGGGGTGACTCTTGCGGTAGGCTGAGCGGACGTCTCGGAGTACCTCGACGTGACTTGGCGCAGGGATGGATCGTTCGGCTAGCGAATGGGGAGGAGCGGCGTTATCGCGGGGTGGTGATCGCTAACGGGCACAACTGGGATCCGCGCTGGCCGGAGTATCCCGGCGAGTTCACGGGCGAGACGATTCATTCGGCGCAGTTCAAGACAGGTGACGTGTTGCGCGGCCAGCGCGTGCTGGTGGTTGGCGGCGGCAACAGCGGGTGCGACATCGCGTGCGAAGCGGCGCTGCACGCCGAGAGCGCCGTGCTGAGCACGCGGCGGGCGTACCACGTGCTGCCAAAGTTCTTTCGAGGGCGGCCGATCGATCAATGCAACGAGCTCTTGCTGTGGCTGCGCGTGCCGCTCTGGGCCAGGCGCGCGGCCGGCGCCGTGGTGAGCCATGTGGCGCTCGGGCCGGCATGGCGCACCGGGGTGCCCAAGCCGGATCATCGGCTCTTCGAAAGCCACCCGATTCTTAACTCGCAGATTCATCACCACGTTGGTCACGGTCGGCTGGGGCTGCGACCCGACGTCGAGCGGTTCGATGGGCAAACCGTGACGTTCATCGACGGCAGCGCGGCGGAGTTCGATCTCGTCATTTATGCGACGGGGTATCGTGTGACGATTCCATTCATTGATCGGGCGCATCTCAACTGGCAGGACGAATCGCCGCGGCTGTTCATGAACGTGTTTCATCCCGAGCGCGATGATCTTTTCTGCATTGGGTTGATTCAGCCCGACAGCGGGCAGTTTGGGTTGGTCGATTATCAAGCGCAGTTGGTGGCCAACTATCTATCGGCGATGGAGCATCGGCCGGCGCGGGCGGAGAAGTTTCGTCGATTGAAGGCGAGCGAGACGCCCGATTTGGGGAGCGGCGTGCGGTACGTGAGTTCGCCGCGGCATACGCTGGAGGTGGAGCACTACAGCTATCGGCGGCGGCTGCAGAAGCTGGCGGCCTCGTTGAGGTGAGCGGACGTCTCGGAGTACCTCGACGTGACAGCTGTAAGCGTGACTGACGGTATGCTGAGCGGACCCCTCGGGGTACCTCGGGGTGACGGGGTTCGGGTTCTACTAGAACTCGATTTCCATGCGATCGACGCCGATTTCGGTATTGCGGAATACCTTCTTCGCGGCGGTGAGATCGATCTCGCTGTCGTCCTTGACCAGCGGGTTGATGTGAACCAGAACGAGGCGGCCGACGTTGGCCTTGGCGGCGACCTTCACCACTTCGTTCAGGCAGCTGTGGCCGGTGAGCTCGGCTTGCTCGGGACAGTCTTCCACGAAGTAGCATTCGTGGACCAGCAGATCGACCCCGCGAATCTTCTCAACGTAGGCGGCGTCGGGGTGCGCCGTGGTGTCGGTAACGTAGGCGAAGGAGCGACCGGGCCAGTCGACGCGAAAGCCGACCGAGCCGCCTGGATGGCGCAGCGGGAAGTGCGTGAGGCGGCCGCCGTCACGGAGCGTGAACTCCGACGGCAGCGGATGCAACTCCAGGGGCGGCATCACGGGAAAGAGTAAGTCGGCCAGCAAATGCTTCTTGGTCGCCGCGAGCTTGTCGGGCTCAAGGTACGCCGTGACGCGGCCAAGTTGCGGGGCCTCGGCGCGGAGGTCGAACGTGTACGTCAACCCCTGGCTGTGGTCGAGGTGGACGTGCGAGAGGAAGATGGCCAGCTCGTCGGTCTGGAGATACTCGCTGACCCGATAGAAGCCGCTGCCGGCGTCGAAGACGACTCCGACCTCGGGCAGCATCAAGCACGCCGTCTGGCGACGGTCGTTGGCGTGGTAGCCGGTGGTGCCGAGGAGGACGAGCTTCATGCGGGCTTCGCCGTGGGGAGCGGTTACAATGCGGATATTGTAGGCGCGGGGGAGGGGATTCACCACTGCGGCCTGTTGTTGGGCAAAGCGATAGGAATTGAACCGCCAAGTACGCCAAGTACGCCAAGGAAATGCCGGGAATGGACCGCGACGGGACAGCGAGGACAACGAGGTTACTTGTGATCGACGACGCCAGGGGATTTATTTCGATCAGACGGACTAGATCATTGGCCGTTGCCATTTCGTCGTTCTTACGTCGTGCTCGTTGTGCCGTCGTGGTTCAATTCTCTTGTCTTCCCTTGGCGCTCTTGGCGTCCTTGGCGGTTGCCTTCTCTTTTGGTGGATGCGCTCCGCAGTCAGCTCGCGAGGTGATCGTTTACACGTCGCTGGATGAAGAGTTCTCGAAGCCGATCTTTGCCGAGTTCACGCGCGAGACGGGGATCGAGGTGCGGGGGCAATTCGACGTCGAGTCGACCAAGAGCGTCGGGCTCACCCAGAGGATCATGAAGGAGCGTGCGCGGCCGCCGTGCGATCTCTTTTGGAACAACGAGGCGGTGAACACGCTACGGTTGGACCGGGAGGGACTGCTCGCGGATTACGACTCCCCGATGGGGCGCCAGTTCCCCCCGCAATATCGCTCGCCGACTGGAACATGGCACGGGTTCGCGGCGCGGGCGCGGGTGCTGATCGTGAACACGAAGCTGGTGAGCGAGGCTGAGCGGCCCGACTCGATTTTCGATCTTGTCGATCCGCAGTGGAAGGATCGCTGCGGCATCGCCAAGCCGCTCGCGGGGACGACGGCCACGCATGCGGCTTGTCTGTTTGCTGCGTGGGGGGACGAACGGGCGGAGGCATTTTTTGCAGCGCTGAAGGGGAACTGCCGGGTGCTGGGCGGCAACAAACAGGTGGCTCGCGCGGTGGCCGGCGGGGAGCTAGCGTTTGGGTTGACTGACACTGACGATGCGATCGTCGAACTCGAGGCCGGCATGCCGGTAGCGATCGTGTTTCCGGATCAGCGGCCCGCTGTCGGGGGGGACGTGGCGTTGGGAACCTTGAAGATTCCCAATACGCTAGCGATCATTCGCGGGGCCGAGCGGCGCACCGAGGCGGAGTTGCTGTTAGACTATCTGCTGTCGCCCGCCGTGGAGGAGCGACTGGCCGGGGGGCCAAGCGCGCAGATTCCGTTGAATCCCGCGGTCACGACTCGGTCGCGCGCTGCGCCGCAAGACCCGTTAGTCTGGATGGAAGTTGACTTCAATACGGCGGCGGCGAAGTGGGACCATGCGGCGCGATTCTTGCGAGACGAGTTTGCGACGGCTGAGTGAGGCGGCATCCTTTGGGGCAGCAACGATGACTTGGCAGTGCATGAAGTGCGACGCTGCGATGGGGGCTCAGATCGAGGCCTGCGGCCGGTGCGGCACGCTGCGCGAGAGCATGGAGCAGCGGATCAAGCGCGGCAACCCGATTCGAATTCGCTACAGCACGCGCTCGCTGCTGTTGGCGATGACCGCTTTGGCGCCGACGTTCTTATTGAGCCCGCAGGTCTGGCAGCAGATCCTCATGGCGCTGGCGATCGGTTCGATCGCGACGGCGGTGGGAATCTTTCTTACCCGGACGCTGATCGACGGAATCTACCGCGGGCTGGATCGCTGGGTTGGGCGGCGGTAGCGCGAGCTGATCTACGACCGCCAATCGTCCAGGCGAAGCGGATAGCCCAAATCAACGATCCGCTGGAAATGCTGCGTGTTGCCGGTGACCAGCGTTAACGCGTAGCGGATTGCGACGGCGGCAATCATCGGGTCGGCGTGGCCAATGGTTCGGCCGGTGCGCACGAGGTCGCCATGAATTCTTCCAGCGATGGTCGCTGAGTCCAGGTCGATGGGCAGGACCTCTTCCGCGTCGAGGGCGTCGAGCAGCGCCTCGATACGGGCATTGCGTTGCAGTCTCTGCAAGCCACTGACCAGTTCGACGACCGTAACTGTCGAAAGGGTAAACCGGTCAAACTGAGCCCGGTAAATGTCTGACCGCTCAACGATCTTGGGATTTTTGCTTCGCAAGATCTCTGAGTAAACGTCGGTGTCGAGAAGCGAGCGCTCCATCAATCGCCAGTTCTCAGGCGGTAGTTTTCGCGATCATGGTAGACGCCAGCCATCATCTCATCGATTAGCTCAGGCTCATCAGCGAAGAGGCCGAGAGAAGGATTGTGCGGCGTTTCAGGCAACGCCGCTGGCGCTTCGAGCAACTTAGCTAAGCGCTGTTTCTCGGCGTCGCTCATTTGCTGCACGGTCGCTTCGAGTTGTTGCCATTGGATTTGCGTCATACCGGAATTCTAGCATTTATGCGAGATGGAGGCGAGAAACGCATTGCCTGAACGTGGCCGTTTGGCGACCGTCGTCACGCGCTTGTCGGCAATTCCTATGTCGGCTTAGGCTCGATGGCAAAACCAGACTTCCAGGCGTTAGTCGAACCCGCAGAATTGACGCTAATCTCAATATCCACGAACGGACCGTCGTTGCCATTGGTGCAGAGGTGAAAGTGCTGATCGGGTTTAGCCTTCAACGCATTCAAATCCGCGATGACGCGATCAACGTCTTCTGGGGAGAAGACGAGCGATAGCCCGATAAAGCGATCGTTAGAGTTTTCGACAATGACTCGCATTGCCGTATTTTACTCGATGGCTCGCGAGAAACGGCGCGCCCCGGATAGGACTGCCGGACTCTTTAGAGGCCGCGGCGATGACGACGCGGGGCACGTTTGCCTGGCGGCGGCGGGGGGGCGGGTTTGGGCGGACCGGCGGGTTCGGCGGGAGTTCCCAATGGGGCGCCTGCGACCGCACCGTTGGCGTGGCCCGCTTGCGGCGGGGCAGCCTGAGCCACGGTGACGAAGCCTTCGATTTCGTCTCGCGTCAGCAGCTTGTTGATCAGCATCTCGATCCGCGTCAGTTCGATCCCCTGCTCAGGCGTGACGAACGTGAACGCGATTCCTTCACGACCCATGCGCCCCGTGCGGCCGACGCGGTGGACGTAGTCGTCCGACGACTGCGGCATGTCGAAGTTGATGATGTGACTGATGCTGCTGACGTCGATCCCGCGTCCGACGACGTCGGTGGCGACTAGAATCGTGGATTCGCCGGCGCGGAACGACTTCATCACGCGATCGCGGACATTCTGGGCCATGTCGCCATGGATGCTTTCGATGTCGTGGATCTTCTGCGACAGCTTGCGGTGAACTTTGTCGACGCCGCGCTTGGTGCGGCAAAAGATAATGGCTTGCTGCGGCTGCTCGCGTTTCAGCAGTCGCACCAGGAGCTCGAACTTTCGCGAGTCGTCGACCGTGAAGTAGCGCTGCTCGATCGTGTCGACGGACTTGCCCTTGGGAGAGAAGTCCATCACCTCCGGCTCGTGCATGTAGCGCTGAGCCAGCCGTTCGATCGCCGGGGCAACCGTGGCGCTGAGCAGCAACGTTTGCCGCTTGGCGGGGCAGCGGCGGAGGATTTTTTCGATGTCGGGGCGGAAGCCGATGTCGAGCATCCGGTCGGCCTCGTCGAGGACGACGAATTCAAGCAACTCAAGTTGCAACGTGCCGCGGCCGAGGTGGTCGAGGATGCGGCCGGGGGTGCCGATGACGATGTCGGCGCCCTTTTGCAGTCGCGCGATCTGGGTCTTGAGCGGCTTGCCGCCATAGATA
Source organism: Lacipirellula limnantheis (assembly GCF_007746075.1). Taxonomy (GTDB): domain Bacteria; phylum Planctomycetota; class Planctomycetia; order Pirellulales; family Lacipirellulaceae; genus Lacipirellula; species Lacipirellula limnantheis. The sequence continues at coordinate 6,412,780 of NZ_CP036339.1, read as the reverse complement.
GCCGTGGCGCGGACCTTGCGGCCGTGGGAGAGGCGTTCGATCTCGTCGCGCACCTGCACCGCGAGCTCGCGGGTGGGAACCATCACCAGGGCGCGGGGCTGGTGGCCGCGGGCGGGCTGATCGAGCTTCTCGAGGATTGGAATGCCGAACGAGGCCGTTTTGCCGGTACCCGTGCGCGCCTGACCCAGCACATCGGCGCCGGCGAGGATGCGGGGGATGATGCCGGCCTGGACGGGGCTAGGAACTTCGTAGCCGACGTGCTCGAGGGCGGCGAGCATCGTGTCGGAAAGGCCCAGGTCCGTGAAGCGGACGGCGGGGGCCGAGGCGGTGACGTCGGCGGCGGGAAGATCCTGAGTTTCGGCCAAGGGGAGAACAATTCCGTAGAGAGGCCGCCAAGAGTGGGGCCGGGGGCGCTCGTTTGAGCGAAAATTGATCGGGTTAGCCTAACATGGGGCGGGGGGGGGGGTCAACTTGGGCCCTTTCCACCCCGGCTGGGGAGGGAAAAGGCAACCGCCAAGGACGCCAAGGAATGCGGGGAGAATTGAACCACGACGGGCACGACGTCAACGCAAAGAATAAGTGAAACCGCCAGTCGACGCGGATAGACGCAGATTTCATGTCATCTGCGGCTATCGCCGTTAATCCGCGGTTTCCAGGTTTCCTGTACTTCCTTGGCGTCCTTGGCGGTTCAATTCTTCCTGGTATTTCGTCGTGTTCTTCTTCTTCTTCTTCTTCTTCTTCTTCGTGTCGCCGCGGTAAGTCAGCGCACAAAAAAAGGCCGGCCGCGCCTTTGGAGGGCGCGACCGGCCTTGTAGTTGCTCACGTTGGAAGCAAGCGGCTTACATGCCGGCTGGCTTCTTGGTGGCGGGCTTGGCAGCCGGAGCGGCCTTCTTGGAAGCAGCCTTCTTCTTCGGCGACTTCTTGGCAGCCTTCTTCGCGGGCTTCGCAGCCTTGGCGGCCTTCTTCTTCGGGCTCTTCTTGGCGGCCTTCTTAGCGGCCTTCTTCTTGGGGCTCTTCTTCGCAGCCTTCTTGGGGGCAGCTTTCTTCGTAGCCATGGTGGCTCCTTCCCTGACGGCGCCCAGAGTTTAAAAGGTCCCCTCCTCGGGCGCTGAGATGAAGGAGGCAAGACCCGGTAATCAAGCGAAGCGTCTCCAGTGGCCCAGCGGGCCAAGTAGAAATGCTTCGTAAAGTCCTAGAGATTTAGTGCGTCCTGTGGGAACAATCCTTGAAACTAAATGCGTAAGACGGTTCAGACGGCCAAGAATTAAAAAAGCACGTCGTGACGATCAAGATGATGCGAATGATGAAGTGATGAATCGTCTGTCGCGTGAGGCCGGCGGTTGATGCTTCGTTGTCGAAGGGGTGGAAGAATGATGTTACGCCGCGGGTGAATCCTGTAGTCGCGGCGGCGGTCGGGGCGTCGTCTCGTCGTCGTTGAAAACTCGTTCTGGTCTTGTCGCTTACCATGCGACCGCTAACACTGCGCGCATTGAAGCAATTATCTCGGCAATGAGTCAAGGCGAGTTGTAGAAAAATCTCGAATTCGCGCGAGAATATTTTGCAGCGCGGTGATGAGAGCTCTCTGAGTTGAGCGCGCGACATGCACGAAGCTTGTCACTCCTTGGAGTCCGCGGAGTCCGCTTAGCGTTTTCGTTGCGCGACTCAGCGGTAGGCAAAGCGGACCCTTCGGAGTACCTCAGGGTGACAGGGTTCGCGCCTCAGGCCGAGAGGGTTCGGGCCCACGATTCGAGCGCGCGGAATTGATCCGCGAACTTCGCCGGCGGGTCGCCCTGCGGGCTCTTGAAAAAGCTCGCCAGCCAGGGGAGTGCGCCCGTTTCACCCCTGTTTTTAGCGAGCGAAACGAATCTCACGAGGTCGAGCGCCAGTGGCGCCGCGAGGATCGAATCGCAGCCTTGCCAAGTGAACTGCAGCGTCATCGGCGTGCCGAGGAAGCCCTGAAAGTGAATGTGGTCCCACGCCGTCTTCCAGTCGCCGAGGCTCTCGATGTGTTCGATCGAGATGAGGGTCTGCGGAGCGTAGCCGAGGATCTCGGTGATGAGCCGATCCTTGCTTTGGATCTTCGCTTGCTTGTTAGCGGGGTCATCGAGGACCTTGCCGTCGAGGTTGCCGAAAATATTGTGGCCGACCCAGCTCATGACCTTCAGATTTCGCGCGGCGAACATCGGCGCCAGCACGCTCTTCATGAGGGTCTCGCCGGTCTTGCCGTCGCGGCCGGCGTGGCATGTGTTGCGGAGCCGCGCGAGCTCGTCGATGCCCGCGGGGAGTGCCCCCAAAGAGGGGGTGAAGTTGACGAACGGCAGCCCCAACTCGAGGGCCGCGATGGCGTACAGCGAGCTGGCGGGGAGCGGGCATTCGGGGCGTCCGAGCGATGCTTCGGCCTCGGCCCAGGTGGCGGGCCAGAGCGCCGGATTGGGGAGCGGCTCGGTCGACGCGACGTTCAGGACGACGACCGAATCAAGCTTGTGCCGCGTCTGAAAGTCGGTGAGATCGGCTTGGAGCCGCTTGATCATGTCGCGCGGCAGTTGCTCCTGCGGATTGCGCGGCGGATGGAAGTCGGCGAGCTCAGTGATCTTTGGCCCGACGTTCCAGAGCGTCCCGGGACGGATCTCGGCGTCGATCTTCTCAAGTTCCGGTCGGCAGGCGGCGACAAGCTGTGGCGAGAGCACGCGGCTCTCGCGGTGGAGACGTTCCAGCTCGTCGGCCAGCGGTGCGGAGCGGATCTCGTGGCCGCCGATGACGATGTCGTCCCACTTCACGAGTGGCAGATGGGCGAACTGCGGCAACTCGCTCACCAACGCGGTGCCATCGGCGAGGCCGAGCCGCTGGGCGATGATCCCGGCGATGGCGGTGACGGCAACGCCGCCGCGGGCGCCGATGAGCCAAAGACCGAGACGCTGAGTCGTTGCCATGGATGGTTCCATTTATAGCCCCTGGCTCTGCCAGGGGGTGAAGTGCCGGTGGGCTAAGCGTGGCGAGGGTGCGACCCCCCGGCGGAGCCGGGGGCTAGAAACGGAGCCGCACGGAACGCCGCCGGGGCTCGTCAGACGCCTTGGAACAGGCTGCCGCGGGACCTATCATTGTCGCATGCGCTGCGCCGGAGGGTCAACGGGCGGCCGATCGTCAGTTGTCCGTGGTCAGTGGTCAGTTGCGGCTGTCGCCGGGGCATGCGCGCGCCGGTCTTCGCAACTGCCAACGGACTACTGACAACTGACCCTCTCACCAACTACTTGGCGGCACCCGCCGGGCACCCCGACACCACACCATTCGGAATTTCAATGTTAGAGCGAATCGAGGCGGCCCCGAAGGACGCCATTCTGGGTTTGGGCGAGGCGTTCAAGGCCGACCCGCGGAGCGAGAAGATCAATCTGAGCGTCGGCGTCTATCAAGACGAGCATGGCAAGACGCCTCTCTTGGAATGCGTGAAGGAAGCGGAGCGTCGGCTAGCCGCCAATCCGACGACCAAGTCGTACCTCCCGATCTCGGGGCTGCCAGAGTATTGCAAGGCGACCGCCGAGCTCGCGTTCGGTGCAGGGAACGAACCGCTGGTGAGCAAGCGGGTCGCTTGGGCTCAAACGCCCGGCGGCACCGGCGCGCTGCGGGTGTCGGCTGACTTCATTGCGGCCAACCTGCCGAACTCGACGGTCTGGATGAGCGAACCAACGTGGCCGAACCATCCGCAGATCTTCAACGCCGCCGGCATTGCGACGAAGACTTACCCCTACTTCGACGCGCCGAACAACTCGCTCAACCTTGCCGGCATGCTTGCCGCGATCGAGAAGATGGCGGCGGGCGACGTGATTCTGCTCCACGGCTGTTGCCACAATCCGACCGGCATCGATCCGACGGCGGCCGAGTGGAAGCAGATTGCCGACGCGGTGTTTGCCCGCGGGGTAATGCCGCTGCTCGACTTCGCGTACCAAGGCTTCGGCGACGGGCTAGAGGAAGACGCGGTCGGCCTGAAGGCATTCAGCCGGCCTGGCGCCGAGCTGATGGTTTGCAGTTCCTATTCAAAGAATTTCGGTCTCTACCGCGAGCGCGTCGGCGCGTTGTTCGTCGTCACTTCGACGGCGGCCGCGGCGGCGAGCGTGCAGACGCAGATCGACAAGGTGATCCGCTCGAACTACTCGAACCCTCCGGCCCACGGCGGCGAGGTGGTGGCGACGATCCTGCGCGATCCCGAACTGCGCAAGCAGTGGGAAGGGGAAGTCACCACGATGCGGAACCGGATCAACGACATGCGGCATGCCCTGGTCGAAGCACTGGCTGCCCAGGGCGTCCCGGGTGATTACTCGTTTATGACCCGGCAGCGGGGGATGTTCTCGTTCTCGGGGCTCACGAAGGAGCAAGTCGAGGCGCTCCGGTCGGAGTATGCGATCTATATTGTCGGATCGGGTCGCATCAACGTCGCGGGGCTGACGCCGGCCAATATCGAACGCGTGGCCCAGTGCATCGGCGAAGTCGTCGGGCAGACTGTGGCGAAGTAGTTCGTAAGACAAGGCAACCGCCAAGGACGCCAAGAGCGCCAAGGAAATACAAGAGTTCACCACGACGGCACAACGAGCACGACGGAATGCAAGAGCCGCCAATGACGCGAATCGGCGCGAATGAAAGAATGAATTGGTTCTTATTCGCGTCCATTGGTGTCATTCGCGGGTAACTCTTGTCTTTCCTTGGCGTCCTTGGCGGTTCAATTCTTCTGCGTATTTCGTCGTGTCCTCTGTGTCGTCGTGGTTCAATTCCCAAGCGGAGCGATTAACGCGTGAATATTCTGTTCGCCACCGCTGAAGCGGCGCCCTTCTCGAAGACTGGCGGCCTCGGCGACGTTTGCGGGGCGTTGCCGCGTGAGCTGGCTCGGTTGGGGCACAAACCGGTCGTCATTTTGCCGGCGTTTCGGCAGGCGCGGAATGCCGACATTCCCATCGAGCCGACCGGCGTACGGGTTGAGATTCCCATCGGTCAGAAAATGGTCCGCGGCCATTACCTCCGCTCTCGCCTGCCCGGCTCCGACGTGCCGGTGTTCCTCGTCGCGCAGGACGATTACTACGATCGCCCGCAGCTCTATCGCGAGGATGGCGAGGACTACAAGGACAACTGCGAGCGTTTTACCTTCTATTGCCGCGCCGCCTTGGAGGCGATTCAGCGGCTCGAGATAAGGGTCGACGCCGTTCACTGCCACGATTGGTGCGCAGGGCTGATCCCCGCCTATCTAAAGACGCTCTACAGCGACCGGGCCCCGTGGCGTGGGCTCGCCAGCCTGCTGACAATTCACAATCTCGCCTACCAGGGAAACTTCTGGCACTGGGACATGGCCCTCACCGGGCTCGACTGGAAGTACTTCAACTGGCGGCAGATGGAGTTCTACGGCAACTTGAGTTTTCTCAAGACGGGGATCGTCTTTGCCGACGCGATCACCACCGTCAGCCCGACCTACGCTCGCGAGATTCTGTCGTCGCCGCTGGGATGCGGACTTGAAGGGACGCTGCAGCATCGAGTCGATGACCTGAGCGGCATCATCAACGGCGTTGATTACGATGTGTGGAACCCGACAGTCGATCGTTACCTGGGTCCGAACTGCTACAGCGTTCACGACTTCACCGAGGGAAAGGCTCGCTGCAAGGCCGACATTCAGGAGCGGGCCGGGCTCGCCAAACGTCCCGACGTGCCGCTCTTAGCCGCGATTGGCCGGCTGGCCGACCAGAAGGGGTTCGACCTCATCACGCGCACGATTCGGCACTGGGCCGAGCGGGTCGACGCGCAGTGGATCATCCTCGGCACCGGCGAACCGAAGTATCACGAATTGCTGAGTCAATTGGCCCGCGAGTTCCCCGACCGGATCGCCGTGCGGCTGGAGTTCAGCGACGAGCTAGCCCACCGGATCGAGGCGGGCGCCGACATCTTTGTGATGCCGAGCCAGTACGAACCGTGCGGCTTGAACCAGCTCTACAGCCTGCAGTACGGCACGGTGCCGGTGGTGCGGGCGACCGGCGGGCTGGTCGACACGGTGGTCGACGCCAACGAGCAGACGCTGGCCGACGGGACGGCGACCGGCTTTAAGTTTGAGGAGTACACGTCGCTCGCCCTGGCGGAGGCGCTCGAACGGGCACTGGCGGCGTATGCCGACAAGACGACCTGGATTCGGCTGGTCGAAGCGGGGATGCGCGAGGATTGGTCGTGGGGGAATAGTGCGCAGCAGTACGCGGCGCTGTATGAGCGAACGGTGGCGCGCGGGCCGCTGGGGATTGAATGACGAAGAAAAAATTGAACCGCCAAGGACGCCAAGAGCGCCAAGGAAATGCGGGGAGATTTACCACGAAACACACGAAGCACACAAAAATTACATGGAATGCTGCACCGCTGATGAACGCTGATAATCGCTAAGGGAATTGAATTAAGCATCTATTAGCGACTATCAGCGTTCATTAGCGGTGCAACTGTTCTGCTTGCATGCTCCTTTTTTGGTGTGCTTCGTGTGTTTCGTGGTAAAAATGCATTTCTTCTTGGCGCTCTTGGCGTCCTTGGCGGTTAAATCAAAACGGTCCCCATGCCTGAACTTCGCATCGATCCCATCATCGGCCGGCGGGTGTATGTGGCTGAGGATCGCGCGGGGCGGCCGAGTGATTATGGAACGCATGAGGCGACTGGGCGCGTCGTCGCTTCGGCGCCTTCTTCGCCGGCTGCTCATCCGAGTTGTCCCTTCTGTGCGGGCAACGAGATCCACACGCCGATCGCCTCGGCGACGGTGGCCGACGGCGACGATCGTTGGCAGATTCGGGTGGTGCCGAACAAGTATCCAGCGTTTCGCCTGGACGAAGCTCAGGACGGCGCGTTTGGCGTTCACGAGGTGATCATCGAGTCGCCGCAGCATCTGCTCGACGTCACGCAGCTTGGTTTAACGCGGTTGGTCGAGGTCGTGCGGACGTACCGCGATCGCTTGCGACATTGGGCAAACACGCCGGGGCTGCGGCATGGCCTGGTCTTCAAGAACTCCGGCTGCGGCGCCGGGGCCTCGTTGGAGCATATCCACAGCCAGGTGACGGCCGTGCCGTATGTGCTGCCGACTGTCCAGTGGGAACTCGACGCGGCGGCGCGATTTCACGCGACGCACCAGCAATGCATTTTCTGCGATCTGATCGAGCGCGAGCTGGCGGCAAAGGAGCGCATCGTTTTGGACCGCAATGGATACCTAACGATCTGTCCGATCGCCCCACGGCAGCCTTACGAGATGTGGCTGCTCCCGCGGAAGCACCAGTCGCGATTCGACCGTCTGACCGACGGGGAGGTCGAATCACTTGCAGCCGCTCTCCACGAGGCGCTGCGCCGACTGCAAGCAACCGAGCCGGGCTGCTCCTACAACTTGCTGCTCCACACGGCGCCGTTCGACGACGACCACGCCGCGTCGTACCACTGGCATTGGGAGATCGTCCCCCGACTGGCCCACGAAGCAGGCCTCGAATGGGGGGGCGGGGTGCATATTTGTCCCCTCTCGCCAGAAAACGCGGCCAAAAAATTGGTTCACCGCGACGGCACGACGAGCACGACGAAAGACAAGAAAAACTGAACCGCCAAGGACGCCAAGGTTCGCCAAGGGAATAGGGCGTCCCGGCAATCTCCTTTGCGCCTTCGCGCCTTTGCGTGAGACCCGTCTTTCCTGAATGAAATCTCACGCAAAGGCGCGAAGGCGCAAAGGGGGACAAGGCAGAGGAAATTCGCTTGCCTCTCGTCGTGTCCGTTGTGTCGTCGTGGTTCAACTCTTCTCCCCCGCATTTCCTTGGCGTCCTTGGCGGTTGCCTTTCTTGTCTTCTCCCCGCACAGCCGGTTTCACCTGCCTAGCCCGCTGCTTGGCTCGCGATTCGCATCACGAATCCTCCGGAACTGGTCAACTGTAATGTCAAATCGCGCCGATTCAGTAAGCTGGGTCGACTTGGTTGCCGCTCGCAGCTGTACCAGTTAACCCGAGGGCGGGCCGCTCAAGGTCAACGCGATTTGCACAATCCGTTGCAACGTAGCTAGCCTCGCCACGCAAAACCCGCAAATATAGTACGGTTCGCACTCGCCGCGCGAATCGAAACGTCAGTCCCCCCACCGCCGCGCCAGCTTTCTAACGCCGCCATGAATCAGCCTTTGCGCCTTGTGCTTGTCCTGCACAACCATCAACCGATTGGCAACTTCGACGGAGTCTTCGAGCAGTCGTACCAGGACAGCTATCTGCCGTTCCTCAACGTCTTCGAGCGGTACGAAGGGCTGAAGATCGGTCTCCATACGAGCGGCTCGTTGATGGAGTGGCTCGACGCCCACCACCCGGAGTACGTCGACCGCCTAGCGAGCCTCGTTGCCGCCGGCCGAGTTGAAATCGTGGGGGGGCCGTTCTTCGAACCGATCATGACGATGATCCCGTCGCGCGACCGGGTCGGGCAGATCACCAGCTACACCGATTGGCTGCAGCGCCGCATCGGCGCCAAGGTTCGCGGCATGTGGATGCCCGAACGGGTCTGGGAGCAGTCGCTCACCGCCGACATTGTCCGCGCGGGGATCGAGTACACGGTGCTCGACGATTTCCACTTCAAGAACGCCGGCCTCGGCGAAGAGCAACTCGACGGATACTACGTTACCGAAGAAGACGGCCTGATCCTGAAGGTCTTCCCCGGCAGCGAGAAGCTTCGCTACACGATTCCGTTCCAGCCGCCGCAAGATACGATCGACTACCTGCGGGGCGTTGCCGAGCGTCGCCCGGGCGCGGTGGTCGTCTTCGGCGACGACGGGGAGAAGTTTGGCACCTGGCCCGGCACGCGCGAGCATGTCTACGACCGGGGCTGGTTGACGCAGTTCTTTGACGCTTTGCAACACAACGGGGACTGGATCAAGCTCACGACGCCGAGCGAAACCATCGACAATGTCGCGCCGTTGGGGAAGGTCTATATTCCCGAAGGTAGCTACCGCGAGATGGTGGAATGGGCGCTTCCCGCAGCGCGGATCAATCAGTTCGATGATTCGAAGCACGAACTGGAGCACCATGGCCAGTGGGATCTGATCAAGCCGTTCGTCCGCGGCGGCTATTGGCGGAACTTCAAAGTGAAGTATCCGGAAACCAATGAAATGTACGCCCGCATGCAGATGGTGAGCCGGCGGCTGCAGGAGATGGTCGACGACGGCGCCGCGGGCGATCTCATTGATCAAGCACGGTTGGAGCTATACCGCGGCCAGTGCAATTGCAGTTACTGGCACGGGGCGTTCGGCGGCGTGTACCTGCCTCACTTGCGGAACGCCGTTTATCAGAAGCTGATCGCCGCGAACAACTTGCTCGACCAATACGAGAATCGCGGTTGGCAAGCCGACCAGCAACAGTGGGCCGAGATCAGCTCGGGCGACTACAACCTTGATGGTCGTCCCGAAGTGAAGATCGCGAGCAATCGGTTGCTCGGTTTGGTTTCGCCGGCCGAGGGGGGGCAGCTGTACGAGCTCGACGTGAAGTCGATCTGCCATAACCTGCTCGCCACGCTTGCGCGTCGTCAGGAAGCGTATCATCGTGCGGTGTTGCGAGGTCCCTCAGCCGACGGCGACAACGTCAGCAGCATTCACGAACGCGTCGTCTTCAAGCAAGAGGGCCTCGACGAACGGCTTGGCTACGATCGCTGGCAGCGGAACTCGCTGGTCGATCACTTCTTCGCCCCCGAGATCGACCTCTCGTCGGTCGCCCAGGGCCGCGCGGAAGAGCAGGGGGACTTCGTCCACGCCCCGTACGAGGCCAAGCTCCGCCGCAACGACGGTCGGGTGCAGGTGCAGCTGTCCCGCACCGGCTTCGTCCAGGGCCGGCAGGTGAAGCTGACCAAGGGGATCTCGCTAAACGCGGGCGAAGGGACCCTGGAAATTGCCTACATGCTGGAGAATGTGCCGTCCGACATCGCGTTGCACCTGGCGCCTGAGTTCAACTTCGCCGGGTTGCCGTCGGGCGCCGACGATCGCTACTTCTCGGGCGGCGGCGGGCAGCGGTTGGGGCAGCTGGGCCATCAACTCGACCTGCAGGGAATGACGCAGCTAAGTCTTACGGACGAATGGCTCGGCATCAGCGTAAACCTCAAATTCGATCAGCCGGCGTCAATCTGGACCTATCCGGTCGAGACCGTGAGCCAGTCCGAAGGCGGATTTGAGCTGGTGCACCAATCGGTCGCCGTGCTGCCGCACTGGATTGTGATCCCCGACGCCGAAGGGCGGTGGAGCATGACGCTGCGGATGGAGATCGACACGCAAGCGGCTGAGGCGCGGATGCCGCAGTATGCCGAGGCGGCGGCGGTTTAAGAAATTTCTTTAACCGCCAAGGACGCCAAGAGCGCCAAGGAAATGCGGAGGAGGATTTACCACGACGGCACAACGGACACGACGAAATATAAAGCAGAGGAAATCTGAAACCGCCGATGGACGCAGATGAACGCCAATGAGTTCATTTGCGTCCATTCGCGTTTATCGGCGGTTCCTTCGTTCTTGCATTCTTCTCGGTCGTGCTCGTGGCGCCGTCGTGGTTCAAATGATTTTCGCAGCAGCGAGTGCGAACCAATCGACATTTCGATCAAAGGCACTTTCGCGATGGGCGACCATTGCCAGCAGCGGCGCGTCGCATCTCGCGGCGAGTTCTTCGGAATTTGATACGAGGCTGGCGTCGTCGGGACGCGGAGTCGCTTGGTTTAAGATCACCCCCGCGATCGGCAGTTGCGGCGCGCGGCCGCGGGCGGTGATGAGCGTTTGCAGCGTGGCATTGATGACGCCGAGTTCGTTAGCGGCGACGATCACCAGCGGCAGGCCGAGCTCGGCGGCGAGGTCGATATTGTAGTCGTGTTCGCTCAGCGGCGACATTAGCCCGCCGGCGCCTTCGACGATGACGATCTCGCTCGCGGCGAGCCACGGTTCGAGGCCCGTGCGCAAGAGCTGCGCATCGACCCGGCGGCCCTCGGCGAGGGCGGCTCGCGGTGGCGCGAGCGGGGCGAGGAAACGTTGCGGGCAAACTTGTTCTAGCGTTAGCGGTTGCCCGGCTGCTTCCCAGAGCGCGAGGGCATCGTCGGCGATGAGACCTTCGGCCGCCTTACGGCAGCCGCTCGCCGCGGGTTTGTAGACGCCGACGCGCCGGCCGTTGGCAGCCAAGTCGCGCGCGATCATCGCGGCGACGTGCGTTTTGCCGACTTCGGTATTCGTGCCGGCGATGAATAGGCCACGTGTTGCCATAATTCTGTGGAGCGGCGCCTTCAAAGCAACAGTTCAATCGGTGGCAAAGAATGGGACGCGGATTGGACGGATTGAGGCCGATTAAGGCCGGAGTGGAGATTACAAGCCACGCTGCATGATCCGCGAACTTCCGCGCAGATCCGCGTCCTATTCTCCTCAGCGCTCCGGCCGGTCGTTGACCCGCGGCTACAGCACCAAAAACTCTTCCACTGCCTCGCGCATCGCTTCGCGGTCGGGCTTCTGGCCTGTCCATAGCTCGAACGCCACGGCTGCTTGCTCCACGAGGAACGTAAGTCCATCGATCGTGGCGAGGCCGTGCTTGCGGGCGTCGCGCATCAAACGCGTGTTCGGCGGATTGAACGTCATGTCGCACGCCAGTAGTCCAGTCGGCAGTGCGTCGACGTCAATCGGCAACAGTGCCTTGCCGTCGTAGCGGCCGACCGGCGTTGCATTGAGCAAGAGCCGCACGTCGGCGCCAATGACGATCTGGCCATCCTTGGGCCAGGACGTGACGCGGCACTCGACCCCCGCGGTTTGCGGATCGCCGGCCAGCGATTCGACCAGCGGCACGGCTTGCGTCGGTTCGACGCAGACAAGCTCAATCGACGCGGCGCCGGCGAGTGCGAGTTCGCCGGCGATCGACTTCGCGGTTCGACCAGCGCCGAGGATGACCGCCTTCAGACCTTTCGCCGGCACATGCGCCTCGGCGAGCCTCCGCATCGCGACCCCTTCGGTGTTGACTCCGCGCAGGCCGCCGTCGTGCTGGACCAGGCAGTTTACCTGTCCGCTGAGGCGAGCAGCGTCGGTGACGGATTCGAGGTAGCGGTGGACCTCGCCGCGATGGGGCGGGGCGAGCATGATCCCGCGAAACTCGAAGATGCGAGCGCCCTTGAGGGCGAGTTCGAAGTCGACCGCGGAGACCTCGAAGGTGAGGAACCGCCAGTCGAGATTCGCGACCGCAAACGCCTTTTCCAGCATGTACTGGGTTGGGTTGCCGGCCACGGGGTCCCCCATCAAGCAACAGACGTCTTGCTGGTGGTGAGTCGACATGCGGCGGCGGTCGCGAAAAGGAGTCCAGTCAGGCGGCGAGTCGCAGTCGGCGGCGGCCAAGCGAAGACGCTTGCGGCGTTACGACTGCTACGTTCGGCCCATTCTCCCCCGCTGGAGCGGTAATTTCAACCGTTCAGTCGACGGCGAAAGATAAGGCAATCGGCGGATTTTCGCCCATGCTGATTAGAATGAGGGACGAGCAATCGATTCCGCCGTCATCCTGAGCAGTGCGAAGGATCTAGCGTCACGATTGAGCTTCCAGATTTTTCGCTTCGCTCAGAATGCCCCCGTGGGATGCCTGTGGCGCCCGTACCTACTCTGAACCGACCGTGCCCACCTTTTACGAACGACCCCTGACATGGCTGTTTGGCATCGCGGCAATCTGCCTCGATGCCGTGGCGCTCTCGGTCGATCACGAAGGCGACTTCGCCACGGTTTTAGGACTGGGGCAGCTTCTGCTCGCCAGCGGCTGGCTCGTGCTGGGGCAGAGCCATCCCCTAGCGCGCGCCACATGGGTTATTGTCGCCATCGCGGTGCTGACAGCGCCCGACTATGTCATCCCGCGCTTGCGCTCGGGCTTTTACATCGACTTGGTGTGGCCGCACGTGTTGGGAGAACTGATTGCGGGGGCCGCGTTTACCTCTGCCGTCGCCGCCGGTTGGTTGACCGTGTTGCGAGGATTTGCCGGTGACGATCATCATTGTCTGTCTCGGAAGCCGCAGTTCTCGCTCGCTACGCTCTTCGGTTGGATGATCGTCGTCGCCGTTGCCAGCACTGGGCTTCGTAACGCCGACTTTTCCTTGATCGACGACAACCTGACAGACCTGATTTCAGGTTGTGGCTTGGCGTTGTCCGCGGCCACAGCGATGGCAGCTGCCCTCGGGGCGTACCGAGCGAGCTGGTCGACGAGAATGGCAAGCTTGATTGTCATCGCCAGCGGCGCCGTCATGTCGCTCGCCGCAGGCGTATCTCGCCAAGTGGCCGCCGTTCATCTCGGCGCCTGGGTTTTCGTGGTCATGTGGATCGTCGTTACGCGACTCGACCGCCGCATGGATGCGAAGGCAATCGCTCGGGCCGATAGCTACGACGGCGCAGAAACGGCACTCCGACTAGTCGCCGACGAGCGTTAGCTTCCCGGCGCTTCGTACGGCCGAGCCGTCGCCACGTCGCGCCTTCAGTCGCACATAGGGAGCGACGTACTGCGCCCGATGACCAAAGCTCCCATGTGCGGCGTCGCGGTCGGCATGCATCGGCTCCAGCACGTCTTCGATCGCAAAGCCGGCGCGGCAGATGCCGCCGAGGAGTTGTTCCCAGCGGTGGAGATACTCCAGCGTCCCGCGCTCGCGCAGGCGGCATGGCTCGGCCGGCGGCAGCGGTCCGTCGCGGTAGTAGCGCTCGGCCAAGGCGTACGTTCCGGCGGCGCCTTCGGGCCGCAACGTCGCCTGCAAACTGGTCGGCGACTTGTGTTGGCTCACGTAGAGGCCGCCCGAACGCGTCACCCTTGCCACCGCCTGGAACACCGGCGCCACGTCGGCGACGTAGCAGGTGCTGACCGGGTGGATCACCAGGTCGAACTCGCCGGCCGCGAACATCGAGAGCTCTTCCATCGACGTTTGCACGAGCCTCGCATCAAAGCCGCGCTCGCGAGCAACGGCGCGGTCGAGAGCGAGCATCTCGTCGCTAATGTCGACCACCGTCACCTTCGCACCAGCGGCAGCGTATAGCGCGCTGTGCCGACCGCCGCCGGCTGCCAGGCAGAGCACGTTCCAGCCGCGGATATCGCCCCCGAGCCAACCGGCCGGGTCAACAGTTGCTAAGGGATTGGCGAGCTCATCATCCCGCGCCGGTTGAGCCAGCGCAACGCCTTCGCGGGCTAGCGCGTTCCACGCCCGTGCATTGTGCGCGACGCTGGCCGAGAGGCCTGCCTGATCGAGCTGAGCATTGCGTTGCAAAAGAAAAGCCCGCGAGATGGTTCGGAAACAGATAACTCCTGGTGCCCCATCGATTGAACCATCTCGCGGACAATTTGTCACCCAGCGATGCGAGTCACTGGGACGTCTCTCTGCTCCACAGTACTGCCCGATACGGTTTTGCCAAGAAATTGGTTAACCAAAAGTACGCCAGGCGCGAAACCCATGCTCAAAACAGGCGGTTAGACGCCATCGCCGCTGCGACAGCAGTGCTGCATCGACCGCCCGTCCGGGGTTGCTGCGCGGCTATGCCGAGCGGCTCCGGCGACTTTGGCCGCTAAAGCCCCCACGCAGACGCTCGAGATCGCCAGCAAAGCAAACGTCGCTGGTTCCGGCACGGCGCGGACGTCGGCGACCGCATCGATCTCGGGCGTCTTCAGCGAACCGAGCGGATTCGAGAAGCGGATGAACGAGATGCTCGCGAGGCCGCTGCTAGAGATATCGACTCCCAGTCCGCCGCCGGAGCCGTCATAGGCGGCGATAATTTGGGAGGTGCTCATCCCAGCGACGCTGCCGAGCGACGTGGGATTCACCGGCTTCGTAAAGTCGCTCCATAGAGCGCCGTCGAGCAAGGGAAACGGCTCAATGACGTCGAGATAGCCGATTGTCGGAAAGCCTCCGTCGGCCGAGCCGGTCACGGGGAAGAAATCGACGCCGTTGGCGCTTACTTCAATCTGGCCGCCATCGTTGTCCAACGCGCCAGTGGCGAGAAACGTCCCAAAATCGATCGAGTAGAAGGCATTGCCGAACACGAGCAGATCGATTCCGAACGGATTGAGCGGGTGGTCGACGACCGGCTCGTCGAATTGCAGCGTCAGCGAGCCGCCGGCGCCGATGGTGACGATCTCGTCGTCGCGGTAGGCCGACGAAAAGGGCGTCGTCGGGCCGCCGAAGTTGGCCGGATCGCTGGTGAACCGCGTCGGTTCGCCGAGGGCCGTCAGCGGATTGTTGATTGGATTGCCGGTGACGAAGTCGTTGCCGACTCCGGTTCCTTGCACGTAACTGACGACGTGATCGGCCCACGGATCAACGGCTAACGCCGAGCGCTGGGTGGTTGCGTATGACATGCCCAAACCAACGACGACCATCAAAGCAATTCTCATTAGTTCCCCTCTGCAACGTAGTACGTGATCAAAGTCAGTTACCCATTCCTCTTTGCCAATCGGTTTCGCGTCGAATCACGCGAGCGGCACGGCTCGATAGGGACAGTGCCGGCAGCCGTTGTCGCAGCAGTCGCCGCGGCGCTGCAGAAAGCTTTCGGTCAGGACGATTCGTCCATCTTCGAAATAGAAGTCGCACCCCTCGATAAGCGGCGCCGATTGATCTCCGCATGATTGTTGAGCCAGCGCGACGTCGGTTATTTCCATGCGACGCCTCCTTGCCGACAGGCTCCGCGTCGCACAGCGGCGACGATGAACGTCACGATTCCCGGCGCCAATCCAACAGCGGACGGTTCGGGTACGACAGCAGACGCCGCGCCCGCTGTTGGGGGGGGCGTCATGGCCCCGAACGTCGAAGTCCAAACGCTCAAGTCCGCAACGTCGACCACCCCGTCGCCGTTCGCGTCGCCTTGTTCCAATGATGCGTTGCCGCTGGAGCCGAAGCCGCGTTGCCAGGCGAGGAAGTCCGTGCCGTCGATGGCGCCGTCGCCGTTGAAGTCGGCGTTGCCTGCACTGCTCGGAGGTTCGGCGGCGACGGGGTTCACGGCAAAGGGCGTCGCTGCGAACGACTCGGTGTAGACCCAACTATCCCAATCGCCGTCGCTCAGCGTTCGCCCGGTCATGCCTGTTGGTGCGGGCTTCCAGCTGCCGCCGTCGTATGGATTGCCGACAGCGCGCCCATAGTGCCAGTAGCCGAGGAACCAGCCCTCGCGATAGAGATCGTCGGCGTCGAGAGCCGCAGCTGAGTCGGCGGGGCCGGCGGACGAGGCGAAGCCGAACTCATCGAACGTCGTCTCGTCGTCGAGGGCGAACTCGCCGTCGCCGTCGTCATAGCCGAGGCCGTAGATCGCGCTGCCAAGGGCGCCGTGGCCTTCGGATTTCACGAATAGACGCGGATCGGCGGCGACGATGGCGCTCAGCATCGTCTGCCCGGTCGCCGTTCCGTCCCAGCGAAAGCCCCAAACGAGGGCCGGCGTTGCCGTTGAGTTCTTGTCCCAGTCGATGGCGACGGCGGCGCGGTTGCCGCCGGCGCCGACCCAGAATTCGATGTCGTCGAACGAATCAACCGGACCCGCTGCGGAGTGATCAACGAGAACTAGTGCGATGGCGGCTGTCGCGACGAACTTCACGAAGTGAACAAGATTTTGGCGGAAGTTATTCATGATGCAGCTCCTCCCCCGCGCGAGTGAGGAGCGCGTTGAGCGCTTGCGGCTGCATCTGCTCGCTCAAGAATGCGACATGTCCAGCGCAGAACGCGACCTGAGCGCCGCCCGGATGAGGGCTGCCGATGCCCACGCTGGTGTTGACCGCGTTGTTGACGGGGGTCTCGACATCCTGGGCGAAGACGTTGTTGCCGTTGACCCACTCGCACTCGCCGCGGCGACGACCAAGCAATTCAGCGCACGCGACCGTGTGCGAGGCGCCGTCGCTGACGTCTTTGAACGTAATCGCCTGATCGTAAACGAAGACGCCCAAGGCAGCGCTTTTCAACAATTGGCGGTTCCACTGCTCGTCGACGTTGTCTTGGCCGACGCCGCCGACGCCGTAGATGCCGCCGTAGTCGGTGAACGCCCCCTTCCGCCAGAGGCCTGTGGTGCTAGCGACCTCGTGTTCGAGCGTGCTCGGGCAGCGGAACACGTCGAGCGGGGTGCCGCCTACCCCAATGTTCGGGGATTGATGCGACGCAATCGTGAAATCAAGCTGCTTACGCAGCGCGGCTTGCTCGAGCCAGGGAAGAAGCTGCGAGTTCCAGGAGTGAAATCGCCTGGGTTCCGTAAGACAATCGACGCAACCGATAGGCAGGGTGCGATGTTCGCCTTCAAAACCGAGCAGCGCCAACCCTTGCTGCCGCAAGTTGTTCGCACAATGCGATCGGCGCGACGACTCACGCGCTGCCTGCACCGCCGGCAGCAGCAATCCGACGAGGACGCCGACGACGGCGATCACCACCAGCAGTTCAATGAGCGTGAAGCCGCGTCTCGTGAGTGAGTCGCAGCGGCGGCGCGCACGCGAAGCGGAGGCGAAGTGGCGACGAACTGCGGAGCGCAGGGGCGGGGCATTCATCAGACGTACGTCTGAATTGCCGTTGACGATGCCGCATCCACGCAGTTTCAGCCCCGAAAAACGGGGCTTCAACGAGAGATTCAGCGTGGAAAGCGACTCAACGTCTGCTGCGCACGAACGGATTTCGAGCGCACCAGTCGCGGTCAACAAGCGATTCATTTCGCAATTCGCCCGTCCCTCGCAGGAGCGAACCGCACGACTCATGCGTTGGTAGGTCTTCTGACTCCCAGGCCTCGACGGAACGCGCCTTCTCGCCGCGTTTGAACCTGAGTAAGGCGTCGCCAAACTTGGGTTCGGACTGACCGCTTAAGCGGCCAGTCCAGCGGCAATGGCTGAAGAAGTGTCCGTCGAATCGCGCCTGGTCACAGCGGCGGGGCCGTCCCGGAATCGCACCGGAGTTCCCTGTTGCGTCGGCCGAGCGACAGTTGCTCGAGCCGACCACCAACGCACGTTGAACCAAACTGACGGGGCGAGTCTAACGCGCCCTGAAACGAGTGTAAAGCGGATTCTTTAAGTCGAATCGATGCGACGAGTTACGGCCGTTCAGGACGGGCGTGCGGCCGCCGGATGGGCCCCGTCGTCGCCGGCGCTGACCACCAGATAGGCTCCGAGCGCCAGCCCGATCAATGCGACAGATGCGGCAAAAGCAACTGACCACTTCATGGCCGACAATCTCGTTTGCTGCGGCCTTTCCAGGTTTTTCCAGAATCGGGCGTGCTGCCACGCGGCCACGCCGATCGCGAGCGAACCGAGCACAACGAGTCCGACGCCGATCCAAGTTGACCCGAGTTGAGGCGCCGCATTGGGGGCATTGCGGACGATCCGCAGGAAGAGGCCGAACCTCGCCACGACGAACCCCATGCCGACCAGCGTCAGCCCGGTGCGCACCCAGGCCAGCAGCGTCCGCTCCGCGGCAAAGTAGATACGAGGGTCGTCGACTTCAGCCATGATCTGTCGTTAACGCTGCAGAATTGCGAACCGCGGATGAACGCAGATGAAAGGGCATCGGCGTTAACTGCGTCTATCGGCGGTTTCAGTTGCTTTTCTGCGTTGTCTTTCTCGGGTCCGTTGTGTCGCTGTGGCGAGTCCCCCTGTCATTAGAAGTCGAACTGAGCCCGCGTGCCGAAGATGTCCGCGTGGGTATCGTTCCCCAACGGTCGGTCGAGCATCGGGTGGATGTAGTTGAACTCAAACCTCGTGTAGCGATTGAGATACCAATTCAGGCCGCACGTGAGGTCCTGGAGCCGACCGCCCTGGACGTCTTGGTCGTTGCAATCGAGGGCCGAGTAGCGGCCAGCGATTTCAAAGGCGCCCCAGTTTCCCTTGCCGAAATTGACGTCAGGAATGACGCGCGTGAAGGCAGCGGTCTTCTTGTCATATTTGCGCCGCTCGCCCGTCAGCACGTAACCTAACTGGGCGTAACCAGCGGGGAAGTTTAGCTGCGTATTGCCAGGTCGATCGAGCATGGCGTACATGTATTCTGATTGGAACACCAGCGAGCCAAAGCCAGCAGCGAGCTCGCCGCCGACGACCTGGTAGCTGTCGGTGGGGAGGAAGCCGGTGTTGACGAAGAAGGGAATCGGAAAGTCCGTCAGGTTGTTGGCATCGAGCTGCGTGAAACCAACTTCAGGCGTCGAGCGGATCCGCAGCGTGTTGCCGGCGGGCTCGTTATACGTGTAGTTGCCGCCAAGATGGACGACGTTGTCATACTCGTCGTTGTACAGCAACATCGTCTCGCGGGTCGACATGCCGTAGCCGTTATCTCCGGCGACGTTGCCGTATTGATCGGTCGGAAAGCGATACCCAGACCATGCCCAGGTCGCTTGCTCGTCGAATGCGGTATCGAAAAAGCCGGCGCCTACCTGCCGGAAAGGCACCAGCGCGAAAGCGAGCGACCGTTCCATGAACATCAGTTCGCGGAAGCTGGTCGCCGGTTCCATGCTGAACGGCTGCTTCCACTGGCCGACCTTGAAGTGGCCGACGGTCGGCAGGTCGAACACGTCGACCCAGACGTCGGTGAAGTTGGGCCGCCCGGGGAACGCGAAGTCGTACTCCATGCGGTAGCGAACGTTCTCGGCCAGGAAGCCGTTGGCTCCCAGACGTGCGCGGCGGAACCCGGCAACGTCGCGAGCATCGCCGACGACGGCCTGGTTGGCCGCGTCCTGGTCGAACCAGATGCCGTCGATCTGCGCGGCGCCGGAGACGACGATGGTCGGATACTTCGGCTTGGCCGCGGCCGCCGCCCCCGGCGGGCAAACCGGACAATCACCAAACTGGATGTAGTTGGCGATGGGAATCAGGCCTTCGTCGAGCCGAATGCCCTGCGACAACGGTTCCGCCTCCGCTGGCTGGGCCGTTGCGGGCTCGGCGGCCGCCAATGGCTCGGCAGCGACCAGGGGCGTGGTCTCAACGAACGCCAGTACCGACTCGCCTCCAATCGGCGGCAATGCGGTGAGTGCTTGCTCCATCGATTGTGCACTCGCGTTCGACTGAATGGCGATCGCCAGCAGCGTCGAGGCGCAACGGGGCAGGAAGCCCCAGGCGGAACGCGTCATTCCTCGATTCCCTTCGAGCAAGGCGGCCGGAGTGTGGGCGGGGACGACACCTCCTGTGACGTGCCTCAATCATCGTCTCCGTGGAGCGGCGGAGGTTAGGGGGGATGCGAAACTGTAATGTTCGTAACGAAACCGCGGGTTGCTAGCGTCGAAGCGGTTCTGTGTATTGTGCTGCTAGCTAGATGAGTTTAGTTGAAGGCGCACGAAAAAACCTCGAAGCACATGACTGTGCTCCGAGGCTTTATGTTGTCGTGACGACTGCGCGACCAGCGGTCGCGGCTTTGCTAGTCGAGGAAGCCCGACAATTCTTGGCTGCGGCTCGGTTGCTGCAGCTTGCGAACTGCCTTCGCTTCAATCTGACGGATACGTTCGCGGGTCACCTTGAAAATGTGGCCCACTTCTTCCAGCGTGTAGCTGTAACCGTCTCCCAAACCGTAGCGGAGCTTGATGATTTCGCGCTCGCGGTAGCTGAGGGTCTTGAGGACCTTCGTGATGCGCGAGCGGAGCATCTCTTGCGCGGCGCCAATCGCCGGGCTCTCGGCGCCTGAGTCAGGCAGCAAGTCGCCGAAGTGGCTGTCTTCGCTGTTGCCGACCGGACGGTCGAGGCTAATCGGGTACCGGCTCATCGCTAGCACGCGACGGGCTTCGTCGACCGAACAGCCGGCCGCCTTGGCCGTCTCTTCGATCGTTGGTTCGCGACCCAGACGCTGCAGCAGCGCCCGCGACACGTTTCGCACGCGGCTCATGGTTTCGACCATGTGAACCGGGATGCGAATCGTGCGGCTCTGATCGGCCACGGCGCGGGTGATCGCTTGGCGAATCCACCACGTCGCGTACGTGCAGAACTTGAAGCCGCGGCGGTACTCGAACTTATCGACCGCCCGCATCAGACCGGCGTTCCCCTCCTGAATCAGGTCGAGGAACGACAGGCCGCGATTGCGATACTTCTTGGCGATCGACACGACCAGCCGCAGATTGCCTTCCGACAGCCCGCGCTTGGCCCGTTGGTACTTCGAATAAACTTCCCGCAGGTAGGCGACGCGGTTGCGAAGGCTCCGCGGCGTCTCTTGCGTCACCCGTAGGATGTTGCGGTACTCGATGATCAACGGCTTCCGCTCCGAGGCGGGGCGGCGATCCTTCTTCATCTGATCGAGTTGAGCGCGCAACTCGTCGACTCGAGCGCTGAATTGCTCGAGCGTCGCGATGTGCGGCTCGATCCGCTGGGTCCGCAGGCCAAGTTCTTCGACCAGCATCACCGCGCGGCGTCGCCGCTTGGCCAGATTGTCCCAAGCTTGCTGGCGACGCGCCGGCTTCTCCGACTTGCTCGTGGCAATCCGGTAGTCCTCGGCATTGCGTTCCAGCAAGATGTCGAGAGTTTCCAGATTGTGCGGCAACCGGCCGAGAATTTGCTCTTTTTCCAGCCGATCGGTGACTGACACCTGCACTGTCCGATCGAACGGCAATTCGCCGCGATGAACGCGCTTCAGCACTTTATGGGCAGCGCGAATGACATAATCGCAAGCCAACAGCCGACGACGGAACGCCGTGCGAGTCGTTTCGATCCGGCGGGCGAGGTTAATTTCCTGCTGCCGCGTCAACAGCGGAATCTCGCCCATCTGGGTCAGATACATCCGCACCGGGTCGTCCGACCATGATTCGCCCTCGGGCATTTCGTCGTCGAATTCGAGGGAGCCGGCAGCCTCGTCTTTGACGTCGTCGGCCAAGTCAAGCGACATCTCGTCATCGTCGTCGATGTCGTCGTCGAGCCCCTTGGCATCGAGTTCGACGTCGCCGTCAACGGCTACAACGTCATCTTCCAGGTCATGTTCCATTAACGTGTCGTACAAGTTCAACACTCCTCAGCAAGCGTGGATCTTAGAGCCCCAACACGGCGTGGACTGACGCTGAACCGTTGCGAGCAAATCGAAGACGAGATCGCCTGAGCTGCCGGCGCGGGCGTGCTCCAAGACATCATCAAGTCATCAAGACACTGCTCGAACCTGGTGCGTTGCCACATCCCAAAATTAGGCGGCGTCAAAGCACTGAAACGGTTCACCGATTGCCGCCAAGCAAAGCGGCAAGTCGTCGCGTACAAGCGCCGGATGTTCCCCCAAGAGTTTGCGACAGAGACAACTAATCTTAACACCGATCGATCGTAAGTATTTGGCCGATCGTCATTTGGTAAGAGATTACACCTGCGGAGAGATCGCCGGACCGCGTTAGCTCTTTGCCGACGCATACGCCCTCCGCAACCGCCAGACTCTACCAATTGCTGCGGCGACACTTGCTGCAGCGACGACGCTCCGCCGATGGAGCCGCGCAATATCGCTGCCCGCAGGAACGACCAAACTACTCGCCCGCCCAGACGAACCTCAGTCATCGACGCGACGCCGATCACTACGCGTTCCTTCTGGACCAGATCCGCGAATCAACAATGACGCACCGCCAGCAGCCCGATCGAACGTTGGGATCAAATCCCAACGACGCCGGAGCGACTGTGAACGAAGGTTCGCTGCCCGTACCCAAGTAACGCGATCAATTGTCTGCCTTTAGGGCGTGGCCGCCGTCGGAACTCGCTCGGTAACATGACGTGTGGGGGGCACGTCAGAAATTCAGAACCGAAGCATTGCCGGGCTGTACCGCGGATTGGCTTTCGTGCGTCTGGCTTGATCTGCGTGAAAGGTGGGGAGGGAACCTAGCCGATTCCAGCCTTATAATTTTACCCGCCATAGAATCGGAGTCTAGCAAAAAACCAGGATTACCGGCCCAGCCGCGCCCCCGGCGCAGCGCATCACGATCCGGCGTGCGCAAATCAGGGCGTCATTGGACGCTCTGGGGCTGTAACCGCGACGCGTTGCGGTAAACGGCCCGCGAGTTGCGATTCTGCGGAGCTTCGCAGACCGCATTTGCCGCTCCTTTGCCGGTCAACGGGCGACCAACGGCGAGCTTCAGAAAGTGGACACCTTTGAGGCGGTCCGAAGCCCTTCACCTAGGCGGCGTCTGCGGCCAAGCTCTCTCGAAGGGCGTGGCCCTCCGTCTGGCGGGGCACATTATTCCCCAGGTCGAGGCGGCTACTTCAGCAAATCGACGCGCGACGCCTCATCGAGATCGACCCAGCTGTTGCTTAGCCGGCTCCGCTGGGCGACGCGGCGGACGGCGAGCGACTCTTTCTCGATCACGACCAGCAGTTCTTTCAACAGCGACGACGCCTGAGCGATGTAGACCCCTCGCGTCTCCGCCAGCTGCCATTTCTTCCAGCGGTCGAGCCCGGCATGCTCGCCAAGAATCCAGACCAGGCGCGGATCGTCCTTCGACACTTTTGCCATTCCGCGGCAAGCCCCGCAGACGCCCTCGCTGAGCACGGCCTTGCTGACCCGCTGCCGGCATCGCTGGCACACGACGAACTCTCCGCGCAACGTCGGCAAACCCGACACCGGGCAAATCTCAGTGAACTCGGGCAATACCCGCAGCCCCGTGACTCCGCACGAGACAAGCTCTTGCCGCAGCACGCGCCGTCCCGATTTCTGGCAAACGGCAATTTCCGTCGCCGGCTCGATCCGCCCGTCGTCGGTAGCAGCGAGTTCGAACGCCGCGATCCCTGAGTCCTTGCCGACATACGGCTCTGCCTTCAACAGGGAGGCCCAACTGCTAAATGGATGATCAACAGCGGCGGCGCCGATCGTGAATCGCAGTCGCCCCTCGGCGTGCCGCACCCATACCACCGTGACGGCTAACGGCTCGATGGTTGCCGCTGTGGGGTCGCGATTCGTCGATTGTTTCGCCGCAATGCGACGCCCGGCGGCGATCAGCGATCGCAAGGCGCCGTCGTCAAGCCGAGGCGGATGTTTCAAGATCGGCTGCAACTCGTCGAGGCCAAGCTGCGGCGCCAGTTCGTCGCTCACCGACGAACCGTCCGGCGCTACAAAGATATGCCGGACCTCGGATTCGCTATCGGCGGCGAACGTCAGCCGCAAAAAGGGATGGTCAGTCAACTGGCACCCTGCCAAGTGGACTTGGCCACCCTCGACAATGTACGCGGCGAATAGCGTTGCCGTCACGTCGTTGACCGCCATCGGCTGCCGCAGCGGGCGAGCATGGACGGCGGCAGTCGTCTTGGACAACTGCTCACGCAGCCAGTGGCCGAAGCGGCCATCCCACGCGAGCGGCTCTTGCTGCGGCGTCGGTTGGGCCACGGTCGCTAAGTAAAGCCGTGACGTTCCGTCGAAAGTCGCCCGTTCGCGTTCGGGTAAGTCGATGATTAATTCGCCATCCGCTGATTGGAACGGAATCTCCAACTCCGCTAGCGCCCACTCGACAAACCGCGCAGCCGGCTCCCGATGAACCGATTCCGGCACGACAGGCGACGACGTTGGCGAAGCGGACGAATTCACTGCTTGGCAAATCGATTGGGGAACTCACGACGAAGGAAGAATTTCAAACCGCCAAGGGAATACTTGTAATTGAACCACGACGACACAACGGGCACGACGGGAGAAAATTCACGAAGTAGCTGATCAATATTCTCGCTATCGTTTCTTCATCGTCGTGTTCGTCGTGCCGTTGTGGTGCAACCCTACCCGCATTTCCTTGGCGCACCTTGGCGGTTCAATTCTTCTTCTCTTCGCCTTTCTTCGTTCCGTCGCCCTCTGGCGGTAAAGAAATTCAGCCTGGGCCGACATTACCGCCGCCGCAGGATGTAAACGACATCCTCGGTAGAACCGTCAATTTCGATCGGTTCGTCAATCTCGTAGCCAAAATCGTACGTTTCGAGCAGTTCGAACTCAGCGACTTCCCCCAGGAGGGACTCCATTTGGGCCGCCGTGTACATCCGAAAGCTCGATTCGTCGTTGATGCGGAATTGCCGCGTCGGCGTGTAGACGTCGAAGCTCATGCCGACGCGCTCCTGGCGACGGCGGCGGTTGCGCTCGATCACCCACAGCCGCGACAGGACCGAGAGGTGCCCGCGGCGGGCGGCCCAGCTTTCGGTTTCGAGCGGTTCGCCTTTGGTCGGCGTCAGGTGGAGGCCCAGCGCGTAGATGCCATCCTTGCGCAGCGACTGGGCGACGCACTTCAAGTGCGCGAGGGCTTGCTCTTCGCTCCCCAAATGGCGAAAGCTGTTGATCGTGTTGAACGCCGCGTCGACCGGGCGCTTCAGCTTGAATTCGCACATGTCGCCGACGAAGGCGGTCGGCTTCAGCCCATGCTTCTCTAGCCGCGCGTTGCAGAAGTCGACGGCCTTCTCATTCAGATCAAGCCCGGCGACGTCGTACCCTGCCTGCGCGATGCGAAACATCAAACGCCCAGTGCCGCACGCCGGCTCGAACAGCCGCTTCACTTTGCCGCGGACGTGCTTAGCGAAGCAGGCCTCAAGAAAGTCGACCTCCGCTTTCCAGTCGGAGCCGTAGACGAGGTCGTAGTACTTGGGGAAATCGTAGAGATTGGCGTTGATCGTTTCGAGCATCTGCTATCCGTGTCGTTAAGTCGTAAAGGCAACCGCCAAGGACGCCAAGAGCGCCAAGGAATACAAGAGAATTGAACCACGACGACACGACGGGCACGACGAGGGAAAATTCACGACAACATTTGTAAATACTCTCTCTCGTTTCTTCTTCGTTGTGTTCGCTGTGTCGTCGTGGTTCAATCTTCCGCGCCTTTCCTTGGCGTGCCTTGGCGTCCTTGGCGGTTCAGTCTTCTTTTTTCTATTTCTTACCAAACCAACCTTTGTCAGTTTCATCCGCGTGGCGGTTGGTGGATAGTTTCTTGAGGATCTCCGCCTTCAGCTGTTCGAGCACCGATTGCTTGTCGGTGTTTTCCAGAATCTGCGTCACCACTGCCTTTGGCGATTGATCGCCCCAACTCGCGCCATGCTGGAAATAGAACCGCGCCGCCTGGCCGACGATGAACGACCCGAACCCCGCCGCGGCGCCCTGCGGCACGGCGGTGAGCACGGTGCCAAAGCCGACGGTGAGCGTTTTGAACGCGGAGGAGGCCCAGCTGACGCCTGCTTCGAGCAGCGTCACCAGCCCCGCCGACTTGCCGATCGACATCGCCAGCGATTGGGCGTTGTTCGTCGTGATCGAGATGCCGTAAATCCGTCCGAGCGTCACCACCATCGCCGCGTCGACGGCGACGCCGCCGAGGACGTCGACGATGCCGACGGGGTTGAGCGACACCGCCAGCGCCTTCGTTACGGCGAAGCTCCAGATCGTCCGTGCCGCTTCCTCTTCGCGAAATCGGACCCGCAGCGCCGTCATCCGGTCGCTCTTGTCGGCGGCGAAGATCGCGGCGTTAAGCGCGATGAGCGCCTTGCCGTCGGCCGCCAGCAACTCGATGATCCGCGCCTTCACCTCTTCGACTTGGGGGAGTTGCTTCCGCCATTCGCTCCGCGTGCTGCCGTCGGCGGCCTCGATGACGTATTCGACTTCGCGCGGATCGGCCTGAGCCAATACGATGTTTTCGGGACGAATGATTCCCGCGTATCGTGGCCCATTCAGCACGGTGAGCAGATCGTTGAGTTGATCGGGCCGATAGAGATCAGTCTTGTTGAGCACGAGGATGAGCGGCTTGTTGCTCGCCGCCAACTCGACGAGCGCCCGATACTCGGTGTCGTTCAAATCGGAATCGGCGACGAACAGCACGAGGTCGACGCGCGCCGCCGCGTCGCGTGCCATCTCGCCCCGCTTGGCGCCATCGACTTCATTCAGCCCTGGCGTGTCGACCAGCACCACCTGCGAGTCGGCGAACCCCGGCACGCAGTATCCGGCTGTTTCCCACGGCACATGCCAGACGTCTTTCGTCCACCCGCCGCGAACATTCACGGCCGCCCGCTGCTCGCCGCAGAGGGCGTTGATGAGCGCACTCTTGCCGGTGCTGATCTCCCCGAAGACGGCGATGTCGACGCGGCCCGACTGCAGTTTCTCCGCCATACGACCGAGTTGGCTCATGTCGTCGGCGAGCTCGCGCAGCTCGGCTTCGTTGCAGCCCTTGAAGTGCCCAATCGCCGATTCCAGCGCGCGCATCGACGCCTGATAGTCAGCGTCTGGCGGGACGGCGGTCGGCGATGGCGGGGCGTTGCTCATGGCTTTCAAATGCTAACGACAATGACGCGACGTGACAAAAGCGGTTGGTAGTTCCGGCAGGAATCGCTTCTACCCTCTTAGTCGGATCGACAGAATTGTTGGAGTAAAATGAAAGCCCAGATCAGATTGAGCTCGACGAGCGATCCTTGGAAATCATACAGCGGCATTGGTCGCCGTCTTCCAAGGCGGTAGTTCCACAAGTCTTCTCTCTTAAATGTGCCCAAGCGAGTTCGCTCCTGATTGTAAAATCGATACTCGAAATTTAGGCAATTTTTTCCCCGCACGAACTCGGCCGTTACGAGACGGAGCTTATCCGAGATGCGCCGCCAGATGTACTGCTCGCCCCCTTTGCAGAATCCGACGTAAGGGATCTCGAACTGCGGCCGCCCATTGAGGCGTAGCTCAGTGCGAGAGCTCGGGTATTGGAGGCTGCACTCATCGCCGTCAAGCCAGGTCCAAACAAGGGATTTCGTCATGCCTAGGAATGGCGCTTGGATAGAAGCCGTCACGATTCGGTCGCCGTAAAGCAAATGGCACAATGGCCCCGGCGCTAGTACTCGACTCACATAGACCAGCCCCACCGCAGGCGGCGCCTGAATATCGACGGATTGATCCATAGATGAATGCCGGCCAAACTTAGTCGGCAGGTGTTTCTGGTTCAGTTCGTGAAAGTTGTTCGCGGCCCAGCGAGATCAGCCGTCGCAGCGACTCAGGCCGCGTCAGAAGTTTCCACTCGCTGCGGGCGACCTCGGCCAAACCTCCTGGCGGCGGCTGCATTTCATTCTGCAGGTATTTCACGAAGACGTTCCCAACCCAGCGGGTGACGAGCGCCTGTACCAGGCCCTGCAGCAACCCGCCGGCCACTGTGCCGACGCCCGGCACCGTCTTGAGCAGCGAGGCGATCATCGTCCCCGCCACCGGCGCCGCGGCCGTGGCGCCGACCATGGCGAGCAGGTTCTTCGACAGCTGCGCCAAAATCTTCACCGCCATGTCGGCGTCGAGCGGCTGCTTGTAGACCCGCGCCAGGTCGAGCACCATCTTTAGCGTGATTGCCGTCGACCCGGCGATGTCGAGCAGCGGCAGCGGGTTAATCCCCGCCGCGCCGCCGGCGGCCCACATGTAGCGGTTGATGATCTGATCGGCCCGCTCGTCAAGATGCTTGCGCACCTGTTCCTTGGCCTCGTCGACCAGCCCGCGCGATTGCAGCAGCAGGTTTGCGAGCAGTAAATCGGGCCCGTCACGCTTGACGACTTCGAGCATTCGTCGCGCGAGTGGCCGTACATCGGGGGGCGTCTCGATGAAGTCGCGCTCCTCGCGGCCGTCGCTGAGCACGCGTACTCGGGGGCGTTCGCCAACGCCGGCCTGTACCGCCACCACGTCCGCCGCTTCGATCGACGGCAGCTGCTCGGCGATCTGACCCACCAGCTCCGCTTCTTGTCGCTTGTCGTACCAATCGATCTTATTGAGGCAGACGAGCACCCGCTTCTCCATCTCGCGGAGCGTCTCGACGAGTTCGACTTCGTACGATTTGAGCGGCCCGTCGACCACCAAAAGCACGAGGTCGGCATGCTCCGCCGATGCCGCTGCGATCGCCGCCCGGCTTTCGCCGCGGACTTCGGCCAGCCCCGGCGTGTCGACCAGAATCACCCGGTCGGCGCCCGGCCACGGCACTTCGCAGCGAGCCATCGTCGTGCCGCCGACGACGTTCGACGAAAAAATGTCGCGTCCCGCGAGCGCGTTGAGCAACGTCGATTTGCCGCTGCTGATCGTGCCAAAGGCGACAATTTCCAGTCGTTCCTTTGATTGCTTCTCCTGCAGCGCAAGCAGCTGTCGCTTCAATTCTTCGCGCAACGCTTCCGAGGCTATTTCATCGTCGACTAGTTCATGGCTATGCGCGAGGTTGTCTGCCAACTCCGAACGCCGCTGGCCCGCCGACAGCTCGCTCGGATTGGCCAGGCGCTGCGCACGCCGCTGTCGCTTCGCGCGCGAGTTTTTCCAAACGCGATAGAAGAAGTAGGCCGACGCACCGCCGAGGATGAGCGTCCCAGCGGCGACGGCGGCGAGGTACGCGAAGCCGAGCCACGGATGCCGCTCGGCAATCTGCTCATAACCGGCGACCAGATCAGGAACCCACGCCACGAGCGCATAGCCGAGCACCGCCGCATAGAGCAGCAACAGCAAGCCAAGATTGCGCGGTCGCCAATTCATCAGTTAGAAAGTATACGTCAAGCGTTCGAGCCATATAGCCCGGCTATCCTGGCCGGAAGCGAGATGAGGCCCTCTGCCAGGATGGCCGGACTTTGTGTTGCGTTGCGTCTTCGCCGCTCGGCTCGCTATCTTGTCATTCGCCCCGTGACCTCCGTGATTGGAGCGACTCGCCATGAAAGCCGCCTACATCAACCAGACCGGTCCCGCCGAGAACATTATCGTCGGCCAGCTGCCTGATCCGACCCCGACCGGCAGCCAGGTGCTCGTCCGCATGCGCGCCGCGAGCGTCAACCCGATCGACACCTACGTCCGCAGCGGGTTGGCCGCGCCGCCGAACATGCCGTTGCCGTTCATCATCGGCAGCGATCTGGCCGGCGTCATCGCCGCGGTCGGCCCTCAAGCCAAAAAATTAAAGGCGGGCGATCGCGTCTGGGGCGCGAACCAGGGAATCCTGGGCCGGCAAGGAACCTTTTCCGAACTTGCAGCAATCGACGAGTCGTGGCTCTACGCCATGCCGGAACATGTGAGCGACGAGCAAGCCGCGGCGCTTGCCCTGGTCGGCATTACGTCGCACGTTGGTTTGGTGGAGCATGCCCACCTGCAGCCGGGCGAGACGGTCCTCGTCAACGGCGGCAGCGGCGGCGTCGGGTCGACCGTCATCCAAATGGCCCGCGCCATCGGCGCGACGGTGATCGCGACCACCAGCGGCCCTGAAAAGATGGAGTATTGCCGCACGCTCGGCGCGAACCATGTGCTCGACTACCGTCACGACGACGTGCCGAAACGCGTCGCCGAGCTGACCGGCGGCGTCGACGTCTGGTGGGAAACGTCATGGATGCCGAACTTCGACGCGATTTTCGCCTCGATGAAACACCGCGGCCGCGTGATCCTCATCGCTGGCCGTACATCACGCGTCGAATTCCCCGTCGGCGCTTTCTACACGAAGTGCCTGAGTCTCCACGGCTTCGCCATGTTCCTGACCCCCGTCGAAGTGCAACGGCAGGCGGCCGAGCAAATCGGCAAGTGGCTCGACGCGGGCAAGCTACACGCGAAGATTGATCGCGTCGCATCGCTCGACGACGCTGCGGAGTTGCACCGGCTACAAGAAGCGAGCGACAGCGGAGCGATTCGCGGGAAGTTGGTCGTGAAAATCTGATTTCAGCCCCTGGCTCCGCCAGGGGGTCGGTCGCCATCCCGGCACGCCGTGTCCCATGTAATGCTACTCCCCGGCGGAGCCGGGGGCTGAAGCCGTTACACCAGCCCCCACCGCTTCCTTAGAAACCATTCGGTCGACAGTAGCCCCGCGAACGTCAGCAACATGGGCCAGCTGTCCCACAGCGTGATCGTCTCCACAAGCTCCTCCTCAAACTCGTCGGCGCGAGACTTCAACTTTTCCAGCAAGTCCGGCAATTCCTCCGGAGCTAGCCAGGCCCCGCCCGCTTCGGCGGTCTCCTGAGCCAGTGACTTGAGCAGCATTGGTTCGGCCGCCGGTTGGTCGAGTTCTACGTCTTGGTCTGAAATGCTGAACCGCGCCGCCGCCGTTCCCACCGTCTCCCCCTTGTCGCGAGCCGAGACGATGATGCGATAATCACCCGGCTTCTCAGTGGCGCTAAAGGTTCCGGTGGCGACGCTGCCGCCGCGCGTGACGCGCACAGCTTCGCTCGTTCCGTCAGGCTTTTCGACCTGCACGGCGAAGTCGGCGCCTTCGAGTGCGCCACCCTCCGTATCTTCGGCGCCGAGTTTGAAATCGACGCGGCTCCCTTGCTGGAACCGCCGCTGGTCCAGGCGCACCCATACCTGTTCGCCCGCCGTCTCGTCCTTTTTCGCGAGCCACAACACCAGCTGCCGCCAGAAGCGGCGATGAACCTCGCTGAATCCTTCCATCTGCCAGTGCCAGGTTGAATCGACCGCGAGCGCCGCCGACCGCCCGTCGCCGTACGGCGAGACAATGAGCAAGGGCGAACGCGCACTGTCGTTGCCTTCAGCGATTGCCTGGGAGATGCTTTTCATCCGCACTCGTTCGAGCTTGTTAGCGCCATCGAGCGCCGGTAACTCCTCCCAGATTGCCATTTTGGCCGCGAGCGTTCCTTCCTTCATGCGCAGAATCGGATGGACCTCGGTCTTGCTGATCGGAATCGGCAGCATCTTAATTGGCCCGGGCACATGGACGTCCTTGCGCGGAGCCTCGCCGAAGGCTTGTCGTTCGGTCCGGCTCATTTCGATCGGCAGCACGTCTTGCAACGGCGAGTTGGCAAACCCGCCCGGTCCGAAACTATGGAAGCCGCCGAGCATCGCCAGGCCGGCTCCGCGCTCGACCATTTTAGCCATCTCGCTCCACGAACGAGCGCTGAGGCCGGTGACGTCGACGTCGCCCAGCAGAATCACGTCATACTGCTCATCCTGCAACTGATCACGGAGATCGAGCTCGTTCGGGTTGTACTTGATCGCTTGGTAATCGACGTGCATGTCGGGATTCGCGGCGAGCGCCGATCTCACGAAGCGAGGCTCGATTCCTGGCAAACCGCCGATTCGCCCGGCGCCGGCAAGGTAGAGAACTTTTATGCCCCCTTTCAGCACCGTCACGAACGTACTTTGCAAGTTATTCGACGTGATCAATTCCCCATCACGCGACGTCACCTGCAGCGTCACCTTGTACTCGCCCGGCGCCTTCGGGGTGTAGTTAAGCCGCACGGGATAGCGGGTCTTTCCCGGCTCGATCCGAATCTCTTGAGCGTCGACCGCTTCTTGCTCGCCGTCGGCGTTCTCCCATAGCAGTTGAACGTTGACCTTCTGGTTCTTGTACCCGGCCGCGGTGACGACGCCCTCCACGGTCGTCGGCGTTTCGGCGAACACCGCATCGCTGGCCAGCATATCGCTGAGCCGCAAGTCGTTCTGTTCGCCAAGCGAAGGCTGACCGAACGCCAGCGTGTAGAGCGGAATCCCGTCGCCCGCCAACTGCCGAACCGCTGTTTGCGGCGGCATGTCGCGCGGAGCGAACGCCCGCTGAGCGCCGTCGCTCAACAAGATTACCGCGACGATTCGCTGCTGCGCCTCGCGGGCGAGGATATCTTCAATTGCCGAGCCAATTGCCGTCTGCTGTCCTGTCGGTTCGGCGGGTAGATCAAATTTCCCTTCGGCGAACTTCAGCGGCTCGGTGTCGCGACTGAACCCGTAAGCTCGCACATCCCACGCCTTGGCGAGATCCGCAAACTCGGCGGCGGAATCATCAAGCGCCTCGCGCATTGCCGCGTATCGTGGCTTGTTTCCGGTCGCGTCGCCCACAGTCATGCTCCGTGATAGGTCGGGCAGCACGATGAGCGTCCCCGGCAGTTTCCGCGTGGTGCGCGTCTCGAGCGCTGGCCGAAGCATGACCAGCAGCAGGAGCACGAGCGTGAGCAGCCGCAGCGACGTCAGCGTCGCCCTGCGCTGTAGCGATTGCTTTCGCTGCGAAGGGCCAATCGCCAGGAGAGGCGCAAGCGCCAGCGCCGCGGCCATCACCAGCCACCAACCGCCAACAGGATCGAAGCTCCAGCCAGTCATTTCAGATAAATACTAAACCGCCAAGGACCCCGATGGGGCAAGTCAGTTGTCCGTTGTCCGTGGTCAGTTGCTGCTGTCGCCTGGAGCGAGCTGTCATCGAGAGCAACTGACCACGGACCACTGACAACGGACAAAACGCCCCTTGGCGGTTCAATCTTTTCCCTTCTCTTCACGATAGAACCGATTCGCCAGCAGATGCTCCGCCCCCCAAATGACGGCTACGAGGCCGATCATCCAAGGAAACAATTCGCGGCCCGAGCGCCCTACGTCGACGTATTGCTCCACGGCTTCGAGGTTTTCTGCGAGCCGCACGCGATCTTTCGGCAAGGCGCCCGTTAGCTTCTCGGGATCAAATCGCGTCAAGTCGCTGATCGTCCCGCTGGCGTTGAC
This sequence comes from Lacipirellula limnantheis, assembly GCF_007746075.1. Lineage (GTDB taxonomy): Bacteria > Planctomycetota > Planctomycetia > Pirellulales > Lacipirellulaceae > Lacipirellula > Lacipirellula limnantheis. The sequence continues at coordinate 6,379,532 of NZ_CP036339.1, read as the reverse complement.
GCTGAATCCACGATCGAGCCGCTGCGACTGACCGCCGGCAGTGAGGCGATAGTTTCCCAGTTCATCGGTGATGCTCACCGCTAGTTCGTCGTCTCCCGACGTGGCCACGCGCGAACCGGCTTGGCCGTCAGGCAGATGCAACACGTAGCTCGCCACCTGCTGTTGCGGCGACAGCTGCACGCGTGCGACCTCTCCCGCCAAGTAATCGAGCCGCTCATCGCCGTCTTGCGCGAGATAGCCGATCAGCTGATCGACGAGGGCCACGAAAGGCCACGGCTGCGCCGGCAAGGTGTTCCACGGCTCGCGACCTTCCGGTTCCAGCGGATCGGAGAATGGAGTCGTCGAGACCAGGACTCGACCCTTGCCGGCCGGGCGTTCGATAAACGCCGGTTTGTCATTGGCGTAGCCGGCGATGACGTACGTGTCGCTATCGTTCGACTTGTCGAAGGTCCAGTACTGGAAGACGCGGCAAATCTGCCACGGCAACTCCTCCGCGTAATTGCGCAACCCGGCAAGGGCGGGGTGGTCGAGCCTTCGCGGCCGCAGATACGTCTCGGCCCGCGATACTCGTTTCAGCTTTCCCGGCAGCAGTCGCTGCGCCGGCTCGCTGTTGAATGACTCCAGTTCTCCCGCCGCGTGATGGCCCAAGAAAATACCGACTCCACCGCCGCCCGCGGCAAAGTCCCACAGCGAGTTCCAAGCTTCAGCGGGCAAGGGGCCGGGGTCGAGCAGTGCAACCGCGCTGAATTCCTCAAGCTTGGCTTTTTCCAAATCGGCGAATGTCTTCACGGTGACGTCAAAGCGGCTAGCGTCGCCCAGCGAGGCGCCAAGCGCTTTTTCCACAAACAGCGCATCGGCCGGCTGCGTTGCCAATAACAAGACCTTTGCGGGCGGACGCACTTCGACCGTAAAGTAACGGGTGTTGTCGACAATGAGCGGGTCGGTCGCGGCCAAGTTGACCGAGCCTTGGTGCGTCCCCAGGGGCAAATTGGGGATTTCAAACACGACGCGCCCTTGCCCTTGCGGATCGAAGGCAGCAATCGCCTCGCTCCGCTTTTGCAGCTTCCCCTCTTCATTCCGCAGCGAGAGTTCCACCAGCGGCGATTCGCTCTGCAGATTGCTTCGAATCTCTGCTTCTAAATGAAGCGGCTCGCCAGGGCGCAGCACGCTACGACGCACCTGCAACTCGCCGAGTGAGGAGTTCTTCGGATCGGCAACGCCGACGTCGACGATGTAAATTCGCACGTCAGGGGCGGCCGACAGAGCGTTGTTGATCTCCTTCAGTCCTTCGTCGTTCCAAGCCCCTTGCGATAGATCGGTAAAGACGAACACCTCCTGGCGACGATCTTCTTGCTCCGCGGCCAGCTTGATCGACTCCAAGACGCCGTCGACGAGTGGCCTGGCTTCGGCGGTCGGCCGCAGATTCTGTAGCCGTGACGTCGCCGCGCTCAGATCGGGGGCATATCCATGAGCCGCGCGACCCAAGTCGCACACCGCGACGGTCGCATCCTCGGGAAGCTTCTCGACCAACTCGAGCGCCGTCTTCTTCGCCTTCTCAAGTCGCGACTCGTTCGCTTGCACGTATTCCATCCGCAGCGAGTTGTCGATGACCAGATTGACCGCCAGCGGCGCTCCGTCTTTGCCGTGCAGGCCCGTGCCTTTGAACGTCGGCCGCGCCAAAGCGATGGCTAGCCCGGCGATGAGCAGGCAGCGCAGCGCGAGCAGCAGCCAATGGCGCAACTTCATCTTGCGCCGATTCGAATCTCGCCGCTGCTTCACAAACCGCAGCGCCGGAAACGTCAACTCCCGCGGCTGCTGCCGCATTACCAGATGCAGCACCACCGGGATCGCGATTAGTGCGATGCCTCCTAGCAGCAGTGGCGTTAAGAAACCCATAGAAAAACACTAAACCGCCAAGGACGCCAAGGACGCCAAGGGAAGACCAAATTCAAGTATAGGAACCGCCGATGAACGCAGATGAACGCCAATGGAATGAATCAAGCAATTCAGCCCATTCTTCAATCAGCGTTTATCAGCGTTCATCAGCGGTTCCTATTCTTCCTTGACGTCCTTGGCGTCCTTAGCGGTTCAATCCCCTTTTTGCCGAATGACCAATGTCCTTGGCGGTTCAAGTCTTTACCCCATATTCCGCCGACTCAACAAATACTCCATCAGCGCCTTGTCGAACGGCATCCCTGTGTGGAGCGGCAAGTAGTCGATCCGACTCTTCGCGCACTCCCGTTTGTAAGTCTCGCGAAACTCGCCGATCGCCTTCAAGTAATCCTTCCGGAACCCGTCGGCGTCGACTTCGATCCGCTCCTGCGTCTCCGGATCGCGTAGCTCGACGAGCCCGTCGAACGGGAAATCGACTTCCGCTTGGTCGAGCACGTGGAACACGATCACCTCGTGCCCTCCATGCTTGAGCCGCCGCATTGCCGCGAGGACTGGCTCGGGGTCGACGAGCAGATCGCTGAAAATCATCACCAGACTGCTATGCCGCAGCATTGCCGCGAGTTGAATGAGGCTGGTGGCGATGTCGGTCTTCGCCCGCGGCTTGAGACGGGCGAGGTGCGACAACACGTTACCGATCTGCTGCCGCTTCGACTTCGGCGGCAACACGTCGATGATCTTCTCGCCGAACGTCACGAGCCCGACCGGATCTTGCTGGTGGACCATCAGGTAGCACAGCGCAGCCGCCAAGCACGTTGAATACTCGAACTTCGAGAGCTCGTTCTGATACCGATAGGCCATTGAACCGCTCAGGTCCATCGCCAGGTAGCCGGTGATGTTCGTCTCGGCTTCAAATTTCTTAACGTAGTACTTGTCGGTCTTCGCGTAGACGAGCCAGTCGATGTCCTGGGGATTGTCGCCATGCGAATACTTGCGATGCTCGCTGAACTCGACCGAGAAGCCGTGGAAGGGACTGGCGTGGAGGCCCTGCATGAAGCCTTTGACGATGAACTGGGCGCGCAAGTCGAGCCGCGAGATCTGGCGGATCACTTCCGGCTTCAGATACTTTTCAACGGCGGCCATGGGGCAGTCTACGGAAGAATGGGACGCGGATGAACCCGGATTAAACGGATTTACGCGGATGAGACGCTACCAAAACTTCCACCACGGTCGCTGCATAGTTGGTGCGCTGCAAAGTCCGTGAAGGATTTTTTGAGTCAATTCCTTTTCGTCTCCAAGACCAATGATGTGACGAGTTCGCAGGCCGTTCACGAAAACAATCAGACAAGGGATCGAAACGACATTCAAACTCTTACACCAATCGATGTTCTCTGGCCGATCGACGTCAGCGGCATAAAAGCTAACCCAACCTTTCAGCCTGGGCGCGATCAACTGAATGTTCTTGTCCATATCACGATCGACGCGATCCCATTCAGCCCAGAAATGGATGGCGAGCGGTTCTCCTCCTTCAACCAGGTTAGGAAAACTTGCGGCGGTGACCTCCGGAGACATTGGCTTCCATCGTGTATCAGCAGATTGGTTCTGATCCGTGTCCATCCGCCAAATCCGCGATCATCCGCGTCCCATTCTTCTGCCCTAAGTTCCATACTTCGGGATTTCAGGTGTTGGGATTTCCTTAAGCAACTTCGCTATGACGTCCTCGTTCGTCACGCCTTCCGCTTGCGCCTGAAAGTTCGTGCTCACGCGATGCCGTAGTACCGGCACAGCCACCTTCTGGATGTCTTCAACCGCCACGGCAAACCGCCCATCCATCGCCGCCAGCGCCTTGCCGCCATAGATGAGAAACTGGCCAGCGCGAGGGCCAGCGCCCCAGTCGACCCACTCGCGCACAAACTTCGGCGCCTTCTCATCCTTCGGCCGCGTCGCTCGTACGAGCGTCGCCACATACTTGATGATGTACTCGCTCACCGCCACCGACCCGACCAGCTTCTGCAGGTTAAGGATCGCGCGTGAGGAGAGGATCTTTCGTACCTCGGGTTTATCCTGCCGAGTGGTCGACGTAAGAATCTGCTCTTCTTCGCTTGCGCTCGGGTAGCCGACCTTGATGTTGAACATGAACCGGTCGAGCTGCGCTTCCGGCAGCGGGTAGGTCCCTTCTTGCTCGATCGGGTTCTGCGTTGCAATGACGAAGAAGGGATCGGGAAGCGTGTAGGTGGTTTGGCCCACCGTCACTTCGCGCTCCTGCATCGCTTGCAGCAGCGCGGCTTGCGTTTTCGGCGGCGTCCGGTTGATCTCATCTGCCAGTAGAATGTTCGAAAAGACCGGCCCCTCGACGAATCGAAAGCTCCGCCTGCCATGTTCGTCTTCGTCCAGGACGTTCGTGCCGGTGATGTCGGAGGGCATGAGGTCGGGCGTAAACTGGATCCGCTTGAACCCGAGGTCAAGGATCCGCGCCAGCGTGCTCACCATCAGCGTCTTCGCCAACCCCGGCACGCCCTCGAGCAAGCAATGGCCGCGGGTAAAGATCGCCGCGAAGATCTGCTCGATGACGTCGTCCTGCCCGACGATCACCTTCTGCAGTTCCTGCTGCATGATGCCGCGATGCTGGCGAAACTCCTGCAGGATGTCCCCCAGGTTGCGAGTTGGTTGCGTCGTCGACAACGGTCTGGGCCTTTCAAACGAAGATAAATACTAAACCGCCAAGGACGCTAAGGACGCTAAGGGTAGAACAAGTTCAAATAATGGAACCGCCGATAAACGCAGATGAACGCCAATAAATTGAATCAAGAAAGAGACGCCCTCTTCCATCTGCGTTTATCCGCGTTCATCTGCGGTTCCAATTCGTCTTCTCTTTCTCGTTCCTTGGCGTCCTTGGCCGTTCAACTTTCTTGAAACCCTGCTAACCAATAATCAATCATGCCTCAGTCTATAGCTCCCCCAAACGAGGGACAATTCAACGCCCTGGCTTCCATCATATCCATGCGAGCATTGTTTACGCCGTCGAGGCATCCTAGGATGACCCTTAGTTCGGGCTTTCCACCTTGCCACTGGCCTCGCAAGACTCGCCCCGGTTCTTCGCGTGCTGCCGGCAACGCCTGACCTACGGAAGGAACCTCCGATGCGCCGTCGACAGCTTGTTCTGCTCCTTTTGGTCGCCAGCGTCGCTGCCGGCCCAATTCGCCGCTTAGCGGCCCAAGAGCCTTCGCTCACTGCCGAACAAGTCCGCACGTCGATTCGCCAAGGCGTCGACTACTTACTCAATGAACAGTCGGGTCGCGGCACTTGGGACGATATGACCGAATATCCGGGGGGCGTCACCGCGCTTTGCACGCTGGCGCTGCTCAACGCCGGCGTCGAGCCGAACCACCCCAAGATCCAGAAATCACTCGCCTTCCTCCGCACGCTCCAACCGGAAAAGACCTACACGGTCGCCCTGCAGACGATGGCTCTCTGCGAAGGCGAGCCTGTGCGCGACCTCGCCCTTATTCAGAAGAACGCACAATGGCTCTCCCGGGTTCAGATTACCCAAGGCCCCAGAAAAGGAAGCTGGTCGTACCCGCTGGGCGAAGGGGTTGGCGGCGACAATAGCAACTCGCAATTCGCCGTGCTGGCGCTGCACGAGGCGGAACGCGTCGGCGCCAAGGTCGATCCCGAGGTCTGGCAACTCGCCGCCGAATACTGGAAAGACTGCCAAAACCCCGACGGCTCGTGGGGCTACCAGCCCGAAAACATGCCCGGCTCCGGCAGCATGACCTGCGCCGGCATCGGCGCCTGGATCATCTGCTCCGGCAAGGTCGCCGCGGCGGCCGCCGAGGCGACCGGTAACGGCGTCCAGTGCTGTTTGCCGCCCGATAAAAACGACGTCCTCGAGCGAGCCCTGGTCTGGCTCGGCCGCAACTTCTCGGTGCGTCGCAACCCAGGTCAGCCCGGCGCCGCCACCCAGTGGCACTTTTATTACTTGTACGGGTTGGAACGAGTCGGCCGGCTTTCCGCTCGCCGCTTCATCGGCGATCACGACTGGTACCGCGCCGGCGCCGAGTACCTTATCAGCCGGCAGGACGCCTTCAGCCACGAATGGATTGGCGAAGGACACTCTGAAGACAATCCGCACGTCACCACGTCGCTTGCGCTGCTGTTTCTCTCCAAAGGCCGTCGCCCAGTCTTGATGGCCGAGGTCAAGCACGGGCCGGGCGAAGACTGGAATCGCCATCCCTGCGCCGTCGCGAATCTCACCGCATTCGTCGAGCGTGAGTGGGGACTCAATCTCACCTGGCAGATCATCGACCCGCAAGCGGCAACTGTTGAAGACCTCCTGCAAGCCCCGGTCCTCTTTGTCAGCGGTAGTCAGTCCCCGGAACTTGGCGGGCTTGAAGAGAAGTTCCGCGACTACATCGACCGCGGCGGATTCGTCTTCGCCGAAGCCTGCTGCGTCGATGGCAGCGGATTCAAGGACGGGATGAAGGCGTTCCTCGACAAGATTTTCCCCGAGGGAGAATACAAACTCCGCCTCGCTGGTCCCGAACACCCGATTTGGCGCATCGACCGCCTGGTGCGACCCGACTCTCCATATGTCGGCCGACTCTGGACGATTGAATATGGTTGCCGCACCTGCGTCGTTTTTTCGGAGGTCGATCTCTCCTGCTACTGGGAACTCTACGGCCATGGCCGAACTCAGGGCCTGCCCGAACAGGCGAAACTCCGCATGGAAGACGCCAACACGATCGGTCTGAACGTGCTGGCCTACGCGACCAACCGCGAGCCGAAGTCCAAAGAAGAATCATTCGTCGCCAGCGATATCCCTGACCTTGCCGACGGCGCCGATCGCGGCGTCATCCGCATTGCGAAGCTCCTGCACGGCGGCGGCTGCAACGATGCGCCAGGGGCGCTTGCCAACCTCCTGCGCACCGCATCGCAAGGGGAACTGAAGCTTTCCGTCAGCGGTCAGCCGTTCGAGATCCGCGCCAGTGATCCCGCGTTGCCTCGATTCCATCTCGCGTTCATGCACGGGCGGCACGACTTCCGCTTCACGCCGGAAGAACGCAAATCGCTCCGCGAGTTCCTGGAGCACGGCGGCTTGCTGTTCGCCGATTCGATCTGCGCCAGCAAGGAGTTCATCGATGCGTTCCGGCGCGAAATCCAGTTGGTCCTGCCCGACCATCAACTCGCCCGCATTCCGATCGACAACCCCCTCTTTACTGACGCCGCCGGGGGATTCAACATCCAGCAAGTCAGTCGCCGCGAGCCGGCCGCCGCGCAGGCCGGCCAACCGCTCCGCTCACGAGTCCAGAAAGTCCCCCCGGAATTGGAGGGCATCGAAATTGACGGCCGGCTCGTCGTCATCTTCTCGCCGTACGACATCAGTTGTGCGTTGGAGCAGCACGAAGCCCTCCAATGCCGCGGCTACACCCGCGAAGACGCCGCCCGCATCGCGCTGAACGTCCTGCTCTACTCGCTGAGCCCCGACGCGGGAGCGCCAACCACGGCAAAGTAGCGCACTAAGAAAGCAACCCTTCCTTACTGGTCGACTTGAATAAGCCGACAATCTTTTCACTGGCCACTCATCACGGACCAAGCAAAAAGCTGCCCGCCCCCCATCCGGCAAGCCGAACGAAGGACGGGCAGTCCAGCAGAAGCTGCATCGGTCGACTACACACTCAGTCGCCGACGTCGCACCACGAAGAAGCTAGTCGCGGCCAGCCCGATCAGCCCGATCGAGGCTGGTTCAGGGACCGCGTTGATTTCGATCTTATCGAGCAGGATCCCGCCGAAGACGCCCCCGCTCATCGACATGAACGACAGCGTCGTCGTTGCTTGTTGCGCGGTGAAGGTGAACGCGGGATAGCTCGTCCAGTCGAGGTTGCCTGCCACCGAGGTGTTGTGGGAGATGACGTTCGACAGGTAGGTGGTAGCGCCGTCGGCGACCTGCACCAAGGCCTGAGCGGTTCCAGGCGTCGTGTAGTTGTTCGCGTAGTCAAAGGTTAGCGTGTACTGCGTCGCGGGGGTTGTCGCGAACGTCTGGCTGATCGAACCCGGGCCTGGCGAACCGTCGAGATCGAGATACTGCTCGCCATCAGCGGCGGCGCCGCTCAAAAAGCCGTTGCCAGCGGCGTCTACAAGATCGACGCCGATGAGGCCCACCGTCCAGTTGGTGATTGTCGGATCACCGGCTCCGACGACGATGATCGTGGAGGTATCGGGGGTCTCGAAGCTGCCGTTAGAAATCACGTTCGCTTGGGCGGCGTTGCCGACGATGGTCAGCAAGGCGGCGACCAGCAGAGGGAGCGTGCGGTTCATGAGTCGAGTGTCCTTGAAAGAGGTGTTTTGATTGAGGATGCGTGAGAAGCGTGGTGAAAGTTCCGGCGTCTCCGCCTCCCGCCCCGGTGATCAGCCGCGACGGGAGGCAGTGAGCCAGGAGAAGGCCCGCCGGACGACTACACACTCAGTCGCCGATGTCGCACCACGAATAACCCCAGGGCGGCACAACCGGCCAACGCGAGCGTCGCCGGTTCCGGAATCGCCTGAGCGATCGGGTTGCCGACGACATACCCTGGCATGCCCGATTGATAGTTGGACAGCGTGTCGCCGAAGATCCAATTGAAGCCCAGAGCGGCGTTGGTCACGATCTCGTCCGGGGCTCCCGAGCCGACCGCGTTCACCGGATTGGCAATGTAGGCGGCGCTGGGGGCTTGAATCACGAGGCTGGCGACGTCGCCGAACGTCAGCGGCACGTTGCCGAACATGTCGTGAACCCACGTCGTCGTCGAGTTGCCCCCGCCATTGGGCGTTTCGTAAACCTTCACCGGCTCGCTCGCAATGTCGGCGAAGCTCAGGCTGTAGCTCTTGCTGCCGTCGCCGTTGTCCACGAAGAGGGGCTGGAACGACGGGTTCGACGGTTCATTGGCCAGCACGGCGTACTTGCCCATCCCGTCAGTCACCCAGATGTTGAAGTAAGGCGCCACGGCCGGACCCGAGCCGGCGGTAAAGCGAGCCGTATCGTCGTAACGGGTGATGCCAACGTTCGTGATCTGGCCGATCTGGTAGCCGCTGATGTCATCGGTGCCCCAGCCAGCCTTCTGGCCGCCTTCAGCGATGATGAACTCCAAGGCGCCGGGTACGATCCCATTGGGCTGAATGACCGGCGGATTGCCGCCGCCGCTATTGCGGATGATGAAGTCGTCGAACGCAGCTTGCGCCGTGGCCGAGCTGACGACGATGGCCGCCAGGGCCATCAGACAGGTCAGTTGAATCTTACGTGCGGACATTAGCATTCTCCTGAGAAAGGGCGGCTCGCGAGTCGTGGTGCGCGAGGCGAGTCGCGATAAAATGTGACGAACTGAATCGTTGTTCGTTGAGCGTTAGCGAAAGAACCATTTCGATCGTCCTCCCCGCCTGCACGCGGCAGGCGGGGAGGGTGCGTCGACGGGCACTCGATCAGGCTTGGCGAAGGCGGCGGCGAACGGCCAGGCCTGCGACAGCCGCGATTCCAGCCATGCCCAGGCTGGCCGGCTCGGGAATCGCCTGGAAGTCCCACGTCTGACTCGGCCCGCCGATGACGGCGTACGAGATGTTGTCGAAGTAGCTGACTTCACCCGGGTTGAACGTCCCCTCGCCGATGCCGATCGCCGTAACGCGAGCGTTGGAAAAGTCCGTCGGGTCGCTCAGCTGGAACGTGCTCGCCCATTCGGTCAGCGAGCGAAGCGGGGGACCGCCGGCGCCCGAGGCGACCTCGAAGCCGCCGTTCCACCACCAACCTCCGCTGGCGTCGCCGCCGCTGCCGTCAGTTGCGGCGATCGACGCGTTCTGCCACGCATCGGGCGTCGGTGCAGCGCCTTGCCAGTATGGCTCGTAGATCAGGGTGCCAAAGTTATCGCCCGTGCCATTGGCGGCGAAAATCTGCAGCTTTAGCGCCGGGGCGGCCGAGACGTTCAGCGGGTTCGTCGACTTGTAATAGTTGTAGCCCAGGGTGACGTTGTTCAAGAACGCTGCCGCGTCGCCGAAGTCGTTGTAGGTGTAGGCCTGACCGCGAGCGCTGTTGTCGTTCGGCGTCGTGATCTTGCCGGCGCCGGTCGGCAGCGGCTGAGCCGTTTCGAGGTTGCCGCCGACGCCCGTGAGGTCGACGATGCCGATCGTGCCGCCTCCTTGAACGTCGCTCTCGTACCAAGGCCCGACGACGGGCGAACCGGTTTGCGGAAGAATCTGCGTGACGGTCGTGGCCGCGTCGCCGCGGTTCGCCAGCCAGGCGCAGGTAAGGCCCAACAGGGCAGCCGTAAGTTTGAATCGAACGATAGACATTAGCGCAATCTCCGCCTAGGCGTGTGCGATCAGTCCTGAACTGATCGGTGGTGCGTCAAAAACAGTAGGAAGATGTCTCAGATCTCGATCAGGCGGGCACTCGCTCGTTGCGGAGCGGCAACGAGCGAGAGCCGCCTCGAACGTTGCGTTAGCTGGACCGACGCGTGCGGTTTAGACCCCAGGTCGCCAGCATGCCCAGCCCGGCCAAGGCCATCGTGGCCGGCTCGGGCACCGGCAGATTGACCTGGCCCAAACGATCTGCGCCGTAGGTCGCGCCGCCAGCCACGCTGTACCCGAATGATTGGCTCAGTCGCAGTTGGACGGCGGTCGCCGGCACGGTCGGAGCGGGCGACAGGCCCAACGAATTGGACGTGAAGACTTCCCAAGGAGCGGCGAACTCAATCACCGCGGGCGTTCCCAGCGAGCCTGGCGTCAACGCATAGTGAATGTCGGCCGAACCGGGCGTGTACGGGTAGCTCCCCGGCACGCCTGGGACGAACGCATTCTGATTCAGCACTTCGAATCCAACGTTCGAACCAGAGAGCGTGGTGCTGAAGTAGAGGTTAGCGAAGTCGAGCCCGCCGGCGTAGGCAGGGCTCGTCGTCGTGAGGCCGACGTAAAAATAATCGCTGTCGCCGCGAGTGTAGACGTCGTACGCGGTGACGTGATTCTCGTTGGTCGGCGCCCCGAAGTTGCTCATGGGGGCGGCCGCGTTGAACAAGACGCTCTTCACGGTCGCTCCGGTCCATTCGGCGCCGAGCGTGCCGTCGATGCTCACCGGCGCCGCTGTCGCGGTTCCGGCCAGCAAACTTGCCGCGACGCCAAAGGCCCCCAAAGCGGCGTAAATCTTAGATACGGACATTAGCAGTCTCCTGAATCGTATGACGATGTGGACGGTAGTCTTAACGGTGCGTTTGTTTGTTCGAGTCCTTCCGCAATGCATGGTGCGAAACAGGAAGGGGCGATCATCTCAAACAAACGCGGCGATCTTTCTTGCCTCGTTGTGATCTCAGTTTCTAGCTCATAAAGGTTCGCTGAAGTTGTCCGCCTAGTCGTCTCAAGCGGTCCCTTACAATGAGCACATGGACGTCGGGCGATATCTCCTTGAAATAACGGTTCGGAATGAAATTGACGATTCGTTGCGCCGCAATGCCTGCGTGCAGAACTTGCGGCGCAACGATTCGACGCGGCAACCAAATCGCCTTGATCGCCGCCATCCGTGACCCCTGCTGCGGCGCCCTGAGGAGACGGCGCCGCAGCAGGCACGGTTAGGGTCGAACATTCGACAGATGACGCTCCGTGAACAAGGGAGCAAGCAGCAATGTCATCCGATCAATGTCCCTTGCAGAGAATTCGCGTCGTGGTGCGATGCTTCGGACGAGCGTCTATCCTCCAGATAAAAGGACCGGCAGGAGCTCTTTGGGCTTCTCTCTGAAAAGACAGGGCGATCAACGAACGTTCTACTCTCGGATCGGGCCCCTGTTCGCGCGATTGGGTCGGAACACGAATCAGGGCCTGCCTCGCGGAAGCAGACGGTGTGTCGTCGTCGCTCCCGCAGCAACCAGCGCGTCGTGGATAGGCGTCTCCTTTCAGATAGACGGTTCGGCAGTAGAGTGCACTCGGAACGGGACAGGGTGAAACGGAAACCTACGCTTCGACGGTTCGCCAATCGGCTTGGAGATCAACGCGCGAACCACAAGACGAAGCCAACGGGGAAAATCCACCAACGGGGTCGCGCCGCCGCAGCGACGACGAAAATGCTGCTAACCACTGCTCATCAGGCACGGTATCCAGCACTACAACGGCGCCGAGCGAACGGGCCAGAATCTCTTCCTCCTGCGTCACCTGGCTCGACGCCAGCATCCACCGCTGTTGCGGCCATGCCGTCAACACCCGGTGCATGACTTCCCACACGTCCGAGTGCGGGTCGTCTAGTCCCACGACCACCAGATCGAATCCGATCAGTCGCATCGTCGACATGACTTCGCGAACCGTCGACGCCGCATAGACGTCGATTGCGGACGATGATTTCGGCAAGCTTTCGATTCCGACGGCTAGGAGCGTGGGTTGGACGAAAGTGACCATGCAAAACAAACTCGGACGTAAAACAGGAGTCAAGTTGCCTCATTTCAATGCGTTTCCTAAAAGCAAAGCGCGTGCCAATCATGCGGTTCAAGGCCGCAGGTGCAATAAACGCCGAGAAAGGAAGGCTTTTTCAGGAAGTAAGCCGCGATCGAGAACGTCGTCGTCACAAGACGAACAGGTCGTTTTAACCACGCTTGCTGAGTGTTCGAGCTCGCATGGTCCGAGCGCCGCAGAGGTTACGACAAATCAGGTCGTTTCGAACGGCACAAGTTAAAATGACCTTGCAATCGACTATGTCGGCCGCGACCGATGATCCAAGAAGGCATATGCGCCGCCGAAAGACTTTGGCGAAGGACGACCGAAGAGAGTGAAGGCCGCGCGAACCGATCGTCCGCGCGTGCGGCCATCGCCGAACCAGCGCACGGTCCGGACGACGCAAGAACGCTTGAAGAAAGCTCGGCAGCTCCGCGGGCGACCCCCGGCCTTACCACGGAGAGGCGAGGAGCTAACTGTGCCGAGTCGAAATATTCAGCCGCTCGATCCGACGGTTCAATCGCTGGATGTTGATTCCCAGCATGCGGCTTGCCTTCGCCTTGCAGTAGTCGGTCCGCCGCAGCGCCTCGGCGATGGTTCGCCTCTCAAGCTCGCTCAAACACAATTCCGGAGTTCCCGCGGGCGTCGGTCGCGCCGACTGCAGCTGCATGGGCAGGTCGGCAAGTTCGATGACGTCGCCTTGCGCAAGCACATGGGCCGATTCCATCGCGTTGGCTAGCTCGCGCACGTTGCCCGGCCACGAGTAGCGCACCAGCGCTGCGGCCGCAGCGTCCGACAGACGCCGAGCCGGTTCATCGTAAAGATCCGCCTGCTTTTGCAGAAAGTGATTTGCCAGCGGCAAGATATCCTCTGCCCGCTCGCGCAGCGGCGGCAGCGTCGTGACGACGACATTCAGCCGGAAGAAGAGATCCTCCCTGAACGTTCCCTCACGCACCATTTTGGCCAGATCGCGGTGCGTCGCCGCAATGAACCGTATGTCAACCTCGTGCGCCCGCGTATCGCCGACCGGCGTCACGCACCGCTCTTGAATGACGCGAAGCAGCTTCGCCTGCAGCGGCAACGACAACTCGCCGACTTCATCGAGAAAGAGAGTCCCGCCATCGGCGGCCCGCACAAAACCGAGCGACTCGCGCACGGCCCCCGTGAACGCCCCTTGGACGTGGCCGAACATCTGGCTCTCGAACAGCGTGTCCGAAAGGGCGGAGCAGTCGACCGGAATCAACGGCGCATCGCGCCGGTCCGACTCGGCATGAATATACCGGGCGACCATTTCTTTCCCCGCGCCCGTCTCCCCCAAGATCATCACCGTGCATTGCCGCGGCGCGACGGTTGACGCGATAGACTTGATCGAAATCATTGCGGCCGAGCGGCCGACTAACGAGATGGGGCGCGCAAACGAGCGCCGAGCGGAGGGAGCGCGCAACGTAGCGCTCCCCGAAGGCGTCCCGTTCATTAGGCGTGGCGTCTCTTCTGAGGTGGGCCTTGCTCGTTCGCCGTTCCGAACAAACGAGCAATGGATGCTCTAGGCTGGCGTTCCCACTCACGAAAGCAGCTTCGGCAGTGCCGAGGACCCAACGCTTGGCCACCCATACACCGGACCACAAGAGCCCATTCGCTAGGCCGGATAGACGTCCGTCAAAGAACGTAAGTGGCTCTCCTGAAGCAACTTACACCCTCGGACGAGTCGTTCGCCGCCGCCGCGAATACGAAGGTTGGCGCCTTCGCCGCCCTCTCCTTGTCGACCCGATTCACTGTTTTTGTGAGAAACGGCGTGTGGACGACCACACCCGTCGATTTACCAAATTAATCAAGCTGCGGACGCAATCAAGCTCTCGACTTGCGCATTTCATATTTAAGGACTGCTCGATTTCGCCAACGTGCTAAGCCGCCAGCACTTGGAGCGATTGGCAAAATGTCAGATTCTAGTTCCGTCTTCCATCCACGCTGTCCGAGGGGGCGAGAAGTGCCCGGGACATTCGCCGCGGAGAGCGAGTTTGAGCGGCAATTCAAACTGTTCGTTGCGGCGCCGCAAATCAGGCGAGGGGGATCTCGTGGCGCCAGTCACGCAAAGCTCCTGGGGGGTTAACCTCAGGAAGCAATCACCGCCCCAGCCGACCGTCCGTCGACCAGCCGAATCAGCACCGGCAGCACCAGCAAATTGCCAATCAAGCCGCCGATCATCGACAGGCTCACCAACACCCCGAAATAGATCGTCGGTACAAAGTCGCTCACGCACAGCGTGGCAAACCCTACGGTCAACGCCAGCGTCGAATACACCGCTGCCCGCCCAACGGAATTCTGCGACTTCGCCAGCGCCACATCGCACGGCAAGCCCTCGCGGCGCAGCCGTTGATAGAACATCGTGTAGTGGATCGAGCTGTCGACCGACAAGCCAATCGATACCGCGGCAATCATCGCGGCGCCCATATTCACCTTCACGCCGAGTAGTCCCATCACGCCGAACAAGATCAGCGACGGAAAAATATTGGGGAACATCGTGACGGCCGTCAGCTTCAAATCGCGAATCGCCGCGATCATCATGCCCAGCACGACGATCGTCGCCACGATGAACGCCTTCCATTGGTCGGCCAGCACGCTTTCAATCAGCCGCGTCAACAGGACGTAGTATCCCGTCACCTCGGCGTCTGGAAATCGTTCCTGCGCTGTCGACTGAACCTGTTCGATCATCAACGCTTTCTCGTCGGCTCCTAACTGCTCTGGCGCTCGCAGCAAGACGTGAAGCCACCACCGGCCATCTTCCGGGTCGGCCTGATAGAGCGTATCGACGAACAGCCGCATCGCCTCCTGGGAACGCATCATGTTCATCGGCAGCGTCAGCATGCGGCCGCTGGCGGCGCCCAACACGCTTTCGCCCCCGATGCCCGCGGCCAACGTGTCGCCCAACGAGATGGCTTTGGTCAATTCCGGCGATTGCTCCTTGATCTGCCGCTGCAGCTTCAGGAACTCCACGTAGTGGCGTCCGGCGAGCGCCGGCGGTTGCGACGTGCGTTTGGCGCCCTCTTTTGTCACCGGAATCATCAAATCCCATACGCCCGCGCCGCCAAATTCGGTCTCGACGAAGCTGTACGCCCGATTGATCTCGCTGTCGGCGCGAAAGTTTTTCGTGAAGTCGGTTTCGTGCTTCAAGCGGGTCGAACCCCACGCCGAAATTGCGACCACCAACGCAGCTGCGCCCGCGAGCAAACGCACATGCGTCGACGACCACGCGAGCAACCAATTCAACCAGCGCCCCAGAGCTAAGTCATCGCTCGGCGCCTGCGGCTTCTGGCGAAAGTCGCTCAGCCAGACCATTCCAGGCGTCAGCAGGATGCACGACGGCAATACCAACAGGCTGCCGATCGCCATCATCAGCCCAAAGTCATGGACCGGTCCCACTTTCGAGACCATCAGGGCCGCGAAGCCGGCCGCGTCGGTCAGAATGGCCACCGTCACCGGCGCCGCGAGCTCCTCGATCGTGTTGAACAGCGCCCGTCGCCGTCCGTGCCCGTCACGGCGTTCGTCGAGGTAGTGCACCAGAATATGCACCACGGAAGCGACGCCCACCACGGTGACGATCGCTCCCAGCATCGAGCTCACCATGCTCAGTTCCAGCCCGCTCAGCACCAGCGCCGCGTCGGTCAACGCCAGCGTCAGTTGCACCACGGCCACCGGCAGCAGCAACCAGATGGGGCTGCGAAAGCAAATGAGAATCGTCAACATCACCAGCAGCGTGCACCAGGTGTTCAGTCGCCGGCCATCCTCCTCCAGCATGTCAAAGGCTTCTTCAATCAGCACTGGTTCGCCGACCAACGCGCCGCGCGGCAAGTCGGCCACAATCGAGCGCATGCCGCGCAGCGTCGCCCGACGCGTCGACTTTCCCTCGCCGGGGCGCTCAATCAAGCAGATTACGCCCGCCGCAGTGAGGTCCTTGTTGTGAGTGAAGCCAGCGAAGACTTCGCGGTAGTTGGTTCCTAATCCGGGACCGTCGAACTTCGTCCCGCCGGGAAGATCATGCAGAGAGACCGTCGCCGCCACTCCTGGCAGTTTCTTTAGTCGCTCTTGAACCTCCTTCACCCGCGCGACTCCGGCGTCGGTCGCCAGTTTGTCGTCGGCGTACATCGCGAGAACGACTTCGTACTCGCCGAACGTCCGCTGCATGCGGTGGTAAGGCACGAGGATCGGATCGCGGGGAGCGAACATGCTCTCAATCGATCGGTCGAGCCGCAGCCCGCGGCCGGTAAACGCGGCGGCGACCCAGAGCACGGCGGCGAAACCGAGCATCCAATATCGATAGCGGATCATCCGCTTGATCCACCGGCGATAAGGGAGACCCATCATGCAAACGTCCATTCCGTAGAAACTCAATCAATCGATCCGCTCAAGTTCCACATCGCTGCGGTGGCTGCCAAAGGCCTTCAAATCATGCAGTCCCTAGCCCCAGACGCTTCAAAAAATCACCCCGTCTGATCCCTCCCCCGATGAGGGAGAAGTCCCAAGTTGGTGAGGCACAATCGCGGCCGTCCTTTGCACTACATCGTGCCCACGGGGCTCGCAGTATGCAGCTCTCAAGCGCTCGCAACAAGGAAGTGCAACCGACTGCTGGCGTCCGTGACATGACGCTGCTTGAGCGGCACTCGGCGCTTCAGCATCTTGTCGCCAAGCTAGCAACGTCAGCGGCGGTGTCGCAAGCCGTTATCACGAAACATGTTGTGAGCGATGTAAACCCGGCGAAGGCGGCTTGCCCCGCGCGGCAGGGGTTCCTATACTCCGCCCCCTCTCTGCAGGCCCCGCTGCGCGCAAGCCGTTGACCACGCTCTGGTTGAGCGCTCGGCGACTTCGCGCTGCACGTCACGCAGCTCGCCGGAGTTGCGCGCGGAGAGCGTCCGTTTCATCCTCGTCACGTCGTTGTCGCCATGGAGGGCGTCACGCTGAGCATCGCGCAGCACGCAACCCGCTGCGGAAGTTCGCCTCGCGCGAACGGCGCTCGGCGTGCGCGCGTCTCGCGGCAGTCGTTACTCGCGTTGCGGCTTTGCCTAAAAAATCTGTGGGAGGGGTCTCCCACCCCGAAGCGACGCGGCGGAACTACGACGCCTTGTGGTGGTGAGCGACATCGGCGTCGGAGACGCCTCCCACCACATGATTTTGTGGGCCAAGCCGTCGCGCTGCTGTTCATGGCGGCGACGCTCCTTCCGTTCCACGGAAAAGTTAGCCAAGCGCACGCCGACGACATTCAAGTCGCGACCGCGAACTCGCATGAACCGATCACCATCGCCGCCGACGCCTGCACGCGTTGGCAGGAAGGGGTCTACGACGTCTGGCACCTGCGCGGCAATTGTTATCTGAACCAGGGCCTCACCTATGCCCGCGGCGCCGAGGCCGTGCTCTGGATCGATGCCCGCAATGCCCAAAATGGCCCGACCAAGGTCATCGCCTATTTCGAATCAGAGCAGGGGGGCCACGTCGCCGTCGACTTCCGCCGCACCGACGTGAAGGCCAACGAAGACGGCTTGCTCGGCCAGCAGCGCAGCCCCAACTGGTTCCAGCGGATGGAGACCTCCGCGGCGCTGCGTTGGAACGTCCCCCCGGCCCTGGGCACGACCGAAGCTCGTCCCGCGATCTACGAACGGGGCCTCGCGCAGTTCAATCCCGAGCGCCGCCGGCAGCTGATGCTGGCCCAATACACCGAGTTCGTCCCCAACGTCGTTGAGAACGGCGTCCAAGCCCTGCCGCCCGGCATGGTGAAGTACGAAATTTTCGGCCGCAGCGACGCCGACCCGAACATCACGCTCGACCGGAATCAGGGCATCGCCATCGCCAACGGCGGCATTCGCGTCGTGATCGACGGCCTCTCCGTCGCCGGTCTGCCGGCGGCCTTCGGTCCACTTGGGCAAATCGATATCTCCACCGACCGCGCCGTCGTCTGGAGCGCACCCGGCATGGGGGTCGCCGGCGGCGTGCAGTCGAAGGACGCACCGCTCGAAATCTACATGGAGGGGAATATCGAGTTCCGCCAGGGCGACCGCATCATCTATGCCGACCGGATGTTCTACGACGTCCGCCGACAAATCGGCGTCATCCTCAATGCCGAACTCCTCACCCCATTGCCGCAGATGGGCGACTTCCAATACCCCGGTCTCGTTCGGCTCAAGGCCGACGCCATCAGGCAACTCGACGAGTCCCACTTCTCCGCCACGAATGCCTTGGTAACGACCAGTCGTCTCGAAGAGCCAGCGTACGATCTTTCCTCCGAGCAAATCAGCTTTACCGATGTGCAGCAGCCCGGCGTCGATCCGATCACCGGCATTCCCATCGCCGGGCCCGACGGCAGCATGGCCGTGGCGCACCAGCAGCTGGCCACCGCCGAGTCGAACGTCATCCACCTGCGCGGCGTGCCGGTGTTCTATTGGCCGAGGTTCGCCACCAACCTGCAAGATCCTTCCTTTATCATCGATCGCATCCGCGTCGGCAACGACAACGTCTTTGGCACGCAGGCGATGATCGACTGGGACCTCTACGAACTGCTCGGCGTGAAAAACGCGCCGCAGGGAACCTCGTGGAATCTCAGCACCGACTATCTCAGCAAGCGCGGCTTTGGTTACGGCACCAACTACCAATGGGATCGCAACGAAATCTTCGGGTTCGTCGGCCCCTCGACCGGCCTCCTCGACTTTTGGGCGATCCAGGACCATGGCCACGACAACCTCGGCCTCGGCCGCCGCGACATCACGCCGGAAAAGGACTACCGTTTCCGACTCCTAGGTCAACATCGACAGCGGCTCGAAAGCGGGTGGGAAATCACCGCGGAGTCGGGTTGGGTGAGCGATACGACTTTCCTCAATCAATACTACGAGCGCGAATGGGACGAGCTTCGCAGTCCTCGGACCGGCCTCCGAGCGCGGCGATTCAACAACAATCGCGAGTTGATGCTCGAGGCGAATGCGCAGGTCAACAATTTTTGGAGCGAGACCGAATCGCTGCCGCGGGGCGATCACTTTTGGCTCGGCGAGTCGTTGCTCGACGATCGGCTTACCTGGTTCGAGCATTCCCAGGCCTCCTATTCGAAGTACAACGTGGGGACGGTGCCGACCGAACCGACGCTGCAGTCCCAATGGGTCCAGCTCCCCTGGGAAGCCAACGTCGGCGGCGAGAAGCTCGTCACCCGGCAAGAAATCGACGCGCCGTTCCAACTCGGCGCCGTCAAGGTTGTGCCATTCGCTCTCGGCGAACTCGCGCGCTGGGGCGAGGCGCTTGATGGCGAGCCGCTCGATCGGGCGTACGTCAACACCGGCGTCCGCGCCAGCCTCCCCATGTGGGCTACCTACGACGACGTGCGCGATCCGCTGTTCAACCTCAATGGGCTCGCCCACAAGGTGGTCTTCGACGCCGAGTTCACCTACGCCGACGCCAACGCCAACTACGAAGAACTGCCGATGTACGATTTCATCGACGACACGTCGATCATCGAAATGTTGCGCCGCCTGCAAAGCGGCGCGCTCCCGCCGACGATCACTGGCGAAAAGTTCGACCCCCGCAACTATCTGTTCCGCACCGGCATTCAGGGTTGGGTCACGGCGCCCTCGGCCGAAATCGTCGACGACCTCATGGCCTTTCGCATGGGCATGCGCCACCGCCTGCAAACCAAGCGCGGCCCCGCCGGCAATCAGCATATCGTCGATTGGTTGACGTTCGACATGAACGCCACGCTCTTTCCCGATCCCAATCGCGATAACTTCGGCCAGGAGGTCGGCCTGATCGACTACGACCTGCGCTGGAACATCGGCGATCGCTTTTCGATCGTTTCCGACGGCTTCGCCGACACGTTTGGCGATGGCCTGAAAACAGTCTCCGGCGGCGTCGTGCTCAATCGCCCCACGCGCGGCAACGCCTATCTCGGCGTCCGCTCAATCAACGGACCGATCACCAGCAATGTCGTCATGGGCAGCTACAGCTACCGGCTCAGCGAAAAGTGGCTCACCACGGCCAGCGCCGCATACGATTTCGACTCTGGCGGCGACATCGGCGAAACAATGAGCGTCACCCGCATCGGTGAATCGATGCTGCTGACCGTCGGCTTCAACGTCGACCATTCCAAGAACAGCGTGGGCGTCAACTTCATGCTCGAGCCGCGATTCCTGCCGAATCTGCGCATCACCAAGACGACCGGCATCGACATTCCGCCGGCGGGAGCGATGGGATTAGAATGAGACTCGCCATGACCCCTGACATCGATCTCGACGAAGAAGCGCGCCCCCCGGCGGACCGCTCATGGGGCCGCAAGTTCGCCGACGCGCTGCGCGGCGTGAAGATCGCCTTTCGCAGCGAGATTAATTTCTTCGTCCACTTCTTCGTCGCCGTGATTGCCGGCGTGGCCGGCGGCATCGTCACGATGACCGACGAACGCTGGTGCATCTACATTCTCTGCGTGACGGTCGTCCTGGCCGCCGAACTCTTCAACACGGCGATCGAGCGACTGGCCCGCGCCGTGACCCGCGAAGAACACCCCGAGATCCGCGACGCGTTAGACATCGCCGCGGGCGCCGTGCTGATGACTTCGATCGGCGCGGGCATTGTCGGCGTCCTGATGATCGGCTGGCCCTTTGTGGCGCAGCTGGCGCGATAACGCACGGCGTGACTCGGCCGTTAACTTAATCCAGCCAATCCTGCTCCCGCAGCCGCGTCGGCACGTACTCCTCGGTCACGTAGCTGATGTCCTTGGAAATCAGCGACTCGACTTCCAACTTGAAGTCGTTTGACAGCATCTTCTTAATCTCGGTCTGCCACTTCGGCTTTTTCTCGAACCAGGGGTACTGCGCCACCTGCTTCGCCCGCTTCCGGTCGGTGTCATTCAGTGAAATTTTCACGCTGTCGGAAAGTTGGCATCGCTCGAAGTCGATGCTCCGCAGTCCGAGATATTTCGCTTCGGGAATCGCCATTCGCTGCGACTCAAATGCGAGGTTGATCGATCCCTGCTTGATGACGCTGTAGATGTAGTACCCCCACGGGTCGTTATCAAGCACGCAGTAGAGCGGCAGTTCCAACTCATTATGCAGCCGATGCAGCATCCGCCGCACCCCGCGCGGCGGCTGACCGCTGCCGTGGGTCAGAATGCAGTTGTGCTTCTCCCAAAAGCGGTCCTCGTTAAACCGCTGCCAGACCGTACCCTTTTCGACGTGCAGGATAAACTTCGCCTTGCACTTTGCCTTGTCGAACACGACCACTTCGGGCTCGACGATCGACGGAATCGCGTACCCTCCCGAGCCCATCTTCGCGCAATTGATTTCATCCCCTTTGTCGGTGAACGTGATGGCCCCGACCATTGCCCCGCGATTCTCCGCGTACAAATGCAACTCTTCGCGGATCGAGGAGAGGAGCACCTCGACGTCTTCGATGATCGTGTCGCACTCGCCCTGCTCGTCGAACGTGTTCTCTTTCACCCCTTCGATAGTGTGCTTGAGCATGTAGAAGAGTCCCCGAAGGCTCGTGCTCTTCCCCTGATCAATCAGCTTCTTACAGCCGCTGGTCACCAGCATCGTCCGCATGTAGGCCTTCGCCTGCGAAAGATCGAACAGCTGCCGCCGATTGGTGGCATTGCCCATCTCGATGATCTTCTTTCGCGGCGAGTAATGCACGTTCGCCAACGTCCGCGACGGGATCTCGACGTACGGATCCTTGCGGTTATTCGCAGCGGAAACGACGCGATCCGCCAGCCCAGTGAGCCGCTCCGCCGTCTTCGCATCCCGCGGCGAAAGTTTAACCTTCGGGGCCTTCGCCACGGTGGTGAGTTTCTTCTTGGCCATCTATTTTCTTTTTCTTTTGAATTCAATCAAAGAAGTTTCTCGCAGAGGCGCGGAGGCGCAGAGGAATTCGCAAAGACCCGTCCGCGTTTTTCTCTGCGCCTCCGCGCCTCTGCGAGAGATCATTCTCCCTCAGCCACCGCAACAGCCGCCGGGCCGCGTTTAATCGCCGCCGCATGCGTCTTCGGATCGACGATCAGCACATTCTCGCCGAAGTCGGTCTCCTCGCTCGGCTCCTTAATCTTTCGCCCGCGATCGTCCAGCTTCATATCAGCGTCGGCCGTCACGCGCTTCGCCACCGTCAACAGCTGGTTGTACAGCCCGTCGCGATCGACGCCATTCACCTCGCTCACGGCCGAGGCCACTTCCTTCAGATACCGCATGAAGATGTCGCGCCGGTCCCCTTGCTGCTTCACCCGCATCCGCTTGCGCACGTACATTCCCAGCTTCCGTCCCACCGCCTGCAGCCCGAGGCGAATCTCTTTCTGAATCTCCGGGTAGCTCGCAATCGCTTCTTTCGATTCGCTGGTGAACGGCACCCACACGCTCGCGATGTGGACCATGATGTAGACCGGCCCCTTCGGCATGCCGCCGCGGGATTGGCTCAGGCCGTAACTCCGCCAATTGGTGCTGGTGATCGTCTGCGTGATCGCGCACGCCGCCTGCTGGAACTGCAACGGCACGCGGTTGGCGTACCGCATCACTTCCATCGTTTGCCCTTCGGCGACGTTCACGTTCTGCATCGCATCGAGCAACCGTTGCCGTTCTTTCGGCTTGAGTTGCTTCGGCGCCTGCCGCGTGCCGAGCGAAGCGGCCTTCATGATCCGATCGGCCGCATCCGTACCGAGCCCGTTGAAGGTGCTCACCAAAAACTGCCGGATCGTCCGCGCATCGGTCTCTTCGATCAGGTCTTCCAGCAGGTCTTTGTCGACGTTCTGCGTCGCCGCCGCGCCGCCGTAGGCGAGCGCCACCTCAATCTGAAATGGATTGCCGCGATAGACCGACGGCGGCCGCGTCGCCGCGGCGTAGAACTCGCCCGGCACCACCTGATAGAGCCCCTTCAGCAGCAGTTCCTCGCCGATCGGGCAGATGCAATCGGTCGCCGGCGGGGCGATCTTCGTCGCCTGGATCGCATGGTACAACGCCTCCGCTTCCGGCCGTCCCAGCTTGCGCGTCATCGCCCGCGGCGAGACCTTCGCCGTCGTGCAGATCTTTTTCGCCACGGCAGGCGACACGCGCGAGAACTTCGTCGACAGGAACTGGGTGATCGACATTCCTTCCGCTTCGGCCAGCATCGCCGCCAGCCGTCCCAGTTCTACCCCGTATGGATGCGGCAGAATCTCTTTCGGCTCCGGCGGCAGCTTGTCGGCCGCCCGCTGATACTCGCGAACGTTCCCCTCGGGGTCTGTATAATGGAGCGTGATGTGCGGATTTGCGATCGCCGTCTGATGCAAATACTCGTCGACGCTGCCGCGGCCGCGGATGTACTTGGCCTCCAGTTCGATCGTCACCCGCGTGCCGTGCGGTTGATCGACCCACTCGATGCCATGCTTTTCGATGTCCTTCGCCCCCTTCTCGCCGTAGGCAATGTCGACCCCTTCGCCGGCGCCGTTGAGAATTTTGGGTTCGTTCCGCTTCGTGTCGATCTGGATCTCGTAGTAGTGGGCCGGCTTCTTTGGCGAGATGCGCGAGATGATCTTCACCGGCTTGCCGGTCGTCTGCACGCCGTACATGCCGGCCGCGCTGATGCCAATGCCTTGCTGCCCGCGACTCTGCCGCAGCCGATGGAATTTCGAACCGTACAGCAGCTTGCCGAAGATCAGCGGAATCTGCTTCTTGACGATGCCCGGCCCGTTGTCCTGAACGCCAATCTTGTACCGGTCGGTCGAGGTCTGTTCGATGTGAACCCAAATCTCCGGCAGAATGCCCGCCTCTTCGCAAGCGTCGAGCGAGTTGTCGACCGCTTCCTTGATCGTCGTGAGCAGCGCCTTCCGCGGATTGTCGAACCCGAGCAAGTGGCGGTTCTTCGCAAAGAACTCGCTCACCGAGATATCGCGCTGCTTCGACGCCATCGACTGCGCCGTCGCCCGTCGACCGGTCGACTTGGCGGTAGCCGCAGCTTCGTCGCCAGCGCTATCGTCTTCCGCGGCCGCCTCGTCAGCGCCAGGCGATTCCTCGGGCGAGACTTCGGCAACCTTCGGCGCGGCTTTCCGCTTCGCGGCGCTCGCCGCGGGAGGGGCCTTCTTCTTCGTTGCCGTTGCCGGAACGGAACGCTTCTTGATCGGTTTGCGGGTCGCCAAGGCGACTTCTCCTGTTCGATTCGGCCGACCGAGAGGGGTCGACGCGCGAGGTCTCTTCGTGATGAAATTCTTCCGTGGGAGGCGTCGCCGACGCCGATTCCGCTTCCCACAACAAGCCGCCGAGTCTTCGCCGCGCCGCTTCGGGGGTCGGAGATCCCTCCCCCAATTTCCTTGGTGCAACCGGGCTCCAACGCCCCTATCGGCAATCGCGAGCCCGCGATTCGCCGCATGTTAAAAGGCGCCGGTCGCAGCGATTGTAGCTGCCGAAACTGGCGTTTCCCACCCGCCGCTGCGTGCTACCACCGGCAAAAGCGGTGCGTCTGGTACGGCTGGCAGACAAAAACTCATCGGCACAGGCCGGACGATCCGACACACAGGAACACGAGGGGGACTTCTCGATCACCGGCCCACAGCGCTGTAGATCGCCCGCCCCCGCCCGCCTGGCACTTCCGGAACGGTCGCTGAAGCGACCAGTCCGAACCCGCCCCCACGCACTACCCGCCCAACGACAAAAAATCCCCGTACTCCACACGAAGGAGCCTTTCATGTCGATCCGCGTCACCGCGCTCGCGCTCATCGCCGCTGCGTCGTTCATTTCGACGGCCCGCGCCGAAGAGGGACTCTACAAGCGCGTCATCAGTTACCAGAACAAGCAAGACTTGTTCTACAACTTCTACGAGGGTCCTGATCCGAGCGGCACGACGACCGCGATGTACATCTCGCCGCGGCCGGTGCCCGCCCATGTCGGCCACACCTACACGACCTACCAACCGTTCATGCCGCACGAGTACATGTACAAGCACACGCGGTCGAACTATGCCTACGCCCCCGGCGCCGGCTGGTCGCGGTCGAAGGTCCGCTATCGCACGGGCGGTTTGTGGCTTGACCACTGGATCAGCACCATCGACCCCGTCTTCTGCTGCCACTAAGCCTCGCTCGCTCCGCGCGCCATTTGCAGCCCCTGGCTCCGCCAGGGGGCAGCGCCACGCGCGATCATGACGACCGAATTGGCGCCCAACCCCCCGGCCGAGCCGAGGGCTGAAATACGAATTGCCCCCTCTGGCCGTCAGCCGAAAGCTGACAGCCGATAGCCCCCAACACAAGGAAGCGTCCCGTGAACAAGCCGCTTGCCGCTTGCGCGCTTGCCATCGCCGCCATCCTGGCAGCGACGCCAGCGATCGCCACGGCCGAGATGCCGTACCTCAAACCCCTCCGCCGCGCCCAGATGTACAACTGGCATGCGCAATACGCCTACACCGACTACGGCGTCCCGACGTCGCTGGTCGTGCCGCCGACGGCTCAGCTCCAAACCAACTGGAGTTGGGGCGCCCCGAGCATGCGCGTCTCGCGCATTGATCACCAGTTCACCCGCAACTACGCCGGCCCCGGCATGCCCGGCCCCTGGGCCTACACCCCCCACAACCCGGCCGACACCGCCCAATTCGGCGTCTACTACGTCCGGGCCCCGTGGTACCCCACGCAACCCTAAGCCCACAGAAGACGAATCCCCAACTCGCTTCGGACTGGTCGCTTCAGCGACCAGTCCAGCTCCGCGAACAAAGCTCGCCTTCGCACGCGATCCCCCTCGCGTGCCATCCCCCGAAGCAGCCTCGACCCTCCCCCGGTCGGGGCTGTTTTCATTTGGCGACACCATCATCCCAATTCTAGCCCCGGGCTCCGCCCGGGGGTCGGCGCCCATCCCGGTTGACGTCGTCTCACGGAAGGCTACCCCCTGGCAGAGCCAGGGGCTACAAGCCTCACACGATCAGACGCCGTCGCCGCGCTGCCAGCCCCGGAACGCCCCCAAACCAACACCGCCCTCGAAGGCTCCGGCACAAACGTCCCCGCTCCCCCTCGGACTGGTCGCTTCGGCGACCAGGTCAGCGCCACGCAAAGCTCCGCCCCCTTCAAGCCCCCATCCCTCTGACCCTACGCCCCCCACCCCCGGCGCCATATACTGACGGTACCAACTACCTGATTTCCCCGCGTCGCCGCCGCTAAGCCATAGGACAAGACGTTGAGCCTCGAGATCATTCACTACCCCCATCCGACGCTCCGTTACGTCTCGAAGCCGCTCAAGCGCGTCGACGCCGAGCTCAAGTCGATGGTCGCCGAAATGTTCGACCTGATGTACGAACATGAGGGGATCGGCCTCGCCGCCAATCAGGTCGATTTGCCCTATCGCCTCTTCGTCTGCAATCCAAAGGGCGATCCCGACGAAAAAGAGGCTGAATGCGTCTTCATTAACCCGGTGATTCTCAAAGGCTCCGGCCAACACGAACGCGAAGAAGGCTGCCTCAGCATCCCGGGCGTCTACGCCCCGGTGATTCGCAAGGAGAAGATCACCGTCCAGGCCTACAACCTGGCCGGCGAAGAAATCAGCGGCGAGCTCGAGGGCCTCTTCGCCCGCGTCGTCCAGCACGAAACCGACCACCTCGACGGCCGGCTGTTCATCGACCGCCTCACGCCCACCCAGCTGGCCGACATTTCGGGCGAGCTTGAAGAGTTCGAAATCGACTTCGAAAGCCGCCGCGGCGTCGGCGAGATGCCCACCGATGAACAAATTGCCGCCCGGATCGACGAACTGGTGCGGCTGCGGACCTAGCCGGGAGGGCGAGGGTCCCGCCGAGCCGCCGCAGGAGTTAGCTTCTGTCGGCGTAGATTCGTTGAACTAAAAATAGGACGCGGATTTTCACGGATTCTACGGATTCACGCGGATCAAACTCAGGCGATTGACGGGCTCCCTGCATTTGCATTTCTTCATCCGCGAGCATTCGTCAAATCCGCGAAAATCCGCGTTCTATTCGTTCTTCGTGAAAGCAGATAAACAATGCGACTAGTGATGCTAGGCACCGGCCCTTTCGCGGTTCCCACGTTGCGGCGCCTCGTCGGCTCACCGCACGAAGTGCTGCGCGTCATCACTCGCCCCCCGCGCGGCCGCCGCGCCGAGGCCCCGCCGATGCAGACCGCCGCCGAAGAACTCGGCATTCCTCTCTGGCAACCAGAGACGGTCAACAGCGAAGAAAGCCGCTCGCGGCTTCGCGCCGACGCCCCCGACTTGCTGGTCGTCTGCGACTACGGCGAAATCCTCAAACCGGAGACGCTCGCGATCACTCCCCACGGCGGCATCAACCTCCACGGCTCGCTCCTGCCGAAGTACCGTGGCGCCGCCCCAGTCCAGTGGGCTGTGTTGAATGGCGACGCCGAAACCGGCAACACCGTCATCCAAATGACTGCGGGTCTCGACGCCGGTCCCTGCCTCGGCGTTGACGTGATCGCGATTGACCCCGACGAATCGGCCGGCGAACTTGAAGCGAGACTCGCAGCCCGCGGCGGCGACCTAGTCCTCGGCGTGATCGACGCCCTCGCGGGCGGCACGACCGCCGCTGTCAAACAGGATCGCGGGCAGGCAAGCAAAGCCCCGCGCCTAGAAAAAGAACACGGCGCCATCAACTGGTCCCGCCCCGCCCAAGCAATCAAGAACCAAGTCCGAGCCCTCGACCCCTGGCCCCGCGCTTACACCGCTTGGCAGCGTGGGGCAGGGGAGCCGCTGCGACTGATCCTTCACCGCACCGCCGTAATCGACCCGTCGCCCAATCCCGAGGTTCAGCCCGGCACAGTCCTCGACGCCAACCAACGACTGCTAGTCGCCACCGGCTCCGGCGCCCTCGAAATCCTCACCCTCCAACCCGCCGGCAAACGAGTGATGGCAGCCCCTGAATTCCTCCGCGGCTACCAACTCGCCCCCGGCCAACGCCTCAGTTAATCCGATGGTGTTGGGGGGCGGGAATAAGTGCGGCTTGGAAGGAGCGTTACAATGGAGGGCATGTCGAACAAATCGCCGCCTTCATTCGCGATTGCCACAGCCAGAAAGCTGCCAAAAGAGCGGGGTATCGACATCGCAGATGGCTCGCCGCGTTTGGTGGATAGCGGAGACTATTGGGAGATTGGATTCGACCACCCCGAGGGAATGACGGGCGACTGCTCCCCTATTTTCGTCCGGGTCGAACATGCAACTGGCAAAGCCCATGTCACCTAAGAGGGGACGCTCAGGAGCGTGCTGGAGCCCTTGCTTTTGGCCACCAGATCTGCGATACTGAACTAAAGTACACATACCCGCTCTTTGGCAACCTAACCATCTCCCTAACCGGCGTTGCGCACACTGCGCCGACGCGTGTCGCGCTGCGCGTCACTCAAGCCCCACTTCTGCGACTTTTGCGTCGTTCGAGTCCGCTTGAGAAAACGCAAAAGTCGCACGCCAAAAAGTGCTCGGCCAAGTCCAAAACCATCGAGTTTTCTCGATCCAAACTGAGTTCGCCGCGCGCGAGTGGGCCCGACTTTTGCGGCACTTTAATGGGGCCCCCCAGGCGCGCACGCAAAAGCAAAAGTCAGACCCCCCCAGAGAACCGCGAACAGCGACATGGACGAAGGCGTCGCGCCCCTACAGTTCTCGATCTGTCGCGACAGAAGCGACAGATGCGTGAGCGGGGGCACCGCAACGGCAAGCAGCCAAAGGACTTGGGTCGAGCGTCTTCTGTCGCCAAAAATCGCGTCGCGACGAAAACGACAGAACGACAACATAGCAAGCAGTAGTTCCGCCCCGCCCATTTTGCCCTATCAGCCGCGACGCGCTAGCGGAGCGCTACCACGCAACGCTCCCCGTCCGCCCACAAGTCCTCTCCTCCCTCTTGC
Organism: Lacipirellula limnantheis; assembly: GCF_007746075.1. GTDB lineage: Bacteria > Planctomycetota > Planctomycetia > Pirellulales > Lacipirellulaceae > Lacipirellula > Lacipirellula limnantheis. Next base: position 6,350,404 of record NZ_CP036339.1, on the reverse strand, counting down.
CGATTGGACGTTATGATGCAAAGTTCGCAGGGCCGCGGTGCCCTAGGCTAGGAGGGCCGAGCGATGATGGACCGTTTCGACATGCTGATGTGCGCCGTCGCCGGCTATGTGGCGGTCGTCACCCTCGTGCGGCTGATGATCACCCGCCGCGACGAAGTGGTTGGCTACCTCCGCACCGAACTCGAGCGCCAGGCCGCCGCCGCCGCCGCCGCGGAAGAACACGACGACGAACGCGATGCCGCCTGATAACGGCAATGGCCACATGACGAAGCCCGAATGACGAATGGGGCTCGCAGTTCAAGCCTTGCCATTCGTCATTCGGATTTCGTCATTCGTCATTGAATTCTATGACCAAAAAACTCTACATCGAGACCGTCGGCTGCCAGATGAACGTGCTCGACAGCGAGCTTGTCGTCGCTAGTCTGCGCAAACGTGGCTACGAGCTGACCCGCGACTCGGGCGACGCCGACACGATTCTCTTCAACACTTGCAGCGTCCGCGAACATGCCGAGGAGAAGATCTACAGCGCCCTCGGCCGCCTGAAGAACGCGAAGCAAAAGAACCCGAACAAGATCATCGGCGTCATCGGCTGCATGGCGCAGAATCATCAGCGGACGGTCTTCGAACGCGCTCCCTATGTCGACCTTGTCGTCGGCCCGGGCCAACTCCATCAGGTCCCCGATCTGATCGACAAGATCGCCGCCGGCGGCGGGCAGCAGCTGGAAGTCAGCCTCGGCCGCAAGGACGGCACCCGCACCGAAATCGAGCGGAGCCACGAAAGCTTCGACCCGCTCCGCGACCCTTCGATGCGGCCGACGCCGTTCCAGGCCTACGTCCGCATTCAGATCGGTTGCGACAAGTTCTGCACCTACTGCATCGTTCCCAGCGTTCGCGGCCCCGAGCAAAGCCGCCATCCCGAAGACATCCTCGCCGAGGCCCGCCAACTCGCCAGCGAAGGCTGCAAAGAAATCACGCTCCTGGGGCAAACGGTCAACAGCTACCGCTATCGCGACGGCGACCGCACGACGCGGATGAGCGACCTGCTCTACGCGTTGCACGAGATCGAAGGGATCGAGCGGCTGAAGTTCGTCACGAACTATCCGAAGGATATGACCGACGACCTGCTCGCCGCGGTGCGCGACCTGCCGAAGGCCTGCAAGTATCTCCACGTCCCCGCGCAGACGGGGTCGAACCGCATGTTGCAGCGGATGAAGCGCGGCTACACGATCGAAGAGTACCGCGAGATGCACCAGCGCATCCGCGAGTGGCTCCCCGAAGCGGCGGTCACCAGCGACTTCATCGTCGGCTTCTCTGGCGAGACCGACGAAGATTTCGAGCTGTCGTGCGACCTCGTCCGCGAGTGCCGCTTCAAGAACAGCTTCATCTTCAAGTACAGCGTTCGCCCCGGCACGAAGGGCGCCGATCTCTACGCCGACGACGTTCCGGAAGAGACGAAACGCGTTCGCAATAACGAATTGCTGGCGCTGCAGAACGAGATTTGCGAGGCGGACAACCAGCGTTTCCTCGGCCGGCAAGTCGAGGTGCTGATCGAAGGTCGCAGCAAGGCCGCCGAACGCCGCGACGAGCAGGGCGATGCCGTTCAACTGGTCGGCCGCACGATGTGCGACCGGATCGTCGTCTTCGACGGCAACCTCCGCCAGGTCGGCCAGACGCTCCCGATTTCGATCTACGACGCCAACGCGCACACCCTCTTCGGCGCCGTGGTCACCCAACACGTCGGCCCGGAATTGTTTTCGCTAACTACATAACCGGCATGTTGCCATCAGCTGAGGAACTGACGATCCTTCGAGCTGTGCACGACTGCACTTCAGCGCGTACAAACGATCATTGCAAGTGCGACGTTGTGCTTCGCTCCGTTGGCAACAGCAGTGGGGCTTGGAGTGAGGCCAAAGAGGATGCGGTGTGTAACTCGGGCTACGAGGAAGTAGAGATTGGACGGATATACGACGGCATTCGTCGCTTGGTGACGCAGGGCTTGTTAGTAGGGCATGGGAATCTATCTTTGCCAGCAGGCCCGCGATATACCGAATGCGGGCTGACAGACGCCGGTCGGAAAGTGATCGAAGCGTCGATGTAGCAGGGTTTAGCTACGCCTTCCAGTTGCTTCCCCCGCCGCGCGGTGAGACAATGAATTGGTTCGCCTGCAGAGGCGACCAGCCGAGGCAACGGCCCGTTTCGTAGTCCCACATCGCACAGAGCTTGTAGGCGGCCCAGGGTAGGGGGGAGCGGCGCGCTCCTCGTCGCTATGCCAGGGCAAATTTCCCCGATGCAAATCGACCGCCTACGGACCATGCTCGACGCCCCGGCTGAGGCCGAGAGTTGGCTTCGTCCGCTAGGCTTCGCCGACCTCCGTACGGGCCACGACAATCTCACGCGGCTGGCCATGGCTGGGGTGCCGCTCGACCTGCTCGGCACCCTCTGCGAGCAGTTTGCCGCCGTCGCGCCGAAGCTCGCGGATCCCGACATGGCGCTCAACAATCTGGAGCGCTACCTCCTCGCCTCGCGCAGTCCGCTCGCCGCGGCAGCGCTCTTTGAGCGCGATCGTCAGGCGCTTGCTCCGCTATTGATGCTCTTCAATGCGAGCCAGAACCTTTCGGACATGCTCTGCACCGATCCGGAGAGCTACGACCTCCTCCGCATGACCGGCGGCCGCGCCGTCGCTCGCGACATGCTGGTCGAGGAGCTGGTCGCCGACGTGCGAGCACTCAGCAGCGAAGAGGAGGTGATGGCCGCCCTCCGCCGCTTCAAGCGCCGCGAGACCCTCCGCATCGCCTACGGCGATATCGTGAAAGGACATTCGGTTGCCAAGGTCACGCGGCAAATCAGCTACGTTGCCGACGCGATCGTCGAGGCCGCCGTCGACTTCGCGACGCGCCAAGTCACCGAGAAGCAGTTCAAACGCAACGGACGCAACGTCACGCCCCCCCACTTCGTCGTCCTCGCGCTCGGCAAGCTCGGCGGCCGCGAGCTGAACTACTCCAGCGACATCGATCTGGTGATGCTTTACCAGGACGCCGAGGGAGTGAGCGGCACGCCCGACACCGACGGCGGCGAATTCGCCCAACGGCTCGCCCGCGAGGTGATCAAGCTCCTCACCGAATCGACCGACTTGGGATTCGCCTACCGCGTCGACATGCGGCTTCGTCCCGACGGCAGCCAGGGGCAGCTTTGCACCCGCATCGATCAGGCGCTCGCCTACTACGACACCCGCGGCCGCACCTGGGAGCGGCAAGCCTACGTCAAGGCTCGGGCGATCGCCGGCGACATCGAGCTGGGCAAGACCTACCTCCATCACCTGCGCCCGTGGATCTACCGCCGTTACCTCAGCCTCGCCGACATCACCGGCATCAAGGGGCTCAAGCGGAAGATCGAGAAGCACGCCGAGGAGGCGGGCGTCGCCGAGCGCCATGTGAAGACCGGCCGCGGCGGCATCCGCGACATCGAGTTCGTCATCCAGTTCCTCCAGCTGCTCAACGGCGGCGCCATCCCGGCCCTACGCACCGGCAACACGCTGGCCGCCATCGAACGGCTGGAACAAGCCGGCTGCCTTACGCACCAGGAACGCACGATCCTGGAGGACAACTACAGCTTTCTCCGCAAAGTGGAGCATCGTCTGCAGATCATGTTCGATCTGCAGACGCACGAGTTGCCCGTCACCGAGCTTGAAATCCACAAGCTCGCCCGCCGTCTCGGCTACCGGGCCGCCGGCGACGTGACAGCGCTCGAAGCATTCAAGAAAGACTACGCCGACCGCACCGCGGTGAACCGGCGAATTCTCGATCATCTGCTTCACGACGCCTTCCCCGAAAGCGCCGAGACCGAGCCCGAGATCGACCTGGTCAACGATCCCGACCCGTCTCCCGAGACGATCGAGCGCGTGCTGGGGCGATACGAGTTCCGCGACGTCCACGCGGCCTACGACAACTTGATGTCGCTGGCGAGCGAGAGCATCCCGTTCCTCTCGACGCGACGTTGCCGGTTGTTCCTCGCCTCGATCGCGCCGCGCCTGCTGGCGGCGATCGCCCAAACGCCCGATCCGGACGCAACGCTGATCACCCTGAGCCGCGTGAGCGATTCGCTCGGCGGCAAGGCGGCGCTGTGGGAGCTGTTCAGCAGCAACCGTCCCTCGCTCAACTTGTACGTCACGCTTTGCGCGGCGTGCCCGTACCTGGCCGGAATTCTCACCAGCAATCCCGGCATGATCGACGAGCTGATGGACAGCCTCATCGTCGACAAGCTTCCTGACCTGCCGCGACTGAAGGCGTCGCTCGCCGAGCTGACTCGCGGCGCCGAGGACCTGGAGCCGATTCTGCTCAGCTTCAAGCATGCCCAGCACCTGCGTGTCGGCGTTCGCGACATCGTCGGCAAGGACGATGTGCAGGACACGCATGCAGCGCTCAGCGACGTTGCCGAAGCCTGCCTGCAGGAAATTGCGTCCGCCGAGTTGGTGAAGCTCGTCGATAAGCTCGGGCAGCCCACGATCGGAGCGCCAACCGGCAGCGATCTGCCCGAGGGCGAGCCCCCCGCCTGGGCGCCGAGTCCTGCACAAGTCGGCGGCCCGTGTGAACTAATCGTGCTCGCCCTCGGCAAGCTCGGCGGTCGCGAGCCGAACTATCACAGCGATCTCGACCTCGTCTTCCTCTACGACGCAGAAGGGACGACCATTCCCGGTCGCCGCGGCACGTCGACCAGCAATAGCCACTTCTTCAGCGAACTTGGCCAGCGAATCATCAAGGCGGCGACGCAGTTCGGTCCCCACGGCCGACTGTACGAAGTCGACCCGCGGCTCCGACCCACGGGCCGCAGCGGCGCCCTGGCGATGCCGCTGTCGTCGTTCGTCCGCTACTTCCGCGAGGGAGACGGGCAGCTGTGGGAACGGCTCGCCCTCTGCAAGTCGCGCGTGATCGTCGGCTCGCCCGAGGGAGCGGCGCGGGCGATGGCTGCCGTGAGCGATTCAATCTACTGCCGTCCCTGGCGGGCCCAAGACGCCGCCGAGATCCACCAAATGCGGCAGCGCCTCCGCGAGTCGGCCTCGTCGCAGAACCTCAAACGCGCCCCCGGCGGCACGATGGACGCCGAGTTCATCGCCCAGATGCTGCAGCTCAAGTACGGTCGCGAGCTACCGCAGATTCGCGTACCGGGAACGATCGCCGCGCTCGAAGCCTTGAATAAGGCCGGCGTGCTCGGCAAGGATGACGCCCGATCGCTCGCCGCCAGCTACCGATTCCAGCGGAGCGTCGAAGCCCGTATCCGCTTGATGGATTCCGCCGGCCGGCACGAGTTCCCCGACGATCCGCGCGAGCTGGAAAAGTTGGCGTTTCTGCTCGGCTACGCCGACGTCGATCGATTAGTGCAGGAAGTCGATCAGACCTGGCGCGACACCCGCGAGCGGTTTGAGCGGATCTTTCGCGAAGCCGCGGCGGAGTAGCTGACGGGGTCGGGGACCTTTTGCCACTGGACGCGATCCACTCAGAGCAAAGCCCCCAGTGGCAAAAGGCCCCCGACCCCTTGCAACGCGTCTAGCTTACTTCCCGCCAAGCACCGTCTCGTAAGACTGTGCCGACAGCACGAAGATCTTGCCGTCGCCCATCCGCCCGGTTCGCGCCGCTTCGACCATCTTGCGGATCACCTCTTCGGCGCGAGCATCGTCGACCCACGCGGTGATTTCAACCTTCGGCAGAAATGCCTCGGCGTACTCGCTCTCGGCATACTCGTCGAGATAGCTCTTCTGCCGGCCGACGCCCTTCACCTCGCGAACGTGGACCGCCTCGAGCGGCGCCCGACGAAGTCCTTCGAGGATCCGCTCGGCGAGGAAAGGTTTGACGATGGCGACGACTTGTTTCATGGGAGCGGTCAGCTTTCGGCGGTCAGCAATCAGCCCAGGCGGCTGCGAAGAACGCTCCTCATTCTAACCGGCCGCTGCGGGCCGATCGCTAGCTGAAGAAATTCTCGCCGTACAGGTCGATCTCGGGGCCGGTTTCGACCTCAATGTCGCCGTTCACTTCAGTGTAGCAAGCGAGCCGCATTGTTTGCTCGTGGCCGACGTAGGCGAGCGCCGCCATCGGGTCGGGGATGGGGACGCGAAACTTGAACTTTTCCATCGCGCCCATCGGGCTGGTGTTTTCCATTCCCTTGTTAATCAGCACGCGGCACATGCCGCACTGGCCCAGGCCGTGACAGTTGAAGACCTTGTTGATGGAAGCGCCGAAGCCGTTGATTCCCTGATAGAGGTTGATGCCTGCCTCGAGGGCGGCCTTCCGCAGGTTGGCCCCGCGGGGGACTTCAATTTCCTTTTTTTCCTTAATGAACTTGATAATCGGCATGACGCTGCGGATTCCTGTAAGCTGCATCAGGAGGGAGGAGGGGCGGTAGCCGAGAGGCGCCGCTGAGCGATACCATACTGTAACGCGCCCCCCGCAGCCACGAAAGTGGAGCCCCGCGGCGCGCCGATGGAGCCAAGGCGCCCGCCGCCGCGCTCCGCTCAGTTCCCGGCGCCCCGGCCCGCCGCGACGCGAACTACCCAGAGAAACACCATTTTGCCGCGGGCTCAAACCCGCGCCAGGAGCACCCGCTCGATGGACCGCCAGTACACCAAGTTCCAGCAAAAGGCGATCAAGAACTTTTACGACAATCGCGAGTCGATCTCGCTGCAGCGGCTTGGCGAATTGGTGACCGACCTCTACCTCGCCGAGGGGAAGAGCCGCGCCACCAAGTGGAAGCAAATCGCCACCGCCCTAGAACGCTCCGGCGTGCCGAAGACCGAGATCGACCATCTGCTGAAGAAGGACGACGTGTCGCTATTGGCGAAGAAGGTGACGGAGCTGACGGGCAAATAGGGGAGGGAATGACGAATGACGAAATCCGAATGACGAATGGGAGGACTTCAGCTCTGCTTGGAGTCGAGTCCTCGCTAGTTCTCATTCGTCATTCGTCTTTAGCGAATGCGGCGATACTTAGAGTTACTCAACCACATCCTCACGAGCGGCGTTCACAAGAGCGACCGCACCGGTACCGGCACGCGCAGCGTCTTTGGCTACCAGATGCGGTTCGACTTGTCCGAGGGGTTCCCGCTCGTCACAACGAAGAAGGTCCACGTTCGCTCGATCATCCACGAGCTCCTCTGGTTCCTCCGCGGCGAGACGAACATTCAGTACCTCACCGAGAACGGCGTGAGCATCTGGAACGAGTGGGCCGACGCCGATGGCGAACTTGGCCCCGTCTACGGCAAGCAGTGGCGCAGCTGGGCGACGCCCGACGGCGGCTCGATCGACCAGATGCGCGACGTGGTCGAGCAGATTAAGATGAACCCCGACTCGCGGCGGCTGATCGTCAGCGCCTGGAACGTCGCGGACGTGGCGCGAATGGCGCTGCCGCCGTGCCACTTGCTGTTCCAGTTCTACATCGCCGAGGGACGGCTTTCGTGCCAGCTCTACCAGCGGAGCGCCGACGTATTCTTGGGCGTGCCGTTTAACATCGCCTCCTACGCGCTGCTGACGATGATGGTGGCCCAGGCGACCGATTTGCAGCCGGGCGACTTTGTTCACACGCTTGGCGACGCGCACCTCTACGACAACCACTTGGAGCAGGCGCGGCTTCAACTGTCGCGCGAGCCGCGCCCGTTGCCGACGATGCGTCTTAACCCGGCGGTGAAGGATCTATTCGCGTTCAAGTTCGAGGACTTTGAACTGCTCGCCTACGATCCGCATCCCCACATCAAAGCGCCGGTGGCGGTATGATCGTCTCGCTGATCGTCGCTGCCGCGGAGAACGACGTCATCGGCCGGCAGAACGATCTGCCGTGGCGGCTCTCGGCCGATCTGCAGCGGTTCAAGAAGCTGACGATGGGCCACGCCGTCGTCATGGGGCGGAAGACGTACGAATCGATCGGCCGGCCGCTGCCGGGACGGCGAATGATCGTCGTCACGCGGCAGGCCGACTACCAAGCCGATGGCGTCGAGGTCGTCGGCAGTATGGAGGCCGCGGTCGACTTGGCGGCGAAGCAGGGCGAGACGGAGCTGTTCATCATCGGCGGGGCGGAGATCTTCGCCCACTTCCTGCCGCGGGCCGATCGGCTATACTGGACGCGCGTTCATGTCAGCGTCGACGGCGACGTACGTTTCCCGGCATTAGATCGCGGCGCGTGGCGGCTCGTTGAATCGGTTCGCCACGAGGCTGATGTGAATAACGAGCATCCTTACAGCTTTGAGCACTACGAACGAGTTGGTACTGGGTAACGGGCTCGACGAGGGGACCCAAATACCCAAGAACTAATGCAGTGGCTCGCCGGCGCGACAGCGACGCATGACCGTTCGTTGGGCGAATCAGGAAGCACCGAAGATGCGTTAGCTTTGGCTAAGGAGATCTATGAGGCAGGCGCAGTTAAGGTTTTGGCGGTTGATATAGAAGTTTATGGCGACGATGAGGATGAGGAAGGGCTGGGACAAAATACTGGGAGGCTAGTGATTGAATTGCCGAACGCGCCGGCCGACAGATCGCGGGTTTTCGATTGGGTCGCGGCAGTATCTGAGTCACACGGTTTCGACCCGTATGAGGACATCGGCCAGACTCACTTATTCGTCATGCTGGATTGATGTGGACCACCGCTGAACCCATCCAATACCAATGAGTCCCCTGATGCCCGCAAAGAAGGAAGTCGTCCGTTGCACCTGGGCCATGGGCGGCAACGAGCTCTACCACGAGTATCACGATACCGAGTGGGGCGTGCCCGTCTACGACGACCGCAAGCAGTTCGAATTCCTCACGCTCGAAAGCGCCCAGGCGGGGCTCAGCTGGTCGACAATCCTCAACAAACGCGAAGGCTATCGCCGCGCGTTCGCCGACTTCGACCCGGTGCAGGTGGCGCGCTTCACCGAGAAGCGGATCGAAAAGATCCTCACCGATCCAGGCATCGTGCGCAATCGGCTGAAGGTGAAATCCGCGGTGACCAATGCGCAGCTATTTCTCAAGGTGCAGGAAGAGTTCGACGGCTTCGCCCGCTACTTGTGGCAATTCGTCGACGGCCGGCCGATTCAGAACCGGTGGGACGCCCACAAGCAAGTGCCTGCCACATCACCCGAATCCGACGCGGCGAGCAAGGACCTCAAGAAGCGGGGCTTCAAGTTCGTCGGCAGCACGATCATCTACGCCCACATGCAAGCGACCGGCTTGGTGAACGACCACCTCACGAGCTGCTTCCGGTATCAACCGTGTGCCAAGCTCGCGAAGAAAAAGTTCCAGTAGCCGCGGGTCAACGAGTTTGTTGCCGCGAGTACGCGGGCGCCGGAGCGGTGATCAGAAAAAGGCAACCGCCAAGGACGCCAAGAGCGCCAAGGAATACGGGGAAAGATGGAACCGCAGATAACGCCGATGAACGCAAATCAATTCATCTGCGTTCATCGGCGGTTCCAACTTCTTACCTTGGCGCTCTTGGCGTCCTTGGCGGTTAATCTCTTTAACTACCAACTAAACGTCATCACGTCGTCAATCGAATCAGCTCCGCACGCAAGCATCGCAAGGCGATCGAAGCCGAGCGCACAGCCAGAGCACGCCGGTAACCCCGGATCGATCATCGCGGCGAGCAACTGCTCGGGCAGCGGCAGGGCAGGGCGGCCATCAGCGGCGCGCTGGCGGTTGACTTCTTCCAGCCGCGCTCGCAGCGCCGCGGCGTCGGTGAGTTCGTGATAGCCGTTCGCTAGCTCGATGCCGCGCCAGTAGAGTTCGAACCGCTCGCCAACGTGCGTGCCATCCGCGCGTGTCGCTGTCACTGCGAGCGCCGATTGGCTGCCCGGGTAGTCGTACAGAATCTCGGGTCGATCGGCGCCGAGCTGCGGCTCGACGACGTTGGCCAGCAGCAGATTAAGCCATTCGTCGCGATCGTCGGCATGAATTCCTTCAGGGACGGCGGTGTTCAATCGTCTCGCGGTCGCAGCTAGTTCTTCGCACGTCGCGCGGTGGGCGTCGACGGCGACATGCGTGCGAAACGCCTCGGCATAGGACGTGCGGGTCGCCGCTGTCGCACCCGCGACCGCTTGGCACAGTTCGTCGAGCAGCGTCATCCCCGCCGCCATGTCATCGCCCGCGCGATACCACTCGACCATCGTGAACTCGGGGTTGTGAATCGCCCCCCGCTCGCCATGGCGGAACGATCGCGTCACCTGAAAGATCGCCGGCAGACCCTCGCACAGCAGACGCTTCATGTGCAGCTCGGGCGACGCTTGCAGAAAGCCTAACGCTTGCTGATTCGACGCGTCGCCGACGGCAAACGGCTCAATGTGCAACTCCGGAATAATCTCCGCATCGACCGTCGGCGTTTCGACTTCCAGAAACCCGCGTCCCGCAAAGAATGAGCGCAGCCGTGCGAGCATCTCCGCCCGCCGGCGTAATCGCTCATGCCTCAATGAGAGGACCGCGCCCCCGCTCATGGCGTCACGCTATCATGTGAAAAGATCGCCGGACCGCCTGGCAGCAATGGCGGCATCGGGCAGTCGAGCATGTCGCACACGCCGCGCAGCAGTTCCGCCTCGGCGACCGTTACTTCGCTGTCGGCGCAAATCACCGCGGCACAGGCAGCGACCAGCGGTCGCCGCTTTTTGTCGGCGACGCGCGAGAGATCATCAAGCGCGCGGCTTAGCTGTTCCAGTCCACATTGCTCAGGCGGCAACAGTTGAACGTCGATCCCCTTTAGCTTCTCCGCTCCGCGGGCGAGCGCCGCTGGCGCCTCGGCCTTCCGATTGTCAGCATACGCGAGCGTCGACAGCAGCACCGAGCACTGCGGCCCCATCTGCTGCAGGCCGTAATAAGCAACCCGCGGCGCCGCCGTCTTCTCGAACTGCGGCGTCAGGTGCCGCAACAGCACGCGGTAAAGCGTCCACTCGAACAGCCCCAGCCGATTGTCGGCCGCCACTAGTTCCTTGAAGCAGGCCAGGAACTCGCGGTACTGCGGCGCCGACATCGCCCTCAGCGCCGGCAGCGACATATCGACCAGCGGCAACCGCGCCCGCACGTCGAGCAGGTCGATGTAGGGCAGCAGCTTGTCGGTGAGGTCCGCAATGTCGGGCTTGGCCAACTCTCGCAGCCGCTTCAGTTGTTTGGCGCGAATCTCAGGGTTCTTGTCGGCCAACAGGCCGAACAGCACCGCCCGCGCGCCGTACGGTTCGTGAACCGAATCGCGCACCAACGGCGGCAACGATTCAACCAGCGCAGCGGCATACTTTTGATGGCGTTCCTTCGGATCGCCGACCTGATCCGCCGCCTTCGCGACAATCGCCACGGGCACCATTTCTTCGGACTGGGACGCGGCCGCCGCTAAGCCAATCATCGCTTCGGGGGACATCATTCCCGCGCCAGCGCCGACGAGACCGACCGCCGCCGGCCCCGGCGAGTTGAACGCCGTCGGCGTGAGCGGCGGCATGTCGTAGGAGCCGTCCCACTGCGGTTCCAGCCGCTTGATCCGCTTCGGCAGCGGCGGATGCGTGGCGGTGAGCGACGTCAGCCCCTCCCACACGCCTTGCGCGAAGAACAAGTGACTCGCCTCGCTCGCGTTGGCTGCCTGCAATTTGGAGCCCGTCACGGCGCCGCCGATCCGCTTCAGCGCGCCGGCCAAGCCCGAAGGATTTCGCGTGAACTGCACCGCCGAAGCGTCGGCCAGGTACTCCCGCTGCCGCGAGAGGGCGGCCTTGATGATGTTGCCCATCAGCGTGCCGAGAAAGCCGAGCGCCATCACCGCCAGACCGACCAGCAGGAAATAGACGGCGCTATTCCCCTTGCTGTCGCGGTTGCTCCGCGAGCCGCCCGAGTGCGCCGCCATGCGGAAAACAATGCGGCCGATCAGCCCCAGCAGCAGAATGCCGTGCAGGATGCCGATCAGCCGAATGTTCAGTCGCATGTCGCCGTTGAGAATGTGGCTGAACTCGTGGGCCACCACTCCCTGTAGTTCGTCACGCGAGAGGTTCTCGGCCGTGCCGCGCGTCACCGCGACGACGGCGTCGCTCGGCGAGTAGCCGGCGGCGAACGCGTTGATTCCCTGCTCCTGATCGAGAATGAACACCGGCGGCACCGGCACGCCCGAGGCAAGCGCCATCTCCTCAACGACATTGAGTAGCCGCTTCTCAACGGCGTCGGTCGTATCGGGATAAACGCGACGGCCTTGCAGGCTTTCAGCCACGACGTGTCCGCCGCCAGAAAGTTGAGCCACCTTAAACAGGCTGCCGCCAACGATCAGCAGAAGCGCCGCGCCGCCGGCGCCGACGGGAAGGGCGAGCTCTTCAGGCGATTCGTAGAGCGGATTGTCGAGCAGCGCATCAATATCGCCGTCGCTCAGCTGCTTCTGATGCTGCACCGCCTCCAGCGCAACCCACGCCACCCCCATCGTCGCGCCGACGATGCCGATCACTCCCAACACGAACAGAACCACTAGCAGCGTCGAACTACGCCGCGCCTGGTCCTGCCGTTCGAAGAAATCAGTGGCCATACGAGTGAGTAAGTGAGTGAGTGTTTAAGTGAGTAAGTGGTCATTGCAGCCCCCGGCTCCGCCGGGGGGTAGCCCTTTGCGGGGCGATGATTGCCGGAATGGAAACCTACCCCCCGGCGGAGCCGGGGGCTGAAATGCTGCGGCGAGCGAGAAACCTACCTACTCACTTACTCGCGTACTCACCACGCGACGCAGTCGCTTTAGAAGCTCACCTTGGGCGCCTCGGCAATTTGCTTGCTGTCGGCGAACTCCAGCAGTTCGGCATCCTCGCCGTAGCCGAACAGGCCCGCAAAGATCACCGGCGGAAAGGACTGCCGGTAGGTGTTGAACTGCATTACCGAGTCGTTGTACGCCTGCCGGGCGAAGGCGACTTTGTTCTCGGTCGAGGTGAGTTCCTCGGTCAGCTGAGCCATGTTCTGGTTCGCCTTGAGGTCGGGATACGCTTCCGACAGCGCGAACAGGCGGCCCAGCGTACCGCCCAGAGTCGACTCCGCGGCGGCGAGTTGCTTCATCGCCGCCGGGTCGCCGGGATTGGCCGCCGCCGCCTGCAAGCCGCCGACGGCCGCATTGCGGGCCGAGATCACTGCTTCGAGCGTCTCGCGCTCGTGCTTCATGTATCCCTTGACGGTCTCAACGAGATTCGGAATCAGGTCGTACCGCCGCTTGAGCTGGACTTCGATCTGGGCGAACGAGTTCTCCAGCCGATTGCGGAGCATCACCAGCTTGTTGTAGATGCCGACGCCGAACATCAGCAGCAACAACCCTACGCCGCCGACGACGATCAGCGCGATCCAACCAGCGCCCAAATCGGCCAGCAGCAGCGACTCAACAGACATGGCGACGGTCCTTTTCTAGGCGTGGAAGATGCATCGATTTTGTGGGAGGGGTCTCCGACCCCGATTGCGGCGCGTCCGCATGAAAAACCAAGCGGCGCGAGATCGGGGTCGCTGACCCCGTCCCACACACCCTTTAGCAATTCAACAATACCTCATTCGCTTAACTGTTCGCATCCTTGGCACGTTCAATATATTCACCCGTCCGGGTGTCAATTCGCAGGAAATCGCCGATATTAACGAACGCCGGGGCCAAAATCTCCGCTCCCGTCTCCATCTTGCATGGCTTGGTTACGTTCGTAGCCGTATTTCCCTTGGCGCCCGGCTCGCAGTACTCGACCTTCAGGACGACGTGGTTTGGCGGCGTGACCGCGATCGCCAAGTTGTTGTAGACCACCAGCTGGCAGTCCATGTTGTCCTTCAGATACTTCCAGGCGTCGCCGACCGACTCGGCCGACATCTCGTACTGTTCGTAGTCGTCGTTCTTCATGAAGACGAATTCTTCCCCCTGTCGGTAGAGGAACTGGGCGTTGAATTCCGACACGTCGGCCGACTCGAGCGTTTGTCCTGCTCGGTAGGTCTTGTCGGTCACGGTTCCCCGCAGCAGGTTTCGCAGTTTGCACTCGTAAAGGGCATTCCCCTTACCAGGCTTGCGGAAGTTCATTTCGATCATGAGATAAGGGATGCCGTCGATCTGAACCTTCAGGCCCTTACGAAAATCGCTGGTCGAGTACGTTCCCACTGATTTGCTTCCTGTCGTCCGACTGAAAAAGATGTAGTAATCGCCACCCTGCGAGGGTGTCGTCATCCTGAGCAAAGCGAAGGATCTAGCGTCTCCAACGAGCTACTAGATTCTTCGCTTCGCCCAGAATGACGTGAATTGGTACGCTTGATACAGCCTTAGCCGGAGGGCCACGCCCACCGGACCCGGACCGCGTGGCGGTCCGGCTAGCTGTCACGCATAATGTTCGTTTCACCACGCAGCGTCATTCTGAGGCGAACCCCCGCCGCGAACCGAATTGAGCATTCTAACCACTCCAGAATCGGCTGTCCGCGCCCGTTCCATGGCCATTACCGCCCCGTGGCAACGGGAACTTCGCGACTCCATCCGCGATCCCCGCCGACTGGCCGAGCTCCTCGGTTTGCCCGCCGAACTGGCCGTTCGGGCACGCGCGGGGGCCAGCGACTTTCCCGTTTTCGTCCCGCCGAGCTATCTGCGACGGATCGAGCCCGGCAACCCGTCGGACCCGCTGTTGCTGCAGGTTTGGCCCGCGGCTGCCGAAGCCGACGCGCCCCACGGCTTCACCGACGACCCCGTTGAGGACGCCTCGTTCGCCCTTCGTCCAGGGTTGCTGCAAAAGTACGCCGGGCGGGCCCTCATGGTGGTCACCGGCGCCTGTGCGATCCATTGCCGCTACTGCTTCCGCCGCCATTTTCCGTACCACCAAGCGCCGCCGAGCGAGCCTGTCTGGGACGCGGCGATCGACGCGCTGGGCGACGATCCGGCGATCGAAGAGATCATCCTCAGCGGCGGCGACCCGCTCACCGTCACCGACGCGCGGCTGGCCCGCTTAGCGGAGCAGTTCGCCGCGGTCCCCCATCTGCGCCGACTGCGAATTCACACCCGCTTGCCGGTGATGATTCCGTCACGCGTCAACGACGAACTGTTGAACTGGATTACTGGCACACGGCTGACGTCGGTGATGGTGATCCACGCGAATCATGCGCAGGAACTCGACGAAGAAGTCGCCGCCGCGCTCCGCCGTCTCACCACGGCCGGCGTGCTGCTGCTCAACCAGGCCGTCCTGCTGCGCGGCGTGAACGACACGGTCGACGCCCAAGCCGAACTCAACTCGCGGCTCATCGACCTCGGCGTCACGCCGTATTACTTGCATCAACTCGACCGCGTCCGCGGCGCCGCCCATTTTGAGGTGAGCGTCGAGCGCGGCCGCGAGATCATCGCCGAACTCCGCCGCCGACTTCCTGGCTACGCGGTGCCGCAGTACGTTCAAGAGCAGCCTGGGGCGGCTCATAAAATGGTTCTCGCATGATCCAGATTGCTAAAGTCAAACTTGAAAGGTCTCGCAGAGGCGCAGAGAAGCAGAGGCAGATGGAGTGGCTGTCTCTCTCCTCCGTTCTTCCTCCGCGCCTCTGCGCCTCTGCGAGAGATCTTCATACCTAGTCTTCAATGCACGTCTGCGATCTACAAGCACTGGACCAGTTGCGCCGTGAACTGCGGTTCGATCCGCAGGCGCTGCGCCGTTTTCGCAATGCCCTGCTGAAGCATGGCCGCAGCGATGCCGAAGCGCTCGGCGAGATTCCCGCTGAAGTCCGCGAGACGTTTGCCAGTCGCGTCGACCTGCACGCCCTCGAACTCCATAGCCGGAATGACTCGCAACAAGACGGGGCCACGAAGCTCCTTTTTCGCACCCGCGCCGGAATGCTCATCGAGTCGGTGATCCTCCGCATCGCCACCGGCCGGACGACGCTTTGCGTCTCCAGCCAGGTCGGCTGCGCCGCGGCGTGCGATTTCTGCGCGACCGGCAAGATGGGGATCGCTCAGAATCTCTCGCCGCCCGAAATTCTCGACCAGGTCGTCCAATCGCGCCAGATTCTCGCCGCCGAGGGCCGCCAACTACGCAACCTCGTCTTCATGGGAATGGGCGAGCCGTTCCACAACGAAGAAAACCTCTACGCCACGATTGAGGCGCTCACGGCCTCCGAGCTCTTTCACCAACCGCCGAGTCGCATCCTGGCGTCGACGGTCGGCCTGCCTGATGCGATGATCCGGTGCGCCCGCCGCTTCCCGAACCTCAACCTCGCCCTCAGCCTGCACAGCGCTAATCAAGAGACGCGGCAGCAGATCATCCCGCTGGCGAAACGCTACCCGCTCGACGAGCTCCGCCGCGCACTGATGGAGCTCAACCGCATCCAACCTGACTCGACCGAAGTGATGGTCGAGTACCTGATGCTCGCTGGCCTCAACGATTCGCTGGCAGCCGCGGCCGAACTGGTCGCATGGCTCTCCGGTTTGCGGGTCCACGTGAACCTCATCCCCTTCAACCCGATCGACGACGCGCCACACTTGCACGGTAGCGACCGTTCAACTCGCGAAGCGTTCGGCGCCCATCTCAAAGCCGCCGGCCTGAAATGCACGATCCGCTACAGCCTCGGCGCCGACGTCGCCGCCGCCTGCGGTCAGCTGGTTCGCAAAGAGAATCGCAAGCATGCGATTGCCATCAAGACGGCGAATTTGAGCGAAGCGTAACGTGGTCATCCTGAGCGCAGCGAAGGATCTAGCACATCCAATAAACTTCCAGATTCTTCGCTGCGCTCAGCATGACGGCTGCGTTACTTCGCAGCCGCTTTGCGACGGTTCCGAGCCTCGAGCGTCACGCCATTGGCCGTGTTCGGCGAGCTCGATGCCGGATCGGCCGGGCCGTCGAGCGGGTCGCCCGGCTGGATCCCCTTCAGCCGCTGAGTGGCGTACTTGGCGTAGTCGGCAGAGAGTTCCGTGCCGAGGAACTCGCGGCCGAGCTTTTTTGCCACGGCCAGCGTGGTGCCGCTGCCGGTAAAGGGGTCGAACACCACGTCGCCCGGGTTGCTGCTCACGCGGATAATGCGGCCGAGTAGCTGCTCGGGCATTTGGCAGCCGTGGAAGCCTTGGCGTTCCTTGAACGTGCCCGCGACGCGCGAGTAGTACCAGAGGTCGTCCATCGACTGGAAGCTCTCCGGCGCGTCTTGCGGCCGCAGTACCCAGGTGTCGTCGGGGAGCCGGCCTTTGGGGTTTGCTCGGCTGTCGCCGTAGACGAGGGCCCGCGCCGAGGGGACGCGCACCGCCGGGTCTTCGGCGTTGAACGTGAACTGCTTGTCGTCCTTGATGAACTGGAAGAGATGGGCGTGCGAACGGTTGAACTTTCGCGTGCAGTTGACGCCGAAAGTGTAGTACCAGACGACCCAACCCCGCATGATGAACGGCTGAGCAATCTGCCGCGTGGCGGCGACCTTCAGCTCCGCCGCGTACTCGTCGCCGATCGCCAGCCAGAAGGTGCCGCTTGGCTTGAGAATTCGCGAAATCTCGGCAATCCAGGACGCGCACCAGTCGAGATACTTCGCGTCGTCCTGGCTATCGTGATACTTGTCGTACTTGTAGCCAATGTTGAACGGCGGGTCGGCGAAGGCGAGATCGACCGAACCGGTTTCGATCTGCCCCATCAACTTCAGGCAGTCGCCCTGATGAATTTTTCCTTGCTTCAGCGGCATCGTGCGACTCGCGGCTCGAGCATCATGCGGAGAAAATCGGGGAGCATTGCTGTGGAACAAGGTACCAAAGGGGCGCGCCGTTTGCGACACTGTGGATGTTGATCGCACTGATCGCTGCCTCCCTCAGTCCGTCATTTTGAGGTACTCCGAAGAATCTAACCGGACTCTTCGGAGTACCTCAGAGTGACAGGGTTCATGCCGAGCTGTCCATGAAATACGCCTTCTGCAATGAGATGTTCGGCGTCGAGCCGTTCGATCAGGTCGCCGCGACGATGCGGTCGCTCGGGTACACGGGGGTGGAGATCGCGCCCTTCACGCTGCTGCCGCCGACCGACGCCTTCGACGCGCGCCGAGTTTCGGCGGCGAAGCGGCGCGAGATCCGCCAACAGGCCGAGGCGGCAGGGTTGGAAGTCATCGGTCTGCATTGGCTCCTCGCGAAGACCAAGGGCTTTCACCTGACCAGCCCCGACGGCGCGGTACGCCGGACGACGGCGGACTATCTCAAGGCGTTGGTCGAGCTCTGCGGCGAGATCGGCGGTACGCTGATGGTACTCGGCTCACCCCAACAGCGCAACCTGCTGCCGGGCGTCGGGTACAACGACGCTGAATCATACGCCGCCGAGATCCTGCGCGAGGCAATGCCGCTCTGCGCTGCGCACGGGGTGACGATCGCCTTGGAGCCGCTCGGGCCGACCGAAGGCAACTTCATGCTCACGGCGAAGAACGCCATCCATCTTGCGGAGCTCGTCGAGTCGCCCCACTGTCGACTCCACCTCGACGTCAAAGCGATGTCGAGCGAGGCGGAGCCGATCGACGTCATCATCCGCGATAGTCGCGACTGGCTGGTTCACGTTCACGTGAACGATCCCAATCTGCTCGGGCCGGGGATGGGCGACGTACAATACGGCCCGATTCTCACGGCGCTCGATGAAATCGGCTATGCGGGTTGGCTTTCTCTGGAGGTCTTCAAGTACGAACCGAGTCCCGTTGAGATTGGCCAGCGGAGCATTGAGTACTTGCGGAAGATCGCAGCGGCGATTGCGAGTGAGAACTGACTAATTTGGGTGTGTAAAACGTAGTTTAGCCCCGGGCTCCGCCCGGGGGTGGGTGTCCGTTCCGATTGGCAATGTCGCGCGATGTGGTGGCCGACCCCCGGGCGAAGCCCGGGGCTGCAGTGGGGGCTAGTCGGCGAGCGGCTTTGGCGGAGCCGTGAACGCCGTGGTGAAGACGCGGCCGTCGCGGAGGCCGAGGGCGATCCACGCCAGCACGCCAATGATCACGGGCATAATGAATTGGTCGTTGATGCGGACATGGGTAGCGATGGCTCCGCCGAGGTAGGCGGTGATCAGAACGGCGCCGATGAACGCAGTTCGCGGGATCAGGTAAAGAATCGCAACGGCGATTTCGATAACGCCGATCGTCTTCATCACCTCCACGCCCCAGCCCAGCTTGGCGAACATTTCTTCTTTACCGTCGAAGTCCATGAACTTGCCGGGTGCGCTCAGGAACATCAGCATCGCTGCGATGAGGACGCTGAGGACCCAGCCAATAATCTTCTTCGCATTCATTGCACGCTCGCTGTTAGTGGTTTGAGTGTTGTTTGTTGTTTGGCATAAGTTATTGGTTTTCGTCCCGCGTTCCAAACCTTATTTCCAAGCATCGTCGATTGCATTAACCACGGAGAACACAGAGAAAGACGTTGAAGGCGATCTCCTGAGACTTTCCTCTGTGTTCTCTGTGAGCTCTGTGGTTAATGGAAAAGATGCTGGCAATTGAACAAGCCCCGGCGCCCGACCGGGGGAGTCGTTACGCGCCGTCCGGGATGCTCGGCTCCACAAGGTTCGCCAGTTGCCCCAGCGATTCCTGCCAGCCGAGATAGCACATTTCGGTGGGGATCATCGCGGGGATCCCTTCTTGGACGATGCTCAACTCCGTGCCGCAGAGGACCGGCTTGAGCGTGATTGTGACGGTCATCTCGCCCGGCAGGTTCGGATCGTCGAAGCGGTCGGTGTGGACGATCCGTTCGTTCGGCACGAGCTCGACGTACTTCACGCTGAAGCTGTGAGCGGAACCCGTGCCGAAGTTGGTGAACGACATCCGGTAACCGCCGCCGACCTGGGCATCGATCTCATGGACCTTGCCAACGAAGCCGTGCGGCGGCAGCCAACGGGCCAATGCGTCGCCGTCGACGAAGGCCTTAAAAACTCGTTCGGCGGGGGCGCGGAGGACGCGATGAAGGCGGACGGCGCCGGTTGATGCGGACATGGCTTCTCTCCCTTGAATTTAATGCTTCAGTTCGGCCGTAACGGGCGCCTGTGCTAAGTAGTCGATCGAGTGGGCGAGAATCGACAGAGGGAGAGAACTTTTTGTCAGTGGTCGATGGTCAGCGGATGGCAGCTCCTGGGGCGGCGCTGCGATTGCCCCAGGCTACGGCGCGTCGAGGCCTACGGCCAAGGGGTGGCGCTAGATCCTTCGCTACGCTCACGATGACGCTGCCTCCGTTCAGGAGGCTCGATACGCGGGGCAACCTAGCCGCTAAGCCCCGGCGCGGAGTTCGGCCAATTGCTGGGCCGTGCCGACGAGCCGGTCCCAATTCTCTTGGATGTACTCAGGCGGGCCGCCGATTTCGGCCACTACGGTGGCGACGATCTCGGTCGGCACCATTTCAATCGCGTCCCAGGGGCAGACCTTCAGGTCGTACGGGTTCGACTTTTTGCCAGGGATGTGGACGCAGACTTCGCAGCCGACGCAGCGTTCGAGGTCGATCTCGCACCACTGCTGCGTCCCTTTGACGACGCCGCGGTCGATCCGCATCAGCGTAATGCAGTCGACGGGGCAGACCTCCAGGCACGACTCGCAGCCGGTGCAGTTGTCGGCGTTGATAACCGCCAACTCCTTCGGGACCTTCTTGCGGGGACCTTGCTTTGCCATGTCGCGTCGTGGAGCGTGAGGAGGACTTTGTGAAAGCCTTCACAATGATATGCCATTATCGGCCGCCCGCCAATTCCGCTGGGGCGAATTCCAATTACCAACCGCCAGGGACGCCGAGGGGGAAGGCCGGGGAAAGCCAGCAGCGCTGATGGACGCTAGTGGACGCTAATAAATGGGGCGTTCTGTTTTTCTTGATCGGCGTTCATGGGCGTCCTGGGCGGTTCAAATTGTTTGGTTGGGCCATTCGTTTGACCGGAAATCAGCGTTGAAAGCTGCTTGACCGGGGATGGGCGGGTACTCAGCCTTGCAGAGGACGGCACGCCTGTCGGCGGCCAGCCTGCTTTTCAGCCGGGCGCCCGAATTGCCGGCAAGATCGGTCGTCGTGCTGGACCTGACGGAGCGATTTCTGTCGCCGGCGGCAATTTGTCGCGAGAGTCGTTTCTGGCGACAAAACTAAAAAACGCCGAGAAAACGCGAGTCCACCGAGATCACTGAGATCACCGTCTCCACCATGGCGACAAAAAGGCGAACTTGAAACAACGCTTCCGCGGGGTGTCTCGGTTGCCGCCACAGCGGCTGCCCTGGCAGGCGAGTACGCCAACCTGGGCCGGGGCTATGGGGATCGAGGCCGCGTCCTCGCTGCTCATCGGCGACACGCGAGCGGCACTTGCAGCGAGTGCGGAAAAATCTCGCGGCGGCCGTGCGGGCCATGTCGGCCAGTGATCATTAGCCGAGACGGGGCAAAATGGATAGCATGAGCCCGCTTGGCGCTCAGCGCGGCCGGTCTGCCAGCGGCGGGTGGGCTGCGGCAGAGATCGGAAGTCGAGATGCCAAGGAGTAATGAATATTCACCCGTACAGACCGCAAGATTGGAGAGAAAGCCGCGACGGACGGCAGGGGCCCCCCGATTTGCACCCTGCCATCCCGTCGCGGTTGGGTCGTGGCTTCCCAACGAAACGGGGCTATCATCGCTGAAGCCTGACGAACGCCGGATGAAGCTTCAATTCGCGACGGAGGTCTTCGCATCACGCCTGTCCGGCCAGGGAGGTCCCTGGCCGGACGGCGCCATGCGTCTAGGCCGTGCGTTGCCACGCTGACGAGTTACGGCTCGCGAGCGTTAGCGGCGCTTGCGGCTCGTTCCGGCAACGAACATCAGTCCCGTGAAAAGGAGAGCGGCGGCTGCCGGCTCCGGGACGGCGCCCGCGGCCACAGTCGCGAGGCCGGTCTGGCCAAATTGGGACTTCCAAATCGCCAGATCTGCGTCGTTGACGACTCCATTGCCGTCGGCGTCGCCTTGCGCCAGCGTGGTTCCCGTGCCGCGATTACGCTGCCAGATCAGGAAGTCGTTGCCGTCGGCGTCGCCGTCGTTGTCGAAATCGGCGTTTCCGCCGGTACCGATCTTGATGTTGTCGATCGCCCAAAACCACTCGTTATTAGCATCGAGATACTTGAATCGCACCTTGGCCGTCGTGGCGCCGACCGGGTTGTTCAGGCTGAGGGAGACCGTCTCGTTCACGTTGGTGTCGTGGAAACCTGGATCGTTCTCGTCAGACTTCCAATTCAGCACTTCGGTCTCGCCGCTGCCGTAGTCGACGGTGATTACGGCATTCTGCGAACCGCTGGATTGCCACGCCGAATCGAACTGCAACTTCAAGGCGCCCGCACCGATGCCGGCGATGTTGATCGTCGGAGTCTGCAGAACAGTGCTCAACGTCACGGCGCCGCCGGCCGCATCGGAATCCGCGATTGCGTAATTGCCCGTCGACTTCTGGAACCCATACAGCTGAGTATTGCCGGTATAAGCGGAGAACTCCTTCGTGGAGAACGACCAGGTTTCCCACTCGAAGGTGCCAGAATTGTCGTCAATCGGGTCTCCTTGCAACGTATTGTCGACCGTCCAGCCTGTGGGCGGCGTATGGGTGAACGAACTAGGAATGGGAGTGCTTCCAGCATCGTCATTTGCGGCTGTCGTGTGGCGGGTGAACCGCTCGTTGACGCTCGGGCCGAGGGAGACGGACTCGAAGTTCTCGGTCCAGAACGGAGCGTTGGCTCCCTGCCGAACCTCCAAGTTGTCGATCGCCCACCACCAGTCATTGCCCGCGTTCAGCATGCCGAACGTCAGCTTCATGTTTTGAGCGCCTGCGGGGACCGTGATCGGTACCTCGGCGCGCTCGTCGACGGCGTCATCATGGAACTCGGGTAGACTGGAGTCGGAGCTCCACAGATTGACTCGCACGGGCGTACCGCCGTCGAAGCTTGCGTAGATAATGGCGGTCTGATCGTTCACTTCGCCGCTGTTCACGCCATTGTTCAGCGCGGGGTTCGC
This sequence comes from Lacipirellula limnantheis, assembly GCF_007746075.1. Classification (GTDB taxonomy): domain Bacteria; phylum Planctomycetota; class Planctomycetia; order Pirellulales; family Lacipirellulaceae; genus Lacipirellula; species Lacipirellula limnantheis. Next base: position 6,327,562 of record NZ_CP036339.1, on the reverse strand, counting down.
GTGACGATCGTCGCGCGCTTCCGCTCGCCAGCTGGAATCAAACGCCAAGGTGACATTGTTCTTGCCAGCCACATTGATATTGTTGGTCGACAGGCCCGCGTTGTAGTAGTTCTGCGGCCGGCCGAGGCCCAGGCCGAGGTCGTCGTACTCGTCTGGGTCGACGACCGCGACGATCGAGTTGTTGGCACGACTGAATAGTTCGCGCTGTTGCGTGTCGGCGGTGATCCAGAAGTCGAAGTCGGCGAAGCTCCACCCCTCCCACTCGTCGACGCCGCTGCCCGGGTCGCCCGCGTTGCCCACGCCGGAGTTGCCGACTTGATTCCCCACGGCATAGTCGGGATTCAGGAGATCCTGGTGGCCGAAATTGTTGAAGTTGGCCAGTTGCGTCCAACCGGTTGGCGGCGTGTGGGTGAATGCGTTGGGAACCGCTTCGGTGCCCGGCAGCGCGATCGTGGGGCGGCGATTGGTGGCCGTCGGTAGTTGTCGCTCGTTGACGCTCGGGCCGAGAGTCAGGCCGTTAAAGTTCTCCTGGAACAAGATGGTGCCGATTTGGGCGGTTGCCTGACTCGCCCAACTCAGACTTCCTAGTAGAACAATCGCCGCCAGATGTCGTTTCATATGGTCAAGTCCTCAAGCCTGGTTGCGAATCGACTTCCGCCGTTTGGATTGGCCCGCGCGTCATCTAATCATCAGATGCTGCGACCGGCCGGGAGGCTTTTCGTCGAACGCCGCCAACTTCAATGAAGTTCTATCACCCGCAACGCACGAGCGAAACTTCGCTTATCCTAAGTCGGGAAGATGAATTAACAGCGCCTTTCGCGTGGCGACTAGCGCAAAACTTAAGCTGATTTGCGAGCACGTCGGGGAAGACCTCGTTCGCAATCCATCGCCCGAGTTGGCGCCAATTAGCTGCCATTGAACGCTACGCAGGTGGGGAAGCGACGGCGAGGAAAGGGGTTACGGCATCCAAAAGGCATTTCCGCCGTGATGGGTGCGGGCATTGCGGAGAGCGAGTTCGTGCACGATCAGCCGACACACGCCAGCTCGGCGACACTTCACTCAACGTCCATGGCTCTCGCAATTTTCCCTGGGCTGGATGATGGGACGCCGTGGGGATTCGATGTGACAGGAGGGCCCGAGGCTCGCGCGTCCCCGCTGCTGCGATGGCAGCATGCCAGAGGCGCGATTGGCATGGCTACAGGCGGGATCGCTTAAGCCAAAGCAGAGCGCTGCAGGCGAGCAGGGCGAGCGAAGTTGGTTCGGGGACGTTTTGTGCCACTGCGGCGGCTAGAGCCGCCGGCTGGCTCGCGCCGAGACGGCGTTGCCAGGTGAGGTAATCGCTGCCGGCGTAGTTGGCGCCGGCGTACCGCTGCCAGACGGCGAGATCGGCGGCGTTGACGGCGTCGTCGAGATTGAAGTCGCCCGCGAGATTCGTTCGTCCCGCGCTGCGCGTTGGGGGGCCGACGTCGATGTGGAGGTGGTCTTGGTGGCCGCCGCTGGTGTCGTAGTACAACGGGACGCTGGGGCGGGCAGCGCGGATGCCGTCGTAGATGTCCTGGTTCGAGGTGATGAAGCGGATGACGCGACCGCTGGCGGCGGCGTCGACGAACGCAACGGCATGTTTGACGACGTTGGCTTCGTCGGTGCTGGTGACGCCGTCGCCCCAGTTGTGGGTCGAACTGGCGGTCGCCAGGTCGATGTCGGTCCCGACGCGATGCGTGGCGTGAATGGCCGAGGAGCCATAGCCGTCGGCGGTCGAGAGGGCGGTGACGCGCTGGGTGATGCCGGTGGCAGCCTTCGCCAAGACAGAGCCCTTGGCAATGAGGTCGAGCGTCCAGCTGGTGGCGAAGCGCTCTGACACGGCGGAGACGGTGTAGGCCGCGGTTGGCGCGATCTCTTGGAAGATCGGCGCATTCTGGGCGTTGAGCCAGCCGGCGGTGGTGGGGCCGATGATGCCGTCGGTATTGGCCTGCGTCGTGTTGATGCCGCCAATGAAGGCGCCTTGAAAGGTGCGCAGGGCGGAATCCGTGCCGGCTCCAAAAACGCCGCTCACGGCGACCGGTGCGCCCCCCTCGCTGACAAAGCCGAGGTAGCGCAGTCGCTGCTGCTGTTGAGCGACGAAAAGCGGGTTGTTGGCGGCTCGGCCGAGCGCCTCTGAGCTTTGGCCGACCGCGCCGAGTCCGCTGCCGGTGTAGCCGGGTTGTACCGTGACGCTGAACGTCTTTGCGGCGCCGTTCACCAGGAGGCTGCCCGAAAGCGTTCCCTGGAAACCGCGGGCGGCGTTCGAATCGCCCAGGGCGCGGGTGTTGCGCGCCGGATCGGGGAAGACCCAGAAGCGGCCGGCACTTTCGAACGGCTGGTTCGCGAGCAGATCGCTGGCAAGCACGGTATGGCCGCTGAATCCGGCGAGGTTGAGACCGGAGAAGGCAGAGCCGGCGGCGACGCCGGGGAGGGCGGCGAAGTTGATTTCGATAGCGTCGCCGCTGCGGCCGAAGAACCCGAAATCGGCGGCGTGGGCCGCCTGAGGGGCCGTTGCCAGCAGCGCGGCGAGCAGGACGAACGGACGCAGCTTGGAGGGCATGGGCGGGGTCAGTTGGAGGGACGGAACTGGCAGGCCCTATTGTATCACGCTGGCGCGGAGTGGATGCGGGCGGGCCGGGGCGCGACCTTTTGCCGCAGGGGGTTGAAGAATCGGGCGTTACCGGGGCGCGGTCGCGGATTCTTCAGGCCGCTGTGGCGATTTTTATTGACCCATAACGGCCGTTTTGGGATAAGGTAAAAGCTTGAGGCGGCAAGATTGGACCTTGGTACGCCTGTCACTTTTCTACGTGTCTCATTTGCGTCGCCCTGGAGCCATTATGAGCGGCCTTCGAGCTTTCCGCGCACGTCGTTGTGCGGGCTTCACGTTGGTGGAACTTTTGGTGGTGATCGCCATCATCGGCGTGCTGGTGGCCCTATTGCTGCCGGCGGTGCAGGCGGCCAGAGAGTCGGCGCGGCGGCAGCAATGCCAGAGCAATTTGCGGCAGCTGAGCTTGGGGCTGGCCAATTACGAGTCGGCGCGGGGCGCCTATCCGCCGGCGTTCGAGTACGGGAAAAACCTTGACCCGTCGTCGCTGCCGATCACGATGTTCGGGCCCAACTGGGCGGTGCGGCTGTTGCCGTTCGTCGAGCAAGGGGCGCTCTACAACCAGATTGACAAGACGGCCGTCGTGCCTGGGACGTGGCCGAACGGCCAGGCGCCGCCTTCGATGTCGTCGCCGAACAACGCTCATATTCGCCAGGCGGTGCTATCGGTCTTCCGCTGCCCGAGCGACACCGAGTACAGCAACGTGATGACCCAAGTGGGGAGCGGTGCGAATCTTTCAGAATGGGCGCGAGGGAATTACGCGGCGAACGCCGGCAACGGGGCGATCCAGAATGGCTGCGACAGCTGCATTTCGGGCGCTGATTCGAAAGGCTGGCAAGACGGACGTCGGCGGGGGGTGATCGGACCCAACGTCGCCGCGAAGATGAAGGGGATTACCGATGGGACGTCGAACACGCTGCTGTTGGGCGAGATTCGCGCGGGATTGCTGCGGGTCGATCGGCGCGGCACCTGGGCGCTGGGGCAGGCGGGGGCGAGCATGTTGGCGTGGTTCGGCCAGACGGGCGACGACAACGGACCGAACGTCTGCACACCGTGGGCCGACGATACGTTCTCGGGTTCGCTGAGCGAAGGCGACAAGGACCTGCTGACCCGCGAGTGCATGCCAGACCAGTTCGACGCCAATGACCAGAAGCAAGCGACGGTGCGCAGCGTCCATCCGGGCGGCGTCAACATTGGGCTGGCGGATGGGAGCGCTCACTTTATTTCCAACGAAGTCGACGTCGGCGGGCTCGGGCAGGCGGTGAGCAGCGACAATTGGAAGTTAAGCGTCTGGGATACATATATCGCGTCGGCCGACGACCAGACGATTGGCAAGATGCCGCATCAGCAGTAGAGATTCGCAGCAGCGGCCGTTTCATGTCAGCTTCACTGCGCAAAGGAAAGTTCATGGCTCGATGGTTATTGATGGTCGCTATCGGACTGCTGGCGGGATGCGGCGGCGGCGATGGAAAGCTGCAAGTCACGGGCACGGTGACGGGCGCCGACGGCCAGCCGATTCCCTGCGAAGGGGGAACGGTGCTCTTCCAGCCGGCGACCACGGGAGAGGGCGGAACGGCAAAACATGCCACTGGCGGCGTGAAGCCCGACGGCACGTTCGAGATGATGACGCGGATGCCGGGCGACGGCATGCAGCCGGGGCAGTACAAAGTCGTGCTGCAGTTGTGGAAAAACTACAACAAGCAGGAACTGGCCGTGCCCAAAAAGTACGGCGACGCGACGACCACGCCGCTGGAGGCGACCGTCGACGGCGATCACACCCACTTTGACTTCAAGGTCGAGCCGTAACGCCCGCGGCGCCGTGAGACGCTGGCGAGCGTCGCAGCGAAACAGGATTACACGGGCTCGCGCCCATCCTTGCCGAGCAGGCTCGCGCCGCAGTTCCGGCGGCGAGGATCGATTAGGCCGCGGCGCTGTTTTTGTTGACCCATGGCGGCTAATCTGGGATAAGGTAGAGGTTTGCGGCGGCGAAACGAGGGCTTGTTTCGCCCCCTCCCTTTTCTGCTTTTCTCGTGACTCATCTGCGTCGCCCTGGAGCCAATATGACTGGGCATCGAGCTTTCCACGCACGACTTGGTGCAGGCTTTACGTTGGTGGAACTCTTGGTGGTAATCGCCATCATCGGCGTGCTGGTGGCTCTATTGCTGCCGGCGGTACAGGCGGCGCGCGAGGCGGCGCGACGGCAGCAGTGCCAGAGTAATCTGCGTCAGTTGAGCTTGGGATTGCTGAACTACGAGTCGGCAAAGGGAGCTTTCCCGATGGCGTTCGAATTCCCAAAGGGAGTTGAACCAGCGACACTGGCGATTACGCAAATCGGTCCGAATTGGGCTGTTCGGCTACTGCCATATATCGAGCAGTCGTCGGTCTTTAACCAGATCGATCAGTCGGTGAAGGCGACCGGCAATTGGCCGAACGGTCAGGCTCCTCCTCAAATGGGGCATGCCAACAACGCCCCGGTTCGCACGGCGGTTCTTGCGGTGTTCCGCTGCCCGAGCGATACGAACTATAGCGATACGATGATGCAGTTCTCCGGCGCCGCGACCGCCACGCAGTGGGCACGGGGAAACTACGCGGCGAACGCTGGCAACGGACCGCTGTTTAACCGATCTGGAGATGGTATTTTCGGTCCCGATTCCGACGGCTGGAGAGATGGACGCCGTCGGGGCGTGATTGGTCCTAACGTAGGCGCGAAATTGAAGGGAATCACCGACGGCACCTCGAACACGCTGTTGTTAGGAGAGGTTCGTGCGGGAATTACGGCCCGCGATCGGCGAGGCACTTGGGCGCTCGGTCAGGCTGGAGCGAGCGTGTTGTTTTGGTTCGGTCAGACGGGCGACGACAATGGACCAAACGTCTGCAGCCCGCTGGCGGACGATACCGCAGGGCTGTCGGCGGCGGATACCGATCTCATGATGCGCGAGTGCATGCCGGACTATACGGGCGACGATGCGCAGAACCAAGCGACCGTGCGCAGTGTGCATGCCGGCGGCGTGAACGTCGGACTGGTGGACGGCAGCGCGCACTTCATCGCCAACGAAGTCGATATCGGTGCTCATGGCCAAGAGGTCTTGGGGGGGGCTTGGCCCGCGAATTGGCCGATGAGCGTGTGGGACACGTTCATCGCGTCCGGAGACGACCAGACGATCGGCAAGTTGCCGATTCAGTAGGGCGTGAGGCAAGGGAAGTTCACGTCCGGAACGCCGCGCGAAGGAATTTCGACAGCTCGTTCGTTGTCGACCATCGCGACGGCGTTGCTGGCGGGAGGCAGCGTCGGCGTAAAGAGGGTTCAAGACCACGCCGCTCGAGGCGACGGTCGACGGCGATCACACGCACTTTGACTTCAAGGTCGAGCCGTAGAGCTTTCGCCGGTGCGATAGGCTGGCGAGTGGCGCAGCGCAAGCAGCGCCATCGCCGCGGCCGCGTAGAGCGCAAGTGCCGCCGAGGCTGGTTCGGGGACGCTGGCTGCGCGAGACTGGGCCGCTGCTGTGTTCGTCGGCAGCGTGAATCGGCGTTGCCATTCTAAAAAATCGGCGCCGTCCGTTTGGCCGTCGTTGTTGGCGTCTCCCTGCGCCGTGGCTCCGTAGGCGGTTTGCCAGATCGAGAAATCGGCCGCGTCGACGTCGCCGTCGAAATCGAAGTCGGCGGCGGGGACGGCGCTCAGGATCTCGGCGTGCATCATTGAGGAGAGGACTTCGACGTTGGCGAAGTGGCTTAGGTCGGTGGCGAATGTGAACACGAGGTCGTTTCGGCGGTCGATCCAGCTGTGGAACCCGCGGGCGCCGGCGGCGAGGGCTTCGGCGGACGGGCCGGCCTGGGCGAGTTGATTGACCCAGATGCCGACGCCGTAGTAGTTGTTGTCAGCGGGGGAGTTGATGATCGGCTGGCTGTCGTTGGTCTGGCGGGTGAACATTTCGTTCACCGCAGCGGAGGAGAGAATGCGCACGCCGGTGACGCGGTCAACGCCGTCGTTGGCGAGCATGTCCATGAAGCGGCTGTAGTCGCTGGCCGTCGATTCGACCCCGCCGGCGATGCGAGGGTTGGTGTCGCTGGCGAGCACGAACCGCGTGCTGGTCATGCCCAGGGGCGTCGCGAGGCGCTCGGCGAAGAGGTCGATGTAGTTTTGGCCCGTGGCGACTTCGGCGGCGGCGCCGGCGACTTGCATCGAAAGGCCGCCGTAAGAGAACGCGCTGCCCGGGGTATAAGCGAGCGGCGTTTGTTTGATGATGGCGGCCGCTTGGCGGAGCGTGATGTTCTTTTGATAGAGGACGAGCGCCTGTTCGTCGCCGGCGATGCCGGAGGTGTGCGAGAATGCCTGGCGAATGGTGATGTCGCGAAAGCCGGGAACATTGTACTCGGGCAGGAAGTCGGCGAGATGGCTGTCGAGCGAGAAGCCGCCGTCGGCGGAATCGGCGACTGACATCATCAGGGCGCCGCTAATGGTCTTTGTGCTGCTGTCGACGTTGGCGGGGCGGTTGAGCGACCAGTCGCCGAAGACTTCGTGGTAGATCGGGACGCCATGCTTGAGGAGGCGAATTTCGAAGCCGGGGACGGGCGTGCCGACGTTTTGGCCGGCGAGGGCGCCGTTGGCGAGCGCAGTGAGGCCGGTGAAGTCGTAGGCGGCCTGGGCTGGAGAGGCGAGCGCTAAGACGCAAGCGGTTAGAAGGCACGCGAATGACGAATGACGAAATCCGAATGACGAATGGGGGGGAGTCATGGGGGCTGTGCGCCGGAGTGAGGGAAGTTTTGGCTGGCCGGACGCCGATAGGAGAGGTGAGATCGTACCGGCGAGCGTCGCATGCTAGCACGGCTCGGACATCACCTCGCTACGGGGGCGCCACCCAATGTATTGCTCGGAATGCGGGACGAAGGGGACGGGAAAATTTTGCACTGGCTGCGGAAATCGCTTGGCCGCCGCTGACGCCAGCGGTACGGCGGTTGCGGATCGCGGTGCGGCGAACGGGGGCGAACTCAATTATGACCCCTCGGTCGTGCTGGCCATCGACTGGTCCGATCTGGTCGACTATGAGCAGCTAATGTCGATCCCGGCCGTACGCGATCGGATCGCGCGGGCGGCGGCGCAGTCGAAGAAGCGAATGACGGGCGAGGAAATTCTCGACCTGTATGGAAAGGCGCTCGGCAAGCTGGCCGGCGTACCGCTCCCCATGTCGGCGATCGCCGGGTTCGCTCAATCGGCCTATGCCAAGCTAGGGGTGAAGACCGGCAAAAGCCAAGCGACGATCCTCGCGATTCCGCCTGGCGAGACGCTGGTGCGGCTGCTCTGCTCGCTGGCGAAAGAGGGCCGCTCGTTGCGAGACGTGCAGCAGTTAGCGGATGGATGCATCGTCAAAGCGGCGCTGCCGTCGGACTTGTTCGCCCTGGAGGGAGACCTAGTGGTGGCCGTGGTGCGTCAGGGGCGGGCGACGCGCGTCGAGGCGCACACCGACATTCCGGGACAGATGTTCGATTGGGGGAAGAGCACGCGGTGCCTGGAGGGGTTGCTCGGGGAATTGGGGGCGGCGGCTGCGGCTTGAGGTTGGAATTGAACCGAAGGCCTGTTAGCCTATTCTTACGGAGTCGCGACTCCAAACCGGCGGTCTGATGGGGATGCGAGCCGACGTAATTCCAATCATCTTTGACGCTCCGTTAGTCGTCGGGGTATTTTGAGGGATCCGCGCACAAAGGATTGCCCATGGCTTCTTGGCGCCGACTAAGTGGACTGCTTATTTTGTTTCGGAGAGTCGTTGCATTTTGGCTGCTGGGGGCCAGCCTTACTCAAGCAGCCAGTGCGGCCGGTGCGACGACGTTGCGAACAGTCGCGTTAACGCGTGGAGCGCCGGCTCCAGGTACTAGTCTGGGTTTTGAGCTCTTTTCATCCATCCCTGTATTGAACAACTCCGGGCAAGTCGCCTTTAGCGGCCTAATTGGCGACTCCGTCATCGTCGATCCGGAGGACTACAGTCGTTACGGAATTTGGAGCGAAGGAAACGGGTCGCTGAAACTGGCGGCCCGTGGCGGCGACGTCGCGCCGGGAACGACTCAGACAATTCAATATCCCTACGATCCGGCGATTGACGCTGCCGGAAGGACGGTTTTCTTAAGTAGATTGTCCGGGATCCCGGCAACGGACAATTGGGGTGTAGCGATCCAGCGCAGCGGACCGGCTGGTCTTGAGTCTCTCGCGGTCCTGGGGGAGCAAGCGGCCGACTTCACGCCTAACCATATTTACAATTGGATTGGCCCACCGCAGGTTAACGATGTAGGTCAAATCGCATTCCAGGGCGGACTTGGCACGAGCATTTCGCATGGAGTCAACGCCTTTTGGGTAGGAGATCCTCTCGATCTCAAGATGGCACTGCGCACGGGCGCCGAGGAGTACGGCGATTCCGAAAAATACACCATCAACTCGCTATGGTCCTCGTCTGGCTTAGCCGATGCAGCAGCGCTCAATAATCGAGGCGAGCTAGTGTTTGAAGCCGCGCTGAGTCATCGAGGGTTGCCGCCGATGGTGTTCGAGCAAAGTCTTTGGCGTTTTGACGAGAATGGCGCAACACCGATGGTGCGACAAAGTGAAGACGCACCAGGAACAGGCAATACATTTGCCCGCTTCAGTGCGCCGACGCTGAACGACGCCGGGCAGACTATTTTCACGGCCCAACTGACGAACCCCAATGACTCCTGGCGTCCTTATGAAGGAGGGTTATGGATGATCGACGGGGACACGTTGCAGAATATTCTCCCCCCCGCCGCGCCAGCGCCGGGGATGCCGGGCTTGACGATGCACATAGGCGGCAATAGTGCTGTGATCAATGGACAGGGCGAAGTAGTAGTTTTTGCCTATTTGCAAGGCGAAGGAGTCGGGTCTGAGAATCAAGAAAGTCTGTGGAGATTGAAGGGCGATACGTTGGAATTGATCGCGAGACAGGGAGATCCGATTCCCGGCTGCGATTCGCAATATCTGGGCCTTGGGAGTTACGCCATCAACGGCGCGGGGCAAGTCGCCTTCATGAGTACCCGCAGAGTATTCGGAAACTTCAGCGATCAGCTCTTGGTGCAAAATCCTAACGGCTCCTTGATTGAGATCGCGAGCACGGGATCGTTGTTGGAAGTGGCCCCTGGCGACCTGAGATTGCTGACGCAGATCAGTTTCTTGGGTGGATCAGGTCTTGAAGATGGGCGGCGAGTTGGATTTAACGAACGGGGCCAAGTTGCGTTTCGCGCTGAGTTTGCTGATGGCTCGATGGGATTGTTCGTCTCAAGCCTTGCGGCGATCCCTGAGCCGACTGGAGCGGCTTCGCTCGCGGTCGGAGTGATGGGCTCGACGACGATTCGGCAGCGGCGACGCTTTCATCGATAAGCCGCCCCGAGGTTGGTTCGGATAGTCGTTGCGTGATAGAATCGGCCGCTGACGCGCTTTAAGCCCGGCGGTGCAAGCGAGTCTGCGAGTGCGTCGCTTCACCAAGATGCGGCGACTCGGGCGTTATTGACGCCATCACTCCCCGCCAAAGATGGCCGATAGTCAACTAATCCTCCCATGAATCTCCTCTGGATCGTCCTCCCCAGCGCTCTCGTGCTGGGCGTCGCTTACCTCACCTACGGCCGCTTGCTCGGGCGGCTCTTGCGGCTTGATCCGCAGGCCCCGGTGCCCGCGGTGGAGCTGCGCGACGGGATCGACTTTGAACCGCTCGCGCCGGCGGCGTTGTTGCCGCAGCATTTTTCGGCGATCGCGGCGGCGGGGCCGATCGTGGGGCCGATTCTCGCCGGCGTGCTCTTCGGCTGGCTGCCGGCGCTTGTGTGGATCATCGTCGGGTCGATCTTCGTCGGCGGGGTGCAGGACATCACGTCGCTGGTGGCGTCGATCCGCCATCGGGCGACTTCCATTGCGGAAGTGGTGCGGCTTTATATGTCGCGGCGATCGTATTTGATGTTCCTCTCGTTCATCTGGATTGCGCTCGTCTACATCATTGTCGCCTTCACGGGCGTGACGGCGGCGTCGTTCGTCGGAGCCCCGCTCGCGGAGAACGGGGGCATCGGCGGCGGGGCGATCGCCTCTTCGTCGCTGATTTATCTGGGGATCACGCTGGCGATGGGCGTAGCGATGCGGTACGCCGGGATGCCGTCGTGGCTGGCCCTCTGCGTGTTTTTGCCGATGGTGGTCGGCGCGATCGTCTGGGGGCCGAGCGTGCCGCTTGATTTGGCGGCGATCACCGGTTGGAGCGACGGCGCCGCGGTGAAGCTCTGGAGTGCGATCTTACTCGCCTACTGCTTGGTCGCCGGCGTCTTGCCGGTGTGGTTGCTGCTGCAGCCGCGCGGCCAGCTGGGTGGTTACTTTTTATACGCGGCGCTCGCGGCGGGAGCCCTGGGACTCGCGTTCGGCAACGTGCAGGTCGAGTACCCGATGTTCCGCGGGTGGAATCCGGTGGCTCCCAGCGGCGTCGGCGCCGGCGTGGCGCTCGTGCCGATGTTGTTCATCACGATCGCTTGCGGCGCGTGCTCGGGGTTTCACTCGCTGATTGCCAGCGGCACGACTTCTAAGCAACTGCGCAACGAGATGGACGCTAAGCCGGTCGCCTACGGCTCGATGCTGCTCGAAGGCATGGTTGCCGTGGTGTCGCTCTGCTGCGTGATGATGTTCAAGGAAAACTCGGCCGAGCTCGCGGGCAAGCCGAACCAGATCTACGCCCACGGCATCGGCAAGTTTCTCGATGTGATGAACGTCTCGAAGGGGATCGGCGTCACCTTCGCGCTGATGGCGTTCACAACGTTCGTTTACGACACGCTCGACGTCTGCACGCGGCTCGGGCGGTTTATTTTGCAGGAACTCACCGGCTGGCGGGGGAGGGGCGGGCGGTTATTCGGCACGGCGCTGACCGCCGGCGTGCCGCTGTTTTTCATGCTGAGGCATCCGTCGGACGCGAAGACGCCGGTGTGGCAACTCTTTTGGAATCTGTTCGGCGCGAGCAATCAGCTGCTGGCCGCGCTGACGTTGCTGGGCGTCACCGTCTGGCTGTGGCGGACGCGGCGGGCGATGTGGGTCTGGTTCGTCACCGGCATTCCCACGGTGATCATGTACGTGATGAGCACCTGGGCCCTGATCACGATGACCGTGCCGGCGTTTCGCTCCAGCGAAGGGGCGTGGCAGGCGCCGAGCGACGTGGTGCCGTGGATCGGGCTCGTGCTGCTGGGACTGGCGGCGCTGATGCTGGTGGAAGCGGTGCGGGTGCTGGCGGGCTCGGGCGAACCGCCGCGAGAAATCGGTCTGGCGACCGCGGTTGCATGAAGGCTGCGGCTCGATCGCAGCGTTTGAGCGCCCGGCACGCGCGGCTAATCGGCGGCGAGCTTGACGTCTACCATCAGGTCAGCCGCCACATTTTCGAGCGCCGTACGGAGTGCGTCTACGCTTACGTCGGACGGCAGCCGCAGTTGGGCGACGGCGTGGAACAGGGGTTGGCCCGTTTCGGCGGCGGCGCGGCATTCGGTGTTCAGCTCTTCGACGTTCACCCCCAGCGCGGCCAGCACGCTGCTGATCTGGCGGACGATGCCGGGGCGATCTTGGCCGAGGAGGTCGAGCTTCACCAGCGGGCGGTCGCTGGCGATCGCCGCGGCGGGGTCGGGGTGGACGATCGTCTCGAGCCCGGCGTCGTTGAGCCGACGAAGCGCGGCGGTCAGCGGCTCGGCTTGCGCGGCGTCGACTTCGACGCGGAGGATGCCGGCGAACTGGCCGGCAAGGTGGGCCATGCGGCTTTCGAGCCAGTTGCCTTGATGCTCCGCAACGAGGCGGGCGATTGATTCGACGAGGCCGGGGCGATCGGCGCCCAAGATCGTGAGAACGAGCGAGGTTTGCGGCATGGTGGACCTTCGCGGCGGAAAATGGCGATGAGCGGAGACCGCTGGTGAGCGGGCAACCATTCCAGCATAGTCGGCGGGCCATGCCCACTGGGAGGAGTGGGGAAAAGGATCGCGGCGTTTTTCACATCGCGCTCCCGGGCGGCGTGGAGGTCCGGCTACTGGAGAGGCGGGGGCGCTAGCTCGCTGAGGCTGCCGCTAGGCGTTTCAGCGCCACGCGGTCGACTTTCCCCGTGGCGTTGAGAGGCATGGCGTCGAGAAACACGATCTCCTCGGGCGCCTTGTAACCGACGCTTGCCCGCGAGAACTTGATCAACTCCGCCGCGGTCGGAGGCGCGACGCCCGGTTTCAGTTCGACGTAGGCCCGCACGTTTTCGCCATGCAGCAGGTTGTGGATTCCGATTACTCCCGCGGACGCGACGGCGGGATGCTCGAGCAGCGACTCTTCGATCTCTTGCGGCGTGATGTTCGAGCCGTCGTGGACGATGATCTGCTTCTGCCGGCCGCGGAACCAGAGGTAACCCTCCTCGTCGGCCGCGACGACGTCGCCGGTGTCGAGCCAACCGTCGACGATCGTCTCGGCCGTGGCGTCAGGGCGGTTCCAGTAGCCGATCATATTGGCGGCGCTGCGAATCCAGAGGCGGCCTTCGGCGCCGACGGGAACCTCGTTGCCGGCGGCGTCGCGGATCGAGGCCTCGTATCCTGGGACGAGCTTGCCGATCGAACCGATCTTGTTCGTGCCGTCAGGGGGATTGACGGTCGACATGCCGGTTTCGGTCATGCCGTAAAGCTCGTCGATCGTCTTGCCGGCGATCGCGGTGAACTCGCGTTCGAGCTCGCCAGAGACTTTGTCGCCGCCGCTGACGCAAAGCCGCAGCGAGCCGAAGTGCTCGCGCGTGGCCTGATGATCGCGCACCAGTGCGAAGAGCGCGGCCGGCAGCATGCAGAGAAACGTGGGGCGGGTGGCGGCGAGCAGCGGCAGTAATTCGTCGCCATCGAGCCGGTGGGGGACGTCGATGCGCACTCCTGACGCCAACGCCCCGAACGAGATATGCGTCGCCGCAATGTGCGAGTAGGAGGTTGCCGTCAGAAAGACGTCGGCGTCGTTGAGTTCAAATCCAGCGATCGTACCGGCGACGATCGAACCGAACGACCGATGGCTGTGAGTCACCCCCTTCGGTTTGCCGGTGCTGCCGGAAGTGAAAAAGATGAATGCCACCGTCTCGGGCGTGGGCCGTGTGAACTCCCTCGTCGGCGGCTCGGTCTGCATGAACTGTTCGTAGCTCGGAGTGCGACCGTCGGCCGCGCCGAAGGAAATGCGGCCCAGCGGGAGCTTAGCGGCGAACTTACTGAGCGCCAGGTCGGCGTCTCGTTCGGCGTGGTGCAGCAGGACCGACGCCCCGCTCACTTCGAGGGCGTGATCAATCTCCGGGGCCTGGTAGCGGTAGTTGAGCGGCGTCGACGCGAAGCCCGCCTTCATGCAGGCGATGTTGTGAATCACCAATTGCGCGCAGTTTGGCATGAGCGTCGCAATGCGATCGCCCGGTTTGAGGCCGAGCGCCAGGTAGTGGCGGGCCAGACGCGTCGACGCGACGTCGAGTTCGCGCCACGTGAACTGAGCGTCGATCGAGACAAGCGCCGGCGCATCGGGCGTGGCGGCGAGACCCTTTTCCAACAGGCGGGAGAGTTCGACTTCGATCGTGAGAGGCGGACCGGCGAGGGGCATGGCTGTTTCCCGAATGGACGAAATGAGTCGGCGGCGGTATCGGGAAGTTTAGCTTATCGCGAAGTTCGCGAAACCGCGGCGCGCTTACAGCCCCTGGCTCCGCAACATTATGCAAACGCCATCAGATCGTTTCCTCGTCGCAAGTGGTTTCTAGCGGCCTGGATGCAGAGTTTGGCGTTCACCCAGAGGGTGACGCGCGGCAGTCGCCTCACCCAGTTGGGGAGTGGTCCGAGCCCGCCGCCGAAATTGGTGAGTTGAGCGAAGCGTTGCTCGATGTACGTCCGCTGCTTGAAGAGTGCTTGGCCATCGGCGGTCGTCAGCAGTTCGATCGACTGCAAGCGGCCGATGCTGTGGCGGCGGTGGCCCAGCGCTCGTCCCGCGCGACGCTGCGGAGCGATCAACGTCACGCCCGACCGTGCGGCGATCTCGTGCAGCGGGTTGCTGTCGTAGTTGCCGTCGGCCAGGACGCAGCCTCCGCCGACTTGCGGCAAGAGTCGCCGGGCGACCGTCTGTTCGCTCACGTTGAGCGGCTGGATTTCGCACGCCACGAGCGCATCGATCGTCCAGACGGCGTGCAGCTTGTAGCCGCGGGCCGGGCCGCCGACGCCATGCCCGCGCGTGGCGTCGGGATCCTTGCTGAAGCCTCCTACCGGCAACGGCTTACCGTCGAGGAAGCTCACCTCCGGCGGGTGCGGGCCCTGCCAGCAACGCTTCCTCAACCGCTCGATCAGTTCCACGGCCGCCGCCGTGCGGAGACGACGGCTCGCCGTCGATTGGCTCGGCAGCCGCACCTGCCATGACGACGGCCAATTCTCCGGCCGACACGCCCAACTCACCGGTCGATCGTGGATCACCGCCCAGAGATAGACGCCGACGATCCAACTGACCGAATAGACGTGTCCCGAACGATCGCTGCATAACCGCCGAGTCAAACGGTATAGTACGCTCCAGAGTTCGCGTTCCATGGCTCACCTCCTAGAAACGTGTCAGGTCTCTAGGAACAGCCTGGAACGCGGGCCTTTTTACCGCTAGCGACGCGTGCTAGCTATTGCATTATGTTGTCCGCCAGGGGGTAGCCTTACGAGCGACGACGATTACCGCAATGGCGGCCGACCCCCTGGCGGAGCCAGGGGCTGCCAGTGTGGCTCACGCCTTCACCATCGCATGAATCACTTCGCCATGCACGTCGGTCAGCCGGCGTTCGATGCCGTTGTGGTAGAAGCTCAGTCGCGTGTGGTCGAGCCCGAGCAAATGCAGAATCGTCGCGTGGAAATCGTAGACGGTTGCGACGTTCTCGACCGCTTGATAGCCGAATTCGTCGGTGGCGCCATAGCTGAACGGCGCCCGGACGCCGGCGCCGGCGAGCCAGGCGGTGAAGCCCTTCGGGTTATGGTCGCGACCTGACGCCCCCTTTTGGAACGTCGGCATCCGGCCGAACTCGGTGCAAAAAACCACCAGCGTGTCGGCTAACAGGCCTCGTTGCTTGAGGTCGGCGACGAGCGCTGCGGCCGGCTGGTCGAGGATCGGCCCGTGGACGGCGTATTGCTGGTCGATATGCTTGTGCCCGTCCCAATTGCCGACCCCTTCGCCCATTGCGTAAGCGCCGTTGAAGAGCTGAACAAAGCGGACGCCGCGCTCGACCAACCGGCGAGCCAGGATGCAGTTGCGCGCGAAGCCCGCCTTCACCGGGTCGGGGTCGTTGGCGCCGTAGCTCTTGAGCGTGTGCGCCGCTTCGGCGTCGATGTTGGCCGCGTCGGGCAGCGAACGTTGCAGCTTCGCCGCTAGTTCGTAGCTGGCGATTCGCGCCGCCAGTTGCGTGTCGCCGGGGAAGTGTTCGAGATGGCGATCGTTGAGCAGCTTGAGGAAGTCGCGCGACGCGGCGTCGCTTTGCAGCGATACGCCGACAGGCGCGTCGAGGAAGCGGACAGGCCGGCTCGCGTTGAACGCCGTGCCTTGGAAGACGGCCGGCAGAAATCCGGGCGCCCAGTGGTTGCTGCCCGACTGCGGCACGCCGCGCGGGTCGGGGATGGCGACGAACGCCGGCAGCTGCTCGTTCTCGGAACCGAGGGCGTAGTTCACCCACGCGCCCATGCTGGGAAAGCCATCGAGCGTGTACCCGGTGGCCATGAAGTTTTCGCCCGGGCCGTGCGTGTTCGTCTTGCTGGTGAGGGAATGGATGAAGCAGAGGTCGTCGGCCAACTCGCCGATGCGCGGCAAGAGGTCGCTGGTCATCTTGCCGCACTCGCCGCGGGGGCGGAACTTGTAGCGCGGCCGCGCGAGATTGCCGTTTTCGCCTTGGAACGTCACCAACTGATCGGCCCCCGGCATCGGCTGGCCGTCGCGGCGGACGAGCTCGGGCTTGTAGTCGAACGTGTCGAGCTGGCTGATAGCGCCAGAGCAGTAAATCATCAGGACGTTCTTCGCCCGCGGCGCGAAGTGGGGAGCGCGCGGCGCATGCGGGCGGAGCGGGTCGATCGCCGGGCGAATTGGGCCCGCGGGCAACGACGAACCGTCGGCATGAGCGAGCTTGCCATCGGCGTGGAGCAGATGGGCGAGCGCGATCCCGCCCAAGCCGATCCCCGTGTGGCCGAGAAACTGCCGCCGGCTAAGCAGGTCGAGTCCGGAACGTGAGAGGGGGGCTGGCATTACTTAGGGTTCGAATGCGGGGATCTCTTCACCGCGAAACCCACGAAAATTACGAAAACAAAAACAGAGATAGAACCGCCGATGGACGCAGATGAACGCGAATCAATTTCTTTCTTGATCTTATCCGCGTTCATCGGCGTTTATCTGCGGTTTCATCCCTTTCCTTCCTGTTCGTCGTTTTCGCGTGTTTCGTGGCTAAACTCTGCGGCTTTGGATTTTAGGGAACAAACATCAGCTCATTCGCATTCAGCACGCTGCGGCAGAAGGCTGGCAAGCCGTGCGTGGCGATCAGTTGCTGGGCGGCGACGAGCTCCGTGGCGTCGGGAGCGCGATTGAACGCGAGCTGAAACGCGCGGTCGACCTGCGCGAGACGCTCGTCGCCCGCCTCCTGTCGCAAGCGCGCAGCGAAGTGCGCCGCCTGATCGATCATGAACCGACTATTGAACAGATTCAGCGCTTGGATCGCGGTGATCGACGCGCCGCGCTTCGGGCAGACCTGCCCGCCGTCAGGGGCGTCGAACGCGCCAAAGATCGCGTCGGGCCGCATTCGCACGCGGTTCATGTAGATCATGCGGCGCCACTCGGCTGGACCGAACTCGGTTTTCGGTTCGTAGACCCGCACATAGTTGTCGTTCGGCTCGAACGGACTCCAGCCCGGTCCTCCCATGGTGAGGTCGAGCGTGCCGGCGATCTGCAGCACGGCGTCGTGAATCGCTTCGGATTCGAGCCGGCGCGGCGGGTAGCGCCACAGCAAGCGCGACGCGGCGTCGACGGCGAGGCACTCGTCGCGCGGCGCGTTCGCTTGCCGGTAGGCGCTGGACGACGCGATGAGACGGTGCAGCTCCTTGAGCGACCAGCCGTGATCGATGAACTGGCGTGCGAGCCAATCGAGCAGCTCGGGGTGCGTTGGCGGCGTGCCGTTGGCGCCGAAGTCGCTCGGCGTGTCGACCAGTCCGACGCCGAAGTGATGCTGCCAGACGCGGTTGACCATCACGCGCGCGGTCAGGGGATTCTCACCGCTTGCGATCCAACGGGCAAGGGCCAGCCGCCGCTGCTGCTCGGGCGCATCGAGCGGCAGCTCAAGCGTCCCCAGCACGCTGAGAGCGTCGGGCGCCACCGCTTCCTTCGGCGACAGCGGGTCGCCGCGGTGGAGCCGGCGCGTCGGCTCGGCCGGTTGGGCGAACGTGCCGGCGTAGACCATGGCGCCGCTGTCGTTGTACCGACGGCGCGCGGCGGAAGTGGCGACGACGTGCCAATGGTTGTCGCTGTCGAGTACTTCGATGGCGTAGTCGACTGGCAGCCGGTCGGTGAAGCCCCCCAACCGGTCGCGGCCCCAGACGACGCGGTCGATCACTTGCGCCTCGGCAAAGTCGACCTGCGCCCAACCCGCGCCGTGCGTTTCAGCAATCCAACTCCAGTCGTTGCCGTACTTGCCGTCGTTGAGATTCGCGAGCCGATGCTTCGATTGATCAGGGTAGTTGCCGGAGGAGCTCGGGCGTCCGCCTCGCTCGGCGAGAGCGACGTTGATCGCATCGGCGACGTCGCTCGCAGCGCTCCAGACTTCGAGCTCGTCGAGACAGGGTTCGCTGCCGCTGTTCGTCGCGGCGACGGTGAAGCGCACGGCCCGCGCGGCCACTGGTGCGAAGCGGTCTTCATTCTGCAACGGGCTCACCGCGGGGCGGCGTCCATCGTCCGCGGCTCCGCGAGCAGGTTTGATCCAGGGCGTCTCGCCGTGATTGACGCCGGCGAACACCGCTTCGAGCGCGTAGAAATCCTTCTGCAGGATGGGGTCGAACTTGTGATTGTGGCACCGCGCGCAGCCGACGGTCAGGCCGAGCATCGCGGTCGCCGTCGTGTTGGTCATGTCCGCGAGCTCGTCCTGGCGCTGCATCAGGGTGAGCCCGACGTCGGGACTCTTTACCTGGTCCCACGGCCCGGCCACGAGAAAACCGGTCGCCACCGTCTCGCCGAGCGCGTCGCCGGCGAGTTGCTCGACGATGAACTGGTCGTACGGCTTGTCGTCGTTCAGTGCGGCGATGACGTAATCGCGATAGGGCCAGGCGTTGGGACGAGGCTGATTCATTTCGAAGCCGTTGGTTTCGGCGAAGCGGGCCACGTCGAGCCAGTGCTGCGCCCAACGCTCGCCGTAGCGCGGCGACGCGAGGACCCGCTCGACGAGTTCGGAATAGGCGTGCGGCCGATTGTCGGCGACGAAGGCGGCGGTTTCTTCCGGCGTTGGCGGGAGCCCGAGCAGATCGAAGTAAAGCCGCCGAATGAGCGTGCGGCGATCGGCCGGCGGCGATGGCGTGAGGCCCGCGTCGTGGAGCTTCGCCAGGATGAAGGCGTCGACGCCGTTGGCGATCCAGAGGGATTTTGAGGGCGGCGGCTCGATCGACGCCAGCGGCTGGAGCGACCAATGGTCCGAGCGGAGCGGCGCCGCTGCCGGCTGATCGGCGGGGCCGGGCCAGTCTGCGCCGGCGTCGATCCAGCGGCTGATCACGGCAACCTCATCCGGGGTGAGTTGCGCGCCGCTGGGCGGCATCTCGAGTACGCCGGCGCCCGAGATGAACTGGACTAGCGGGCTGCCGGCCGCATTGCCCGGAACGATCGCCGGGCCGAAGAGTTCGCCGCCCGCAAAAGCGACCTGCCGCACATCGAGTCGCAGGTCGCTCTCCTGGGCGTCGGGGCCGTGGCAATCGAAGCAGGCGCGGGCGAGAATCGGCAATACGTCGCGCGTGAAATCGACTGGCGGCGTAAGCTCGCCGGCGTGAGCGCGAGCGCTCGACGTCGCCGCCGTGAAAGCGACGCACAGAACGATCGAGAGTGGTTGAAGCGTGTGCAGCGTCGCGGCCTCTGGTTTCCTCTAGGTTAACCAAGGGTCTCGGTTGGCGGGGCGAGACCCGCGAATGTCGGCAAAGATTTCGCGAACAGGCTGAAGAGGCGATGCACCAAATGAAATGGTGCCAACGCTTGCTGGCTCCCTCCCCCTGGCGGGTTAGGGCGGCGTGATTGAAGCCATGTATCAGGACTCCGCCCCCTCCCCAGCCCTTCCCACAAGGAGGAGGGAGCCGGAGACAATCAGGTTCCCGTCAGCTCACCCCGCCACTTCGAGCAAGCAACGATCAATCACGTCAATCGCGAAGTCGAGTTGCTCTCGGGTGATGATCAGCGGCGGCGTCAGCAGCAGGATATTGCCCATCGTCAGCTTGAAGCTCAGCCCTTTGTCGAGCGCCCGGTACATCACTTGTTCGGCCTCGTCGGTGGCGCGCTCGCGAGTCTGGCGATTCTTCACCAACTCGACGCCGAGCGTGAGGCCCAGGCCGCGGACGTCGCCGATCAACTCGTGTCGTTGGGCCAGCTCGCGCAGGCGCTGGAGAGCGTATTCGCCAAGCGTCGCGGCATGCGCGAGCAACCCCTCGCGTTCGATCACTTCGATGGTCGCCAGCGCGGCCGCGCACGAGACGGGACTCTTCTCGTGCGTGTAGTGCCCCAGCGCGCGGTCGCCTGCGACGTCGAGCTTGTCATTGGCCAGCAGCGCCGCCAGCGGCATGATCCCGCCGCCAAGTCCTTTGCCCGTGACGAGAATATCGGGCACGACGCCGAAGTTCTCGCACGAAAACCAACGTCCGGTGCGGCCCAAGCCCTGCCAGATTTCATCGAAGATTAGCAGCGCCCCGTGACGATCGCAGGCCTTGCGAATCCGTTGCCAGTATTCCGGCTTGGGAATGTAGGGCGTGGCGCGGCAGGGCTCGGCGATCACCGCCGCGACGTCGGTCTCCTTCTCCAGCACATACTCGACGTAGTTGGAGCATTTCAGATCGCAGCCGCCGCGACTGCCGCAATCCCACAGGCAGCGGTACTCATCCGGCGGCGGCACGTGCTCGCACCCTGGTAGCAACGGCCCGATGCCGGCGCGAAAAATCGCTTCGCCGCCGATCGAAATGGCATCGAGCGAGGCGCCGTGGAACGAGTCCCACATGCTGATCGTCTTGTGCCGACCCGTGGCCAAGCGGGCGAGCTTCAGCGCGATGCCGATCGCCTCGGTCCCGCCCGGGCAAAAGAGGACCTTGTTGAGATTACCCGGGGCGATCTCGGTCAGCTTGCGGGCCAGATCGATCGCCACCTGGTTCGTGTAGCGGCGGGTGCAGAAGGAAAGCTCGTCGAGCTGCCGGCGGATCGCCGCGACCACCTCGGGGTGAGCAAACCCCACCTGGTGAACGTTATTGCCATGGAAATCCATGTACCGCCGACCTTGGACGTCGGTGACATAGATTCCCTCGCAGCTCTCCAGCGCGTTGAGACAGGGCGTCGAAAGCGACTGGTGGAGGAAGTACCGCGAGTCCTCGGCCAGCAGTTGTCGAGTGGCGTCGTCCAGGGCAGCGGCCTGCCAATCGGCGCGCCGGTCGGAACGGTTGATGTCTCCCTCGGAACGCTGCGTTGCCGGGTCGAGTTGGTGGACGGATCCCGGAGGAGTTGGGGCCATGGCGCCGAGTCGGTGAAGGAACAGCCGCGGAGGAGGCGCAGTCGGCGGCCTCAAACCAGTGAGCAGGGTTCCAGTTTAGGAACAGTTACCGTCGCCAGCCAGCAGATTTTAGCGGTCGCGGCGCAGGCAATTTGCGTTTGCCGCCGCCCCGCGTCGCGCCAATAAGCGAACGGTCGTCGACAGTGGTCCGGCCTTCGCTCGGCCACCGCGTCGACGCCAGTGAGTTGGCCGGTGGCGTCGAGTTGCTCCGATTCTCCGATAGCGACTTCGATCGGCGCAAGAAATTTTTGAGAGAATGCGGGTCGCGGTATGTCCGCGTTCGGAGGCGGACGCCATAATACACAAGTTGACCGCTGGACAGGCTCCAGCCGCTTCTCTGCTGCATCATTCTGATCGATCGAGGTCCCTTCCGTGATTCATTCTCGTCGCCGACGCGCGTTTACGCTTGTTGAACTGTTGGTTGTCATCGCCATCATCGGCGTGCTCGTCGCCCTGTTGTTGCCGGCCGTTCAAGCCGCCCGCGAGGCGGCGCGCCGCTCGCAGTGCCAGAACCACTTGAAGCAATGGGGCTTGGCGTCGCTGAATTACGAAGGCTCGCAGAAGGCGTTACCGACCAGCGGCTGGGGCTGGCATTGGATGGGCGATCCCGATCAAGGCGCCGGCAAGAATCAGCCCGGAAGCTGGGTTTATAGCCTGCTGCCTTATATCGAGCAGGCGGGCATCACGACGATCGCCAAGGGCATGACAGGCGTCGACAAGCGAAAAGCGTTGACCCAGCTGGCTGAAACGCCGCTGACAGTGATGAACTGCCCCAGTCGGCGGCAATCTATTCTGTATCCCTACTTCTACACGTCCGACACCTATAAGAACATTTACACTCCGAAGATGGCCGTCCGCGGCGACTATGCCGCGTGCATGAGCGCGAACTACGATCCCAATGTTTATAAGCTCGACGGACTGGGGGAGCCGGCCACAATCTCGGTCGGTATGACCACCTTCCGGTGGGACCGAGAAGAATATGCCGTCGACAAGAGTGGCCAATACACGATTCGAAAGTTCGATGGAGCGATCCACTTCCGCACGCCTGTCGAACTGAATCAAATTCCCGATGGTACCAGTCAAACGTATCTAATCGGCGAGAAGAATCTCGACCCGAACAACTACGAAAATGGCCAAGCCAGTTACGATGACCAATCGTATTGGGTCGGTCATGACCGCGACATTTGTCTGTCCGCCTATCTGAACCCTATTCCCGATACGATCAACGTCGATGGTACCTTCCGCTTCGGTAGCTCGCATCCGGCCGGGTTCCACATGGTTTTTTGCGACGGCTCGGTTCATTCGCTGAATTACGAGATCGACATCGCGGTCCACCGGGCACTGGGAAGTTGCGAAGGCGGCGAAGCGGTCGCGTTGCCATAAAGGCATGGTCGGCTGTCAGCAGGTCGGGCGCGCCTGCGCGTCGCGAGATGTCGGCGGAACGCGTTGTTGCTCAGCTCACATCACATCACATCACATCACATCACATCACAGCACCGGCGGCAGCGGCGCGAAGAGTTCGCTTGCTTTGATCCCCGCCTGGATGAACGGCTGCGGCGAGATTACCGCCACGTCCCCCTCCGCGGCGATCGTCCGCGCCAGGTCCATGTTCAGTTGCGGGTCGTCGCCGTAGGTGAGCGTTCGCCAGACCGTGCCGGCCAGATGGTCGCGATTGGGCCAGCCGAGCTTCGCGGCTTGGGCGTGCCGCGGCCCATACTTGCGCGTCTTTTTTTCGGCGTCGCTTCGCCAGACGAATTTCGCCTCGTCGGCTGGCGTGAAGCCGCCGAAGCGGTGGCGCCAGGTGGGGTCGCGAATGATGACGTTCCGTTGGTGCAGCGCTGCAAACTCGGGGAATGCCCGCGGAGCCGCCTCGATGCCGGTGGCCACGGGAAACATCTCGTCGGCGATCTTCAGCAAGAGCGCATCGGCCGAAGGCCCCGCCGAATGTTTGGGCGTGATGCCTGCGTAGTGCCCCTCGATCGCGTTCTCGCCATAGTCGACGTAGATGCCCTTGAATCCGGCGTCGACGTAGGGTTGCAGATTTCGCCGGATGATGACGGCAAGCTCCTCCGGCGGGAGGTCGCGCAGCCGATCGATCAGTTCCACGTCACCGACGTAGGCGTAGCAGGGGTAATCCTTGGTGATCGACTTCCAACCAGCGTCGGTGGCAAAGTCCTCGGTCAGAAAATCGGCGTTGGCTTCTTGGGCGAAGTCCCAGCCGTCCAGGTGCATCTTGGGCTGCCATTGGCCGAAGGCGTGATGAATCAGGATGATCGGTTTCACGTCCGATGCTTCGCACCAGGCGATCCCGGGGCGAACGTGTCGCTCGATAAATTTGGGCCAACCTCCCTCGTCGAGACGCCAGCCGGTGCGGCCGAGGCCGTCGCCGCTGTTGGCGGCGTTCCAACTGAGGACGAGCGTCGGCTCGGTCTGCGGGCGTCGGGCTCGATGCTGCGAGTCGTCCGCGGGACGACTGCAGCCGCCAAGCAACACTGCAAGCGCCAGGAGCGCCGCGCCAATCGGTAGGCGTGAATTCATTGCGACAAGACTCTGCAGGTCATTGGAAATTGCCCGGGTCGTTACTCATCCCTCATCATAGGCGCCATTTCCAGTGAAGGGGATTGCGGGGCCGCGTCTTTCCCACAGCCCCGCGTAATCTACAGCAGCGGCGACCGCTTTGTGGCCTGCCGCCAGCCACTGCGCTTGCAGCTAGCGGGACGTTTGACATACTGTCCGGCCGTGAGCGATCACCGCCCCCTAAGACGCGATACGCCGTTCCCATGCCTGAATCTCATCCGCCGCAACTGGAACGGGGACTCAACACCGTTCACGCCACTTCGCTGAACGTCGCCAACATGTTGGGGGCGGGGCCGTTCATCACCATTCCGCTGTTGTTGGGAGCGATGTACGGCCCCCAGGGAATGATCGGCTGGGTCGTCGCCATGCTGGTGGTGATGTGCGATGGGCTGATTTGGGCCGAACTTGGGGCGGCGTTTCCCGGCAGCGGCGGCACGTATCATTTCTTGCGCGAAATCTTCAAAGGGTCGCTCTGGGGCCGGCTGCTGCCGTTTCTGTTCATCTGGCAGTTTCTGGTGAGCGGGACGCTGGAAGTCGCCTCCGGTTACATCGGGGCGTCGAAGTTTGCCATCTCGCTCGCGCCAAGTTACCGGGCGTTGACCCAGGACTGGGGATGGAACCAAGCGGTCACGATCGGCGCGCCGGCCTGTCTATTCGTCGGCGTCATCTACTTGGCGCTGCGGCAGCGCATTCGCTCGCTGGGCTGGCTGAGCACCGTGCTCGTGGCGGGGGTGCTCGTCGCGGTCGGCACGGTGATCGTGCTGGGGGCCCTCAACTTCGACCCCGCGAAGATTACGTTTCCTCCGGATGCGTTCAAGCTCGACCGGACGTTTGTCATCGGTCTCGGCGCCGCGATGACGGTGGCCGTGTACGACTATCTCGGCTACTACAACATTTGCCATCTCGGCGAAGAGGTGCGCAATCCCGAGAAGACGATCCCGCGCGCGGTGCTGCTGTCGATCGTCGTCGTTGCGGCCATCTACATGGCGATGAACTTGTCGTTCATCGGAGTCGTCCCTTGGCAAGAAGCCGTGGAGGAGGGGACGCTGGCGCACGAAAACATCGCCGGCGCGTTCATGACGAAGCTTTACGGCGAGCGGGCGGCGGCTGGGTTCACGCTGCTGATCATCTGGACTTGCCTGGCTGGCCTGTTCGCGATGACGCTCGGTTATTCCCGCATCTTGTACGCTGCCGCGAAGAACGGCGATTTTTTCGCGCCGTTCGCCCAATTGCACCCGACCAAGGGATACCCATGGGCGGCGCTGGGGCTGTTGAGCCTCCTCACGGCGATTTTCTGCTTCGTCCCGTTGCAGGTGGTGATCGATGGCGCCGTCACGGTGCGGATTATCGTCCAGTTCATCGGGCAGATTGTGGCCCTGCATGTCGTCCGCCGGGTTGGGACTCACCCCATGCCGTTCCGGATGTGGCTCTATCCGCTTCCGAGCCTGATCGCTTTGCTGGGCTGGCTTTTCCTGCTAGCCACGAGCGCCTGGCCGCTGTTGGCGCTACTGGCCGGCGTTTACGCCAGCGGCATCGCCGTCTTCGCGGTGCGGCAGCGGTGGCGTCGGTTGAACGGCACGCCGTGAAATTTCCCGGCGGCGGCGCCTTAACGGGGCCGCGTCGACCGGGGCGTCGCTCAATTCCCAGCAGATTTTCGCCCCAATTTTGCGAAAATTGGCCGCCCGCTCGCGATGGGATTCGGCCCCCGGCAGGTATATTGTCAAGCGGCTGTTCACCGTCTCGTCGTTTTTGGGATTCGCTCCTGAACCATACCTGCGGCCGCAATGGCGCCTCGTGCGCCGTAGCGGGCGTCTCCCGACACATCATGCCGCGGCGTTCGCGTCGCCATACCTATGGATATCCGTCATCGCCAAAGACGACGGTGGAACCAAGTCGGCCGCTGTCGACGCGTTGCGAACTCCCAGGGCGCCCAGTCGCCGGGCGCGCGGCCGCTCGCCGTTGAGCGGCTGGAGTCGCGGGCGCTGCTCAGCGCGGTCTCGTTCACGGGAAACTACTCGCAAGACTTCGATTCGCTCCCCATTGACGGGACGTCGTTCTTTTATAGCGGCGTGACCAGTTTCGACGCCCGGCCGATCGAAGCGGCCGCCATGGCGGGCTGGCAGCTCCATAAGTCATCGGGCTCCAGCGACTTCGCGACGTTCATTGCCGATAACGGGCATGCGGCTTCGTCGTCGGTCCGCAGTTTTGGCGACTTCGATATGCCCGATCGCGCCCTGGGCTCGATCGCCAATCAACTAGGCGGCTACGCCTACGGCGTGACGCTGACCAACGACACCGGCGGCACGCTCACCAGCATCACCCTGTCGTTCACAGGCGAGCAGTGGCAGGAGAGCGGCGCCCTCGCGGCGCAGGCGCTGCGCTTCGAGTTCGCCGTCGGCGAGGGAGCGTCGCTCGACCAGGGGACGTTTGCTGCCGCGCCGTCGCTTGACTTCACGGCTCCGCAATATGGCGGGACCGCGCGGACGCTGGATGGCAATGCCGCCGCCAACCGCACGACGGTCACGGCGACCATCACCGGCCTCAGTTGGGCTCCAGGCGAGGAGCTCGTGCTGCGCTGGACCGACAGCGATGATGCCGACGCCGATCACGGTCTCGGCATCGACGATCTGACGGTCACGGCAGCGCCCCTCAATCTGTCGGCGCCGATCTTCACCGCGGGGGCCGTCCAAACGCTGGAGATCCCGGAGAACTCCCCCAGTGGCACGATTCTCGGCGTCGCGGCGGCGACCGATCCAGACCTGCCGGTCGAACCACTGACGTACTCGATTACCTCCAGCGATGCGCTGGGCGCGTTCGCGATCGACGCCAACGGCCAGCTGACGATTGTCGATGCGGCGCTCGTCGACCTCGACTTCGAGAACGGCGCCGAGGTCGCGGTATTAACGGTGCAGGTAACCGACGGCGTGAATGCGGCGACGCAGTCCATCATCGTCAATGTGCTGCCGATCAACGACAACCCGCCGCAGTTCGTCTCCGGCGCATCACAGACTCTCAGCATCGACGAGAATAGCATCACGGGCACGATCGTCGGCCAAGCGTCTGCGACCGACGCCGATCTACCTGCCGAGACGCTCGCCTACTCGATTACCGCCGGCGATGCGCTGGGCGCGTTCGCGATCGACGCCAGCGGCCAGCTGACGATTGTCGACGCGGCGCTCGTCGACCTCGACTTCGAGAACGGCGCCGAGGTCGCGGTATTAACGGTGCAGGTAACCGACGGCGTGAATGCGGCGACGCAGTCCATCATCGTCAATGTGCTGCCGATCAACGACAACCCGCCGCAGTTCGTCTCCGGCGCATCACAGACTCTCAGCATCGACGAGAATAGCATCACGGGCACGATCGTCGGCCAAGCGTCTGCGACCGACGCCGATCTACCTGCCGAGACGCTCGCCTACTCGATTACCGCCGGCGATGCGCTGGGCGCGTTCGCGATCGACGCCAACGGCCAGCTGACGATTGTCGATGCGGCGCTCGTCGACCTCGACTTCGAGAACGGCGCCGAGGTCGCGGTATTAACGGTGCAGGTAACCGACGGCGTGAATGCGGCGACGCAGTCCATCATCGTCAATGTGCTGCCGATCAACGACAACCCGCCGCAGTTCGTCTCCGGCGCATCACAGACTCTCAGCATCGACGAGAATAGCATCACGGGCACGATCGTCGGCCAAGCGTCTGCGACCGACGCCGATCTACCTGCCGAGACGCTCGCCTACTCGATTACCGCCGGCGATGCGCTGGGCGCGTTCGCGATCGACGCCAGCGGCCAGCTGACGATTGTCGACGCGGCGCTCGTCGACCTCGACTTCGAGAACGGCGCCGAGGTCGCGGTATTAACGGTGCAGGTAACCGACGGCGTGAATGCGGCGACGCAGTCGATCATCGTCAACGTGCTGCCGATCAACGACAACGTCCCGCAGTTCACCATCGCTGCATCGCTAGCGGTCGATGAGAACGTGGTCAACGTCGCGACGCTCACGGCCATCGATGCCGATCTCCCCGAGCAGGCGATCACGTTCGCGATTGTCGGCGGCGAGGATGCGGCGCTCTTCTCCATTGCCAACGGCAATGAACTGACGCTGCTGGCCGGGCTCGATTTTGAGTCTGCCACCGACGCCGACGCCAACGGCATCTATCTTGTCGACGTCGAGGCTGCCGACGGGGCAGGGGGAACGACGACGCTGCCGCTGTCGATCACCGTCGCCGACGTGGACGAAACCCCGCCGCCTCTGACTGCGCTGAGCAGCGGGGCGTCGATTTGGTGGCTGGCCGCAGCCGTCGCGACGCCGAGCTTCTCGACGCCTGCGTACGAGTTGCCGCCCGCCGACGTGTGTATCGCAACCAGCGGCCACGCGTCTTTCGCCGTTATTGAAGCTCGCACGCCCGGCGCCGACATGCCGATTGTTGCAGCGGAACAAGAAGATTCCCGTTCGGCTCCCAGCGCCCAGTCGCTCGACATAGCCTTCGACGAAGTCGAATCGTGGGCGGCAGTCGTCGACGCAGCGCTCGTCGCGTGACCGTACTGACGCTCTGTTCGCCGTGACGCCCGCTTGAACCGGTTGAGCGGTATGCTCGGATCGCATGGGCTGCGGACGAGCCGCCGCGAGCGCACTCCGCAAGCGTCGCGTCGCTTCATTTTTTCCACGGAAATTAAGTTGCCCCGGTCGACCGATGGCGGCCCCCGCGCTCGGCTTCTTGCTCTAAGAACGCCCTGGCGTCATCTGCAAACGGGGGCAACTCGATCTCCCCGCGGGGCTGACCGCCCCGCCTTTGGGCAGCGGCGGCAGCATTCTTGTCCGCTACCCTTGCGGGTCGAATCGATTGCTACGCTTTTCCCGAGTTTAGCGCCAGTGGACTCCGACGTCGCCGCCGTCAGGAACTAACACTGACGAGATGGCCTATAGTTTCAGTATTGCTTCCAGTTGAGCACCCAATCGTTTCCTACTCGAACACCAGACGGGCCGCCCAGTCCGCCGACGGAGACGCTCCACGAGTGGCGCGACGTATCCGGCCGCAGGCCGCCCGCGCGGCGGCGTTATTCTGTATGTCGACGTTATGCAGTTCCAATCCGGCGACGATGGGCCAGCCTTTTCCGGCCGTCGGGTACATCCATGTTCCGATCGATCTGCTGCTGCGCCTCAACGCGGCGCCAGTCGACTTGTTCTTTCAATCGCACTCCTCATCTGAGCCCGCACTCTATTGCCGCGCCGGTCTGACGCTCGATCATGCACCCCTGTCAAACCTGGTCGAAGTCGGCATCTGCGATATTTACGTCCGCATGGGCGACCTGCAGGAACTCGGCGCCTCCCTGCGCGACGCCATCCGCGCGGGAGGGGACGAGGCCCCCGGCGCCGACCAGTTCGCAGCGTTGCAACTGGCGGCCGCCGCGGAGATCGAGCAGACGGTGCGCCTGGTCGATTGCAGCAAGTTCGTGGCCCTTGCCCGGGACATCGGCCGCGACATCGTGTCGTTCATTTCCTCGGCGAAGGTCCTGCCCAGCGAACTATTCAACATCGCCCGTCACGACTACAACACCTTCGTCCACGTGACCAATGTGGCCAGCTACAGCGTGATTCTTGCCGAGCGACTCGGCGTCAGCGACGTTGCCGAACTGGAGCAGATCGCCACCGCTGCCATGCTGCACGATCTCGGCAAGCGGCACATTCCGCTGAAGATTCTCAACAAGTCGACCCGTCTCGACCCGCATGAACGCGAACTCATCGAGTTGCACCCCACTCGCGGTTACGTCGAGCTTTGTACCCGCGCCGATCTGACGCACTCCCAGCTGATGATCGTCTACCAACATCACGAACGCATTGACGGGGGCGGCTATCCCGTCGGCGTGCTCGGAACCGATATCGACCCCTGGGCCAAGATGGTGGCCGTCGTCGACGTCTTCGACGCGCTCACCGGCAAGCGACCCTATCGGCGTCCGACGACGGCGGCGAACGCCATCGACTTCCTGACGCGGAATGCAGGCCCCCACTTTGACGCGGAGATGGTGAAATGCTGGGTCTCAGCGCTCAAGCAAACGTGATCTCGTCAGCCTGGGAGGCTGCCGACGAACGAACCGCGATGCCTCCATCCGCCATGGGCTCCTTTTTCGCGGCCATGGGGGCGACGCCCAGGTGCGCCGTCAGTCGCCGCTCGTTTCATCGTTACTACATGCGCAGCAGGGCGCTATTGATCCAGGGTGAACGCGTCTATGCCGTCTACACGACCGACGTGTCGCGTCATGGCGTCGGGTTCTTGGCGCCGCGGCAACTCTTGCCCCATGAGCGCTGGACGCTGCAAATGTTTAGCGGCGCCAAGTACGAGGTGCTGATCAAGCGTTGCCGACGTCAGAGCAACCAATGTTTTGCCTGCGGCGGCCGCTTCACGCCGGCCAGCGCGCCGACCGCTCCGAGCGCATCGCTGCCGTAAGGCGACCCGTCGCCGAACCGGCAGCAGGCGAAGTGCCCAGCCTCCCGCGGAGCCGTGCAATCAGCTTTCCTGGTTCAGCGGATGTCGGGGGCTCGTCAACGTGCAGATCCGTGCAATCTTGCGACCGCGACCAACTGGAAGAATGCGCTGTCGCAACTGCTCAGGCTACTCCGCCGCATCGCTTTGCGGCGTTGTCTGTGGTTCCAAGCTCGGGATCGCCGGCGCGGTCAGCATCGGCGGCGGCAAAGCGATCGACGCCGGCTGCGGCCCGCTGGCGTGCGCGGTCAATGCCGCCGTCACCAGTTGCGGCGGCTGAGCGTTGCTCACATGCCAAATCGCTCCTGTCATCGTATCGACGACGTAGCAGCCGTGGCCGCTCGCGGCCCCATACGCCGACGCTTGGAATCGTCCCAACAGACCGCCCGTGGCGGCTGCTGCTCGGGTCGGTGCGGCGATCGGATCGCCAAGTTCTTCCATCGCGCGGTTTGCACCCTGCGGGACTTCAAATCCCAAAGCAGCAGTAGCCCCCGATTCCATGGCGGCGTCCGGGGTCGCTTCACCGCTCGGCTGGTAGGGCGGCGCTTCACCCGTCGGCGCGGGCGAGGCGGGGTCGCGCGGCGGCAAGAGCCCGCGCCGGCGCAACACCCCCTCGCGGTCAGGGCGAATCGAGCGCTCCGCGCCCGGAGCGCGTGCGGGAGCGTCCTGCCCGGCCGCCTCGCGGTTCCACTGGATATCCGACGCACCCCATCCAACAAGGACGCCCAGCAAGATTAAGCAGAAAAATCGCATCGGGAAACCTCCTTCATGACGTGGGGAATGGCGCAGTTCAGTATAGCCGCATCTCTCCGAGAGGCGCATTCGCGGAAGACACGGCCACTCCCGCTCCCCGAATACGGCGGTTACTAGAAGAGTTCCGTCGCTTTTTATTGCGCCCACATCCACTAGAATAGGCGAGCTGGTTACTGAATGTTCCCTTCAAAATGCAGGGCTTACTGAAGAAGATTCTGTCCAATAACAAGTTAGCTGCACCTGAGCCATGACCGTCGACGAAGCCGTCGCTGCGTATTCGCGCTTGAAGTCAGATCGGCAGATCTGTGTATTGGCCGACTATGCCCACAATCTGACGGTGGTCGCACGGGGCACGTATGTGCCGGGCACGGAAGATATCGCCCACCCGCGTCGCCTCCGAATGCTCAACGAAGTGCAGCATCGCGTCACCGGACACCTCCGGCACCTTCTCGCAGACGACTTGCAGCGTTACCCCGACGATGTAATCGCGCACATTGTCACTGGTGAGGGCGACCGGGAATTGCTCACCGCTTTCAGCGCGGCGTTGTGGCGGTGCAGCTAACCAGCCGCTCAACGTCAGGTCGTTCGCGGATGAAGCATGACCGTATCTGCAGCGCTAGAACGAGATCTGGCTGCGACTGAACGTGAGCTATTTGATGCGCTAATGCGTGTCCTGCCGGTTTGTGCCGAGAACGGAACGCTGATCTTCTTTAATTCACAAGACCTTCCGCATGAATACCAACACCACTGGCTAGCCGCGGAATCGGATGAACTCTTCGAACTTGCAGAACGCTGCTCTAAGATTCGGAGCGAACTCGGAG
Source organism: Lacipirellula limnantheis (assembly GCF_007746075.1). Classification (GTDB taxonomy): domain Bacteria; phylum Planctomycetota; class Planctomycetia; order Pirellulales; family Lacipirellulaceae; genus Lacipirellula; species Lacipirellula limnantheis. Next base: position 6,295,550 of record NZ_CP036339.1, on the reverse strand, counting down.
TAACAACCGCTCAGACCGTCGCACAACTTTTTCTGGATGCATGCGCCGAGAACGCCAATACGAAAAAGCCGCACCGTCGTGGACCGCGACGATTTGCGAGGTGGCTACTCTCAGAACTCCAATCGCGGTGCTCCACGTAGCACACATCGGATACAATTTCACATCAGACCCATCGAGACTTCGTGTACATTTATCCGCAGGTGGCGGTTCCAACTGCGGCGCAACCGAGTTCTCGGTGAGATCGCGGTAACTAAACAATCAATCCTCGAACCGGCTGAACGCAAGCGTTATAGGCGGCGGAGGCAGAGGGCGCGCGATGGCCTTGAAGAAGCGCGGAAAGTGGCGGTACGGCGACAGCCAAGCCGACATCCGCGAGGAGATTTTCCGTTACAGCGGTGAGGTCACATACCTCGCTCACCACTACGCCGACGCGGTGTGTAAGTGTGGCGGCCGGGTTTTTTGGCTGTTCCTCGATGACAATCAGTGCGTAGCCGTCCGCGCGTGCATCGCCTGTAAGCACGAGCACCCGATCGGGGACAGCGCCGAGTACATGGCCGAGGCCGAACCAGGCGAGTGCGCCTGCCCGTGCGGCGCTCGGGAGTTCGAGATCACAGTTGGGGTGTCGCTGTACGCCGACAGCGAGGACGTGAAGTGGCTGTATCTGGGATGCCGGTGCCCGGCGTGCGGGCTGACCGCTATGTACGGCGACTGGAAGAACGAGTTCCTCGACTACCGTAAGCTGCTAGCGCTGGTGTAACCTAGATGCCGAATCAGACGCTGCAACAGACAGCGGGGGCATGTAGGCTTTCTGGGGTTAGTAGCTCACTTGGCCAACGCCGCTGCTGAGCTTTGCCGTTAGGCGACTTCGCATACGCTATTCGTTGATTATGCCCGATTGGACGATTCCAGACAATTTGCAGGAACTCGTGGATGCCGACGAAGGCGGCATCTGGGAGGATGCGCGGTGGGAGCCGGTCCTTCTTTCGGTTATGGGCAGCACGTCCTATGGCGGGCGCGATATTCCGTTGGCTTGGCAGGTAGAGTTCCAGCCCGAGGGCGAGTTGTTCGCCGCCCCAAACGCAAAGATTGCCGCACTCGGCCTCGAACCCGACGGATACGGCTGGGCTACTCTGATTCGGAGCGTGTTCACCAAGTATCACCCGGAGGTTTCCGACGAGTTGCAGTTCGGGGATACCGAGTCGGCGACTTGCGTGGTGTGGGTCGAATCCGAGTCCAGCTGCAGACTTCTTATGCAGGTTGTGTGGTCCCTCATTCACGGCTCATGACACGTCAACCAACGTCGCCTAACCAAGCGCTGGAGCGCACTCCCCGCGTGTCACGCCGGCTGCTCCCCCACGTTCGCCCGCGCAGCCGTCGCGCCGCGGGGGGGCAGTCGCTCAGCTTGAGGTCGTACTCCCACCACACCCCCTTCGCTGACGTTCCCATGGCCGACGCAACGCCAATAGCGAAGAGACGACGGATCAGATTCTCGACGCGAACCCTGTCGCTTACGGTTTCCCTGTTAGCCGATCCGCAGGGGCGCGAACCGGGGCATCTCGTGCGGTCGGATTTCTGGTAGACTGCCGCCAATGATGTCGTTGCGTCAGGTGCGACCGAGGATCACGAAAGATCGGAATTTAATAGGACGCCCGTCGTGTACCCGCACGCAATCGAGTATCCAGAAGGAAGAGTGCGCTTCAACCTCGTCGACGGACCGATGGCCGACTGCGTAGTCGCATTCATCGGCCCACGGCCCGTGGATATTACAGGCTGCGAGATTGGGCATGCCTGCTGGATCATGTCGGACGGCGGTCAAGTCGGCAAGGCGTTCCGGTTATGGCAACGTCGACACGACGCAACAAACTCCCCGGCAGCGGCTCTAGAGTTAGATTTACACACCTATAAGATCATCAGCCGCAAAGACGATGGCGAAGATATAGACCTTAAGTGTCACTTCGCGTTCACAGTAATAAAGCGAATTTGATGGCCCCCATGCTCCGCCCCCGCTTGACTCTATACAAGGAGACGCAGCGGTGATCAGTGGCAGTACTCGACAACTCAACATCAAGCTCGGACCACACCGCTTCGGCTTCTCTGAAGATACCTGGAGCGGTTGGCTGATCGACGGGAGGCTCACCCCGGAATCAGTCATTTCGTACGCCGAACTTGGACCGCTGGGGAGACGACAGATCCCGATTTCTATCGACGCTGCGGCCGGCGTACTCTCGTTGTTCTTCTTTACGCTACTGCTGCTGGTGGCCCTGGCAATCTACAGTTGGCGACGGTCGAGCGGTCGAATCTCCTGAAGGCCTCTCTCATCCCTGCGGGCGGCGCAGTCGGCGCGAGGGTTGAAGTCATCGAGCCGCGGCATTAAGTTCGACGGATCACTCTGGATTGGGAGATGCTAATGCCCGCACTTCTTCTCGCGTTCTTGGTGGCTGTGGCTACTGTTTGCGTTCCTCGCACCGTCGTGGGGGCAACGATAGTCTTTGAACATTCTGGCGTTGGGTCAGGGACGCTAGGATCACGCAGATTCTTTGAGCTCCCCTTCACAATTACAGCCGTCGGAAACACGTCTAACCGAACTATTGAAACTGGTTCAGACCCGTCTTGGCCTGGATTTCCAATTTACCATACGCCCCACGAGTTAGCGGCCATTGCAATTGCGGGGCTTGGCGAATTCGTCTTTTTTACTCCCACAGAAACCTTTGTTGACAGTAATGGTCTCGTTGGCTTCAAGCGGGCTAGCCTACGGGGCTTCGACCTGTTCGTCGGTCCGTATGGAGTGTCGGAGCTCGCCGGATGGGCGATGCTTTCTGGAACCACAGAGGTCTCGGGAATCGGCGAACTAGATTACTGGCAAGCTACCCGCTACGGTAGCGTAGACACTAAGGGCGGCCCGCTTCAATTCCACAACAGCAGCCGCACAGTCCCCACACGCTTCCGCGCGACCATTATCCCAGAGCCGAGCACTTTGGTCCTTTGCGCTATCGCGACTCTGATTGCAGCCACTCAGAGAACAACGATAAGGCTCTACAAGTCTGTTTCGTTTCTACCCCATTGGCGACGGGCGGGGCGAAAGTAGGCCTAGCTCCAAGCCTCCCGGCCGTGGTCAGGAAGTGGACTGCGCCATCGCCGCCCTCCAGCCGGTAAGTCCCAAGAAGGCGATCACGAATCCAATCATAAAGAGGAACACCCGTGCATCCCCCGACTCGCTGACAGCGGAGCCGTGGAAGATTATTGCCGACGATAGGACGACAATGGAAGAGCTGAGTGATTTCATGTCCCGCATTTTAACCGCCCCCAGGTCGTCTTCCTACAGAATCACCGCCATCCCCAACAGCCCAGCCACGACGGTCGTGGCGATAATCGCCGAGCGGAGCGTAAAGCGGCGGCCGACTCGTAAGGAGGCAACGCCGGCGAGCGCGAAGAGGAGAGCTGCGTACCATAACGGAAAAAAGACGCCGGTACGAGTGCGACCGAGCGCGCCCTCATGACCGCCGGTCCAATGAAGCTGGCTAGCACGGCCGCTGAAATGGGAGGACGTAAATCGCCACTCACCGACGACGCTAGTTCCAAGTCGACTTCGGCTCAGCTGGATATTTCCGATTCCGTCCGCCGCATGAAGCATTACGTTTAACGACGTGGAGACGTAGCTAACGCTCAAGCGGCGTTCGTCCAAGATGGTGTCGCACCACAACGCCAAACAAGCAACGCTCGCCGCGAAGCAAATAGTCGCCAGGGCGTAGCGGACGTAGGTGAGCATGGCCGCTAGTATAGCGGAGTTCGCAGGCGACTTCCCCGCCCGCTATCATGAGTGACATGAACGGACCGAGGTTCATCTTGACGCTACTCATCGACGGCTTGGTGCTCATTGCCGCCGGGTCGCTCTGCCGCTGGGCCATGCCCGAGAGATTCACGGTCCGTCGTTTGCTGACAGTGACGGCCGTGGTCGCCATTATCGCCGGGATCTTTAGGGCGTCGCTTCGCTCGCTGGCCGCCGACGATGATGGACGAGCCGTATCAGCATCGTCCGGCGCGGCTGGCCAACTTTGGCGAGTGATAAAATCTATCACCATGCCCCGCCCCCGCTTCACTCCATGAGTGGCTCTGGTCAATCAGACGCGATCGGCATGAAGCAACTAGCGCGGTCCCCGCTCAATCGACACAAAGAGGCGAGCGAGGAACGCCAATATAAACCCGGCAAAAGTGAGACCACCGCCAGCCAAAAGCCTGCGTGCTGTGGCGTCGTGCTCGCGTGGGGTGAGCAGCAATGGATCTAGCGATTGGAAGTAAGCCGGTATTGCAAGCCACAATCCGATCGTCAGGGCTGGCAAGGCGGCGAGAGCAAGTAGCTTCCAAAGCTTAAAGTTGGTCCACGGGAAAGGCATAACACAATCCAAGCGAATTGCTGGGCAGCTAGATGAACGATGCCCCCTCCCTCATCCCTGCGGGCGGCGAAGGCGGCGCGAGGGACGCATGTTCGCAACGCAACCCGTCATCGAGACGGCAATGGCTGCGATCGCGCCGGCGGCAGGTTCGGGAACGCTCAAGACTGCGTACCACGCGCGATTAATTCCTTGAGGGTCCACTCCGATGCCTAACAGCGTGCGTCCGTCGGCAGAAACGCCATAGACATTCGTCAATTGCCACCCGCTGATATCGACGCCGCTCGCCGCGAGAACGTCAGCAACCCTGGCAAACTGATAACCGTCTTTGGCAAGTCGCCAAATGCTCGCGTGAGTCGTTGTCTTACCAGGTGCAGGAACGTTCCACAAAATCTCGGTGCCGACAATCGTTGACCCGTCGCGGGAGATTGAGTTCGCGATCGCCGTGTTGATGTCTGCACCGGCTTGCAACGGCACGAATCCGCCCTCTGCAGTCCAACTAAAGTACTTTAGATCCCCAACTACTTGACTTGCACCGGTGACGACTTTTCCGTCACCAGATACTCGCGACGCGCCTCCAGCTGGAATGCCGCCCGGTCCAGGATGAGGGGCTGCGGGAAGGCCGATCAGATTAAAACCACCAGATTCTGTCCAAAGAAATGGCTTGTAGTACGCGTCCTCATCGGTGCTGACGGTGCCGACCGTGATGCTGCCGTCATCCGTGACTGCTTCGGCTTCGCTAAACGGGTCGTAATACGGATTGGTAGTTCCCAGCGTGCCGAGGTTCACCAAGCCCGTTGCCGGCGTCCAGCGGAAGGCTCGGCGGCCTTCAGGGGTACGATTGGTGCCGACGATGACATCGCCGTTGTAGGAGGTTGCAGTAGCGTAAGCGTCGTCGAGCCAATCGGTCGACAGAGACCCTAATAGCTGGTAGCCGCCCTCGCGCGTCCACCGGAACGGTTCGTAGTGACCTGTTAGCCCGCTACCGACTTGGACGCCGCCAACGATCGTGGTTCCGTCCCCGGACAGATCGTTGACGTAGCGCAGCGACAGGCCAGGTGGCACCGGAAAACGCTCGACGCCGCGGGCCTCAGTCCACAGGACGCTGGCATTACCGATCCGGCCGGCGACAACTTGTCCATCTGCGGAGAGGGCGGCAATGCCGGAGAAGTTGAGCGGGAGGAAGCGTGCGTTAGCCCCCAGCGCTGGTCCGCCAGTGAGAGAGAATAAGATGCACCAAAGAAGGCACGTGCGTTTCCTACACGAGGACCAGGTTGCCATTAGACGATCCGTTAACATTGCCCCTGCGTCCGCATTGTGCGGCCGGCCGGCGTCCAATGCAATACAATTTCCTGTTTCCTGCCTCCGATTTGGGCTCCACCCGCCCGCTGGCCGCAAGATGTACGATTGGCGAGCGTAGGTTTTTTGCGCCGCCGTTATCGTGGCTGGCATGGAAGACGAACCACCCAAAGAGCTGCCGGCCAAGCCCGCTTGCTACTATCTCTTCAGCGACGCCGCGCCGGTTCCCTGCAGCCCTGAAACGCATTGGGTATCTGCAACAGCTGCCCTCGGCGATATTTAGTTGACGTCGCAAACCGCAAGGGTCACACTTTCGCCAAGGGCAGGAACTGAGGCAGCTCTTCATGTGCCAACGTGTGTTGCGACTACTTCTTTGCGCTGAGGGTGCGCCTCGCGCTGCTTGCTGGACCGCGGTGTTCTTCGGAATATTTTTTTGTAGCGGTAGCCCCGATCGCCGCCCAACCGCTTGAGTATTACGAAATCTTTAACACAGTAGTCCGGAATCCAACCAACGGCCATTATTACGAGTTGATTAAGCTCGGCTCAGCTACCCGCACTTTTGCTGAGTCAAGTGCCGCGGCGGGAGCGAAATCGTACCAAGGCATTCCCGGACATCTGGTCACCATCACGTCGCAAGCTGAACAGGATTTCATCGACAACACTTACCAACGAGGAGGCAACTATCAGGTCTGGATGGGCGCAAGCGACTCCGCGATCGAGGGAGAGTGGCGTTGGGTAACCGGACCGGAAGCAGGCCAGCTCTTCTGGCGAACTGAGAGTACCAAACCTGTCATTACTGGCGTTGCCTTCGGTTTTGAGTCCTGGGGCGCACACCGTTACTACAGTCCATACTATGACGGTTATTGGTATTTTGAGCCGAGCAACGGCGGCGAGTTGGGAAACAACGAGGACTTCGCAACATTTGCGATTGGCCGAGGAACCCCGAATATTACGCGATGGAGAGACCTGCCCGGAGAGTACTCACGGGGTTTACGGGATTGGGTACAGTGCTACATGGTCGAGTACTCCATTCCAGAACCGGCGAGCATGACGTTGATGATGGTGGCAGCGCTGGCGTTTCCTCGACGTGGACAACGGCGCGCCGCCTGCTGAAATGCCAGGATCGGCGTCCTATGCGCATTCATCACACGCTAAAGCAGCGGAAGGGGCGGCGGAGTCGCTGGCGGCCGCGAGAGGGTTAGGCGTCGGGCTCGCGGGCGGGATCAGGCTACGAGGGAGGCTGCTTCATCGCTGCCCACCAGCCAGCAAGCCCGACAAAGGCGATGGCAAATCCGACCATAAAGAGGACCGCCCTCCCGTCGCCGATCTCGCTGACGGCGGCACCGTGGAAGACCACAGCTGCTGAGAGAACGACGATGGACGCACTTAGTGATTTCATCGCCGCATTTTAACTGCCGGCGCGGGAAAGCAATCGGCCGTGTACTACGGACGGCGTTTCAGCGGCACACAGGCGGCTGCAAAGATGCACAGCCCCAAGCCGACGACCAGGACTACGAGCGGCTCAGTAAGGCGATCTCTAACGCCCACACACCAACTGTCAACGCCGGTTCCCGGCATTAGCATGCCAACTGTGAGGCCAAGGCCGAATACTACCATGCAGAAACGGAAAAGGCTCATTCCTCTATTTTAACCCCGAATCCGCCCGCCACACCTAATCCCGCACCACCGGCTGACAGAGGTTGAGAGCAATGTGTGTAGAGAGAAAAAGAAGCAGCCCTAGCCCCCAGCCTCCCGGCCGGGGTCAGGGGTTCTGTTTGCATTCGGATCGTGCGTTGCGCGCAGCTGCCGCGTCATGTATTCAGGAGCATCTGGCCATCGGTCCTTGAGCCAACGGCCGATTAAAGACCAGACCGCCTCCGCTTGGTCGTGCGAAAGCAGATCGACAGTGAACCACGGGGCTTTGCCGAGGTAGCCCGCTTGACTGTACGTCCGATCGATGTAGTACAACCAAGCCTCCTCGGTATCCAAGACTGAGGAGGGGATTTCGGCCGCACTTACTAGTTGGTCGACGCTCGCAAGCCACTCGCTCCATTCACGGGTTTTTTCATGTAACGCCTTTCCTTTGCGTCTAAAGCTCACGCCACGCCTCCCAGTGCAGGAGCTTCACCGAGCCCCATGTCGCGCATTTTAACCGCCAGTTCGGGAATGTGAGCGCCGAGACGGCAGCTATAATGAGAGCATGTCTTCCCTTGATGGATACATCCTCGCGGCGGCTACCGGACTCTTTGTGATTGCCGGGCTACTCGACTTGTATCGATGGGTCAGGTATCCCGAGAGGAGGCATCGCAAAACCACTGACGTAGAGTGGTTTTGCGGCATTCTTATCGGCCTGGGAATCGGCGTGCCAATGATACGTGTGCTGATCGCGGCAATTGAGTAGCCCCCGATATTTCCCCCACCCACGGGCTGCACACTGAGCCACACGTCAGGTCCCACCTTTTTCGGCACGTCTAGTGCCCCGAGGAGCCCCACGATTCGTGCCGCGGCCTCAACGACATCCGACCCACAGACAGACCCACTCGTAGCATCGAGCATGACACCTGGCGCACCACTGCCAGTCGTTCTCGTCACCGGCGGCAACCGCGGCATCGGCTGGGAAATCGCCAAGCAACTGGCTGGTCGCGGCAATCACGCCGTCGTTGGTTGCCGAGATCAAGCCAAAGGGGAAGCGGCGGTGATAGTCCTGACGGCAGCCGGGGGCGTGGCCAAAACTTCCCGCTAGAAATTGGCCACCAGAGCTGCTACGGTGGTCGCATGTTCACTGACTGCCGCGTCTGCTCGAACGCTGCCGATCCCACGGGAGAAGGCCATTCCGCGCCTCCGTCGCGCGTCCGTCGGACGCCAACGTTTTGTCCGCGCCCGGTGCCCAAACCCATCCGCCAGACGCCGGCGATTTGCGCCCTCGCTCCAAGTTTTGTCCACTGGGCGCGGACAATTCGCCGCGACGTCGCCAGCGGCGCTTTTCGAGCCAAAAACGCCGCTCTGGCGACGCCGAAGCCTGTTGCCGACAGACGTTTTGTCACGACGACGGCCGTTTTGCACGCGGACAATTCAAACGCGAACGTCCGCCGAGCCACGAGTCCTGATTGCTCCCGTTGGCGCGCGAGGCTGCAGTGCGGGCGCTGTCGCTCACTTGGCCGCGACGCGCGGCGAGGGCCAGTCGGGACGGCCGTCGGCGTCGGCGTCGAGCTTCGTCAGGTCGAGCATGAGGTAGGGACGCTGGTAGGCTTCTTTGTCGCCGCCGGCGTAGCTCACCCAGAGGCGCATCGCGGTGGCGTCGAAGACGACGTTCATCACGTTGCCCCCCTTGATGGGAATCTGGTTCGCCAGCGCCACGAGGCTTGGGCCGTTGATCGTGCCGCGCTCGGCTTCGAGCGTCGGGAACGCGCCGCGGCCTTCGTCGTGGTAGACGAGGTCGCTGAGCGTGTGGGGAGCGAGTTCGTCGTCGGCCGCCGCGTCGGACCACATGTCGATCTGAGGCTCCTCGCCAAGCGGCGCGGCGACCCGAATCTTCACGGCCCGCTTGTCGTGGAGGCCGTCGCCGAAGACGAAGTGGTAGCGCTTCGTCTGCGGCGTCTGGCGGAAGAGGGTGAGTGCTTCGTTGAGCGAATTGGCGTCGTAGAGAAGCGTGCGGAACCACGCGGTGAAGTGGGGGGCGTGGAGGTTGTACGGCATTTCCTTCGCGGGGGCGTCGCCGATTTCGGAGAGGACCACGCCGGAAGCGTTCATGCCGCAGTGGGCGCCGAAGAAGCCAGTGAACGACGGCGTGACGTGGGCTTCGCCCTCGGTCGGCAGATAGACGATCAGGACGGGGAACTCATGGGCGCCGGCTTCGAGGGCCCAATCGAGGTTGCGGGTTTGATAGAGGTGTCCGTCTTCGGTGGCGTCGCCCCAGGCGGAGATGCAACTGCAGGAGTAAGGCATCAGCAGCGGCAGGCAATGGACGTGTTGCAGCAGTCGCATCGGCAGCCCGCTCCCCTCGGCCGCGCCGACGAGTTGCTGCTGGACGCGAGGATCGGTGTAGCCGGCGGTGGTGGCCCAGGTGCGGTCGAGCGTTTCGTCGTCGACTTGCAGCTCTTGTTTGAAGCCTGCCACGGCGGCGGGGACGAAGTGCTTCATCTCCGGCGCGCACAGCCGGCCAAGGTGCCAGCCCATTTGGTAGGGCGTGCCGCGGACGACGACGACGGGGATGTTGACGTCGCCGTTGGCAATAACGGTGCGATGGCCGGAACCGCCGGGGTCGGTGGAGCTGGGGGCCGTCTCTGCCGCGGGGGTCGTAGGGGAAGCAGTTCCCTTGATGGCCGCTTCCTTGGAAGCGTCAGCGGCATGGACGGTGGCGGCAGACGCAATGAGTGCACTGCAGAGAATTCCGCGCAACAACCGGGCAGGCATGGTCGGGCCCTTCAGTTGGAGACAAGACTCAGAAAAAGCGGCGGCAAAGGCCAGTGTGAGTATACCCGAAGGGGGGCGGATGGCAGAACGAGGGACGCCTCCCGCCGAGGGATCCTCCCTCCGCGGGTAAAGAAAAAGCCCGCGGGCCGACAAGCGTTGTCGGCCGACGGGCTTCGAGGGGTGGCTAACGGGGATCGAACCCGTGACCTCCAGAATCACAATCTGGCGCTCTGCCAATTGAGCTATAGCCACCGCAAGCGGAAGCGTTCGATGGTACTCGGTGAGGCGGGGGATGGTCAACGCTGCGAGCGGGCCGCTGCTGCGTCTGGTACGGCACTTTCAGCCCGGGGCTGGGAGGGTTGCGGAGGTCGGGTTCGGGAAATTCTCCCTAGCGGGAGCGGAGGTATTTCATGACCCCGAGCCCGACGCCAATGCCGATTCCCGCCCCCAGACCGCCGAGGAACAGGGCCAGGCCCAGGGGATATTCGGACTCGGTGACATGGGCTAACAGCGGCATCATGGGGGAGGTTCCTGGGGCATTTGAGGTTCGGGGTGTTGGGGTTCAGGAAAGGCTGGGCGCTGGCGGTGTTGCCTGTGGGAGGTGTCGAAGCGTGTCCCCACGTCAGCACTGGCATCCTGCCAGCGGCGCCACTTTCCCTTGCTCACGGCGCCAGGACGGCGGTGACGGGGAGGCTTTCCATGAACTGCTGGTACTCGCGGTCGAGTTCCCCGGCGCTCCGGCCAACCAGTTCTGGCAGCGACCCTGCTTCGTCTCTGCCAGCATAAATGAGCCGCAGCAGTTCGCGGAAGGGGCGGCGATATTCGCCTTCGCGGCCATCGATGAAGAACGACGCCAATCCAGCGGATTGGCTGTAGAGGGGGGCGAGATCGGCACGCTGCTGGAGGTCCGTAACGCCCAGCGCGTCGAGCTCCGCCAGCGGTACGTAGAAGTTGTCGACAATCCGGCGGTGGCGGGCCGCCTGGACCCGGCCCGCGTCGGGCGTGCCGACGGTGTAGGCCAGGCCGACGTCGGTCAGCTGCTCCTTGAGCGTTTCGAAATAGCAGGCCGCGCCTTCGACGGCCCAGGCATTCGCGGCGGCAGCGAGATTCCGCGTCGGTTTGGGAGCGGACTCATAGAAAAACTGGTGCACGGCCTCGTGGGCGATCGTGCCGGGGTCTTGATCGTCGCCCGCGAAGAAGTGGGATTCGCGCTCGCGGTCAAAGTAGATGCCGTTGGTCATCGCGATCTGCGGTTGGCGGCGAATCAGCGCGTCGTTGTACTGGTCGCGATTGCGGTGGTAAACAACTTTCATCGGCCGGCGGAGGAAGCCGTCGGTTTCTTTGCCATCGAGCCGTGCTTGCAGTTCGGCGGGCGTGAGCGCGAGCTCGCCGAAGAGTTGCCGCCAGAGTTGATAATACGTTTCCAGGCGGATGGCGAGGTCGGCGGCGGCGGCACGGTCGACGTTGGTGACCACTTGGAAATGATCAGTCCGCACGGTCCAGCCATGCTCGATATCGGCGTGGCGCTCGGCATCCTCGGCGACGGTGATCCACTTCTGGCCCCAAGGGCGGAGGCCCTGATCGTACTTGGCGGCGTGGTCGGCCTTGATCCAGCCATGCTCGCGGCTCCAAAGGTGGCCGGCTTTGAGCATGTGCTGTGCGTACTTGCCGGCCCATTGATCGCCGACGCGCTGGTAGCCGAGCAGGCGGCGAGCGTCGTCGTGGTTCGGATCGAGGGCCACGGCGCGGCAGGCGTGCTGCAAGGCCTGGCTGACTTCACCGGCGGCGACGGCGGTACGGGCTTGTTCGAAGGCCGCCGCCGCTGCAGCTTTGGCGGCCGGGCTTGGCTCCGTTGCAGGGCCGGCGCTGTTGTAGACGTCGCTGGGAACGAAGAGGAGCGAGCCGAGCTTTGGGCCCGATTCCGCGGCGGAAACTGGCGCAGCGACCAGCGCGACGCAAGCAGCGATCAGGAAAAACAAGCAGCGGCGGAAGCGTGGGGCGGGCACGTCTTCATTTTAGCATGCGACCCACCGCCGCCGGTCTACGACCGGCCGGCGGTGAATCCAAGAAATGCTGAAGGATGGATGCGGAATGCTGAAAATGCGGGCTGAATCTCGGGAATCCGTCCGACCCCCTCAGCCTTCATCCTTCAGCATTCCGTATTTTCCCACTACCGATCGAACGCGGCGTCGAACGCGACGTTGCTGGGCGAGAAGTCGAGCTTGCGGAGCATTTCGCAGGCTTCGCGGGCGCCTTGGGTCCGCTCCATGCCGCTGTCTTCCCACTCGACCGACAGTGGTCCTTGGTACTTGGCGAAGTTGAGTGCCCGGACGATTTCTTCAAAGTTCACGCCGCCGCGCCCTGGCGAACGGAAGTCCCAGCCGCGGCGCGGGTCGCCGAAGTTGAGGTGGCTCGCGAGGATGCCGCTGCGGCCGTTGAGCGTGACGATCGCATCCTTGATGTGGACGTGATAGATGCGGTCGGGGAACTCGCGAATGAACTCAACGGGGTCGATTCCCTGCCAAATGAGATGGCTAGGATCGAAATTGAAGCCGAACTCCTCGCGGTTGCCGATCGCATCGAGGGCGCGACGAGCGGTGTGGATGTCGAAGGCAATCTCCGTGGGATGGACCTCCAGCGCGAAGCGAACGCCGCATTCGGCGAAAACGTCGAGGATCGGATTCCAGCGATCGGCGAATTGTTGGAAGCCGGCTTCAATCATCGATTCGGGAACCGGCGGGAACGAATAGAGCAGGTGCCAGATGCTGGAGCCGGTGAAGCCGTTGACCACGCCGATGCCGAACTTCTGCGCGGCGCGGGCGGTCGCCTTCATTTCCTCGGCGGCGCGCTTGTTGACGCCATCGGGCTTGCCATCGCCCCAGACATGGGCGGGCAGAATGGACTTGTGGCGTTCGTCGACGATGTCGCAGACCGCCTGGCCGACGAGATGATTGCTGATCGCGTGGCACTGCAGGCCGTAGCGATCGAGCTGCTCGCGTTTAGCGGCGCAGTAACCGGGGTCGGAATTGGCCTTGGCCACGTCGAAGTGATCGCCCCAGCAGGCGAGCTCGTTGCCGTCGTAGCCGAACTCGCGAGTCATGCGGCCAAGTTCTTCAAACGGCAGATCGGCCCATTGGCCAGTGAAGAGAGTGACGGGTCGCGCCATGGATCGCAAGGCTCCTTCAGCGGTGAGAGCAAGTTTGAACGGCGTCGTGTTTGGAAGACGTAGGCGCCGGAAGAGTCGGGAACGAGCATTGTCGCCAAAATCCGGCGCATCGCAACTGGCCGGCGGCGGCGGCGAAACGGTGCGATATTTCGGAATGCTATAATTTCTCCGATGCAGCAGAAAAATTGAACCGCCAGGGACGCCAAAGAGCGCCAAGGGATACAGCGACATGATCGAACCACCAAAATGTGTCGGAGGACGGGAGAGGAACCGCGGATGGACGCGGATACGCGCAGATCATTCCCATCTGCGTTTATTCGCGTTCATCGGCGGTTTCCAACGTCAGTGCATTTCCTTGGCGTCACTTGGCGTGCTTGGCAGTTCAATCTTCTTCCTCTTCGCGACGTCGATCAGCCAAGCAGCGCTGCCAATCGACATCGAGGTCGCCGCCGAAGCAGGGTCGCCGTTTGGGGCGATGCAGGAGTGGGGGAAGCTGCTCAAAGAGATGGACCTTGCGCGAGTGCGACTGCGCGGGGCGAACGGCGGCGACGAACCTTCCGTCACGCCGAGCGGCGAAGGGGAAAACCAGCGGTTCAAACTGGTCGCCATCCTTAATCGTCGCGATCAACTCGAACTCCCCGGCGGCAAGTTCGGCGTCGGCGATCGGGCGAAGCTCAAAGCTTACTTTGAATCGCTTCCGGAACGCGCGGCGAATCAAGGGGTCGAGCGCGGCATCTTCAGCCTGACGAAGCAACAATTCGAACAGGTTTACGAAGACCTCTCCACGCCGGTGACGATGAGCACCAAGGGCGTGGCACCCGAGGCAATCGTGGCCACATTGAAGGAGGGGCTGACGATTCCGCTGGAAGTCGACGACGAAGCGAGCCGCGCATTGCGATCCGCCAAGCCTTTCCCGCGCGAGCTGCAGGGGCTAACGACGGGCACGGCCCTGGCGATGGCGATTCGCCCCGCCGAGTTGACGATGATTCCGGAGCAGAAGCTCGGCCAACCCCTCACGCTGCGGGTTGTGAAAGCATCGCGCGAGCGACGCGGGTGGCCGGCTGGCTGGCGTCCCGCGAAGTCGGCCCGCGAACTGGTTCCGGCAATGTATCGCTTTACCAACGTTGAGATCAACGGCTTTACGCTCGACGAAGCCCTCACGGCGCTCGGCCCGCATATGGAGGCGCCGCTGTTGTTCGACGAGCGCGTGCTGGCGGTCCGTTCGATTGATCCGGCGAAGATTGAGGTGAGCCTGCCGCGGGGCAAGACCTACATTCGACGGGCCGTCGATCGGGTGCTCAGCCAAGGCCGATTGGCCGGCGAATTGCGGGTCGATGAGGCGGAGAAGCCTTTCTACTGGATAACGCAGTTCGGGCCTGATAACCTGCCGGCGTTGGAGAAGAAGTAGGTCGACCAACGAGGGCCGCGTCCCTTTTAGCCCCCGGCTCTGCCCGGGGGGCGGCATCCAGTACGCAACACGTTCACTCAGGCAACGCGACCCCCGGGCGGAGCCCGGGGCTGCAAGGATCACTCATGGCCCATCCCAGCGTTCGTTCGCTGCTGCCGCTTTCGTGGCAAGTCCCCGACGAGTTCCACCGTCGCCTCGGCGATCAGCCCGGGCGACAGCGGACGATGAAAGCCGACGGGCATCTGCTGGTGATCCTCCATGCGCCGCCGAAGCCCGACTCGAGCGAGCGGGAAGGCCGCTTTTTCTGGCGCGACGCCAACGGCCAGTGGACGCCCCCCGGCACGGCGCCGAGTCAGCCGGGCCTCGGCCAACTGCTCGCCGAGTATGAGAAGATGATCGACCGCTTGCAGGACGCCGAGGACAAGGCGAAGACGGCGCGCGAATATTTTGAGTTGCTCAATCAACTCAATCCGCTGGTGCGATCGACGCGCAATCTGCACGAGGCGCTGCAAGACGCCCGCGAGGGTGCGCCCGAAGATCGCCAGTTGCTGCTGTGGCGCGACCGGGCTTATGCGCTAGCTCGCTCGGCGGAACTGCTTCACAATGATTCGAAGAACGCTCTCGACTTTGCCGTCGCCCAACGGGCCGAAGAGGAAGCCGAATCGAGCCGCCGTGCCGCGACGGCCGCGTATCGGCTCAACACGCTCGTCGCCTGCTTCTTCCCAGTGGCAACGCTCGCGGCGATTTTTGGCGTCAACCTCCATCACGGGATGGAGACGTGGGATGAACAGTACGCGCCGCTGCCGATGGTCGCCATCCTCGGCGGCGGCTTTTTGATTGGCATCTTGTTGATGCTGTTCATCAATCGTAAGAGCTAGGACTCGTTCCCACGAGGCTAGCGGCGTCAAGCCTCCATTCTTGGCCGTCCCCCCGTTCGAGGGAATTTTGCTTTTGCGTCGACCCACGGGGGGCCCCATTAACAAGCCGCAAAAGTCGGCGGCCCCGTCGTCGCGTCGATTGCGTTTCGCTCAGCGTTTTCCGAGGCAACTCGTCGTTTTCAAGACGAATTGCGCTGGCGACTTTTGCGTTTTTCAAGTTGCGTCGAAACAACGCAAAAGTCGCAAGAAGTGCAGCCGGGCGCCAACGAGTGCGGTGCAACGTCTACGAACTATCGAGTTGCCAAAGAACCAAGCCGCGCGGAACGCTGGCCTGGGCGCATCGTAACGTGCCGTCGTGCGGAGGTGCAGTGACTATTTTTGGCCAGCGCGATCTTCAGACCGCTCCTCCTCCAGTTCTTCTGGAGGGGGGAGCTTGATCTCGACGTTGGGGAGCGTAGAGCGTAGCAATTGCTCGGACGCGGGATCGACTTCCCACACGAACTCCACTCTTTTTAAATTTGGAAGCGTGGCTAGAGACTTCACGCCGGCCGCGGTGAAACATTCGCCCTCGCACCAAATCTCTTCAATAGATGGCATTCCCTCAATTGTCTTTGCCGCAGCATCCATTCCTTGGCAATCGTAGAAACCAACCGACCTGAGATTCGTCAGTTTCTTGACGGCCGCGAATCGATCGTCGTCCAGGTCAGCCATGCTGAAGTAGAGAGTCGTCAGATTTGCAATGCATTCAGGCTCATTCGCCAACATCTCGACGAGCGTCGGGTCGTTCACGAAGATCCGACTACCATCGTTGCCCGCTTTGACTAATGAGACGTCTTCCTGCCATCGCTCGGCCCGTCGTTTCTCAAATTCTTGTTGATCTCGCTTGCCTTCGGCCAGGAGCCCCAAAACCATCAAGCCTAGGATGGCAACAAAGACGCCCGCCATTGCAAGGCAACTACGGGTTGAGATATCAGATGTAGCTTTGTCAGCCATCGGACGTGCCGTTGCCGCGGAGCGGCATTGTTGGCGTTCCCACGCGGAGCGTGGGAACGAGGGCTACAACAGCTCATCGAGTTCCTTCACCAGCGATTCGAAGCGATCGAGAGCGGCCGCCACTGGCGCCGGCGTCGTCATGTCGACGCCCGCGTCTTTCAATAGGTCAAGCGGGTCTTTCGAGCAGCCTCCCTTGAGGAACGACAGGTAATCGTTCAGCTCCTGCTTGCCGCCATTGAGCACGCGTTCGCTCAGCGCGATCGCCGCCGATAGGCCGGTGGCGTATTTGTAGACGTAGAACGCCCGGTAGAAGTGCGGGATGCGGAAGCATTCGAGCTTCAGTTCGTCGTCGATCGCGAAGTCGGGGCCGAAGTAGAGCGACAGCAGATCGCCGTAGATCTTTTGGAAGGCGTCGACCGTGAGCGGCTCGCCCGCCTCGGCTGATTCGTGGATCAGCTTCTCGAACTCGGCGAACATCGTTTGGCGGATGATCGTGCCGCGGATCGCGTCGATGTCGCGGTTGATCAGGTAGGCCCGTTCTTCCTTGGTCTTCGCATCGTCCATCAACTTGCGGCTGAGGAGTTGCTCGTTGAACGTGCTGGCCACTTCGGCGACGAAGATGACGTAGTCGTAGTAGATGAACGGCTGCGTCTTCGACGAGTAGTAGCTGTGCATTGAGTGGCCCGCTTCGTGGGCGAGCGTGAAGACGTGGTCGAGCACCTTAGGCTCGTAGTTCATCAGGATGTAGGGCGCGCCGTCGAAGCTGCCGCAGCTGAAGGCGCCGCTTTGCTTGCCGCGGTTCGGGTAGCGGTCGCACCAACGGGCGGTCGTGAGTCCCTTCTCCAGCACGCTGCAGTACTCGTCGCCGAGCGGGGTGAGCGAGCTCATCACCGCCTCGACGCCTTGCTTCCAGGTGCGGGTTTGATCGAGGTCGCTGAGGATCGGCACGTAGGTGTCGTACTGATGGATCTTCTTCAGCTTCATCTTCCGCTGCCGCAAGTCGAAGTAGCGGTAGAGGGCCGGCAGGCGGCGGTGGACTTCCTCGATAAGGTTGTCGTAGACCGACATCGGGACGTTGTCGGGGAAGAGGGCGGCGGCGCGAGCGCTCGTGTAGCCGCGGGCCTTCGCGTAGTAAACGTCGCGCTGCACCGAACCGCCGAGCGTCGCGGCGAGCGTGTTCTGATGGGCGGCGAAGACATCGTAGTATTGGTGGAACGCGGTCTTGCGGACTTCACGATTCGGCGAGTGGAGGAGCGCCGAGAAGGAAGAGTGCGAGAGTTCGATCTCGTCGCCGCTCTCATCTTTGACCATGCCGAACTTCAAATCGGCGTCGTTCAGTTGACGGAAGATGCGGTTCGAGGCGTCCGACATCTCGCTCTGCATCGCGAGCAGCCGCTCTTCGCCGTCGCTGAGCGTGTGGGGCTTGTAGCGTTGGATCCGCTCGAGGACGAGGCGGTAGTGGGCCAGTTCCTTCGAGGCCATGTACTCCTTCATCTTCTTCGCGGGGATCGCGAGGATCTCCGGACGGATGAAGCTGGCAGCCTGGCTCGCCTCGCTGCCGGCGTGGTTCTGCCGGCCCTTCATCCGTTGATAGTTGCTGCTGGCCTGATCTTCGGTCGACTTGAGGAAAGCGTAGGTGCCGAGTCGTTCGCCGACGCGGTCGAACTCTTCGTCAAACTTCAGGCAGGCGGCGAGCTGCTTCGGCCCGTCGGCGAGCGTGCCGCGGAATTTTTCGAACTTGGGGATGAGCTTCTTCCACTTCTCGAAGGCGGCTTCCCACTCCTGGTCGTTTTTGAAGAGGGAGTCGAGATTCCAGGTGTCGTCAACTTTTACTTTCTCGCGCGGAGGGAGGGTTTTGGCCTTTGGCTTGGCTGACGATTTCACCTTCGGAGACTTAGCTTTGGAAGTTGCCATGAGATGCTCGTTAGAAGTAGCCGCCGATCAACGACCGGCCGGAGTGAGTACAAATGTGGAATGCTGAATGGGGAATGGGGAGTAGAGGGGCCGAACGATTATGGCGGCTCCCCATTCCCCATTTCTTCACCTACCAGCGCCAGACGATCGTGCCCCAGGCCAGTCCGGCGCCGAAGCCGGACATCAGCAGGTGGTCGCCGCGGCGGATGCCGCCGGCGCGGACGGTTTCGTCGAGGGCGATCGGGATGCTGCCGGCCGAGGTGTTGCCGTAGCGGTCCATGTGCATGACGACGCGCTCGCGATCAATCTCCAGGGCTTCGACCGCGGCGTCGAGGATGCGGACGTTGGCCTGATGGAAGAGCCAGCAATCGATCTGTTCGGTTGAGAGGCCCGAAGCTTCAAGCACCTGGCGCGTCGTCTCTTCGACTAGTCGAACGGCCCACTTAAAGACGGGCCGGCCATCCATTTTCAGGAGCCAGGAGTTTGGTTCGACGCCGATCTGGTACGGCGACTCGGCGCCGCCGACGGGGCGATGCAGCAGTTCCATGCCCGAACCGTCGGCGCCGATCGTGTAGGCGAGCGCCCCCTGCTCGGGACTGCCGGCCGAAAGCAACACGGCGCCGGCGCCGTCGCCGAACAGCGGGTAGGTCTTCACGTCGGTCGGATCGATCGCCCGCGAGTTCGCGTCGGCGCCGATTACCAGCGCCTTCTTGCTGCAGCCGGTGGCGACAAACTGCATCGCCGTCGTGAGCGCGTAGGTGAAGCCGGCGCAGGCCGCGTTGACGTCAATCGCGCCGCATTGGAGGCCGAGACGGGTTTGCACGCGCGTCGCGGTGGCGGGGAGCAACCGATCCGGGGTCATCGTGCCGAGGACCAGAAGATCGATCTCCGAGCGATCGATCTTGGCCGCTTCGAGGCAACGTTCGGCGGCGGCGACCGCCATGTCGCTGGTCGTCATCTCGGGCGGGGCGTGGCGGCGCTCGCGAATGCCGGTCCGCTGGAGAATCCACTCGGGGTCGCAACCGAGGGAGGAGAGGTCGGCGTTCGTCACGACGTTGTCAGGGACAAAACTGCCGGTCGCGAGAATCTGGACGCCCGACAGAGTTCGGACGGGCGCTCCGCCGACCGCCGAAAAACTGTCGCTCATTGCAGGGAACCTTCAGGCCGAAAGAGTTTGGGAAAGGTGGGCAGTGGGGGGTGGCGCGAATCTCAGCAGCGTACGCCTTTGAGCGGAGGGCTGCAAGGGTGAGCTGAGGCAGCCCGCAATCGGGCTTCATTTGATCCGCCAAGGACGCCAAGAGCGCCAAGGAAAGGCGGGGGGAACTTGAACCACGACGGCACGGCGAGCGCCATCGAATAGGAAGAGGATGGAACTGCCGATAAACGCCGATGAACGCAAATAGTTTCTTATCTGCGTCTATCAGCGTTTATCGGCGGTTCCAGCATTTCTCGTGTATTTCCTTGGTGCTTATGGCATCCTTGGCGGTGGCCTTTTTTCTAATATTCTCAACAGGCTGACCGGCGGCCATTAAGCGGCCTTGTTGCTGGCATAGGAATAGAGAATCGCGTTCCCCTGTTTGCCTACGATTTCGACAGCTCCCATTTGACGCAGGCAGTAGGCGATGCGCTGCGCCGTGAATCTTGGGGTCTTCAGTCGCTCGGCTAAGTGGGCGGTGTGGAATTGCTTGGGCAGCCGCTTCGGGAGCAGGCGCTTGAGATCCGCCGTGGTGGCAAAGGTTTGGGACGCGACGATCTGCAGCAAATGTTGATCTTCGATTTGAAAGTCTCGCTCAGAACTGCGCCGACGCCGGCGCTTGCCGCGGCCGGGGAAGCGGCGCTCCTCCACGTCGACCAGCACGACTTCGAGCGTGAGGCGTTCGTGGGGGAATACGCGCGTGAAGTAGACGAGCTCGTCGAATACATCGAGCAGCGTCCCTCGCTTCGGACTGCGGCGGCGGCTGATCTCGGCGCCCCCGCAACCGTCTAGCTTGACCAGTAACTTGTTGGCGACGATCGGTTTGACGATACGAACGCGATGCTTGGCCAGCAGCTTGCGAATCTTGTCGCGAATCGCCGCGAGCGAGCCGTGCTGGATCTCGATCAACTCGTCGCCGCGTACGGCGTCGATGCGGTATTTGTCGCAGACCACCTCGCAGCAACCATCGTCGCCTGCGTAAATCGCTTTCAGCTGACGGTGGAGGGAGGTTTCCATAGTAGCCGCCGGTCAACGACCGGCCGGAGCGGTGTTAGTTGTGCAGCGTCTTCAGTACTGCTCCGGCGGCTGGTTGAGCCGCGGCTACTGAGTGATGCCAAAATCTTTGATCGTCAATAGCGTCGTTAGTTCGTAGCCCTTCGCCGCAAAGGCTTCGCGGCCCCCTTCGAGGCGGTCGACGATGGCGAAGACTCGCTTCACCTTCAGGCCGGCCGCTTCGCAGCGTTCGATCGCCAGCAGGGACGAGCCGCCGGTAGTAACGACGTCTTCAACGATGACGAGTTCTTCGCCGGCGGCGTAGGGGCCTTCGACGTACTTGCCGGTGCCGTGTTGCTTCGGCTCCTTGCGAACCATCACGCCGCGGAGTTGCTTGCCTTGCACGCCGGCGAGGGTGAGGATCGCGGCGGTGATCGGGTCGGCGCCGATGGCCATGCCGCCGACGAGATGCGGCTTCTTGTCGCCGAGGAGTTCCAGCATGCCGGCGCCGATCAGCTTCGCCCCGCGCGAGTCGAGCGTCACCTTGCGGCAATCAAGGTAGAAAGTCGCCTTTTTCCCCGAGGCGAGCGTGAAGTCGCCGAACTGGAGGGCGGTTTCTTTGATCAGTTCGATGAGGGCTTGCTTGTCGTACATGGCTCTTCGCGTCCCGGCCGGCAAAATTGAAACTCAAACGCCGGGGTATACCACGAAGCGCGTGGAGCCTGCCAGGGGCTGCCGGGAGTCGGCGCCGCGCACGATGTTTTACCGTCGTACCGTAATCGTCGAGCCGACCGAAAGAATGTCGTACACATCGTTCACGTCGGTCGCGTTGAATCGAATCACTCGCGAAACGGGAGGCGCCGAGACTTGATCGGCCGTGCCGGGGCCGCGGAGCATGGCTGGCTGGCTCGTCGGATTGGTCGTGCTGGTCAGCAGCAAGCCCCGATCCTCCTTGGCGCCGGCCGGCTGGCCGTAGACGCCGCCGACGATGGGCGTCAGCAGTTTCTGGTCGACTTTCCACGAGCCCTCTTCGATCGACGCGGTCGGATCGAGCTCGATGCTAAACCTTCCGGCGTAGCTGCGATCGAGCATCAGCGTCATCCGCCGCTTGCCAAGATCGACAATGGCTGAGAAGGGGCCCTGCACGACCTTAAGCTCCTGCCCTACTTGCACGGCGGCGGGATCGGCGATGCGATTGATCTTGGCGAGCAGCTGCCACGGCACGTTGTATTTTTGCGAGATCGTTTCAAGGGTCTCGCCGGTGGCAACGATATGCCTCGGCAACAAGCGGTGAGCCGGCGGACCTTCGTAAATGACGTCGCCGGCCAACTGGCCGAGGAGCGTTTCGACTTCTTGCGTCTCCTCAGCCGTGAGCGATGGATCGCCGTACCATTCGGAGAGCTTGATGAGGGCCTGATTCAACTCGCCGCGATCGAGGTCGGCCTGTACGGCGACGCGCGTCGAGGCGTAGGTCGAACCACTGGGAGCATCGGTCGGAGTGATCGGTTCGCTGGCTGCCGGGGCGTTCGCCGCAGGAGCTGCGCCAGCTGCGGGAGCAGGCGCTGCGGCGACGGGGGCGGGATCGGTTGAAGCGGCGGCGGCAGCGGCAACGCCGGCCGTAGCGGCAGCGGCGGCGTAAGGATTGGGCGAGGCTTCAGCCGCTGGGGCCGGAGCGGGAGTCGTCGCAGCGGGTTCAGCAATGGCCGAGGCTGACGGCGGGCTGCCGCCAGGCGTGTTCACGAACGGCACTGCGACGACGGCGGGCGGTGCGGCATCGCTGCTCTTTGCGGTAGAGTTTGATTCCGGGAGCGGCGGCATCTCCGGGACTTCCGCCGTGCGTGCGACCGGCGACGATTCCTCGTCGTCGTGGGCATGATCATGCGTCGCGTGATTATCTTTGGCTTCGGCTGCGACTTCAGTCTTGCTGGAAAGCAGCGGCTCGGGCTTCCACGCGGGCGCGGCGTCGCCGACGGGAGCGGCCGCGGCCTGACCAGCCGGGGCGCTTGGACTGAACGGCGGCGCTTCGAGCGCTGGCGCCGCGCTAATGGTTCCTACGCCGGGAGGAACGGCCGCGCCGCCCTCCGCGCCGATCTCAAGCTGGTTGGACCACTCGCCAACGCCCTCCGGAACAACCGGCTCGGTTTCGTTGATCTTCATGTACAGCACGACGCCGACGACGGCCAGCAGCGTAATCGTGGCCAGTGGGCGAAGGGAACTCACGGCAGATCCTCCGAACGAGCGAACAACGAGTCGAATCATGCGACAGCGCGACGGTGCGCGAGCGCAGCCGATGGCGCGCGGGATAGTAAGTATTGTCGGCTGTGAGGGCTATGGCACTTTGGCGGCGCTGCTAGCGTCGGGGAGGTTCGAGATGAACGCTGAAGGATGTATGCGGAATGCTAACTGAAGGCGGTAGGTGGAAGAGCTCTCATATTCCGCATGTAGCATTCAGCCTTCAGCATTATTTCGTAGCTAGCACCGCACGCCGCTGGCGGGAAGAAGTTCGCGCAGATTTGAATTCGCGAGTTCGACGTTTCTCCAGGCCGTGTTCTGCATGAGCATCGCGCCGACCATCACGTCGAACGGCGACTGGGCGGGCCACCATTGCTGCGGGCCGAGTTGGTCGAGCAGCAGGCGATAAACATGTGCGCTGACATGCTGCATGGGGACTTGGAGTCGAGCGTGCTAGCAGCGCGACGTCTGTCACGCGCGCTGACGTTTAGTTTCTGTCAAGCTGAATGCACGGAACAAAATCCGGAACTGGAATCCGCGTTTGTTTGCTTTTGTCACGGCAAGTATAATCGAGCCTGACGACGCATCGCGCGACGCGGAAGACATGGACGCCGCGAGCTTCGTCGACGACTCCCCAATAGCGTGATCAACAAGACCGCGTTGACAATTGACGACGACCTCCGCTAGCACGGCGCGTCGCGTCAGAAAGCATAAGAAGACCCTCCCGTGATCTCCGTTCGCCCGAAGATTGCCGAACTGGTTTATCAGCTCTACGGTCGGTCGCTCCATCCGGAGCTGTTCGACCTCCAGCAGTCGCGCACCGTCGAACGGGGGGCCTACAAGGCAACCGTGCAGATCACCAGCGCCGGCCACATCGTTGCGTGGCAATATCGCGGACTCA
This sequence comes from Lacipirellula limnantheis, assembly GCF_007746075.1. Taxonomy (GTDB): domain Bacteria; phylum Planctomycetota; class Planctomycetia; order Pirellulales; family Lacipirellulaceae; genus Lacipirellula; species Lacipirellula limnantheis. The sequence goes on along the minus strand of NZ_CP036339.1, from coordinate 6,271,770 downwards.
CGCTGACCGAAGTGGCCGCTGGCGCCCATCATCCGCTCCCCCAGCGGCGGCGGTTGATGTCGTACCGGCTCAAAGGCGAGCGGACCGACCGGATCGAGATTCGTCCGGGGCTGACGTACGAGATGAACTTCTCGCTGGAACCAGCCGACCATGAGAAGTTCGCCGCCTATCAGCGGGAACTGACGCTCGCCGGCACTCGGCAGGGAATGCTGCAGCGGTTCGAACCGAGCGGCCGTTTTGAGACAGGCGCCCTCAGCTACGTGAACATCGAATCGCGCGACAAGTCGCTCTGCGTGCAGGCGTTCCACACGTTTCCTGACGACTCGGCGGTGCTGAAGATTCAGTCTTGGTACCGACTAGGGGGCTGACTCCCGAAGTTGTCGTTCTGAGCGAAGCGAAGAATCTGGCGCCTTGATCGTGCTTCTACATTCTTCGCTGACTTTACCCTGAGCGGGGCGAAGGGCTCAGCATGACAGCGACGCCTACAGTCTGTAGCACTTCTTCGCGAACGCCGCCACCGCGGCGGTGAAAGCAGCCGGGTTCTCCATCGGCGTCATGTGTCCGGCGTGGTCGATTTCGGTGATACGTACGTCGTCGTCGCCTGACTTGGCCAGCAGCGCGGCGAATTCGTGCATCTCCGCCGGGGGGCTGATCGCGTCTTCAGCGCCGACGATGCAGAGCGAATCCGCCGTTATTTTGTCGAGCTTGCCGCGGACGTCTTCGCGGCGGGCCATGCCGCGTTGCGCAGCGGCGACCGCTTCGGCCGTCTGACGCTCGATCATCGCACGAAGCAGGGCCTCCACTTCCGGGCGTTGCTCGCGCGTCTCGGCGCCGAGGAGCTTGGGCATCATCGCGAGCGCCGGCGACGAGTTTCCGGCTTGCATCGCCGCCTCGGCCATTTTGAACCGAGCGGCCCGCGGTTCGTCGGCGTCGGCCACGGCGCGAGTATCGCACGGAACGAGGCCGCGAATCCGATCGGGCCAGCGCAGCGCGACTTGCCAGGCGACGTAACCTCCCATCGAGAGACCAGCCAGCACGACCGGCTCGCTGATTTGCAGGCTGTCGAGCAGCCCGATCACGTCAGCCGCGTAACGCTCCATGCCAACGCCGTTCTCCGCGTCGCCCTCCGCAAGCTGCGAGGCGCCGAAGCCGCGCAGATCGGGTGCAATGACGCGAAAATTCGACTGCAGCGCCGCGATCTGTGCATTCCACATCGTGTGGTCGAGCGGGAAGCCGTGAAGCAATACGATCGGCGGTCCCGCGCCGACGTCTTCGCATGCCAGACGGACGCCGTCGACGTTGAACTGACGTTGAGCCATTGTTTATTGCTTCGCTTTCTCAAATTCGGCAAGTTGCCGACGCATGATTTGGTACTGCGGCGCCAGCTCCACCGCCTTGCGTTGAGACTTAATCGCATTCTCAACGTCGCCTGCGGAAAAGTAACAGCGGCCGAGGGTGTCGAGGTAACTTGGCTCGTCGGGCGACAGTTCGAGCGAGTGGAGCGAATGCTGCACCGCCTGAGCGAAGTCGCCTTCGGTATTGCTTACCAGCCACGCCCATTGGTTGTATTTGGACGGGTCCTCCGGCGAATCGTCGATCTGATTGGCGTACGACTCGGCCATCTTGGCGATGCGATCGCGCGTCCGCTGCTTGTACTCCTCGCTCGCGTCGGGCATACGGAACATGGCGATCAGGATGTCGGGGTCGTCGTCATACTTCTCGTAGGCTTTTTCAAGCGTTTCCCGTTCCAGATCGAATTCTCCGCGGGAGTGGTGGTGGTTGGCCTGGTAGAGAAGCTGCCGCCCTTCGATCGCGTTGAGGTACTGCGTCCCATCGAGCTGCTGGCGCAGTTCCCGTAGGGCCAGACGGTTCTCTTTCGCTTGGATCTGCTGAAAGAACTCCAGCAGAACGTCCGAGGCCCCTTTGTAGTCCTGTCGGTCGTGAAGCCAGGTGGAAACTTCGCGGCGGGCGATGAGCGATTCGTAGCTCAGCGGCGGCATCGCCTCGATAGCGGTGTTGTATTCTCGGAGCGCCCAGTCAACGGCCCCGATGTCGGCGATGGCGGCCGCGATCGAGACGCGATCGATCGGCTCGTCGACCTTCATGGAGAAAGCCCGCTCGGCCAGTTTGTTCGCTTCGTCAGTCTTCCCAGACCGGGACAGGGCGGCGGCGTAACGGTAGAGGAGTTTGCGATCGCCGTGGATCTCGCCGCGATACTTCTGGTAAAGCTGGTTGAGCACGTCCCAGCGCTCATGGTCGACGATCCAACCGATGGCCCAGACCAGGCTGGCATCGAACTGGGGTCGATCCTCGTCCTCATTGATCAAGTCGACGATCGCCAGCAGGCCAGCCGTCGTCTCGTCGACGAGCTTCAGCTCATTGCAGAGGTCTAGGCGGCGTTGCATTAGCGCCGAAACCGTCGTGAAATCCGTGTCGGGCGACTTCGCCTGATACAGCTTCAACTCGGCGTCGATGGCCTTGTTCCAGTCGGCCAAGGTCGCTTGACGATCGGCCTGCTCGCGCAGCCAAAGCTCGATCCACGCCGCTGCGGGGCGGACGTCCCCTTGCAATTCTTGCCGGCATGCATCGAGGATCGCCGGAGCCCCTTCCGTCGGCGGTTTCTGCCGGAGCATCGCGAGCGCCGATTGGCGCGCCACCCCGGGGACATGCTCCAGGCGGGCGATCCGACAGAGCGCCGGCAACCCTTGCCCGTTGGGCAGCGCTGCGAGCAACTGGATGCGATGCTGCTTTTCGTCTCGCGAGAGGTCGCCGAACCGCGCCAACGCTCGACGGACTTCTGGCGCGTCCTGAGGGCGAATCCAATCGACGCGCATGCTTTGCAGAATGTAGCTGGCACGCTCGGCAATTTCGAGGTCGTCGCTTTGCTCGGCAAGTTTGAGTTGTTCCTGCGCGGCGGGCCCGAGCCGCGTCAGCTCTTCTTCGGCGTGACGTCGCAGGGCGAACTGGTCGGAACCGAGCTGCTCGACGAGCTTGGCGATGGCAGCGGGATCGCTCGCCGGCGCCGTCTCGGCAGCGCACGCAACCGCGTAACCGAGCAGGAGGAAAGCTACGGTTGGCAGAACTCGTTTCATCGCACCTCCTGACGTAGCCATTTGATTGGATGCCAGAGACACGCCAGTGCCTTTCCAGCCTCGGGCTCCGCCCGGGGGTCGGTCGCCATGCCGGCAGCCGGCGACCTGCGGTGCGCTAAGTCCCGGCCGAGAGGCTTGTTCCAATGCTATCACTATGCGCATTTAACACAGAGAACACAGAGGCTACAGAAAAGACGACTAGTGAATCATCTCCCTGCGGCCTGCTCCCTCTCTGCGTTCACTATGTTTAAATCGTTGTCCGCCAAGCATTTCAAGAATGTTGGCGCTGGACTAGGCTTCGGAGCCCGAGGGGTAAAGAACGGCCATTTAGCGGTCGGCTTCCATCTGTTCGATATAGCGGCGGAGTCGTTCGAGCTCGTCGGAAACGTTTCGCAATTTCAGCATATTCTCGACCCGCTTTACCAACGACACCTTGTCGACGGGCTTCGAGAGGAAGTCATCGGTCCCCGCGTCGACCGCACGCTCCATGTCGCCGTGTTCGTTGAGCGCCGTGACCATTAAGATCATGATCCCGCGGGTCGCGGGGTCGCCCTTGAGCTTCTGGCAGACCTCGAAGCCGCTCAGCTTCGGCATCATTACGTCGAGCAGGATGAGATCGGGCTTGAACGACGCCGCCTTTTCGAGCGTATCTTGCCCGTCCACCGCGACGGCGATCTCGACCTCGAGCCCGCTATCGCCCAGATACGCCTCCAGGAGTTCGACGTTCGCCTCGTTGTCGTCGGCGATCAGCACGCGGTCGCGGATTGGTTGGCTCATCTTGCCTTCGCTGGAATTGCGGGAGATTTGATACAGAGAATCCGGAGATCACCGAGAGAAATGCAACTTGCCTGCGCCTTCACTCGCTTCGGAGTTCTCTGCGTCCTCGGTGCTCGCCGTGATCAATGCAATCTAAACGGCCGCCGTCGCCTCGGCGAATTGATCGGCAACGGTCGGCGCCGGGAAATTGACGCCCAGTTCGCGGACTTGCTCACGGATGCCAGCGTGCACCTTCGCGTCATCGGCGGCGCGGAGAGCCTGGAGCATCCAGCCTCCGATGGTGCGCATTTCGTCGACGCCCATGCCGCGGGTCGTGAGCGCCGGCGTGCCGACGCGGATGCCGCTGGGGTCCATCGGCTTGCGCTCGTCGTACGGAATCATGTTCTTGTTGACGGTGATCCCGGCGGCGTCGAGGGCATGCTCGGCCTGCTTCCCGCCAATTCCCAGGGGGGTGACGTCGACGAGCATCAGATGGTTGTCGGTGCCGCCGCTCACCAATCGCAGGCCGCCGGCGGTCAGCACTTGTGCTAAGGCCTTCGCGTTGGCGATCACTTGTTTGATGTAGCTCTTGTACTCGGGCTGCAGGGCTTCGCCGAAGCAGACCGCCTTGCCGGCGATGACATGCATCAGCGGTCCGCCCTGGATGCCGGGGAAGACGCGGCTGTTGATGGTCTTGCCGTACTCTTCCTTGCTGAGGCACAAGCCGCCGCGCGGACCGCGGAGGGTCTTGTGGGTGGTTGTCGTGACGAAATCGGCGACCGGCACCGGGTTGTCGTGCTGGCCCGCGGCGACGAGGCCGGCATAGTGGGCCATGTCGACCATCAGCTTGGCGCCAACCTCGCGGGCGATCTCGGCGAACTTGCCATGCGGAATCTCACGCGGGTACGCGCTGGCCCCGGCGACGATCAGTTTCGGCTTGTGCTCGCGAGCAAGTTTGGCGATCTGATCGAAGTCGAGCCGGTGATCGTCCTGCCGCACGCCGTAACTGATGAAGTTGTAGAGCATGCCTGAAATGTTCAGCCGCATGCCGTGAGTGAGATGACCGCCGTGGGCCAAGTCGAGGCCCAGGACCGTGTCGCCCGGTTCCAGCGCGGCGAGGTAGATCGCCGTGTTGGCCTGCGAACCGCTATGGGGTTGCACATTGGCGAACTCGGCGCCAAATAGCTTCTTGGCTCGGTCGATGGCGAGGTTCTCGACGACGTCGACGTATTCGCAGCCGCCATAGTACCGTTTGCCGGGGTACCCCTCCGCGTACTTGTTGGTCAGCACGCTGCCGGCGGCCGCCATCACAGCCGGGCTCGTGTAGTTTTCGCTGGCGATCATCTCCAGGCCATCTTGCTGGCGCTGGATTTCATCGGCGACGGCAGACCAAACTTCGGGATCAGCGGCAGCGAGTGGATTGCTCATCAACGGGGGCTCTGGGGGCTTCGCGGCGTGTCGAGTTGGGGGCAAAAAAGGGTTGGGAGTTTTTTGCGACTGGGGAGCCTCGATGCGAGCGACGGCCGGCAGTCGCCATGGACTCCCGACCACGTTGCCAGCTGCATCGCAACTGATTATCGCGGCTCCATTTAGACGCAACACTATCATTGTCAGAGCACCGGCGGAGAGTGTCAATCGTCGCGAAACGCGCACGCGGCACTTACGCCGGAGTTACTCAGCAGGGCGCGATAAGAATAGTCGGCGCTGGGCAAGCTCCTATAATCCCATGTTCGCGCTCGGCTTTAGCCGCGCGCCTTTCCCTTGCCGCTTATGCCGGCGGCCTCTCGCGACCGTGCGATGAACGACTTCCTGCCGATTTGATGGGTTTTGTCCCGCAACCCGATTGACCCCCGGACACTAACCGGGGGCTTCAGGGGGCGACGCGGTTGCCCATTCCCTCCCCCTTCCGCCGCCATCGAAACGTGCTGGCAGCCGAAGGCGTCCCTTTTCTCGGGTTCATCTTGCACGTTTCGCCCGGAGACGATTATCACGACTGCCATGCTCCACGAAGAATTGCCGCTCGCCGTCAAGAAGGAACTCGACGTTCAGGGACTCAACGGGGTCCCGGTGCTGCTGTCGACTAGCACCGATCTGTCCCTTTCCGGGAAGCCGCGGCGGCATTGGATCGTCGCCACCCATGCGAACGTGGCGGCGGTCTCGGAAGAGGCTGAGGGTGGCGCGACTCCGCATGCGCCGCGCGTCGAAAGCCACGTGTCCGTCAGCGACGTGCAGGAGTTCCGCACCCAGGGCGCGGTCGGTTCCGGCTTCCTGCAAGCCTACGTCGACGACCACTGGGTCGACTTGGCTCGCTACTCCAACGCTGAAGCCGATCGCTTCCACCGCGTTGCCCGCAGCCTGGAAGAACTGCGAACCACCGGCGCCATTGCGGCGGTCGATGGCGAGCCGTTACTGAAGACCCACTGCGAGAAGTGCAGCCAGCGCCTGCCGACCCCCGGCGAGGCGTGTCCCCGCTGCTTGCCGCGGAAGGCAATCATCGGGCGACTTGGCCAAATGTTGTGGCCTTACCGCGCGACGGCGGCGATTATGTGCGGCCTGATGCTCGTCGCGGTCGCGGCGGAACTCGCGCCGCCCAAACTGCAGCAGTATCTCGTCGACGACATCCTCAAGGGAGGCGACAAGACGCTTGACCCGCAATCGCTGCTCACGGCGCTGCTGGCGGTCGTCTCGGCGCTCGCGCTCGCTCGCATCGTGTTAAGCGTCGTGAACTTCGCCAAGGGACGACTTGCCACTCGGGTGGGGGTAGCGCTCACCTTTGATCTGCGCGCGAAGCTGGTCGAAAAACTTCACACGCTCGGCCTCGGCTACTACGATCGCCATCAGGTCGGGTCGATCACCAGCCGCGTCGCCTACGACAGCGAAGTGATCCAGAGCCTGCTGCAACAAATCACCGGCGGCTTCCTGCTGCAGATCGTGCAGGTGACGGCGGTCGGCGTGATGCTCTTCACGCTCAACCCGAAGCTGGCGGTCTACACGCTCATCCCGGCGCCGCTGGTGATTGCCGGCAGCTGGTTTTTCTGGAAGCGCGTTCACCCCAAACATTACCGCTACTGGGACAGCAGCAGCAAGCAGGCTGGGATGCTGACCGGCATGCTGTCGGGCATCCGCGTGGTGAAGGCGTTTGCACAGGAGGAGCGCGAGTATGAGCGATTTAACCGGATCAGCGATTACTTGCGAAGTTCGCGCATCCGCGTCGATTACTCCACCGCCGCCTTCTCGGCGACGATGCAGCTGATTTTCAGCCTCGGCGGCTTGATCGTCTGGTACGTCGGCGGCCGCGACGTGCTCGCCGGCAAGATGACGCTCGGTTCGCTGATGGCGTTTCTCGCGTACCTCGCGATGTTCTACACGCCATTGGCGACCCTCTCCCAGTTCACCACCTGGCTGACGAACTTCCTCACCGGTTGCCAGCGGGTGTTTGAGCTGCTTGACACGCCGGTCGAATCGACCGATCCTGCCGAACCGGTCGACCTGCCCGATGTGAAGGGACGGATCGAGTTCGACAAAGTGACCTTCGGCTACGAGCGGCACCAGCCAGTGCTGCGGGACGTCAGCTTCGCGATCGAACCGGGCGAGACCATCGGCATCGTCGGCAAGAGCGGCAGCGGCAAGACGACGCTCGTGAATCTGCTCTGCCGGTTCTACGACGTCAACGAAGGGCGCGTCCTCGTCGATGGCGTCGATGTGCGACAACTGGCGGCCCACCAACTCCGTCGGCAAGTCGGCGTCGTGTTGCAGGAGCCGTTCATGTTCCGCGGTACGATCTGGGACAATCTCATTTACGGTCTGCCGACCAGCGATAAGGAACAAGCGATCGCCGCGGCCAAGGCGGCCCAGTCGCACGAGTTCATCCTCAACTCGCCGCTGGGGTACGACACCTGGCTTGGCGAGCGCGGCGCCGGCCTTTCGGGCGGCGAACGTCAACGCCTCTCAATCGCGCGGGCGATTCTCTACGATCCGCCGATCTTGGTGCTCGACGAAGCAACCAGCAGCGTCGACGCCGAGAGCGAACAGGCGATTCAGCAGGCGCTCAAGGCGCTCACCCGCGGGCGGACGACGATCGCGATCGCCCACCGCTTGTCGACGCTTCGCGACGCGCATCGGATTTTGGTGTTTGATCGCGGCCGCTTGGTCGAGCAAGGGAGCCACGAACAGCTCATTGCCGAGAATGGCCGCTATGCGAAGCTTGTGCGGCTGCAGTCGCAGGCTTCGCCCAAGGCGTCGATTGATGATTTGCTCGAAAAAGCGGAAGACGCACCGTCGGATGAAGCGAAGGCGACGGCCGAACACGACGCCGCGCTGGAAGCGAAAAAGTTCCTGCCGCGCTGGCTGCTGCCGGACGACGCCGAAATCTGCGCCGGCGCCCGCGACACGATGACGGCGGTGCTTGCCAACGATCAGGTGTTCCGCGGCGTATTCGCCGTGAATTTGTTCCCAGCGACCAGTCCGGAGGATTACATTAGCCTCCGCGTCTGGACGCGCGACGGCGAGCAGCAGGAAATCGGCATCCTCCGCAACCTGAACGAGTGGCCGGCGGAGGCCCAGCGACTCGTCCGCTCCGCGCTAGATCGCCGTTACTTCCTGCAAACGATCGAAGGCGTCGACGCGATCAGTCTCGAACTCGGCCACCTCCACTGCGACGTCCGCACCCCGCACGGCCCGCGACGGTTCACGATGCGTTGGAGCCAAAGCCAGGTGCAAGACTTCGGCGAACGCGGCAAGATGCTGCTAGACCTCGACGACAACCGGTTCCTGGTGCCCGACGTGCAGACGCTGCCGCCGAAGGAGCGGGAGTTGTTCCAGCGGTACGTTTATTGGTAAGCGTGGAAACGCGATTAGTCCCCGGTCACTGACTGGGGGTTGAGGAGCGTCCCTCAATCAGCGGATGCAATCTTCACTTCGACTGCCCCCGCATTGTCGCCCAGCTTCGCCGGTGAGTCGTTCACCCGCAGGCAGAGTACGCCGTCACTCTTGGGCTTGATGACCGCTTCGCGGCCGATCAGCATTGGCTCCGCAAACGACGGGTCGCCTTCGCTCGGCTTCGTACTGGCGATGGCGCCGAGAAGGGCGCCCAATGGCAGGCCGTCGTGGTATTCGATGGTCACGCCATTAGGCTCGCACGGCCATGGCTCACCGTCGTTGGCAACTTGAAACCGGCCCGTCGCGGAGATGCGGTACGACTTCCCCGATTCGAGCTTCCAGCCCGTGGCCTGCCAACCGCGGTCGGCGGCGATGGAAACCGCGTTCGGACTGGTCTTCGCGGCTGGTTGTAGGGCGATGGCCATTCGCTCCAGGTCATATCCATAGTCGAGTTGGGCGATGAACGCGCTCCACTGCTGATTGAGCAGTCGCTGCTTGGGGCCGTACGTCGCTCTGAACGTTTCGTTGAATGCCGAGTCGGCGACGGAGTTTTTGAGCGACCGAAACTCCTCGCGAAACGCCGGCATCCCATCAAGCATCGCCGTCAGTGCCCAGCACCAGGCGTAATTCTCGGTATCGAGTTGCCGGCGGTTGTCGACCTCCAGCACCGCCTCGATCGGCCAGGGCTTTCCCGCCTTCACCGCGTCGCGGATGACTTTAATGCGCCCCCACATCGGCACGTCGTCTTTCGACGCCGGTAGCACGCCGATTTCGAGCCGACCGTCGCTCCAACGATGAGTGCCAAGCAACTCCGCCATCCCCTCCATGTACCAACCAGGGCCGGCGCCGCCGAGTTGGGTCTGCATGAAGGCATGCGTCCCCTCGTGCAGCAGCAGATGGCGGCGGTAGTAGTCGCTCGGCTGCTCGACGAGCCAGAATTCGAAGTTGCGGTTGTAACCGTTGACGAAATCGCGGTTCTCTGCGGGCAGTAGGTCGAGTGCGGCGAACTTCTCGCGATCGCTAATCAGGAAGCCGAGAAACTTGCCCTGGGTCGCACCTTCGTCGAGGTCGAAGTACTTCGCCCACAGCGGGATGGCGGCGTCGAAAACGGCCGGAAGTTCGTCGACCGCCGGGCTCGAGGGCAGGTCGGTAAAGATGCGAATGTGCTGTCCGGTGAGTTCGCGGATGCCGGCCGCCGCGGCGCGCTGAGCGTCCACGTTACGCGGCGGCGGTGCATCCGCGGCGTTGGCGCGTGCCGCGCTGGCAACGAGCGCCGCCGCGAGGCCGGTCGCCTGAATCAACTTGGTTATTGAAGTTCGCATCAACCTGGCAAAACAAGAACGGCCATTTAGCCGCGGGCGGAGCCCGCGAACCCGCCGCGAGCGGCGGGACGCAATGGACGCGTCGGCGTGAATGATGAAACTCGTAGCGAGAATGTTCCGGCAAGTCATCCCCCGCGCTTGCCTCCATTGTACCCACCGGGGTACAAGTCTAGGCAGCGCATCCACCGTCATCTGCCCGCGAGAATCCGCATGTCCGTTACAATCACTTGGCTCGGCCATTCCTGTTTCGCCATCGAGGCCGACGGCCAGCGGCTGCTCATCGACCCCTACCTGAACGAAAACCCTGCAGCCCCGATCAAAGCCGATAAAGCCGATGCGGACTTTATCTTGCTGACGCACGGTCACTTCGATCATGTCACCGATGCACCGGCCATCGCCAAACGCACTGGCGCCGTGGTGCTGGCTGGCTACGAGGTCACCGAATGGCTCAAACGTCAAGGCGTGGCTGAGGATAAAGTCGTCCCGATGAATCCCGGCGGCGCTGTTCAACAGCCGTTCGGTCGGGCCAAATTTACAATCGCCCATCATAGTTCCAGCACTCCCGACGGTGCGTACGGCGGCGTCCCCGGCGGGTTCCTGTTGGAGTTGGCCGGGAAGCGGCTCTACTTCGCCGGCGACACGGCCTTGTTTCTCGACATGAAGCTGATCGGCCTCGGCGGGCTCGATCTCGCCGTGCTGCCGATTGGCGACCGGTTCACGATGGGCCCCGAGGACGCGGTCGAAGCGGTCAAGTTTCTGAACCCCAAGAAGGCGGCTCCCTGCCACTACAACACCTGGCCGCCGATCGCCCAGGACGGGAACGCCTGGGCCGAGGACGTTCGCCGGCAAACCGCCGCCGATCCGATAGTAGTCGAACCAGGCGGCAGCTTCGTGGTATGATTCTTGCGGCACGGTAAATCCCTCCCGACAAGGGAGGTGTTCGCCGACCAGATTTCAAAACATCGATTGATCTATTGAACGGAACAAGAACCTATGTCGTCGCTCCTCACGCTCTGCCGCCCTCAGGTCTTGGCTTGCACGCTCCTGCTGCTCAGTGCAGAAACGACGGTTCGCGCGGCGGAAGTCCCGGCCTGGAAATTCACGCCCGGCCTGACCAACCGCTTTCAGATGAACCAGGATACGAAAGTCACCAAGACCGGCGCCGGCGGCGATATGTCGGTCGACTCGGTGCTGACGATCGACATGTCCTGGACCGTCAAGGAAGTGAAGCCCGATGGGTCGGCCGTGCTGGAACAGCGAGTTGACCGGATGAGGATGAGCATTGCGACCGCCGACGGCATGAAATCCGAGATCGATACCGACGCCAAGGAGGACCCGCAAGGTCAAGCGGCAATGGCTGCGCCGCTGCTGAAGGCGGTCACCGGCCACCCCTTCATCGTTACCATGACCCCTCGGGGCGAGGTGACCGACGTCGTCGTTCCCGAGGCCGTCGCCGAAGCGCTGAAGAATCAGCCCGGCGCCGCGCAAATGGGTGAATTGGCGAGCGCCGCCGGTTTCAAGAAGATGGTCGGCCAAGCGTCGTTTGTGCTGCCGGAGAAACTCGAAGTCGGCAAGGAATGGACCAGCACGACCGAGGCGAAACTCCCTGTCGTCGGCACGCAAACGGCGGTGACGACCTACAAGTACGAAGGCCCCGTGGATAGCGACGGGACGAAACTAGAGAAGTTCAGCGCCAAAGTTGAGGTCAGCTTTGCCGGCGGGGAGGTCACGGTGGAAGTCCCGAGTCAGGAATCCAACGGTGAAGTTCTATTCAATGGCGTCGAAGGCCGGCTGGAGCAGTCGAAGATCACGCAGGTGACGAACCTCAAGATCACCGCGGCGGGCCAAGTGGTCGAACAGAAGATCGAGCAAACGATCGGCGTGAAATGGGTGCCGAACGTCGACTAGCCGCCGGTCAACGACCGGCCGGAGCGGCGATCAAATGGGGACTGCTGATTGTGGAATGGGGCGAGGTCACGAACGCCTCCCTCATGTCCCCATTCGGCATTCCCCATTTGCCATTGTTTTTGAACCGCTCCGGCGGCTCGTTGAGCCGCGGCTACTGTGGCTTCGTCGGCGTCGTGCGGACCTGAATTTCATCCCCCACGACGCGGGTCTCGAACGCATCAATCTTGATGCGCGGATTGTCGCACCAAGTGCCGTCGCAGACCGAAAAATGCCAGGCGTGCCAGGGGCAGGTGACCACGCCTTCCGCGTCCATGTAGCCGGCGCCAAGCGATGCACCCATGTGGGGGCACAGATCGTCGATCGCGAAATACTCGCCGCCCCGATTGAAAACGGCCACCAGCCGCGCGCCGACCTGAAAGGTGCCGCCGCCCCCCTCGGGAATGGCGCCAACGCGGGCAACGGTGATAAACTCGGACATGTCGCGTAATCGCTGAGCGGAAGTTGCTACATTGAGCTTATCTCGCTCCCGGCTCGAACAACAGGGACGCCATGAAACTCATCATTTGTATGCTCGCACTCATGTCGCTCGGCGCGATCGCCTGGGCTGAAACAGGGGTGAACCGGCCAATGCTCACGTTTCACACCCGCGGCATGAAGCCGCAAACCGCCGACGGCAAGACGTTCCTGCGAACCGAGGAGACGGTCGAGTGGGATCCGCAGCGCACCGCCCTGATCGTCGTCGACATGTGGGACGATCATTGGTGCCGCGGCGCCGCCGAACGAGTGGTCGAGATGGCGGGACCTTTAAATGAGTTCGTCGCGAAGGCGCGCGACGCCGGCGTGCTGGTGGTTCACGCCCCGAGCACGTGCGTTGATTTCTACAATGACTCGCCCGCACGCCAACGTGCGATCCGCGCTCCGCATGCAACGCCGCCCGGCGAGCTTGCCGCGGAACAACGCTGGGGAACGGCGTGGGACTATCCCGATGAGCCGCGCGAACCGCCAATGCCGATCGACGACTCCGATATGGGCTGCGACTGCGCCGTGAAGTGCGAGATCAGCGCGCCCTGGAAACGCCAAATCGCCTCCATCGAGATTGACGACAAGCGCGACGCCGTGACTGACAACGGACAGGAACTCGTCAATTTGTTCGCCGAACGCGGGATCGACAATGTCATCATCTGCGGCGTCCACCTCAACATGTGCGTCCTGGGCCGACCGTTTGCGATTCGGCAGCTCGTGAAGATGGGAAAGAACGTCGTGCTGGTCCGCGACCTCACCGACACCATGTACAACCACGAAATGGCTCCGCACGTCGATCATTTCACGGGAACTGATCTGGTGGTCGAGCACGTCGAAAAATACTGGTGCCCGACGATCGTCAGCAGCGACCTGACCGGCGGCGAGCCGTTTCGGTTTGCGGCCAGCAAGTAGCCGGCGAGAAAGGCTAACCACCAAGGCACGAAGAGCACAAAGACGCACCCAGAAAGTGAAAAAAGACAGATATCCGGGAGCGTTGGCTTCGACGACGGGCTGGTCGCGATTCTTCATTTCTTGCGTTCCTTCGCGCTTCTTGGTGATCTTCGTGCCTTGGTGGCTAATCGCCCCTTCCGCAAGGCAACGAGCCGCGCTTCTGGATTCGCTCGGCGGCCAATTGCCGGTACAATAGGCAGTTCGCCATTCGGATTTCGTCATTCATCAATTCCGCTTCTGCCGCCTATGCCCGCCGACGTATCGCTCCGCGAATTCCAGCAGCTCATCCGCGGGATGTATCATGAAAAGGACGTCGCCCGCGGCGTCGACGGTACGTTCATGTGGCTGATGGAGGAGGTGGGCGAGCTCGCGGCAGCGCTGCGGGAAGGAACGCTGGAGGAACAGTCGCTCGAGTTCGCCGATGTGCTCGCCTGGCTGACGACGATTGCCAATGTCGCCGGCGTCGATCTCTCCGCAGCGGTCCAAAAGAAGTATGGCGGCGGTTGCCCCGGTTGCGGCCATCTCGTTTGCACCTGCGACGATGCGGAGAAGCCGTGAGCCGATCGCCTGTTGAGTACGTCCCCTATAGCCCCCGGCTCCGCCGGGGGGTAGCGCTGCCGACCGCAGCGGTGTGGAGCGCCGTTCGACCCCCCGGCGGAGCCGGGGGCTACATCGTCGCGCTATTCGCTCTTCTCCTTTTATTCGCCACTTCCGCGCATGCTCAAGAACGGCCGAAGCTCGAAATCCGGTCGCTCAAGCTCGGCTTCAATGGAGCTTACAAGCTCGGTTGCTGGACGCCGGCTGAAGTGACGCTTCAGGGCGGCGAAGAGAACTTCACCGGATCCATTCAACTGATTACCCCCGATGCCGAAGGCGTGCCGACTTCGGTCTTCACCGGGCCCGACCGCCCGGTCGGCGTGTTCGCCGGTAAGCCTTCGAGCGTACGCCTGTTCGTGCGTCCCGGCCAAGACGGCGGCGCCTATGAGGTTCGCGTCCTCGACGAGAATGGCAAGACGCGGGCCAGGCAACGATTCCTGCCTGGCCCCGAACCGGGCGGCGAGTTCGTCAATTACGGCAGTCCGGCGACGAACCGTTTCATCGCCACCTTTGGCATGCGGCGCGGCCTCGCCGAGTTGGCTCGAACTGACGGCAATTCAGACGGCCCACTGGCAACCCGCATCGTCGAATTCACCAGCGCCGCCGATTGGCCGACCGAGTGGTACGGCTACGAGGCGATCGACGTCCTTTGCCTCGGCAGCACCGACGCCGACATCTATCGTCCGCTCGCCGCCAGCCCGCAGCGGATCGAGGCGCTGCGCAAGTGGATCGATCTCGGCGGTCAGCTCGTGATCTTCTGCGGCGCGAACGCGCCCGAATTGATCGGACCGGAGGGCCCGCTGGCGCCGTTCGTCCCCGGGACTTACGAAGCGATGTCGACCCTGCGCGAGGCGCAGCCGATCGAAGGGTTTGCCAACGGCGCCGAATCGATCCCCGACGCCGCCAATCTGCGGTTGCAGGTCCCGAAACTTACCGACGTCAACGGACAGATCCTCGCCTTTTCGGGTTCGAAGTCGACTGACATGCCCTTGGTGATTCGGGCGCGGCAGGGACTGGGCGAAGTGACGTTCGTCGCGTTCGATCCCGACGCGCCGCCGATCGTCGATTGGGCCGGCCGGCCGAATGTGCTCCGTCAGGCGCTGCAGTGGTCGGCGAGCCCAGCCAACGACCAGAACGACTATGGCTATCAAGACGATTTGATCGATCGCCTGCGTCGTTCGCTCGACGTGGCGTTCCAAGGAATCACGCCGGCGCCCTTCGGGTTGGTCGCCCTGCTGGTAATCGGCTACATCCTGCTGATCGGCCCGGGCGATTACTTCTTGGTGAAGCGGCTGCTGAAGCGGATGGAGTTGACATGGATCACCTTCCCGCTGATCGTCGTCGGCGTTTCGGCCGCCGCGTATTGGGCGGCCCACTGGATGAAAGGAGACAGCCTCCGCGTAAATCAAGTCGAGTTCGTCGACGTTGATCTCGCCGCCGGGACGGCGCGCGGCACGGTTTACACCCACTTCTTCAGCCCGCGCGTCGAGCGCTACGATCTCGCCCTCGCTCCCAACTTCGCCGGCAAGCCGATCGGCGAGCCGGGTCGTCCCGACCCCGGCGCGGGCCAGTCCCAACTCGTTGCGTGGCTCGGCGCCACTGGCTATGGCCTCGACGGCATGCGCAGCAGCGGCGCACAGTCGACGCTCTTCGAACGCGGCTACGCCTTCAGTCCGCCCCTCACCGAGATCGTCGGTCTGCCCGTGCAAGAGTGGTCGACGCGCACGCTCGTCGGCCGCTGGACCGGCGAACTCCTTGAACCCATCGCCGCCGAGCTTCGCACCCTCGACGACGACCTGCTCGCCGGCCACTTTACCAATCGGACCGGCGTCGAGCTGCAAGACTGCGTCTTGATGCACGGCAACCTCGCCTATGCGCTGCCGAATCTGGCCAACGGCGCCGTCGCGACGATCGACGACACGCTGCAACCGACTCGCGTCAAGACGGCTCTGCTCGCTGCGGCGGGCAAGCAGGACGCCCTCCCGGCAGCCCCGAACGAAGGGCCTGCGCGGCTGGAGCTCCATAGCACCGACGTGCCGCAGCTCGCCACGGCCATGATGTTCCACGACGTCCTCGGCGCGGAATCTTACTCCCAGGGTCCCAGTCGTTATCAGTCCTTTCTCGACATGAGCCGGCTGTTGCGCGGGAACCAAGCCATCCTTCTGGCCCGCGCCGCGAACGTCGCCGGCTCGAACTGGACCGACGGCGAAAGCCCGCTCGCCAGCGACCAGGATCGCCGCTGGGTCTACTACCGGTTTGTGATTCCTTTAGAGGATGAATAACGAGGGTTCAGGGTTCGGGGTTCCGTTGCGAACCTCGACCTCCACGTCATTACTGAACCCTGAACCCCGACCCCTGAACCCTCCCATGATCGAAGCCCGCGACCTCACCAAAAAATACGGCGAGCTCTACGCCATCCATAAGATCGACTTGAAGCTCGAACGCGGCGACGTGTTCGGGTTCATCGGCCCCAACGGAGCCGGCAAGACGACGACGATGCGGATCCTCGCGACGCTGCTCAACCCCACTTGGGGCGAGGCCTACGTCGGCGGCTATTCGATCTACTCGAAGCCAAAGGAAATCCGCCGCATCATCGGCTACATGCCCGACTTCTTCGGGGTGTACGACAACATGAAGGTGATCGAGTACCTCGAGTTCTTCGCCGCCGCCTATCGCATCAAAGGCGCCGCGCGGCGGAAGATCTGCGACGAGGTGCTCGAGTTGGTCGATCTTGGCTACAAACGCGAAGCGCTCGTCACCAGCTTGTCGCGCGGCATGACGCAACGTCTCGGCCTCGCGCGCGTATTGCTCCACGATCCGCAGGTGCTGCTGCTCGACGAGCCGGCCAGCGGTCTCGACCCGCGAGCCCGCATCGAGATTCGCGGCCTGCTCAAAGAGCTCCGCAACATGGGCAAGACGATCATGGTGTCCAGCCACATCCTGCCCGAGCTTGCCGACATCTGCAACAAGGTCGGCATCATCGAACGGGGCGAGTTGCACTACAACGACACCGTCGACGAACTGATGAAACTCGTTCGCCAGCAAACGGTGCTGCGAATCGGCATCGCCGGCAACAGCGACGCGGCGGCGAAGCTGATCGAGCAGTCGAGCTACGTCGAAAAGGTTGAAGCCCACGAAGGGCAGCTGCGAGTCACGCTCACCACGGGCGAGCATGACTACAGCGAGCTGTCGAAGGCCCTCGTCGACGCCGGCCATCGGCTGACTCGGCTGACCGAGGAGGAGATCAATCTCGAAACGGCGTTTATGGCGCTGACCAAGGGAATTACGTCGTAAACGCAGCGGCCGGAGACCAATTGACAAGGGGCCCCGCATGGCGGAAAATTCTCGATTCACGCCACTTACGCCCCGTTCGTCTAGTGGCCCAGGACAGCGCCCTCTCACGGCGCAGACAGGGGTTCGACTCCCCTACGGGGTACTCTGATCGCTTGTGCAGTATCGCGTGCAGGCGCATGAGATCGCACTTCAGCCCGGTTTTTCCGGGCTTTTTTTGTAGTCTGCGCTCGTATGCGACTCTCCGCGACTGGATGTTGCGTCGCATTTTGCCCCACGTTATGAACATCGAGTGAGCCGCATTTCGCGCCGCCTTGGCTTCCTTCATCTGAGACTACCCCCTCGGCCCTCACGTCCGTCGCCGTCGCCGCGATTCTCTCTGACATGGACGCGGACATCGTCGCCCTGGAAGTTACGCTATCCAAAGCCCGCCAGCTCGAGCAGGGCATGATGCAAGAGCTCCTCACCGGCAAAACGCGACTCGTCCCCCCGCAGGGTCCGCCGCATGAATTCCGCCGCTCCCAGCCACGACCCCGGCGGCAAGGTTCGCCCCATGTGGCCCGCCGACTCGGTTGTCACCGCCCGCTTCTCCGACTGCCAGCGCTATCGCTACCAACTCCGCGAGATTTGGGATCCCGCGCTGCCGCTTGTCCTCTGGCTGCTGATGAACCCCAGCGTCGCCTGCCTCGACTATGCCGATCCCACGCTCCGCAAGACCGGCAAGTTCGCCCGCGCCTGGGGCTACGGCGGCCAACTGGTCGGCAACGTCCACGCCTACCGCGCCACCGACAAGCTGCGACTGCTGGAAGTCGCCGACCCCGTCGGCCCCGACAACGACCGCCTCATCC
Organism: Lacipirellula limnantheis; assembly: GCF_007746075.1. Taxonomy (GTDB): domain Bacteria; phylum Planctomycetota; class Planctomycetia; order Pirellulales; family Lacipirellulaceae; genus Lacipirellula; species Lacipirellula limnantheis. Next base: position 6,253,605 of record NZ_CP036339.1, on the reverse strand, counting down.
TGGCCATGGCCGCCGAGGCGCAGACCGTCGTCCTCGCCTTTGGGCAGCCGCCGAAGGCGTTGCGGCAGCGGGGGCAGGACCTCGTCGGCCTGCTCAGCCGCCATAGGGATCTCTGTTATCTGCGTCTTGCCAAGGACGGGACGCCGGTTCACCCGCTCTACTTGCCCGATTCGCTTCGACCTCAATGCTACCCCGCGAAGGGATGAGCTTCGACGTCTCCATGGCGCCTCCGTGCATCAGCAGCCGGCAAGTTGGCGGGAACGCCAATCATAGATCGTTGACCCCATCGCGGATGTCATCGTCCGATGGGTCATCGCTGCGGTAGAACGCTTTTGCGATGTGAACTCGCTTCGCTTCACTGTAGGCGACGACGACCAGGCGCACGCCCCCGCTCTTCCCGCAGCAGGGGTACGCCCAGCGCACCTTAAGCACCTTGCCGGCGCGCGGCGCTGCTTTGAGCGGCGAGATGGCGTTTGCTAGCGAACCGTTGCAGCCGCCGGTCGAGAAGTACCCACAGAGGAACTTTTGGAGCGCCTTCTTCTGCTCCAAGTACGCCTCAGGAGTCATGTGGTTGCGCAAATCGAAAAGGACATCCGCACGCGCCGTGAATTGCGCAACGTTCCCTGGGTGGATTGAGAATTCCATCGCACAACGACGCAGTGCCGAACTCAATCGGCGGTGGGGACGCTAGGTCGGCGTCGCTCGACATCTCCAAGCGAACGGGCGGCGATTAATCTGTGCCCTTGCAATTACTCGATACCCCATGCTCAGCTACCTTCGCTACGCCCTGGCGACGTTCAGCTTAGCGGCGAGCGTCGGTTTGCTTGGCGTTTTGGAGGAATGTAGCACTCTTCGACGTAGTGCATGCCGCGACGGCGTACTCAGGTTCAAAGACGCTCAATGCTGAAGTAGTCGACGGAATCGTTTTCGCATCGTTAGTGCCTGGAAGGCCAACCGATGATGGTTGGTTTGTCGATTCGTTCCGGTTAGGCGAAACCGGATGTTCTAACCTCCAACAACATATTGTTGGGCAGCAGGGTCAATTTGGTTCACCTGCCAATGGCGTCTACTTCCCCCTCTGGTATCCCGCCCTCATCTTCGCCCTCGCCGGCATCGCGGCGTTAAGACTCGGCCGCCGCTCTACGCTCCGCTCGGCGATCATCGCCACGACGATCGTGACTGGGCTGCTGGGGATGGCGGTGATTCTGTAGGAAGTTGGTTCGGCGACGATTAGAATCGGGGCATGGCGCGACCAGGCTTCCAGTTGTCTCTTCGCTTCTTCCTGTTCGTGCTCACTCCTGTCGTTGCGCTGGCTGCGTGGATTTTCCCCGCATTGAACTCTCTGGCGGTTCTCGTCTTAGCGGGGTACGCATTGTTGGCCGTCCTTTTCGTCAAGGTTTTCCGAACTCCTCCTTGACCAGGACGGAACGTTGGACGCTTAACCCTCACGCGGCTGCCAGCGACTCCGTCGCCCAGTTCGCAGGTGCGTCGCGTCGCTCGACGCTTCCTCAGAGAGAGGAGCCCTTGATCCATGCCAGCGGCGTGCCGCGGGATTCGTGAATCATCCCCCGAAAAGGTTACTCCACCTCACGGCTGGCAGTGCTATACTGCAGGCGTACGAGCTGAAGCCACTTGGCTCCCTAAGCCGTTGCTCACCGCAGCGACCGATTGATCGTTCATCGCCGGCCAAGTTCAGCGCACGTTTTGCCGTAGGCAATTCTCATGGCCTCTCCACCCTGCGGCTCGTGCTTAGGCACGGGTCGTTGCCCGCAATGCATGGGCGTCGGGTCGTTTCCTTCCGAAGACCAGAGCGACCCGGCACGCCGGCGCGCCTGCCGGACCTGTCACGCCTCGGGGCGCTGCAAGGAGTGTAGCTCATCGACTGCGGGCCTGGCGAGCGCCTGCGCGGCTCGCACGCCGAACGCTAGAGTCAAGCAGGGAGGCGTCGCCTAGGACGATTTTCGCTCAAACAGCACGGCGACAATCCATAGCAAGCCTGCCACCGGCGCGATGATGGCTGCCGTCAGCTTGTACGGGTTGTGCATGAACCACATGACGGGAACGCACCCGACTAGGATGACCTGGAGGGCGAGAACCAGAAGATTATGGCGTCGTAACACGCTTCTCACTCTACCACTCACGGGCCGACGGGCAACACGTTCGTCGTGGCTCACGCCGCTTTGAGCGACGCGTCTAGGAGTAAGCATCAGTAACTGGGGGCGAGCTGTCTTCACGCCCGTGGCGCAACCTGAAAGGTCAGGAGTGCGAACACGCAAATCGACTTCAATCGGGAGTGCTGCGGTACCGCGCGCCCGCAGCCGCACACGGCGCTGTGCGCCGTGAACTTTCTTGAAGGCTGTCTCCCCCTACAGGTGCGTGCCAGACGCGCAGAGTTCCCGGCATAAGTTGTGCACGTCAACTGAGCGTAGCGGCTCACGGCAGCATTCCCGGGGCGTTACACGATTCCAGCAACAGGAGACGCCATGAAAGGTTTTGTACAGGATATCGAAGAGTTAGCCGTCAAAAATGACGAGTTCCGCCGCGTGCTGTACACGGCGAAGAACTGTCAACTTGTCGTGATGTCATTAGAGCCCGGAGCAGAGATCGGGATGGAAGTCCACAAGCTCGACCAATTTTTTCGAGTCGAGAAGGGAAGCGGCGAAGCGATTCTTGACGGGATATCGACGGCGATCCGAGAGGGCTTCGCGATCGTCGTCCCCGCCGGAACCAACCATAACATCGTCAATACGGGCAGCACCCCGCTGAAACTCTACACGCTCTACGCGCCGCCGAATCATCGCGATGGCGTCGTCCACCACACGCGCGAAGACGCCGAAGCGGATAACGAGCATTTCGACGGCAAGACGACGGAAGACGAAGCCATCCTGGCCCGCGACGACCGGGACAAGTGAGATTCCTTTTCATCCGGCGCCTTGGAGCCAGATGGGGCATCTTCGCGCGACCATGGGAACCGATCGACTTCTTAGCGGCGACAACTTAGCGGCGACGACGGCAAGGCGGCGCGAACACTTTGAGCCGTACTTCCGCAAGCAAACCACCTCTCGGCCCGTCGGTTTAGCTAGCGGAACGGGGTTTTCGACAGAGCGGTCCTGACACCCTTTGAAACGGCCGGCGCGACACTGATCGATCGCCCCTTCACCAGTGAGATCAACGGAGCGCCGCACGACCGCCGAGGCCCACGATCGCCCCGACCGCCCCGCCAATGAGGTGGGCCGAAGCGAGCGGTACGAACCCGGCCGCGGAACTATCTACGAACAGCGTCGTCCCCGTCGCCGATTCGTACGCTGCCTTCGCTAGAAACGCCGCCCCTGCCGTGACGGCGACGGCGCCCAGCTTCCAGCGGCCGTTGCGCCGCGATTGGCGCCAGATCATCGCGGCCAGCAGCGTAAACAGGGCCGAGTCGAGTCCGCTCAACCCGCGATACGTCGCCACTTGCGGCTGGAACAGGAGCAGTGCCGCCGAAATCGCCGTCGTGGCTCCCAACAGCGTCGCGACCGTTCGGCCAACGCTTCGCCACACGCACGCGATCCCGAGTAACAGGAACGTCGCTGCATCCCAAAAGAGATGATCAAAATTCCAATGCGTCAGGTGGCCGGTGAGGAGCCGACTCCACTCGCCGTCAAGGATCGCCTCGCGATCGTACTCCCAAGCTTCGCCGGCGAGCGGCGTCGCCCAGGCGACCACCGCCATCCCCAGAAGAGCGAGGACTACCAGTCCTCCTCCCTTAAGGGAAGGAGTCATGCGATCGACTTGTGATGATTCCACTAAGCTGTTCGCACAATCTTGTTCGATGTTTCTCAGCTTCAACGCGGCCACGGTATTCATTCTTCTCACCAAATTCTTTCGTGTCCGTTCGTGTGTTTCGTGGTAAAGAATCGCATCCAAGAAAAAACGGATGGCGACGCCGCTTGTCGAGCCAGAGAGCAACCAACTGGCCGCGGCAAGCCGGTCGCCGCCACCCTCACCACTGGCGTCTAGCTACGCCGTCGTTTCATCGAATCTGGTCGCGACTTTCGGCCGGCGCGGCCGGCTGGTCCAGACGCCGTACCCGCCGACCACCAGTAGCAGTCCGCCGGTGAGCGGGTCGATCGCTCCGCCTCCTCCTCCACCGCTGTCGTTATTGCGACTCGGCGAGGCGCCAGCGTTGAAGTCGAATCCACGCGATTGACGTGGCGCTGGTCGAGACGCGGGCGAGTCAGGCGTGACAGGCGAGTTGGCAGCGAGCGGCTGATTGGCGTTCTGGTTCGGTTGGCCGCTCACTTCGTCAATCCGCTTCTCAACTCCCTCGGGGCCAAGCTGGGCGAGCGCTTCTTCGCGCATCTGCTGCAGCGCCGCGCGGCGAGCTTCGAGCGCGGCCCCATCACGGCCCATTCGTTTCTCGTTCTTCCGTTCGATCGACCAGCGTTGATACTCGGCGTCGTTCTCCAGCACGATGAACGAGGCGTACTCGCTGACGATCGAGTAGCTTTCGCATAGCTCGACGATCTTGTCGCGGAGCGAGCCAGGAGCGCCGTTGCGGCGTTCGTCGTCCATCAGCCGGGCAACGCGATGCGAAGCCCAAGCACGCTCGATCTCCGGATTGGCGTCGTCGACCTGCGGAAGGTCGGTCTCGAAAGACTCGTTGACCTGCTTGCCCAGAACTTCGGCATTGACGTTTACCTTGAGCTCGCCGCCGTTGCGGTAGCGACCGAAGACGCGAACCGGCGAACCATGATATAGGTCGGGTAACGTCTGCGGTTCAACGTCGTATACGTCGGCCCCAGCGAACTGCAGTTTCAGCTGTGACATCGCTGGCCGCGTCAACTTGCGACGGAATGCCTGGGCCTGCCGCTGGAAGTCGTCGCCCGGCGAGAGGAACGCCGCGAGGCCGCCCGACTCACGAGCCAGTTGCTCCAAGAGCGGCCTGTTCACCTCGTTGCCCACGCCGATCGAGAAGACCCGCGATCCGGCGGGACGATTGGCGATCAGTTCGAGCAGTTCGCGATGTTCGCCCGACTCGGTGATGCCGTCTGACAGGAGGACGACGTTGAGTTGACGATCAGCGTCGCGATACTTGTACGCCGTCTGCAGGGCAGGGCGGAGGATCGTCCCGCCGCGCGCCTGCTGCGAGTTCAGGAACTCGACGGCTGCCTTGTGGCCGGCTTCATCCGCCGGCTTCAGCTCGTTGAAGAGCAGATTCGGCTGGAGGTTAAACGTCATCACCTCCATGCGATCCTCCGGGCCGAGGGCTTCGATGAATGATTCGATCGAACGCCGCGAGGTCCCCAGCTTGCCGTCGAGAGCCATGCTTCCCGACACGTCGAGGACGAAGACGTAGTCCATTCCCTTTTCTTGTTGCTCCAGCTCCTTCCCGGCCGTCATCGTGATCATGAAGTAGCCGTCGTCGTTAGCCTCTTTCGAGGTGATGAGATCGATCCCCGATTGCGGTCGCTCGAGGTTGTACGAGACGACCACGTCGCGGCTCAGGTCGCCGCCGTCGACTTCAAGACTCGCCTGCGAATAGCCCTCGCTATGCTTGGCGATCACAAATTCCTCGCCATGCGACGGGCTCTCCATCTGCACGATCGGGACTTCGCTCTTTGCTTCGAGCGAGAAGCTGAACCGGCCCGACGTCCGCTCGTTGACGCGGCGACCGTCGACGGTGGTGGCGAGGGGATAGACATACGTCGCCCAATCGTGATCGACTTCCAGCTCCTGGGAATAGGTCACTTTCACCCGCTGTTCTCCGCGGGCCGGGATCGGGAAGATCCGCATTTCGAACCGCTTGTAGTTCACTTGCTCCAAGAGGCCGGGGTCGCGCTTCACTTGCTTGTAACTGTTGTAGATCTGGCGGGCTCGTTCCTTCTCGACGACCTCGCCGATCATCTCCTGGCCGTTGATCCACATGCTGAAGTTGGCGACGCTCGCGTTCTTCGGCACGGGGAAGACGTACAGGGCCTCGACAATGCGGTCTTCCTTGTTGACGAAGACCTGTTCGACCTCGGTCACCGCGACTCCGTTGTTGACCATGACGCGAACGTCGTGCTCCTTCGTTTCGAGAACGCCGCCGAGTCCGCCGTCGGCGATCAGTTGGCCGGCGGCGAAGACGGGGGAGGCCAGGGCCATGAGGACCATCAGCGTGGCCGCGGCGACGGCCGCGATGGCGACAGATTTCAGATCTTTGGCGGGCATCTTGCGAACTCCTATCCGGGAGGGAGGGGCCGCGGATCACTCCGCGACAGCCGGTCGGCCACACTGGTCGACGTTGGCTGGAGTTCGCTAATGCAAGCAAGGGGCCGGAATTCATGAAAAGCTGTAACGCCTTTTTATTAAGAGACTTATGGATTTTTCTATGGTCTGGGTGGGTTCAGTTCAGATCTTCCGATGCTACACTCAATGCAGGATCACCAGCATTAAATGTCGGCGAAGTGGAAATGGCGCTCTTCACCCCCGGCCAACGCCAGCTTGCCACGGCCATCTCTCGGCTGGGCTACGTCAACCCATTTCAGATGGAACGGGTCGAGCTCGAACGCCAAATCCTCGGCGACCAGTTCAGCGGCCCCCAAGCAGTCTGGAGCCTACAACTTGCCGCGGCGGCGCCCGATCCTAACTACCAGCGGATAGCGTTGCTGGCAGGAACGCTTGTGCGCGACGCCGCGGGGCGACTCGCCGAAGGCGCCAGGGCCGATGAGCGCGACGTGGAGCTTTACGCCGACGCCGTCCTGTATCACCTGTTCGACGCCTACCGCATCGAGCTGCAGCAGATGATCGAAGCCGCCCACGCCGGCCGACCCGCGGCCCCGGTCAGCTTCTGGAGGAAGTTTCGCGACGAAGTCAGCCGCTATTTCACTCCCGGAGGCCGGCAACTCGGCATTGGCTACGATCCTTGCCATATGCTCGCTTGTTACTTCCAGCTGCGGCGAGCTTTCTTCCACGTCTTCTTCTTCATCGTCGGCCGCTCGCCCGCGGCTGCGCGGCTACGAAGCATGGTGTGGGAGTCGATCTTCACCCATGACTTGCGGCGCTATCAGCGTTCGATCTATCGCTGTCTGGGGGATGTGACGACGCTTATTACCGGTCCCTCCGGCACCGGCAAGGAACTGGTGGCCCGCGCGATCGGGCTCTCGCGCTACATTCCGTTCGATGGCGAGCGCGGGCGGTTCGTCGAAGAGTTTTGCGCCGGGTTCCATCCCGTGAACCTTTCCGCGCTGTCGCCAACGCTCATCGAGTCCGAACTCTTCGGTCATCGTCGGGGAGCATTTACGGGCGCCGTCGCTGATCGCGTCGGTTGGCTAGAAACGTGCCCCGAGCATGGCGCCGTGTTCCTCGACGAAATCGGGGAACTTGACGCGTCGATTCAAGTGAAACTCCTGCGGGTGCTCCAAAGCCGGATGTTCCAGCGACTCGGCGACACCGCCGAGCGGCGCTTTTCAGGAAAAGTCATCGCCGCCACGAATCGCAACCTCGTCGCCGAGATAGACGCCGGCCGCTTCCGCGAGGACTTTTACTATCGTTTGTGTGCTGATCGCATTACGACCCCGACGCTGCGCGAGCAGCTCGACGAAGCGCCGGATGACTTGGAGCACCTGTTGGTGATGAGCGCCCGTCGCGTGGCCCCCGAAGAAGCCGAATCGCTGGCGACGGAAGTCGCGGAGTGGATCAACAAGCACCTGGGCCCGCGCTACCCGTGGCCGGGGAACGTGCGCGAGCTCGAACAATGCTTCCGCAACGTGATGATCCATGGCGCCTACACGCCGGCGAGTACGGCGAAGGGGACGGGAGACGATTGGGAGTCGACCGCTCGCTCGATTCGCGGCGGAGAGCTAAGTGCGGAAGAACTGTTGCGGCGTTATTGCAAAATCGTCCACGCCCACTGTGGTAGTTACGAACAAACGGCCAAGCGCACGGGCCTCGACTGGCGCACCGTAAAGAAGAAGCTCAGTGAATAGTGGCGGGTCAACGACTCGCCGAGTAATTCATGGCCGTGCTCGTGGCGGTCGTTTTTCGGTCCCAGCGGGGCGTGTGACGACGGCCCAGCGTTTCAACGCTCGGGTAGATGAGAAAAGCGAATTGACAAGTCCCTTAGGGACGATTGAAAGTCAGTCCCTAAGGGACTATGACGCGGCAAAGTTGCAGGCAACGCAGCGTTGAAACGCTGGGCTAATGTCGCGACGTCCCACCGCGACGGGATCGATGCTCATCACGTTCTTCGCTAGCGCGCGATCGTCGCCTCCAGGTCTTTGCTCAGCGTCGGCGCCCCGGGGCTGATGGACGATGTTCCGTGCCCGCGATCGTGCCGGCTCCACCAGACCTCGGCTTCCTCGATCGACCACTCGGTCGCCGCGGGGCAGCGCGCCAGTCGTTGGGCCAAGTCGCGCGCCGTCTGGGGACGCTTGGCCCGCGACTTTTCGAGGCAAGCGAGAATCGCCTCCTCGAGTTCCACCGGCACGGGTTTGCCGAGCCGCGTCGAGGGCGCCACGGGGATGGCGTTGAGGTGCTTGTCGCACAACTCCATGACGGTGTTGGCCTCGAACACTGTTTTTCCGGTCAGCAAGAAGTAGCCGACGGCTCCCACGGCGTAGATGTCGCTGCAGCCGTCGACGGAGCCCGGCAACTGAATCGCTTCGGGAGACATATAGAGCGGCGTGCCAGCCATCGAGCGATCGTCGCCGTTTTGTTGCTCTTCGCGCGCGCGGACCAGGCCAAAGTCGAGGACTTTGACCACGTCGGCCTCGCCGCCGCGCCGCGTGAGGAAGAGGTTGGCAGGTTTCACGTCGCGGTGCACGAGGCCTTGCGAGTGGGCTTCGTAGAGGGAGCCGCAAATCTGCCGCAGTAAGTGAATGACGCGCCCCGGGGGCTGCGGGCCGTACCGCTCGATGAGGTTCTGCAGGTCGATCCCTTCGAGGTATTCCATCGCGTAGTAAAAGACCCCTTCGGGCGTGCGGCCGTAATCGAAAATCTGGACGGTGTTCGGGTGGGTAAGCTGACTGGTGATCTGGACCTCGCGCTCGAAGCGGGCGATCGACTGATCGGTGACGACATGAGCGTCGAGCAGCTTGATGGCCGTGGGCCGGCGGAGCATGGCGTGGCGGCCTTTGTAGACGACGCCCATGGCGCCGGCGCCGAGCTTTTGTTCGAGCTGGTACTGGCCGAGTTGTTTGGCTTCGATCGCGGCGGCGCGGGCTTCGCGCTGCAGCTTTGCGACGCGGATGGTAAAGAGGAAGATCGCCACCGAGCTAAGCATCAGCAGGCCGAGCAGCGTCCAGAACGTCCGCTTCAAGATATACAGCGGGCCGTAGGCTTCGCTCATGTCGACTTCGGTGGCGACGCCGAAATCGTACTTGTCGAGCCAGGCCCAAGCGGCGACGGAGGGCACGCCGCGATAATCGTTGTGCCCTTCGACGTCGACGCCGTTCTTTCCCGAGGCGGCTGCTTCGACGACGGCCGTGAGGGGCATTTCCGATCGGCGTGCCTGGGGGCGGTAGCCAGCGGTCAGGTCGCCACCCGGATCGCGCACCAGGACGTTGAGGATCGATCGCGCGTCGGGCTGGTCGGGAAGGATGCCCAGCAGGATCAGCTGATCGTCGAATCGACTGTTGGAAAGCATCAGCCCATTGGCGTCGAAGGCGTAGGTCTCGCCCGATTCGTTGTAGCGACCGAGCTGCAAAAGTTGCGTGAAGTCGCGCTCCGGACGAATGCGCAAGCCGAGCGAGGCGACGACTTGAAAGTTTTCGTCTCGGACCGGCGCGCAGACGATCATTGTCGGCACGCCCGTGCGCCGCACGCCCGAGGCATCGCGAATGGCCGAGACGCTGGCGTACGGCTTCGAAACGACCGCGGTGCCGTCGAGCGCTTGATCGACGAACCTCGTGAGCGATGCCGGCGGTTCGATGCCAACGAGTTCGGGCTCAGATCCCGCCACCACGCGGCGTTCGCGGTCGACGAGTACGTACCCGAAGTAGTTATGCGAGGTCATCGCGGGACCAAGGGCGTCGGCCAGCGCCTGGCGCGCCTTTGCCAGCGTCGCGGTCTTATCGGCGGCGTCGCTCCGATTGGCGGCCAACAGTTCGCCGACCAGGCGGCGCGTTTCGGCATCGTTGGACATGGCCTCGGCGTTACGCTCTTGCGTTGCCATCCACCGTTCGACCATCGCCCGCTCGACCTCGAGCAGCGTTTGCAGCTCCGACTTCAAGTTGGCCTTCATCGTCGACTCGATCGCGCGGTGGACGATGAAGCCGAGAGTCGAAAGGAGCACGACGGCAATGATTGGCCAGAGCCACAGCTGCTTTTTCAGGAACAGTCGCGTCGTGGTGAGCGTGTGCGAGACGCTGCGGGCAGCCCACGTCATGTGGGCCGCCGGCGCACGACTGCTGCTGTGATGGACGTTGCGGCGGAAGCGGTCGAGAAAGCTCATCGGCGGCGGCGTTTGATTGAATCGACGGGTTGGGCGCGTGTCGCCCGCAACGTTGCTGCGGGGCGAAGCTCGGGCGTCGGCAGGCGCTGCCCCTTGGCGGAGCAGGGGCGGCTACCCTAGGAACGTTAGCACAGGGGAGGAAGTTCGACGCAACTTCGAGTATAGTCACCCGATTGGCGCCGTGTTTTCCCGCAATTTCAGCCCCTGGCTCCGCCCAGGGGGGTGGCCGCTATTCCGGTTGGTAACGTCCCGCGTGAGGCTACCCCCTGGTGGAGCCAGGGGCTGCAGTGAGGAATCGACATGCAGGAAATCGACTCGCCGGGCCGCTTCTACCTCGGACGGGATTACGATCTCGCCGCCGGCGCCGTCGGAGCGACGCCGCTGCTCTACCAGACCGAAAACCTCACCACCCATGCCGTCTGCGTCGGCATGACCGGCAGCGGCAAGACGGGGCTCTGCATCTCGCTGCTGGAGGAGGCGGCGCTGGCCGGCATCCCGGCGATCGCCATCGATCCGAAGGGGGACCTCGGCAACTTGCTGCTCGCCTTTCCCGACCTGCTCCCAAGCGACTTCCAGCCGTGGGTTGATCCGAGCGTCGCGTCGCGGAAGGGGATCACCGTCGAGGAGTTGGCCCAGCAGGCGGCCGAGTTGTGGAAGTCGGGGCTGGCGAAGTGGAATGAGGATGGAGCGCGGATTCAACGCTTCACCGACACGGTCGATCGCGCCATCTACACTCCGGGTTCCAGCGCCGGGTTGCCGCTGACGGTGCTGAAGTCGTTTGCCGCACCGCCGCAGGCGGTGCTTGATGACGCCGATGCGCTGAACGATCGGATTCAAGGCGCGGCGTCGGGATTGCTCGCGTTGTTGGGGGTGACGGCCGATCCGGTGACCAGCCGCGAACATATCCTGCTCTCGAACGTGCTCGGTCAGGCCTGGCGCGAGGGACGCTCGCTTGATCTGGCGGGGCTGATTCACGAACTCCAACAGCCGCCGTTCAAGCGCGTCGGCGTCGTCGACCTCGACAGCTTTTTTCCGGCGAAGGATCGCCTGGAATTTGGCATGCGGCTGAACAACCTCCTGGCGTCGCCTTCGTTCGCGAGTTGGCTGGAGGGAGAATCGCTCGACGTGCAAGGATTGCTCTATACGAAAGAGAACAAGCCGCGGCTCTCGATCATTTCGATCGCCCACCTCACCGACGCCGAGCGGATGTTCTTCGTCACCATTCTGCTCAATGAAGTCATCGCTTGGATGCGCTCGCAACCGGGCACGGGCAGTCTGCGCGCGATCCTCTACATGGATGAAGTCTTCGGCTTTTTCCCGCCCACGGCCAACCCGCCGGCCAAGCGGCCGATGCTCACGCTGCTGAAACAGGCTCGCGCCTACGGCCTAGGGTGCGTGTTGGCGACCCAGAATCCGGTTGATCTCGACTACAAAGGGCTCTCGAACGCCGGCACTTGGTTTCTCGGCCGCTTGCAGACCGAACGCGACAAAGCTCGAGTCATTGAAGGGCTGGAGGGGGCGTCAGCCGAAGCGGGAGCGACGTTCAATCGGAAGGCGATGGAGGCGACCCTCGCCGCGCTCGATAGCCGCGTGTTCTTGATGAACAACGTCCACGCGAGCGGGCCGAAGGTGTTCCAAACGCGGTGGGCGCTGTCCTACCTCGCGGGGCCGCTCACGCGCTCCCAGATCAGCACGTTGATGGCTGCGCGCAAAACTTCGGCGATGCAGTCCGCAGCGACGTCGCAAGCGCCGGGGTCATCGTCGCCTAGTCGAGAACCGGTAGGCTCGACGCCCGCGCAACAACGTCGCGCGCCGGAGTCGACGAGCGCCAAAAGCCGCCCGGTCCTTTCTGCCGAAGTTACGCAGCGATTTTGGCCGCTGGACGAGAGCGTCAAACCAGCTGGCGGCGAGCGACTCACCTATCGCCCTGGGCTGTTTGCGGTCGGCCGTCTCCACTTTATTCGCGCGAGCGATGGCATCGACGTGTGGCGCGACTTCGCTGCGCTCCAGCCAGTGCATGGAGACATGCCGCAGCCCACGTGGGAGACCGCCCAAGTCATGGGCGAACGGTCGACGCTTCTCGACGAACCGGAACCCAGCGCCGCATTCAGCGACTTGCCCGGCGACATGGCCGTGGAGCGAAATTACCGTCGCTGGGATGACGACCTGAAAAATCACGTTTACCAATCCCAGCGGCTGACGCTATGGGAATGCGTCGAGTTCGACGCCCGCTCACAGCCGGACGAGTCGGCAGAGGCCTTTCGTCAGCGATTGCTGCCGGAGGTCATCAAACGCGTTGAACAGGAGGTGGACGAAGCCGAGTCGGCGGCCAACGAGACGCGCTGGTGGCTCTTCGGGTTCATGTCGCAGGCGATCGTGCGGGGCGCCGAGATTATTCTGGTGCGCATTTTCGGCGGACGAAGCCGCAAGCAACTGGTGACGCAATCGCTGTGGACCCAAATGTCGAAGGACCGGCAGAAGCACGCGGCGGCGAAGTCGCACCTCCGCGAGAAGCAACGGGACCTCGATCGGCTCACAAAGTTGACGGCGCCCCCCGTCGACCCACTCGACGCCGACGCCGAACCGCTGCATGAACTAAAGCTGACCAAGATCGAGGTCCCGCCGCGCAAGGGCGACATTGAAGTGCAGCCCGTGTCGCTGGTGTGGTTACCCTGGTGGATCGGCGACGACGGCGCGGCGCGAACTGCTTACTGAATAGCGATTAACCGCCAAGGACGCCAAGAGCGTTGAGGAAGTAGAGGAACCACCGATAGACGCCGATGGACGCTTATAAACGCAGATGATGGGTGAAGAACGAAGTCAGCTTTCTTGAGAAACAATCTGCATTCATCTGCGTTCATTGGCGGTTCCTTCAATTAACATGGCATTTCCTTGGCGCTCTTGGCGTCCTCGGCGGTTCAATCTAAACCCTTTCCTGACCGAAGCTCATCATATGAACGAACGCGAACGTTGGATTATTTACCCGCTGCTCTTTTTCGCCCTCGGCGCCGCGCTGCGCGATAAGTTCACGCAACAGGTGACGACCGACCGGCTTCATGCGGGCAAAATCTATTGCGAAGAGCTCGAAGTGATCGACTCCGAGAAACCCGACCGCATCGTGGCGAAGCTCTCATCGAATCCGCCGCAACGAGACAATCCGAACGCCGACCGGTATGGCGTCTTCCTCCTAATCGATAGCGAGGGGAAAGAGCTGTGCGGCGTCACGAACAACCAGCTGCAAGTGAGCCGCATCGCCTGCAATGCGGTGACGGTTCTCGACCCGAAGGATCCAAATCGCGTCTTGGCGCTGCTCACCGCCGCTGAAGCCGCCAAACCGGACGGCACGACTCGGCGACTTGGCAGCCTGCTGCTCACCGACAACGAGGGGGTGCGCCAGTTTGGATTGGCCGACGATCAGCTCAGCATGCGGCAGATCGTGTGCGAGGGGGTGGCGGTGGTGAACCCCGAGAATCGGGGCCAAGTCCTCGCCGCGCTCGGCTCGGTCGCGGTGCAGCCGGAGGGGGAGGGCGCCAAGTCAGAGCGATTTGGCGTCCTGGCGTTGAACAATGAACAATTCGGCAGTTTGCATGGAAACCCACCCAAAAGGCCGCTGGAGAACCAACCCCCCCGCGACCCGGCCGAGGGCGACGATGAACGCCCCGCGGAAGGGGCTGGCGCCGACCAGAAGCCAGCCGCCAGCGATGAGGCGGACACGTCCGGAGACGCCGACGAACCGGCAAAAACGCCTGCCGACGCCCCGGAACAGCAGGCCGAGAAAGCGTAGGGAACCGCCGCGCGTTAAGCGTTTACGATGATTCGAGCGGTAGCGGCCGACCCCGCCGATTCTTCGGAAAACTCCGGCCGCGCGCCCCTCGATCGCGTTGCATTCCACTGAGGGGCAACGCTACGTTAGTTGAGCGCTTTGCCTGCGTCTCGAGAGATCATCATGCCCGCCGGCAAGGAGCACCCCCATGCGGCCTGCGACCCATATGCTGCCCACTAGCAATACTTTCCGATTTCGGTACGACATTTTCTCCCTGCTACGATCGGTCATGCCAGCAGAAGCGCCAACGCCGCAGTCGGAATTGAGAAGCGTCGCCGAATTGCTGCGCCGTCGCGCCGCTGAGCGCCCGCTGCAAGCCGCGTTTGTCTTCGTGCCGGAGAGCGCTGCCGCCGATGGCCGCGGCGAGTTGAGCTGGACGTACGCTGAGCTTGATCGGCGGGCTCGGGCCGTCGCTGCGGAAGTGAGCCGCGTTGCCGCGCCGGGCGAACGCGCCGTGCTGGTCTTCCCGCCGGGCCTGGAGTTCATCGCGGCGTTCTTTGGGTGCCTGTACGCCGGCGTCCTGCCTGCGCCGGCGACCTATCCGAAGCCGCGCCGGCCATCGTCGCGACTCGATGCGATCGTCGCCGATTGCAAGCCGCTGGTCGCGCTCACCACCAGCGAAACGCTCGGCATGATGCAGCTCGACGAGCAGTCGGCCAGCGTTCGCGCATTGGAGTGGATTGCCGTCGACCGCTGCCGCGATGAAGATGCGTTTGCCGACCCAGTTCAACGCGCGGCCGGCGACGCGGCATTCTTGCAATACACCTCTGGCAGCACCTCGCAGCCGCGCGGCGTCGTGGTGACTCACGGCAACTTGCTGCACAATCTTGAGTTGATCCGTAGCGGTTTTTGTCTGAAGCGAGCGGACGAGAGCTTTCCGCCAGTCGCGGGAGTTTTCTGGCTGCCGGCGTATCATGACATGGGGTTGATCGGCGGGATCCTGACGCCGTTGTTCGTCGGCGGCACGTCGTACTTGCTCGCTCCAGCGACCTTTTTGCAGCGCCCCAGCGCGTGGCTCGAAACAATCTCGCGGACCGGCGCCGCGATTAGCGGGGCGCCGAATTTCGCTTACGAGCTCTGCGCGCGAAAGATCTCGCCCGAGCAGCGGGCGGCGCTCGACCTGAGCCGTTGGAAACTCGCGTTCTGCGGCGCCGAGCCAATCGACGCGCGGGCTCTCGACGATTTTGCCGCGGCATTCGGCGATCGCGGCTTCAACAAATCAGCGTTCTTCCCCTGCTATGGCCTGGCCGAAGCCACGCTCATGGTGAGCGGCTGCAGCCGCGCGGAGGGGCCGCGCGTGTTTCAGGCTGATCGCGCAGCGTTAGGTCGGCACCGCCTGGCTGCGGCCGCGAGCGCGACCAACGTGCAAACGCTCGTCAGTTGCGGCAAGCCGCTCGGCGATCAGGAGGTGCGCGTCGTCGATCCGCACACCTTCGAGCCGTGCGGCGACGGTCAAATCGGCGAGATTTGGATCGCCGGCGGATCGGTCGCCAAGGGGTACTGGAATCATCCGGAAGAGTTGTGGCAAACGTTCGGAGGCCGCCTCGCCGACGGCAGCGGACCATTCCTGCGCACCGGGGATCTTGGAGCCTTCGACGCGGGGGAGTTGTTCGTCACCGGTCGTGCGAAGGACGTGATCATCATCCGGGGTCGCAATCTTTACCCCCAGGACATTGAACGCACGGTTCAACAGGCCCACGAAGCAGTGGATCTCGGCGCGGCATTCTCCTGGGAAGTCGACGGCCACGAGCAGTTGGTCGTCGTCCACCAGATCGCTCGCGAACATCGCCGCAACGATATGACGCCGGTGCTGCGTGCCATCCGCGCCGCCATCGTCGAAGAGCATGACGTCGACCCTTACCAAATCGTGCTGCTGCGACCGGGAGGATTGCCGCTGACGTCGAGCGGCAAGGTGCAGCGGAGCCGTTGCCGCGACCTGCTCGTTGCGAACGGGTTGGAACAACTCGCGTCATGGATGCAGTCAACGTCGGCCGGCGCGCCGACCATCGATCCGCTCGCCGAAACAGAACCGTTCAACGGCGCAGCACAGGGCCGTGGCGCCCGTCACGGCGCCGAGTTCCTGAACCATGTGGGAACAATGGCGCCGGAACAACTCGCTCAGGAGATTCAGAGCTGGATGCTTGAGTGGCTGGAAGAGCGCGTCGAACCTGGCTGCGGCGTTATGTCGCCCATCGTTCCCTTCACCGAACTTGGGATGGACTCGCTGACGGCGCTGGAATTGAACGTCGACTTTGAGAAGGTCCTCGGCGTTCGCTTGCCTCCCGCCGCCGCTTGGAGCTATCCGACCCCCGCCGAGTTGTCGCGCTTTCTCGCCGACTCGATGCTGGGCGTCGCCGTGCTGGGCGAACCAAGCGGCAACGGGGTCGACTCATGGTTCGCCGCGATGGAAGCAGACGCGCGGCGAAAGTAAGCGGCCTTCTCGGCTTGTCCCAGGTTGGCCAAAACGAAATGAGCGAGTCGGCGTGCGTCTTTACTCTGCCCTAGCGTCCGTCACGTCAGCGCGCGTCGCCTCTGGAGTCGGCAGCAGCGCCATGGGCTGCACCATGGTCGGCTCATCAGGCAGCGTTGGCTCGACTGGTAGCGGCACGGGTGGCAGCGGCTCGACGTCGGTGGGCGGATCCGCGGGAGGCGTCGCGACGGGCTCGGTGGGAACCGGCATCCCGAGGCCGAGCGGATTCGACTCCAGCGACTGTTGATCGTAGGCCCCGCCGCCAACGACCGGTTGGCGAGCCGAGGCATAGTTCAGCACCCGCGGGCGGCCGCGAAGACGATCGCGTTCAGCCGCATCCGCGTACGCCTTGTCGGCCCAAGCCGATTCAGCCAGCACGATGCCGTCGTAGTCGAGGAGCGTGCCTTTGGCAAAGTGGACGTTTTTGATCGCCACCGCGTACTCGGCCATCGCCTGGTAGTAGCTGCTCTCGGCTTCGGCCAAGCGGCGCTGTGCTTCGAGGACGAAGTCGAGCGGCGCCTTGTCGGCATCGTAGGCCGCTTCGACGGCGTCAAGCTGATGGCGGGCGGCGTCAAGACGCCTTCCGGCCGTCTGCGTCACCACCACCGTGCGATCGAACTCTGCGACGGCGTTAGCGGCGTCGTGGAGGACGATATGTTCCTGCTCCCGGAGCACTGCCCGTGCGCGGGTGAGCTGCAATTCGGCGTTGCGCGCCGCCGCCGCCCCCTGCCGGAAGCCGATCGGCATGTTCAATTCGAAGCCTACCTGCCATTCCTGGAAGTCGCCGCTCACGAGATCCATGTAAGCATTGTCGAACCGATCGCGACCCGTCGAATCGCTATGGATCAAGTCGTGGCCGAAACCGCGCCAGCGCTGGCGCGCAACCGCATCAAGGCGGGGAAGCAGGTAGTTGCGGCTGGCGATCTGTTCCAACTCGAAACGACGCGTTAGCCACCGTTGGCGACGGAGTTCCGCGCGGCGCACGAGCGACTCGCGGGTGATTTCTTGCCAATCGAAGCGAATCGGTGCGCTCACGGGTTCGTCCGCGGGACGAATCAACCGACCGTCGCTCGGCGGCAGACCGACCAGCATGCGCAGGCGTCGCTCAGCGACCTGCACGCCGCCGCCGCCGCGGAACGTGCCCCCGCTGCTGCCATTGTTGACGCTGGTGCCGCCAAGCAATCGACCGGCCAGTGCGTTCTCGACGTCCTCCTGAAACCGATAGAACTGCTCGCGAGCCTGCGCTTCTTTCTCCGCCTCGCCGCCACGCCGGCTGGAAACGTAGAGGGCATTGATCCGGCGCCACGTTTCGAGCGCCGCGTCGCGGGCGGCAATCTTGGCGTCAAGGTCGCGATAGGCGAAGTAGAGATCCCAGTAAGCATTCTCAACGTTGCTCACCAGATCGCGAACGGCGATCTCGAAGTCCGTCAGCTCGACGTCGGTGTTCAGTCGAGCCACGAGCACGCCGTTGTACAAACCGGGCGTGGTGCTGGGGCCCGCAATCCGATTGAACTCCACGCCGGCGCCTTGCAGCAACGGTTGGCGAGCTTCGACCTCGAAGTTCGTATTCCACGCGCTGGGGAACAGGTTGCTCGGAGCATTGTTCGCGTCGTAGTCGGTGTAGTGCCGCACGGCGAACTGGGTGCCCGTCGCCGAGCGTTTGGCGATCTGCGTTTGCTGAACGAGTAGATCTTGACTGAGCAGCCGCGTGCCGCCGCCGAAAAACTCGTTATTCAAGGCGCGGTCGTTCTTCGCTCCAAAAATGCTGCTGGTGAGTTGAGCATCGAAGGCGCTGAGCGCCGCATCGACGCCAAACCGAGGATTCGTTTCGACGACGGCCGGGTTCCAGTACGTTTCCACGGTGGCCGGCGACCGCAGCACGGTCCCGCCGAGGTCGCGGATGACGTCGGACTGAGCCATCGTGATGCGAACCGCTTCCTCGAGCGTGAGGTTCCAGTACTCCATCTGGCCAATCGAGGCGAGCGTCAGCGGTTGAACGGCGGCCCAATCCTGTTCGCTGTGACTGCAGGGAGTCACCACGGGGTTTTCGATTTGGGTCGCCGCCAGCGCTCGATAGCAGTCGTCGTCGACCGCCTTGAACGCCGTTTTGTCGCGCATCCGGCACCCCTCAGCCAGCAGCAAGCAGGCGAGCAGCGGCCAGACGAAAGCAGGATGACGCGACCAGCGCATGTGGCGACTAGGTAAGAGCGGGGAAGGCGTCCATGACTGTGGTCTGAACTGAGGAGCCTCGAACAGGTTTTCGTCACGGTAGAAACGGTAGAACGATGATTTCCGGCAGAACCCCCAAGGCTTGCGCTACCTTCCCAAATTGCCTCCGAGCGGCAAATGCATGAGCGAATGCCGTCTCCGCAGCCTGCCGATCGCCGGCTGCTTTGCTACCGACGTGCCTATACTGGAAGTCATGTCCGATCCGCCCCTGGTCTCCGCTGATCGCTCGAATGCTAGCTGGTCGCAGCTGGAGGCGCTGGTGGAACGCCTGCACGAAGCGGCTCGCAGCGAGCTAATGCCGCGCGAGTTCTTCCGGCGCCTACTGATGGAAGCGTGCGCGGCCAGCGGTGCGACGGCGGGGGGCGCCTGGCTGCGCACCACGCGCGATGCCATTGAATTGTTGGTTGAGGTTTCCGACGGCGCCGACGAAGCGGTTGGAGCTGTTCCCAGAGATTTCTCGGTTGGGGAACGGCCTGTTGCGGAACGGCGCGACGCCGTCCGCCGGCAACTGAAATTCGTTTCCCAGGCGATTGCCCTGGACAACCACCATCCAACCGACGCGGGACCGATCATCTGTGCCATTGCCGACGTCGCCGCGGGAGGCGCATCGTCGCCGGCGGCCGTTGGCGCGCTGGAGTTTTTCTTCCGCGACCAATCGAGCAGCGCGCTGCAGGAAGCGCGCCGCGAACTGGTAACGACCCTGGCATCGATCGCCGCCGACTACCACGCGCTCAGCGAACTACGACGGCTGCGCGCGACGGCCGAGGTACAGCTGCAAGCCGTCGACCTGTTGCGGCGCATCCAACAGCCGCGCAACCTGACGGGGACGGCGTTTGCCGTGGCCAATGAGGCGCGGCGACTGTTATCGTGCGATCGCGTCGCATTATTGCTGCGGGTTGACGAGACGTGGCGACTGCTCTGCGTGAGCGGAGCGAGCCGTGTCGACCGGCAGAGCGAGTTTGCGCGACTGTCGGAGCGACTGGCGGAAGACATTGCCAACTGGGGCGAGCCGATTCTTCACGAGGGCGGCCATGCTGATGAACTCGATCTGCCGCCGCGCCTGGCTTCAGCGCTGGCGGATCATCTCGACTGTTCCCACGCCCGCCAGCTGGCAGGCGCCCCAATTGGATTGGAGCTTTCTACACCGGATGAGACTGTCCCTTCTAGCGATCGCGTGAAGCGCACGCGGTACGATGCCGTGCTCATTGCTGAACGCTTCGACGGCGCCGCCGACGATGGTTGGCAGCGTCAGCTTGTCGAAATCGGCGAGCTGTGCGCTCCGTCGCTCGCGCGGGCGGCGACGCTCGATCGATTTCCGGTGCGCACCGCGCTCGTTTGGTCCGATCGGCTAGCCGCATGGCAGCGCCCGCTGCAGCGTCGGCGGGCGTTATGGATGATCGGTGCGGCGGCAACTTGCGCGGCTGCCCTCGCATTCGTGCCGGCGCAACTGTCGGTCGAGGCGCCGGCGACCCTGGCGGCAGCGGTTGAGCGAGAGATTTTCGCCTCGGCTACGGGAACTGTCGCCGAGATTCGCGTTGAACATGGCCAACAGGTGCGGCAAGGCGACGTCCTCATCGTGCTGAGCGATCCGGAACTTGCCCTCAAGCTGCAGCAAGTTCGCGGCGAAGTCGACGGCGCCCGGGAACGCCTGGCCGCGCTCGCCGTCACTCGTACCGATCGCAAGTTGGCGGATCGCGAGACGGAAGATCGATTGCCCTTGTCGGCGGAGCAACGGCAATTGGAAGAACGGCTGGCTACGCTGAGGGCGCAGGAAGCGTTGCTAGCCGAGCGACACGAGGCGCTGACCCTCCGTAGCCCGATCGCCGGCGAGGTGCTAACGCCTGACGTCCAGAGTCTATTGTCGTCGCGGCCGGTGGAGCGCGGGCAAGCGTTGCTCACCATCGCGGACGTCGGCAGCGGCTGGCAGTTGCGTGCTGAGGTCCCGCAGCGCGACGTGGGCGACGTGGTCGAAGCGCAAGCGGCCGCTGTCGCGAGCAATCCGCCTACGAGCGTCGCAGCAAGTTTCCGCCTGAGCGGCGACGTCACCGCGACCTATCCGGCGCACGTTGTGGCGATCGACTCTGCGGCGCCATTGGAGGCCGATGGCCTGGAGGACGCGGCCGCGCCCGTGCAGGTGCGGCTAGCCGTCGATGCAACTCCGCCCGCGGCCGCACGACCTGGCATGGCAGCGTCCGTCCGCATTGATTGCGGCCGGCGTTCGCTCGGCTATGTCTGGCTGCACGACGCAGCGGCGACGATCTATCGATGGATCACCTTTTAGCGTGATGCACCTCTTTTCGAACTGCGGGCGTCAAACACGATGGCAAGATGGTCCCTAAGCTGGTTAACGATCTGGTCGTTGGCCATGTTGGTCGGCATTGCACAGCAGCGAGCGAGCGTCGCTGCCGACGCTGTGGTGATCGATTCGGTCGTCCTCCGGCCCCTCGTCGAGGCGGAAGTTCCCGCACGACAGACGGGCGTCTTGGCCAGCATTGCCGTGGAGGAAGGCGCCTCGGTGCAAGCGGGCGACCTCTTGGCGTCACTCGACGATCGGGCCGCGAAGCTGGCCGTCGCCAAAGCGGAACTAGAGCGAGCCCAGGTCCATGCGAAAGCGACCAATGAGTTGCGGATCGAGTACGCCGACAAGGCGCTGGAAGTGGCGCGCGCTGAAATGATGCGATCCAGCGAATCGAACGACAAGTTTGCGCGGAGCATCTCGCAGTCGCAGCTCGACGTCGAACGGCTCACTGTCGAGAAGCTCGAACTGGAGCGACGACAGGCTGAGCACGACCTGGAGATCGACCGCTTTGAATTGCAGCTCAAGGAGAATGCGGTGGAGACGGCGAAGCTAGATCTCGACTTGCATGGGGTTCGAGCCCCGTTTGCCGGCGTCGTCGCGCTGGTGCGGGGAAGGGCAGGGGAGTGGGTCGAGCCCGGAGCGCCCGTGCTGCGATTGGTCGCCGTCGACCGGCTGCGAGCGGAGGGTTTCGCCCCGGCGAGCATCCTGGGCAAGGTTGCCGTCGGTAGCCGAGCGACGTTCGCGGCAAGTCGCGACAACGACGCGGTTTCCGCTGCCGGCGGCGTCGAAGGAGTTCTGAAGTTTATCAGCCCCGAGATCGATCCGGTCACGAGTCAAGTCCGCGTCTGGGCGGAGATTGACAACCGCCAAGGCGAGCTGCGACCAGGCGAGCACGGAGAGTTGAAGCTCCAGACGACGGAAGCGAATTAGCGTCTCCATTGTATGTCGAACATCGATTATCGCCGCGCCGCCGCTGATCGCATTTTGCCGTTGCGCGCGCGTGGCGACCTGCGGATCGTCGAAATGCAATTCGGCGGCGACGCCGCCTACATGGTGCAGGACCCGGTAACCGGCGAGGCGTTTCAATTCTCCAGCGAGGAACATGCACTGCTGGCCGCGCTGAGACAACCCGTGAGCTTGCGCATGCTGCAGCGCGAGCTCGAAACCGCCTTCGCCCCCCGGCGCGCGACGGTCGAGCAGATTCAACAGTTCGTCGACAGGCTCTATGAACAAGGATTGCTCGTCTCCGAGACTGCCGGTTGCGGGGACGAACTATACCAACGGGGCCGACTCCAACGGCGACAGGAGCGTTGGTCGAACTTATTGCAGGTGTTGTCGCTGCGGCTTGGCGGTTTCGACGTCGGGCCCACCGTCGATCGAATCTATCGTGCCGTCGATTGGGCCTTCTCGCGGGTCGGCTTGGCGGTCATCGTGGCGTTGGCAATCGGCGCGCTGGCGACTGCCCTTGGTCGAGCGAGCGAGATTGGCTTGAACCTTGCCGGCCTCGGCGACTTAGTCAGTCCCCGCCTGTGGCCAGTGTGGGTCGGCGCCGTGATCGCCGTCAAAGTGGCGCACGAATTCGGCCATGCCTTGGCGTGTCGCCATTTCGGGGCGCGACCGCGTGAAATGGGGGTGCTGCTGCTGGCCGGCTTTCCGAGTCTGTACTGCGACGTCTCCGATGCGTGGCGCCTGCCGAGCAAGTGGCAGCGCATTGGCGTTTCCGCCGGCGGGATGTTCGCCGAACTGCTGATTGCCTCAACGGCCATACTGGTATGGAGTCGCACGGAGCCAGGGATCGTCCACGCCATGGCGCTGAGCCTGGTGGTGGTCTGCTCGGTCGGGACGCTGGCGATCAATGCCAATCCGCTGTTGCGTTACGACGGTTACTACATCCTTTCGGATCTGCTCGAAGTGCCGAACCTCGCCGAGCGGGCGCGAAAATTAGTCGGAGGAGCTTGGCGAAACTGGCTGCTCGGCGAAGCGACGCCGGTCGATCCGCTGCTCTCGCCGGCCAAGCGACGAGCGCTATGGCTTTACGCCATCGGCTCGAAGATTTACATGGCACTCGTCCTGGGCGGTCTGCTGATTCTGCTGCTGCGCGTCGCACGGCCGCTTCAGCTGCAGAATCTCGTTTATGCGTTCGCTCTCGTCACGCTCGCAGGCATGTTGGCTCGGCCGGCCATGGCCGCGTTTCGCATGGCAACCAATCCCGCCGTCCGTGCGCGGCTGCGTTGGGATCGCATGGGAGCGTCGTCGTTGATGTTGTTCGCTGCGCTCACGGCGATTTGCTGTGTGCCCATGCAGCGGCGGGTTGCGGCGCCCGTGGTGATCGTGCCGGCGGAAGCCCACCCGCTTTTCGCCGCCGTCGGCGGGGAACTGCGATTTGCGGCGCCCGTCGGCGCCGAAGTCGACCAGGACGACGTCGTCATCAAATTGAGCAACCCAGAGCTTGAACAGGCTCTGCTGGAGGCGCAAGGTCTCGTTCGTGAGCGCCGCGTTCGCCTCGCTCAACTCCGGACGCTGCAGTCGTCGCTCCCGGCAGCGAGCCGACAATTGCCGACTGCTCGCGCTGAGTTGGCTGCCGCCGAGGCAGAGCTGGCCGAGCTTCGGGCGCAGGTCGACGCGCTAACCATTCGTGCGCCCCACGCGGGACGCGTCCTGGCCGCTCCCGAAAGGCACGCCAGCCGCGAAGCCGGCGATCGTCTTCCCGTTTGGCACGGCTCGCCGCTCGCTGCGGAGAACCTCGGCGCGTGGATCGAACCCCAGACGCCTCTCTGCGTGATCGCCGCCGGCAAAGGCGTTGTCGCGTGGGCCGGCGTCGAGCAGGCGGACGCGCCGACAGTAGCCCCCGGCCAGGCAGTACGATTGCTGGTCGCAGAACAGCCCTTCACGCCCCTCACCGGGCGCGTCGTGCAGGTTGCGCGGCGGGCGCGCCGTAACCACGAAGACGCGGCCGGCAAAGGTCCAGCGCAGCAGTCGCCCCTGGGCGACGATCGCTACCATGTCGTGCAGATCGAAGTCGACGGCGACGGGGCGCCGCTGCTGCCGGGCGCCCGCGGCGTGGCGAAGATCAATACTGACGAGAGCAACATCGGCACGCTGGTAATGAACTCGCTGCGCCAGACGTTTTTGCGAGTGTTTTAGCTATGTGCGCGCGAGGAAGTCGCCGGGGTCGGGACGACCCGGCTCGCTCTAAGGAATCAAGAACACCAATCCCACCGCGACGCCGGCTTCCACGGCAGCGGCACGCGTGTCCCAGGGTAGGTAGTTGCGCTGCCACGGCACGCGATCGCCAGGGCGATAGTAGCCAAGCGTATAGACGCATTCACGCGGCGGGTTGACGACCATCTTGTAGGGGAGCGCCGGCACCGTCAGAAAGAAATGAGCTCCAGATGCGAGCGGCTGCATGCAGGGCCGGCAGCCATAGCCATAACGCTCCAGATTTACTTCCTCAAAGTACAGCGGCTGGTGGCAAAACTGCGTCGCCGACCAGTTGAACAGCTGGTCTCCCCAACCCCCTTCCAAGCGTTGATCGCCCACCAGCGGCATCACCACTGGCGGCGGGTCGCCCTCCTGCCGAGCCAAAGCCCCCGGCATCTCGCCCGGCGGCAACGCTGTGTTGACCGTCACTTGCCCAATCGGCCGGTAAATGCGTCGAGCGTCGGCTTCCGGATCGTTGAGCGGTTCTTCCTGGGCGTCGATTGTTTCAGCGGCGTTGGCGGCCTCCTCCCGTTCGGTGGCGATAATCGCGTCCTCCACAGCCGGCTGACCTAGCGATGGCGGCTGCCGCAGGGGGGCCACCGGCGGCTGGAACGCTGCGGGAATGGCTATCCCAGGCGTTGCTTCGGCAAAGCGATCGGCCGCCGGGGCAGCGCCCGCGTTGCCAAAAAGTGCCGCCGCGACCAGACCGCAACCGAGCGACGCCAGCCATTGGCGGCGACAGCTGCTCCGAAAATGGTTTGTTCCCGCCATGCCGATTCGCACCGAGTTCAAGATCGCCCGTAGTTACCGGAGTGGGCTCGTTTCGAGAAGACGCCCTATCGACCAGTTTTCGGTTCGCTACAACCGGCGCCTTCAGCAGATGTGGCGGCGCCCGCAAAGTCTGCCAGCGCAGGCGATCAGCGGCGCAAGATGTTTGACACCCTGGTGAAATTCACCGGATAATCGAGGCTGACGCGAACCGTCCGGCGGCGCTCTGCTACGCAAACTTTTCCCAGCTGAATTGATCGACGCCTTATGGCCACTCCTCCGCGCCGCCGTTCCCGGTCGCACGCACCTCGCCCAACCAACCCGATTCAACGCCGGCGTCGAGCCTTCGTGGCGGTTGAACGGCTCTGGGGACGGCTTGCCGATTTATTGGGAGCGGGGCCAAGAAAGCCGACCACGCCTGCGTTTACGCTCGCGTCGCGACGGCTTGAACCACGGCGCATGCTCGACGCCGCCGGACCTGCGCTGGCGCTAGAGACCGTCGCCGTCTCGACGGCGATCGCGCCGACGAGCGACGACCCGGCTGCAACTCCGCCCGTTGCCAACCTCAATGGCAACACGGCGCCGAGCGACATTGTCATCCAGACCCCGATCGTCATCAACGAGAACGGCGTGGCGACGCTGTCGCTCACGTTTAACGACCCCGATGCGCTCGACGCGCATACGATCGAAGTCGATTGGCAGGACGGCACTACCGAATCATTCTCGCTTGCCGCCGGAGTGACGAGTTTCTCCACGACTCACCAATACCTCGATGACAATCTGCCCGGTCCCGCGACGGAAGACTACGACGTTGCGGTGCGCGTGATCGATTCGGCCGGCGAGTTTGCCGATGAGACGTCCAAGATCACGGTGCTAAACGTCGCTCCTGCCAATCTTCAGATTTCACCGGTGACGCCAATCAACGAAAACGGCGTCGCCACGCTGCAACTTTCCTTCGACGATCCCGGAACGGTCGACGACCACACAGTCGAAGTCGATTGGGGCGATGGTTCCGCGGTTCAGGTCTTTACCGTACCGACCGGCGATCGCACGTTCTCGGCGACGCACAAGTACCTTGACGACAATCCCACTGGCACGGCGTCGGACAGCTACGCCATTCATGTGCGCCTGACCGATGACGACCTTGGCGAGACGACGGCCGCCACCGTCGCCAAAGTCAACAACGTTGCGCCGTTCAACGTGCAGATTCAATCGATCCAGCCTGTAAACGAGGATGGCGTGGCGTCGCTGGCCATCGCGTTCAACGACCCGGGCACGCTCGACAGTCACACGGTGGAAGTCGACTGGGGCGACGGGACCGTCGAGACGCTGTCAGTCGCCGTCGGCGCGAGAAATCTGGCGGCGAGTCACCAATACCTCGACGACAATCCAACGGGCACGTCGTCGGACGTGTACGCCGTGAAGGTGCGCGTGTTGGATGACGACCTTGGCGAGGGAAGTGCAACCAAGGGAGTGACCGTCGTCAACGTGGCGCCGTCAAACGTGCAAATCAACCCAATCGCGGCGATTGACGAGAACGGCGTCGCCGTCCTGAACCTCGCGTTCAACGACCCCGGAACGCTCGACAGCCACACGGTCGAGGTGGACTGGGGCGACGGCACGGTCGAAACGCTCGCGGTGGCGGCCGGCTCGCAAACATTCACCGCCAATCACCAGTACCTTGACGACAATCCCACCGGCACCGTGGCGGACGTCTACACCGTAAACGTCAAGGTTCGCGACGACGACGGCGGCCAAGCGAGCGGCAGCGCCACGGCAAAGGTGCTGAACGTCCCCCCCAGTAATGTCGTCGTCTCGCCGGTGGCGACGATCACCAATGAGGGGACGCAGGTCAACCTGGGCATCGCGTTCGATGACGTTGGCTCCCAGGATACGCACCAGGTAGAGATCAATTGGGGCGACGGCAACGTCACGACCGCCACGGCCGTCGGGCACGCCCTGAACGCGAATCACACCTACGGCGACAACGGCACGTACGCCGTCATCGTCAAAGTGACCGACGACGACGGCGGCGCAGGCTTTGGTTCGGCGGCCGTGCAGGTCAACAACGTGGCGCCGTCGAATGTTCAGATCCAGCCGATTGCCGCGATCGACGAGAACGGCGTTGCGACGCTGGAGTTGACGTTCGACGATCCGGGTACGCTCGACAGCCACACGGTCGAGGTCGACTGGGGCGACGGCACGGTCGAAACGCTCGCGGTGGCGGCCGGCTCCCGGACATTTACCGCCACCCATCAGTATCTCGACGACAATCCGACGGGGACGTCGTCGGACGTATACACGGTGAACGTCAAGGTCCGCGACGACGACGGCGGCCTCGCAACAGCGTCGCAGACGGTGCAGGTCTCGAACGTGGCGCCGTCGAATGTTCAGATCCAGCCGATTGCCGCGATCGACGAGAACGGCGTTGCGACGCTGGAGTTGACGTTCGACGATCCGGGCACGCTCGACAGCCACACGGTCGAGGTCGACTGGGGCGACAGCACGGTCGAAACGCTCGCGGTGGCGGCCGGCTCTCGGACATTTACCGCCACCCATCAGTATCTCGACGACAATCCGACGGGGACGTCGTCGGACGAATACACGGTGAACGTCAAGGTCCGCGACGACGACGGCGGGCAGGCGACGGCGAACTCTACGGTGAACGTGTCGAATGTCGCGCCCAGCAACGTTCTCATTGCACCGGTTGGGAGCAGCATTGCGGAGGGGGGCGGAGTGAACCTCGGGATCACGTTCGACGATCCAGGTTCGCAAGACTCCCACCAAGTTGAAATCAATTGGGGCGACGGACAGGTGACGACCGGCACGGCGACTGGCTATACGTTCAGCGCCAGTCACGTCTACGCCGATAACGGCACGTACGCTGTGCACGTCAAGGTGGTCGACGACGATGGCGGCGTCGGCAACAGCTTGGCGACCGTCTTCGTGGCGAACGTGGCGCCGAGCGTCACAGTCGTCGGACCGCAAACTGTCAACGAAGGTTCGCTCCTCTCGTTGACCAACATCGGGCAGTTTACGGACCCCGGCTTTGATAACCCGCTCAACGCGGGCAACATTCTCACCGGGGGCGAAACGACTGAAGAGTTCACCTACGAAATCAACTGGGGCGACGGCTCGGCAGTGGAGTCGGGCCTCCCCACGATCGACCAGATTGGTTCCGAAGGGAACGCCACGGCCGGTTCGTTCGACGCGAACCACATCTATGCCGACAACGGCGTCTATACCGTTACGGTCACTGTCAAGGACGACGACGGCGGCGTTACGGTGAAGCAGTTCCAAGTCACCGTGCAGAACGTCGACCCGACGCTGACCTTCACGAACCCATCGATCGTCGTCGACGAAGGGGCGCCGATCACCTTGGCGGGACTGGGAGTTGGCGCCGCCGATCCAGGATTCGACAACGATGCCTTGGGGACCCAGGAAACGTTCCAAGGAGCGACGGTCGATTGGGGCGATGGGTCCGCTTCAGATTCACTGACGGTCAGCGTCGGCGCCAAGGGGAGCGCGGGCAATGCAACGACTGGCGTCTTTGCGCATGCGGCCCACCATTACGCCGACAATGGCATTTACACCGTCACGGTCCGGTTCAAGGATGATGACGGCGGCTTTGTCGATCGGACGTTTACAATCTCCGTGGAGAATGTGGCCCCGTCGCTCGACCTGACGACAGACGTCTTCGTCATTAACGAAGGCGACACGCTCAATCTGCCGAACTTGGGAACGTTCAGCGATCCGGGTTTTAACAACCCGAGCAATCCCAGTGGCGCCTCGCAAGAGTCGTTCAAGTACACGATCAATTGGGGCGACGGCACGACTGAAACCGGCGTGTTGCCCGCGAGCGTTGCCAACGGTTCCCCAGGCGTGGCGACGATCGGCACGCTCGTCGATTCGCATCTTTACGCCGACAACGATGCCGACAACAAGTACACGATCACGGTGACGCTGGAGGATGACGACGGCGGCACGGTGACCAAGGCGATCGAAGTGACGGTATTGAACGTCAACCCCGCGCTCAACCCCATCGTTGCCACCGACGTCAACACGAAAGGCCAGACCACGCTTACCCTGCAGTTCGACGATCCGGGCGCCGATGAGTTCGACGTCGTCGTCGACTGGGGCGATACAGTCGAAACAATTCACGTCCCGGCGAACTCAAAAGGTCAGCCGCTTACCTACACGCACACTTACTCCGGCCCGCCCGACCCGCTCAACCCCACGGCCGATATCACGATCACGGTGCAGATACTCGACGACGACTTTGGCACGCCGGGCGTGGCGGCGAACGGGGCGAGCAACGTCGAGGCGGTCGCGATTTCGCAGCCAGGTTTAGGAGCCGAGAAGTTCCGCATCGACACGACGCCTCAAGTCGCCATCCTTACCTTCCCGGATCGTCAGGTCGTCCCGCTGTTGCGGACCAACGTCGACGCGCGGCTCGCAACCACGACCACTGTGGACGTCGGCGGCGGCGGCGGCGACGCCCGTGCGACCAGCGAGCGATTTCTGGAACTTCGCGTGATCAATCCCGACGGGACCGAAGGACCCGGCTATCGGTTGCCGGCGAAGGTTCTGAACAATCTGCCGGCTCTCTTTCGCAACCTGCCCGACAACCATTACAAGATTTTCCTGGTTCAGTCGGAAACCAATAGTCGACGGCTCGTGATCGAAGTCTTTGTGCGGAATGGCAAGCTGATCGACCCAGGGGACGACAGCGAGGGGGCCCGCGACCGGCCGCCGACCGAAGAGTCGACGACTCGTCCCGTCGATCAGCAGCCGGCCGCAGCAGAGCAAGGCGAACCGGCCCCCGTCGCCGGGGAGCCGGTCGAGCCGCAGGCTTCGTCCCAGTGGCGTCATGGCCCGCGCTCGTCGACGGCGATTTATCACAGCGCGACGCTGGCGGGCGTCGCGATCGCGCTGTCGGGCGCCGGGAAGAATTCCTTCCGCACGCTGGAGGAGGCCCTTGCACGGGCGAAGCCCGACCAGTGGAAACGGCTGCGCTCGGCGGCAACTCACCGCCCCAAGAAGCCCCGCTAGCCGGCAAATTCGCTCCGATCGGCCTCGACGGGGCATTTGCCCCCCCCCAGCCGGAGGGCCACGCCCTTCGGGCGTCCTGCCCGCCTGGCAGGCCCATGGGCGTCGGTGATTACAATCAAAGCTTACACTCGGCCCCGCCATGCTGTGCTTAGTGACGAACCTGGCTTCCCAAGCGGGCGGCAAGGTGCTTCGCTCTGCTTGGCATGATGCATAACGTTCGTTCCAACCACGACGCATGTCCGCCTGCCCTAACTGCCAACATCCGATGGACGAAGCCGCCAGCAAGGCGGGGCGCTGCCCGTCGTGCGGCGCGGTCGTTCGGCAGTTGCCGCGGCGGAATATCGCTGAGCCGAACGATCTGGAGAACGACGCGGAGCGCGTGCGGCCAAGCAAAGCTCCCACCGACGCCGGGCCCGAGGCGACGATCGCCGACTTCAAAGCCGTCGAGCCGTCATCCGCGGCCCAAGGGAAGTGGTTCCTGTCCGAGCAGCCGGAGACGCCGGCGGTAACGTCGCTCAGCAGCAACGAGATGACAATCGAGTTGCCGCCTACCGGGAGCTCGTCGAGCGAGACGGTCGTCTCGCTTGAACTCATCGACACGAGTCAAGTCGAGCTCTCCGACGACCAACCCGACGTGGTTCCGAAGACGGTCGCCTTCAATGCCGAGCAGACGGTGCAGTTCCTCGGCGGCTCGTCGGCAGTCGACGACAGCATGCTGACGTCGCATTGGGAAGGGGCCATCGACGGCAAGGCGGCCGATCCCAACGTCACGATCAAACAGAAGGAAACGATCACCGGCTCGTTCGTCACGAGCTCGTCGTTGATCGTGAAGTCGCGCACCGTGCGGCCCCCCGGCGCTTCGAGCATGGTGACGACGTCGCCCGCCGACGCCCCCGACTACGAACTGCTGAACGTCATCGGCGAGGGGGGGATGGGCGTCGTCTACGCGGCGCGACAATCGTCGATCGCGCGGACCGTCGCCCTGAAGATGCTCAAGGGCGACGACAGCAAGAACGCCGCCCAGCGCGAAAAGTTCATTTCCGAAGCAGTCGTCACGGGCGAGCTTGATCATCCGAACATCGTCCCGATCTACGATCTGGGCGCCAATAACGACGGTGCTCTCTTCTACTCGATGAAGCGAGTCAAGGGGACGCCGTGGAACAAGGTGATCAAGGAGCGGTCGCTTGACGAGAACCTGACGATTCTGCTGCGTGCCGCCGACGCGGTGGCGTTCGCACACGTCAACGGCGTGATCCATCGCGATCTGAAGCCCGAGAACATCATGCTCGGCGACTTCGGCGAAGTGCTGGTCATGGACTGGGGCCTCGCACGGGTTAGTCCCGACTTCCCCAACGCGGCGAGCGTCTCGCAGTCGGACGCCATGGGCGGCACGCCGGCTTACATGGCGCCCGAGATGGCGACGGGGCCGATCGACAAGATCACCACGGCCAGCGACGTCTATCTGCTCGGCGCCATCCTGTTCGAGATCATCACTGGCAGGCCGCCCCACAGCGGCAAGACCGTGATGGCCTGCCTCTTCTCGGCAGCCAAGAACCAGATTGTCGAAACCAAGAAGTCCGGCGAGTTGGTCGAGATCGCCATGAAGGCGATGGCGACCGACATGGCGGAACGCCATGCGAGCGTCCCCGAGTTCCAGCGGGCGGTGCGGGAATATCAGTCCCATTCGCAAAGCATCCAGCTCGTCGAACATGCGCAGCGGAACTTGCAGCTCGCCGAAGAGCGACAAGATTACGAGCTGTATGCCCGCGCGACCTACGGACTGGAGGAAGCCCTCGCCCTGTGGGACGGCAATCATCGCGCGTCATCGTTGCTCGACTCGGCTCGCGTCGATTACGCCAAGTTGGCTCTTGCCAAGGGCGACTTCGATCTCGGCGTCTCGCTGCTCGACCAGCAACGCGAATCGCATCGCGAAACGCTGGCCGAGTTGCAACGCGGGCTCGCCGAACGCGAGTCGCGCAAGCGGCGCATCAAGCTGCTCAAGGGCGCCGTCGCGGCGCTTGTGGCGTCGGTCATCGGCATCGTCTCGATTGCCTTCGTCGCCGTGCGCTCGCAGCGCGACGAAGCGGTCTCGCAGCGGAATCGCGCCGTCACCGCCGAGGCCGAAGCGACGAAGAATTTTCAAGAGGCCGAAGTCGCTCGCGGTCGCGCCGAGGTAGAGGCGGAGCGAGCCCGCGAAGCAGAAGGTAGAGCGGAGTCTAATCTCGCAGATGCCCTTAGGGAGCGAAACAGGGCCGAGAAAGCAAAAACAGCTGAAGAATACGCCGCTTACGTCGCACGAATCGGACTGACCAAAGCGAAGATCGAGGAAGGCTCGTTCGATCGGGCGGCCGAACTGCTCGCCCAGTGCCCGCCCGATCTCCGCGGCTGGGAATGGGGCCGGCTCGATTTCCTGTGCAACTTGGCCGATCGCTCCTGGAAGAATGCCGCGCCGATCGACGCTGCTGCGTTCGCCCCCGATGGCGTTCATGCGGCCACGGGCGACTGGGACGGCAAGGCGATCATTTGGAACTTGCAAACCGGCAAGCCCGAACGCGAGTTTCCGCAAGGCGAGTACGTCCACGCCGTCGCGTACGATCAGGCTGGCCAGCGTCTCGCCGCCGGCGGCAGCGACGGCAGCGTTCACATTTACCGCGTCGACACGGGCGAACTGCTCGCCAAGCTCCAGGGCCACGAGGATGCAGTCCTCAGCGTCCGTTTTTCGCCGGACGACCGTTACCTGCTCACCAGCGGATACGACCAGACGGCGCGACTTTGGGACCTCGCGACCGGCCAGCAGTTGCAGGCTCTGAAGGGCCACAGCTGGTGGGTCTGGTCGGCCGAGTTCTCCCCCGACGGACAGCAGATCGTGACGACGGGGCAGGATGGCAAGGCGATCGTTTGGCGCCGCGCCACCCCGCACTCCCCGACCGATGGCGGGTCCGCACCAGCTGCCGTCGCAGCCTCAAGCGCGCCGTTCGAAAAGTTGACGGAGTTCACTGGCCATCGCGGACCTGTCTACGCAGCCCGTTTTTCCCCCGCCGGCGATCAAGTCGCTACTGCCGGTTACGACGGTCGCGTGCTGCTGTGGCGGCCCAATGAAGCGCAGGGCGTCGACATCGCCCGTCGCCTCGATGGCATCCCCGACCCGCCGGCGCAGCAGACCGAACTCCTGGCGCACCGCGGTCCGGTGCGCACGCTCGCGTTTGCCCCTGACGGCAAGACGCTGGCCAGCGGCGGCCAAGACGACGTCGTCGTCGTTTGGAACCTCGAGACGGGCAAGCCGCTCAAACAGCTGCGCGGCCACGCCAGTCACGTACGCAGCGTCGCCTACTCGCCCGATGGCCAGTTGCTCCTTTCCGGCGGTCGAGACGCGCAAATCAAACTCTGGCGCCCTGCAACGTACGCCGAACAGCGCGAGTTGGCGGCTGGCGACGAAGATTCCCGCGACGCGATTCTCTCGGCGCGGTTCTCGCCCGACGGCCAGCAGATCGTTACCGCTGGCCGCGATCGAACGGCTTCTGTCTGGAACGCCAACTCGTTGGAACGACTCGAGCATCTAGCCGAGGGACATGACTTTCTCGCGAGTTCGGCCATTTTCTTTGGCGACGGTTCGAGGCTCGCTACCGGCGCCGGCGACGGCACCGTCCGCCTATGGGACGTCGCCACTGGAGCCGAGACCCGACGTCTCGACGACACGGGCCGCACGGCCGCGCTTGACGTGAGCGACAACGCTGAGCTGATCGCGACCGGCGGCGACGCAGGAACAGCGATTGTTTGGGACGCGAACAGCGGGGATCGAGTGGCGACCCTCGCTGGCCACGATGCGGAGGTCACCGCGCTCGCTTTCGCACCGGGCGGCAAACTGCTCGCTACCGGCGACGATCGCGGCGACTGCCGACTGTGGCGTTTTGATCCCGCCCTCAACGAATGGCAGGCTGGTGAGTGGCTGCGCGGCCATAGCCGCACAATTACCGCAATGACGTTCGCCGACGATGGCGCCCGGCTCATCACCTCCAGCGGCGACAACACGTGCGGTCAGTGGGACGTCGCCGCCGCCCAGGAGATCCGCGCCGGCGTCCTCAAACATCCGGAATGGGTGACCGACGTTGCCGTCAGTCAGGATGGCCGCGTCGCGCTCACATCATGCGACGACGGCAAGCTGCGACTTTGGTCGCTCGCCGACGCGAAGCTGCTCCGCACCATGGCGTCGCCATCGAAGTCCGCCGCGACGACGGCCATGCCAGAAACGGAAACCGCCTTCACGTCCATCGACATGTCCCGCGATGGTCAACTGGCGATCACCGCCTGCGCCGCCGACGGAACCGTCAGACTATGGAATCTCGCCGACGGCGAAGAACTCGTCGCCGCTGATGGCGGCCCCTGGCTCAACCTCGGCGATCGCGGCGGTCTCGTCTGGGCCGCACGATTTGCGCCGCACGATCGGGGCGTGCTCGTCATCGGCGGCAACGACGCCCGGATTTTCAGTCTCGACAGTCGCGCGCTTGAAGTTCGCTTCAGTCCCCACGGCGTCGTCGCCTCCGCCGACCTTTCGCCCGATGGCAAGCATGTCGCCACCGGCAGCTGGGATCGCTCCGCCAAGATCTGGGATCGCGCCACCGGCAAAGTTCTCGTCAAACTCGACGCCATTCACAATGGCTTCATCAATAGCGTTCGGTATTCCCCCGACGGGTCCAAGCTAATCACTGCCAGCGACGACGGCACGGCCAGACTATGGAACGCCGCCGACGGGGCCCGTCTCGAACCTGTTTTCGGCGACGGCAAGTCGCGGCTCCGCGACGCGACCTTCTCGCCTGACGGAAAGCGAGTGGTCACCGCAGCGAACGACAAAACGGCCAAGGTCTACGACGCCGCCAGCGGTAACCTGTTGCTGACGCTTGCCGGGCACGAGTGGGCTGTTCGCAGCGCGGATTTCTCCGCCGACGGCCGTTGGGTGATCACCGGTAGCGACGACAATACGGCGATTGTCTGGGATGCAGCGAGCGGCCAGCGCCAGCAGACGCTCGCCGGGCACACCGGCGCCATCACTAGCGTCGCCCTGTCGGCGGACGGTCGCCGTGCCATCACTGGCAGCGAGGACAACGGCGTCAAGCTCTGGGACGCCGCCACGGGCAAAGAGCTCCTCACCCTCGCCGGGCACGGCGAGGAGGTGACGGCCGTCAGCTTCTCTCCCGATGGCAGCCAGATTCTCACCAGCGGCCGCGACGGCCGCGCCCTCCTCTGGCCGACGCTTCCTTGGACCGCAGCTGAATAGCTAAATCGCGTGACAGTTCGCGGTAGCGTCATTCTTCGCTGCGCTCAGCATGGCGGACGTTACGCTGCTCTGAAGCTCGCTCCATAGGGCCAGGAGTTCCCGACTCCGGCGCTTGTCGCGTTGCGGTGCTAGCGTCGCGCTTCCGCCGCCCCTCTCGCGACAATCCTCAAGATCGCCGCAACCCCTTCCGATACCTCCTTGGGCGGATCGTCCTGTCGCGCGCTCATTGCGCCAGCAGGCGGCCATCCCGTCCCTAGCACCACTCCTCGGCATTTGCCACGTGAGCCACGACACCACCAATGCTGGCTTCGATCCGCTCGCCGCGCCGCCGCGCGAGGGCGAGGGGATCGTCAAGTGGCCGATCCTCGCGCAGCTGCCTTGGGTGGGAGAATCTGATTCGTTGGAAGAGCCGGCAGCGTCGCCAGCCGACATCTTGCCGTTCGGCCAGTCGGCGCCTCAGCCCTTCGCGCCAACGCCCTTCGAGTCCGACGTCGTCGCTCCGCAACTGAGGATCGTTGATCCCGCATTGCCCGCTGGCGAAGAGTTCGTGGCTGTCGAGCCGCTTAACCGTCGCCTCGACCGTCCAACCACGGCAGCGCGCACACTGGCGGACGGCTCGCGCCTAAACCTCCATCGGTTGCCGCCCGACTTATCGCCCGCGACGCCATCAGCGGCTGACTTCGAAACGTCACGTCCCGCGATCAGCGCGGCAAA
The DNA here is from genome assembly GCF_007746075.1 of Lacipirellula limnantheis. Lineage (GTDB taxonomy): Bacteria > Planctomycetota > Planctomycetia > Pirellulales > Lacipirellulaceae > Lacipirellula > Lacipirellula limnantheis. The sequence goes on along the minus strand of NZ_CP036339.1, from coordinate 6,217,363 downwards.
CCCGCAGCGTCAATACCGCCGCATCGATCCGCCGCAACCCCTCACCGGCGAGGGCGTCGCACTCCACCACCCGCATGAGTCATTTGCCGCGCAGCTCTACCAGTGGCACGCCGCGCGAAAGCCGCGGACAGCTCTCATCGCCATGAGCTTGCTCCTGCTGGGCGCTGGCGGCCTGTATCTGTTCACGACCGGTCGTCGAGCGCCCGAGCCGCGCGAAGCCGCCGCGCCGCCGCTATGGGAAGTCCAACCCCTCGCCCCCGCGCACAGCTTACCGAACGCGACGCTCGCGGCGCCCCTGCCGCCGAATCCGACGCTCGATCTTTCCACCGGCGCGCCGACGATTCCCGTTGCTCCGCCGGCGACGAACGATTCGCAGCCGCCGATCACCAACAAGTCGAGTGACGAAGCGGACGATCCGATTGCCGCGTGGCTCAACCAGCAGCCGCAATTGCCGCAACTAACGGCTTCCAAGGATGGAACTGAATATCCTGCGCCTGCCCCGCCGCCGGCGGAGACGAGCGCTAACAGCTCCGCGGAGCCGCCAGTGGAGCCGGCCATCCCGGTTGAGGCGGCCACCAGGCAGGCCGATCCGCCGATCACGCCCACTCCCGTGCTCCCCTCGCTGACGTCGACGTCGCCCTATCCGACGACGCCTTATCCCCCATTTCCCGCGACGCTCGCCTTGCCGCTGACGAACGCCTGGCCCCCCGCTGTCGCCGAGACAGTCGGTCCCGCATTCGCTCCGCCGCAATCGCCGCGCTAGTGATTCCCTCAGGAGCGACTCGATGAGCGCGATCGATCAGGCGTTCATTCGCGCCTACGAAGTCGATGCAGCCGCAGCGGCGCCATCGCCGCGGTTATCAGTAAACGTGGCTGCGCGAAGTTCGATAGCGCCGCCGGCAAAGGTCGTGGAGTCCATTGCGGTGCAGGCAATGGATGCCGCCGTTGCTCAGCCGCAAGCAAAGCAGGTGACTTTCGCATCATCGGCGCCGGCGTTCTCCGTCGCGACCGGCCCCCAGAGCCGACCGATCGAGTCCGCCGAAGCAACTGTCCAACGCAGGCCCAGCCTGCCGCCGCGGTCAACCGAGCGTCGCCCGCTGTCGACGTACGCCCAACCTGCGCAAATCGTTGAAGCCCGCTTCAAGCCGACGCTCGAAGTCGATTCCTTTCGTTGGTCAGCGGTCAGCCAACAACTTGTTCGACGCTGCCGCCAACAGTTGCAACCCGCCGTCGACGCGATCGTCGCCGCCGACGACGTGGGCCGCAGCCTGCTGGGCATTGGCGCACAGGTGGGCGGAGCCGGTTGCACCACCCTGGTCGCCTGCCTCGCGCGGCTGCTGGTTGAGGCCGGCAAGTCGGTCGCCATCGTCGACGCCAACTTCGCGAAGCCTGGGCTTGCCCTCCACTTGGGGCTCGCAACGGAGGTCGGTTGGGAAGACGTTCTCTCCGGCCGCGTTTCTCTTGCCGAGGCGGTCATTCACTCGCTCGGCGACAGAATAGCGTTGCTCCCCTTGGCCATCGGCGGACCTGCCGCGGCCAGTCGACTCGAAACAATCCATGCCTCGGTCACCGCAGGCGTCCTGCGTTATCATTACGACGTGGTCCTGTTTGATCTTGGCGTCGTCGCCGATCCCCAACAGGGACCCGTTGCGCGGCGCGTGATCCAGCAGTGCCGTCTCGATGGGGCGCTCGTCGCCGCCGGCCGCGGCGCGACTTCGGCTCAGCCGCAGCAGTTGCTGCGGGCCGCTCCTGAACTTGCAACGATCTGCCTCGGCGTGGTCGAAAATCAACTCCGCGTCGCCTAACTTTCACCGCGAGCCGACATGTATCTCGATTACTGGCAACTCGACGCGAAGCCCTTCGAACCAGGCTGCGACGACCGTACGTTCTTTCGCGGCGCCGCCTTTCAGTCGGCGATCAACAAACTGCGCTATGCGATTGAAAACAACCGCGCCGCCGGCCTCCTCGCCGGACCCGCGGGGGTCGGCAAAACGCTCCTCGTCGAATCGCTGCGTCAGCAGCTTGGCGCGGATTACCAGCCGTTTGTGCGCGTCGTCTTTCCGCAGATGAGCGATCGCGATCTGCTGGTGTATCTCGCCGAGCAGCTCGGCGCCCCGCCGGCTGATCCGCCGCGCCATACCATCGAGGAGAGCCTACGGCGCTTGGAGTACATTCTCGCCGACAACGTAAGCCGTAAACGACGCGCCGTCGTGGTCGTCGACGAAGCCCACCTCCTCGAAGACAGCGGTCTGCTCGAGCCGCTACGCTTGCTGCTCAATCTCGGTTCTAGCGGCGCGCCGCCGTTCACGCTGCTGCTGGTCGGCCAGCCGACGCTCGGTCCGATCGTCCAACGCCACGGCGGTCTCGATGAACGAGTCGATATCAAGGTCTTGCTGCCCGCTCTGTCGTTGGAAGAAACTGCTAGCTACGTCACGCATCGCCTCGAAGCCGCCGGCGCCACGCGCGAAATTTTTGCAGCCGACGCCCTGAAGACGATTCACCAGCTTACCGGCGGCATTCCGCGCCGGATTAATCGACTCTGCGACCTCGCCCTGTTGGTGGGCTTCGCCAATGGCCAGCACGCGATCGACGCCGAGTCGCTTCACGCCATTCACGGCGAACTCGTCACCGTTCCTGCCGCGGCGTAGCACGTCCCACGCGTTTCGGACAAAAAGGGCGAGCCTGGGCGTCCCCGGCGCCGGAGCATCGGGTTAAAATACCGCCATGCCCTCCGACGACCTTCGCCAACTTGCGCAACTGCTTCTGGCCGGCCAATGCGATCTCGAGCAGTTTGTTGCGCTCGCCGCTGCCGGTCCGGCTCACGCCGTCAGTGCGCCGGACGCGATGGTCGACGTCGATCGCGCTCGTCGCTGCGGCTTTCCCGAAGTTATTTTCGGCGAGGGGAAGTCGCCGGAGACGATCGCGGCAATCGCCCAGCAGCTTCTTGACCGGGGCCAATCAGTTCTCGTCACGCGCGTCGACGCGCTCAAGGCGACCGCTCTGGCGACCATGCTGCCGAGCCTCCAATACAACGAACTGGGACGAACCATCCGGTTCGATTTGCCACGCTCTGAGCCGTCGTCGGAGCGTCGTGGTCGCGTCGCCGTCATCACCGCCGGGACAAGCGATCTGCCCGTCGCCGAAGAAGCTCGCGAGACTCTCAATTGGATGGGCGTTGATGTGAAGCTCGTCCAAGACGTCGGCGTGGCCGGCCCGCATCGTTTGCCCGCCCGGCTAGCCGAGTTCGCCGAGAGCGACGCCGTGGTCGTCGTCGCTGGCATGGAAGGCGCGTTGCCTAGCGTCGTCGGCGGCTATGTCGCTTGTCCGGTCTTTGCCGTGCCGACCAGCGTCGGCTACGGCGCCAACTTCGGCGGCGTTTCGGCGCTGCTGTCGATGCTTAACAGCTGCGCCGCAAACGTCGCCGTCGTCAATATCGACGCTGGCTTCAAGGCAGGCTATCTCGCGGGACTCGTGGCAACGCGCGCCCATCGACCCTCTCACGGCGAATAAGCGACATGATCGACGTTACGGACGAGCCGCTCACGACGCTCCCGCCGCGCCAGCGCGACGGACACAAAGGCGACTACGGTCGCGTGCTGGTGATCGGGGGCTCGCGCGGAATGGGCGGCGCACCGGCCATGACCGGCCTGGCGACGCTCCGCAGCGGCGCCGGGCTGGTCACGGTAGCGACCCCCGCGTCGACCCAGCCGATTGTTGCGACGTTCAGCCCCTGCTTCATGACGCTGCCCCTGGTCGAGGACGATTACGGCATCGCCGACTATGCCAACGTCGTCGACCTCATCGCCGCCCGCGAGCAGTTCGACGTCTGGGCCATCGGACCAGGACTCGGGCGGAGCGACGGCGTCACGGAGTTGGTCGCCCAACTCTATCGCGAGATCCCTCGGCCGATGGTCGTCGACGCCGACGCCCTCAATGCGATGGCAGCGTCGCTCAAGCGGAACCCGCAGGCGCTTGCCAATCCCGCCGGCCCGCGGGTACTAACCCCGCATCCTGGAGAGTTTGCTCGACTCGCGGGCGCGATGCCTGGGGCCGCAACGACCGATCGAGTGACCGCGGTCGCGAATTTCTGCGAGCGCGATCCGTCCGGGAAGCTGACGGTCGTTCTAAAGGGGCGCCACTCGATCGTGTGCGACGGCCCACGATTCGCCGTCAACGGCACGGGCAACCCCGGGATGGCCACGGGCGGCACGGGCGATTGCCTCACGGGCATCGTCGCCGGTTTGCTCGGTCAACGCCTTGCCCCGTGGGACGCCGCCCGCCTCGGGATGCATCTGCACGGAGTCGCCGGCGACCTCGCCGCGATGAAACTGGGCGAAGTCTCGCTGATCGCCAGCGACCTGCTGACTTACTTGCCCGAGGCCTTCAAAGCCTGCTGAACCTTCGGCGCCGGTCCCGATTCGAGCTGAGCAGCGGGCCCGTCCGCCGCCGTGGCGCTCGGCAAGGCGCCGTTGGCGTGGCCTGCCCATTGCACCGAGAGCTGCGCCTCGAAAACTTCCTCAAACAACTCCGCCCGCCGTCGGCACGACCAGATGTCGACCTCGGGATACTCATCGGCGCTAACGGTGAGCACGACTTGCCCCGGCGCGCCGTTGACCTTCACGTCGCGAATTGTCTGGTTGTGGCTCCGATCAAGCCCGCCAGCCACCCGCAGGACGCCCGCCAGCTGTCGAACGCGCAAGCGGTCCGCTTCGTTCAGCTCGCTGAAATTCTCATGCTTCTTTTTCGGAGCCGATCCCCGATGATACCGCGCCACGTTGGCAATGATCTCTAACTCCTCGGGACGAAATCCCTCGAGGCGGCTATGGAGAATCAGGTGGTATGAATGCTTGTGATGTCCTTCGTAGTTGATCAAGTAGCCGACGTCCTGCAGCCGCGCCGCCGTCTCTAGCAGACGGCCGTCGCCCGCCGGTAGTTCGTAAAACTCGCGCAGCCCGGCGTAAATCTCCACGGCGAGCTTCGCCACATGCCGCGAGTGCACCATGTTCACGCCGCAAGCTTCCGCGAAGCGGTCGATCTGCTCGTCCTGGTTCGGCGAGGCGATAGCGCTGGTCCCTTGCAGCTGATCGATCATCGTCAACAGCAGCCCGTCCCGCACGCCATAGGCGTGAACCTGCAGCGTGTTGACGCGGAACCGCCGCATCAGGCCGTCGATAACCGCCAACCCCGGGATGATGATGTCGATCCGGTCGGCGTTCAGCCCGGGCGTCGCTTTGCGCTCTTCGGGCTTCATCTTGCGGAGCCGATCGATCAGGTGGCAGACGTCGGCCCGCGTTGCCCGATAGCCCGCGGCCGGCAGCCGCGAGAGGCCGCGGCCCGCCATCAGCATGCTGGCGAGGCTCGTAAACGTGCCGCCGGAACCGATGAGCAGATGGAGCGGCGCCGCCGGCTTTTCGGTCGTCTTCCGCAACTCGCGATCGATCCAGCGCTTCATCGGCAGGAACTTTTCGTCCAGCGTCAGATCGTCGCCAAACTTCTCCGCGAGCCGCACCGCGCCCAGCTGCGTAGCGTAGACCGCTTCGATCAGTTCGCCGTTAGCGAGCACGATTTCCGTGCTCCCGCCGCCGATATCCGCGAGGACGGTGTTCTTCCCTACCAAGTCGAACCGCCGCCGCACGCTCTGGAACGCGAGGTGCGCCTCCATGTCGGCGTCGATCACTTCGATTTCCAGACCCAGCTCGTCCTGCACACGTTGGCAGAACGCGACGCCGTTGGTTGCCTCACGCACCGCGCAGGTTGCGATCGCGCGGATTCCTTCCACGCCGAAGCCCGTGATAATCGACTTGAACCGTCGCAGCGCCGTGAGCGAATCCTCGATCGACTTCTCGTCGAGATCGCCGTTGGCCGCGAGCGAGCGGCCGAGGCGGGTCGTCTCGCGTTCTTCGTCGAGAATTCGATAGCGGCCGCCGGCTTGGGCCTCGGCCACAACCAGACGGATGCTGTTGCTCCCAACGTCGATCGCCGCGAGCCGCGGGACCACGTCGGGCGCCAAATACGTTTGTTGCTCACTCATGCGCTAGCGCGGGCTCGTTTTGACATTCCGTTGCAGCCGAGTCGCTCGGCCTGCCGCCCCATCCATTCTAGCCCGCGGCAACGGGGCGTGAGCCGTGGTTCTAAGGCTTCTCGCCCTCACTTTCAACGGCTGCCGCGGGCTTTTCCACCGCTTTCTCGGCGGCCTGCGCGTCAGCTGCCGGCTTCTTCATCTTCTCCAGTTCCTGCTTTAACTGTTTTTCGGGGACGAACTTCATCGCCGCGGAGTTGAGGCAGTAGCGAAGTCCCGTTTTGGTCGGGCCGTCGTTAAAGACGTGCCCCAAGTGCGCCTCGCAACGGCGGCAGCGGATCTCGGTTCGCGGTTGGAGCATTTTCAAGTCGACGTGCTCGGTAATCGCCTTGTCGCTGATCGTCTGGTCAAAGCTCGGCCAGCCGCACTCGGAATCGAACTTCGCGTCCGACTCGAAGAGCGGTGCGCCGCAGCCGACGCAGCGGTACTCGCCTGGTTTGAAGAAGTCCCAGAACTCGTTGCGGAACGGCCGCTCCGTTCCCGCCTCGCGGGTGATGTAGTACTGCAGCTTCGTGAGCCGCTTCCGCCAGTCAACCTGCGACCAGTCGACTTTTTCCGGATCCTCGACCGCCTCTTCCGCCTTCTCTTCCTCTACTGACGCCGTCGGAGCCTTCTCTTCGGCTCCAGCGGCAGCCGTCTCGGCGGGCGCCGGGTCCTGGCCATGGGCGATCGCCGCCAACAGTCCAACGACGGCGATAAGGGAAAGCAACTTCGACATTTGACTCACGCTCCGAAATCTAAATGTAGAACAACGCCCACGGTAATCGTTCCGCACTCGGATCACTCACTCTTCTTCATCACCGGGCTTGTCGCTCACCTTCAACTTGTCGTGAAACGCCTTGCGGAATTTGACCACCTTCGGCTTCACCACCGCGCGGCAGTAGGGTTGCCGCGGGTTATCCTCAAAGTATTGCTGATGATAATCTTCCGCCGGGTAAAACTTCTGGAACTTCGTAATCTCCGTGACGATCGGAGCATCGAACGCACCCGATTCGTCGAGGCGCTGCTTGTACTTCTCGGCTAGCTCGCGCTGTTCATCGCTGTGATAGAACACGGCCGAGCGGTACTGCGTGCCGTGATCGGGACCTTGCTGATTGAGCGTCGTCGGATCGTGCGTCTTCCAGAAAACCTCCAATAGTTCCGGGAAGGTGATCACTGCTGGATCGTAAGTGACTTGGATCACTTCCGCGTGACCGGTGGCGCCGGTGCAGACTTGCTCGTAGGTCGGATTCGGTACCCGGCCTCCGCTGTAACCGCTGACGGCCGACTCGACTCCTTTGAGCTCTTCAAAAACCGCTTCGGTGCACCAGAAACACCCGTTGCCGAACGTGGCGACTTCCACCTTCTTCTCCTTATGCTCCGCGTCCGCGGCGTCGCTTGTCTTGGATGCCGGCTCCGCATGGAGGAGGCCCGTGGCGAGGACTCCGGCGAGGGCCAAAATGACGCCCAGAGACTTCGGGGCCAGCCTAGTGACGCGTCGAATTGAAATCGGCTTGCTCATCAACATGTTTGACGCCCCCGATGGGCTCCCGTTACAAGCTGGAACCGGAAATAAATGACTGCCCCGCAGCTTCCCGCCATTTTATCCCACCGACCTGCGGCGAGAGCTACCCACCACGGTTTTACGCGGTCTGACGCGGTTCGGTTCGGTTGGCGAGGGCTGGTCATTTGGGCTCCCGGTCGAAAATCAACAGGTCCGCCATCCGCTGGCCAACCTCCATCATCCCCTCGTTCACATCTCCGTTAAACTGCAACACCACGGCTGCCCGGCGGTGCGGGAAGGTTTGAACGCACAGCCGGAAGCCGCGTGAGTCGCCGTTGTGTTGGATGCGAGGTTCGCCGCGATACTCGTCGATGAACCAGCCGTAGCCATAGCTGCTGTCTTCACGAGTCGTCTTCGCCTGCGGCGAGAACATCGCATCGTGCGACGCGGCGCTGAGCAGCTTCCCGTCCGCGTGAGCCGTGAGCAACTTCAGGTAATCCTCCAGCGACGTATAAACACAGCCGTCGCCGCGGGTAGCGCTGGCGACGCTTTGGTCGGCGAGCGTCCACTTCCCATCTTCCAGCCGGTGACCGAACGCCCTGTGGGCGACTTCGTTGAGGCCGCGTTGGTAGATGCAAGAGTTGTCCATCCCGAGAGGCCGAAACATCTCGTTCTTCATGAACTGATGGAACGGCTGCTCCGCAGCGATTTCGACGATCATGCCGAGCAGGACGAACGCGGAGTTCGAGTAGCGCCACTGGGAGCCTGGTGCGAACTGCGGTTCTTTCGTGTCGAGCAAAATCTGCACGACGTCGAGATCGCCGAGCTGCAGCGTCGTGCCCTTGGGGATCAACTCCTCATAGTCGGGGAGGCCCGACGTGTGGGTGAGGAGCTGCTTCACGGTGATCTTCTTGCCGTACTCCGGGAAGCCGGGGAAGAACTTGTCGAGGGTGTCGTCGAGCGAGAGCTTGCCTTGATCAACGAGGAGTAGGATCGCCGTGGCGGTGAACTGCTTGCTGACGCTGGCCATGCGAAAGTTGGTCTGCGGCGTACAGAGGACGTTATTAGCGACGTCGGCCAACCCGAACCCATGCTGAAAGACGACCTGGCCATCGTCGACCGCGAGGACGCAGGCGCCGGGGGAGTCGGGCAGGGCGGCGGCAACCTGCTTGATCAGGTCGGGCGAGGCGTCGCCGGCACGGGTAGGAGCTGGCGACACCGCGACGGCAATGGCGATCGCTGCGGCGATGTTCCGCAAGTTGCTGCGACGACAGGTTGGCTGCACTTGATTCATCTGGTTGCTGTGAGCAGGTTGTGGCACTGGTTTTGTCAATGATGCAAACGCGATGGGAGTGGACAAAACCCGCGGCTCGCGGTGCTCGCAGCCGATGTTTTGCGAGAGAAACGCGAGAGTTGTTTTGTCTGACGGCATGGGACGGAACGGATTCTGGATGCTGGATGTGGCGAACCTTGTCTTCGCACACTGGGAGCATTGTCCTGAATGGGGTGGCTCATTTTCAACACAAAAGTTTTGCTTTTTTCTAGGTGGCTCTCGCAGAGGCGCGGAGACGCAGAGAGTGAATGCGGAAGCGAGGTTCTGAGCCCTTTCGTAAGGTCAGGGCAAACTTAGCGAGGAAGCTGGAATCCCGGTTGATGCGCTAGATCCTTCGCTCCGCTCAGGATGACAACGCGACGCCTTACCGACAAGCGTGACGCCTTTCGGACAACGCTACGCCTTAAGAATAAGCCGTACGCTTTACGGACGCACTCGCTAGTGGCCTTCGGCAAGGTAGCGGTTGGGGATGTTGGCGAGCGGCGGGACTGGTCGTCCGGCGGCTGATAGCAGGAAGCGAATGTTGTCGTAGACATCTTGTTCGCGGCGGTGGACTTGCGGCAGCAGGCCGAGTTGGGCGTAGGAGATGGGGGTGACGTCGAAGAACGTCGTCTCCCAAGAGTAGCCTTGGCCCCAATGAACGCCCTTCACGAAGCGTTCGCAATCGGCGCCTGATTGGACCAACAGGCGCATGATTGGCGCGGAACGATTGCGATTCGAATTGACCGTGTGGAACAATGGCGTGTGGCCGTTTATGCCGAACTGGTCGACGCCCGCAGCGGCGTTGACGTCGGCGCCGAGTTCGATCAGCGTCCGCGCGGCGTCGAGTTGGCCGTACTCCGCGGCCACATGGAGGAGTGTGGCGTTCTCCAGCGACGTAAACGTCGAGGGGAGCGTCGTGCGATGCGCAACGAACGACGGGTGAGCTTGCGCGGCGACGCGAATGGCGTCGGGGTCGTTGAGGACAACCGGCGCGATGAGCGGATCGCGAAACTCGGCGCCGTGGTCAATGAGCAGGCGGAGACATTCCTGCAGGGCGTCGGAACGCGCGTACTGTTCGAGCAGCCAGTCGGTCGCGAGCTTGCCCTGAATGGGCGCGCGAGGATCGGCGCCGGCTGCTAGCGCGGCGCGAACGTCGTCGACCCGGTGCCCGTCGAAGGCGGCGAGCAGGTCTTCGTTGGGGTCTGACATGCGATGCTCCTTAGATCGGCGCCTGAGCGAGCGGGGGCGACGGAGCTCATCATATCAGGAGCGACCTCACGCAATAAGCGGATTCATTGCAGACCGGCGCATCGGGTTGCGGAGAGTCGCTGATCGGTGTGCGAAAGGCAACTCAATTATCTCACGCCGGTGGCTTGTTTGATATTTCTCATCCTTACTCTGCGCCTCTGCGAGCGGCAAAGAACCAAGTCGACTGCTGCCGCTGCGGCGACGCCGGCGGCGTAGCAGAGCAGATCGCTCCAGAGGAATCCGTGGCCGAGGGCGAGAGCGCCGAGGCGGGCGGCGCGGAGGTCGTCGATCCAGGGGGCGTGGTAGATCTGGCTGAGTTCGACGGCGACGGAGATGCCAAGGGCGGCGCTGGCGAGGATGCGCGTCCGTGCGAGGGGAAACAGCAGCGCGGCGATCCAGAAGACCATCGCGGCCCAGAGGGCGTCGCCGGCGTACGCGCTGATGAACGAGGGGAGGGCGGCGGCGTAGCGGCGCGAGGCGAGGCCGAGCGCGATCGAGAGGAGGAGCAGGGGGGCGTAGAGGAGTCGCGAGCGCGCGGCGGGGCGTAGGTCGCTCATATGGCGTCTGCAGCAACCCGGCGACCGAGTTGCGTCGCGACGCCGCGTTTGGCCCACCAGCCGACATTGGTGTCGTCGAGATTCAGCTCGCGGAGCGATTCGATGGCGTCGACGATGGCGAGGGCGCCCTTGGTGATGGGCGTGCGCGAGAGGTCGAGCGTGCGGAGTTGCTGGAAGACGCTGAGGTGGAGCACGTCGTTGTCGGTGAGGCGGCAGCCGGGAAGTTCGAGCGCGTGGAGCTCGCGGAGCGAGGCGTAGTTTTCGACCATCGCGTCGATGAAGGGGGTCGGCGCTTGCGAATCGGCGAGGCGGATCTTGGTGACGTGTTCGGAGAGCTGAGCAAAGTCGCCGTAGGATTGTTCGAGCCACTCGGGCGCGTAGGCGGTGACCTCGGCGCCGAGTTGTTCGAGCTCGGTGATCGCGTCTTGCAGCGCGGCGTAGCGAGCCATCTTGGCGGCGATCCAGCCGCGGCGGTCTTGGCGGAATTCGAGGTAGGCCTGGGCCCGCTCGAAGGCTTCGTGGACGGCGGCGAAGGCGGCAGTGGAGCCGCCGCGATCAGGGTGAGTGGCGCGGGCCTTCTCGCGGTAGGCCTGCTTGACGTCCTCGATGGCGTACGGGGGGGCGAGGCCGAGGGTGACCATGAAGTCGGGGCGGTGGTCGTGGGAGTCTGGCATCGGCGGGGCCCTTCAAGCTGGCGGCGTTAGCAATTTTTCCAGTTGCCGCTTGGCGTCATCGTGGGAAACGGTTTCACCGGCCTCGATTTGTCGCTCCGCTTCTTCGATCTTGCATAGGAGCAACTTCGCGAGAAGTTCTTGCCGATCCTCGGCCATCTACCGCAGTCGTTCGAGCTTTTCGGTCATGGATGAATTGTAGCAGTATTTAAGAGGCAGCCCGGCAGGCCTAGTCCACCCGCCGTCCGATTCGTGACCAACGAATCGGACCCCATTCAATCGTCGGATTGCGATCGTTCCAGGGATCAGCCGGAGGCGACTCAGCATACTCGCGCGACCAGAAAATCATCCTCGCGACTCCGACGACGTCGTCTAAGGGGCGGTCGCCGTCGAATCGGCTATCGCGCGACATTCGCCGATTGTCGCCCAGCAGAAAAACGCTGTGTGGCGCAACGGTGTGTGGGCCGAAGTCGCGCATGCCCGCAACTTCAGGGACAGGACCTTCGAAGATGGCGTAAGGTTCCCCAATAGGCTCCCCGTTGCGGAAAAGCTTCTCTTCTTTCAACTCGATGACATCGCCCTCAAGTCCCACCACGCGTTTGACGTACAGGGGCGTGCCCACGCCGTTTTCATAATGTGCAATAATATCGCCATATTGGATGTCACGCACTCGGGGCGCGAGTCGGTCGACCAGAAAACGATCCCCAGGGAGAATAGTTTCCCGCATGGATCGAGTTGGCATTACAAAGGCTTCTGTCCACGACGTTTTAAGAAAGCCGCTGAGAAACGCTCCCCAACAGAACCAAGCAACGATGGCGATCGAGTAACCCCACCCACGTTGATACCGCTTGGGAAACTCAGTTTGTCCTCGACGGGCAACTCGCACTGCGTCAACCACCAAAGCGAGTTGGGGGGCCGCTATCAGAGCGCCTCCCAGTACGACTCCCAAGGGACCCGCGGCGAAGTAGAGTAGGTACGCGCACCCCAGTACTCCAGTAAACAGATTAAAGATCAGCCAAAAGAACGCGCGATTTGGTCGTCCGCAGTATAGGAATGCGACGGGGCTACAGAATATGCCCAGTATCGCTGCGATCCAAGGATTGCGGCGCGTCACCGTGGCGGCTTCCGACGGTTCGTTCATGCTGTTCTCTGTACTTCTACGCCCCGTATTTCCCCAACCGCCCCGCATTCGCCAGCGCCAGCGTCATCAGGTGCTTGGCCTCAAACTGCCCCAGCCCGCCGCGCAAACAGTCGCGTTCGCCGAATTGTTCGACGCCGTCGGTGCGGCAGTTCTTCGCCCACAACAGCGTCGGCACCGGGTGCCAGCTGTGGCTGGCGAGCATGCTCGGGGTGCTGTGGTCGCCGGTGGCGATAAGAACGTCGGGTTTGAGGGCCATGATCTTCGGGACGGCGGCGTCGAATTCTTCGGTCCGCTTCACCTTGGCGTCGAAGTTGCCGTCTTCGCCGGTGCTGTCGGTGTACTTGAAGTGGATGAAAAAGAAGTCGTACTTATCCCAGTTCTCTTTCAGGACTTCCATTTGCTCGTCGAGCGTCTTGGCGTGGCCGAGGATGTCCATGCCGACGAGTTGGGCGAGGCCCTTGTACATCGGGTAGACGGCGATGGCGGCGGCGCGGAGGCCGTAGACTTCTTCATAGCTCGGCAGGCTCGGCTTGCTGGCGACGCCGCGCAGGGTGCAGCCGTTGGCCTTCTTCTCAGCCTTGAGAAGTTCTTGCGCTTGGCGGACGAACTCTTTGAGAATGCTCGCTGTCATGGCGCTTTCAGGGTTGCCGGCGACGGGGTCAAGCGGCGGGACGCCGGTGATTTGCGGGTCGGTGTCGTGCACGAAGTCGCCGAGCTTCCCCTTGTTGGCGCCCGTGCCGCGGAGGACGACGACGAAGCGATGTTCTTTCACCGGCTCGACGAAGATCTGCACGTCGGGGATTTTCACTTCGCGGAGCTTGATGGCGAGCGGGGCGCTCTCTTCGCTGGCGATGCGGCCGGCGCGGCGGTCGCTGATGTTGCCCTTCGCGTCGAGCGTGCAGAAGTTCGCGCGGATGGCGACGTCGCCCTCTTCAAGCTTGAAGCCGATGCCGGTCGCTTCGAGGGCGCCGCGGCCGATCAGGTACTTCACCGGGTCGTAGCCGAAGAGGCCGAGATGGCCCGGGCCGCTGCCGGGGGCGATGCCGGGAGCGACGGGGATGCTGCTGCCGCAGATGCCTTCGCGCACGAGCTTGTCGAGGTTGGGGGTCTTCGCGGTTTCGAGTTCGGTGAGCCCGCCCGGTTGTTGCGGCAGGCCGCCCAGACCGTCGGCGACGAACATGACGATCTTCGAGTCGTTCTTGACGAAAAGCTGGCGGGTGAGGGCGTGGATGTCCATGGCTGCGCGAAGGGGGAAGGCGGAAGGTGGAGGGGAAGACGCTAAGCCGCGAGCGGCTGGGAATGGCGAAACAGGTGATTTTAACGGGGGGCGAGCGGCGGCGGCAGGGGCACTTGCCGGGGGGGCTGGGATGGAGAGGATAGGGGAACCGTTTTGGAAATGCTAACCACCAAGGCTCCAAGGCACGAAGAAGTCACGAAGAAGTAAGAAGTTTCGCGGCTTCGGCAGTTAGGCGGCCAGTTTCTCAGGAGGTCTTTCGATTCCGCGGGTCAGTCGTTCTCTTGCACGAGTTTTCTTCGTGCGTCCTTCGTGCCTTCGCGTCTTTGTGGTTAAATTCAAATTCCGCCATTCGTTCAACAGCCGACAGTTCATTTAGATAAGTAAGGAATTCGTCATGGCCGACAAGTTGATTTCCTACGATCCCAGCGGCGTCTTTCTGCCTGAGCATGGGATCACGCCGGCGGAGTTGGCCGACTTGGCGGGGCATCTCGACGAGGCGCGGGACGAAGTGCTGGCCGACGCACAGTTGTGGGCCGACGGCGTCGAGGTGCCGGCGGAGAAGGTTCCGCTCGATGCGGGGTTTCACGATCTGCCGGATCGGCTGCTCGCGGACTTTCGCACCAACGGCCCGCGGAGCGAGTTGGCTCGCATCAAGGCGGCGGCCGATCGGCTGAGCGGCGAGGTCGACAGCGTCGTCGTGCTGGGGATCGGCGGATCGTACATGGGAGCGCGGGCGCTGCTGGAGGCGTGCTGCCATCAGTACTACAACGAGGTCGAGCCGGCCATGCGCCGCGGTCGGCCGCGGATGTACTTCGAAGGCAACAACGTCGACAACGACGCGCTGCTCGACCTGCAGCGGTTGTTGCAAAGCCGCGGCGACCAGTGGGGCTTGGTCTGCATCAGCAAGAGCGGCGGCACGCTGGAGACGGCGGCCGCCTTTCGGATTCTCTTGCACGATTTGAAGGCGTCGCTGGGGAAGGACTCCGGCGAGTTGGCCAAGTTCGTCATCCCCGTGACCGGCAAGACGGGGAAGCTGTTTGAACTATCACAGGCGCTGGGCTGCAAAGAAGTGTTTGAAGTGCCGGACGGCGTCGGCGGACGGTTCTCGGTATTGTCGGCGGTCGGGCTGACGCCGGCGGCGCTGTTGGGGCTCGACCTGGAACGACTGCTGGCCGGCGCCGCGGCGATGAACGAACACTTCCGCAACAACGGACCGGCGACGAACATCGTGCTGCAATACGTGGGCGTGTGCCACTTGATGGAGGAGCTGCGCGGCTGCTACACCCGGGTGTTGTCGACATGGGGCAAGCGGCTCGAAGCGGCCAGCCTGTGGTACGACCAACTGCTGGCCGAGAGTCTCGGCAAGCACGAAGTCGGCGCGTTGCCGCTTACCGTGGTGAACACCCGCGATCTCCACAGCCGCGGGCAGCAGCACCAGGAAGGGGCGCGCGACAAGCTGATCACCAACCTCATTGTCGACCAACCAAGTCGCGGGGCGATCAAGGTGGGGTCGAGCGACCTCAACCAAGACGGACTCAACGAGCTCGCGGAGAAGTCGATTCCGAACATTCTTGCGGCGGCGATCGAAGGGACGAACCTGGCCTATCGCGAAGCGAATCGCCCGACGGCGGATATTCACCTGCCGCAGCTCGACGAATACACGCTGGGGCAGTTCTTCCAGTTCATGATGCTGGCCACCGTCGTGGAAGGGCGGCTCATTGGCATCAATCCCTACGGCCAGCCGGGGGTGGAGGCTTATAAGAAGAATATGAACGCGATTCTGCGGCGCTAATCTTCCTCTAGGAAGTCTCTCGCAGAGGCGCGGAGAGAATTTCTTGATAGCCACAAAGAAGCACAGAAGACGCAAGAGGAATGACTTGCTTTCTCTATTGTGATTTTTGTGCTTCTTCGCGGCGATCACTCCGCCTCTGCGATAGATCTTTATCGCGGCTTGAGAATCTTATCGAAAGCCTTATTGATCTCTTCGCCAATGATGCCCCCCGCCGCTTGTTGGGCGGCTTGGGCGACGAAGCTGCCGACCGCGCGGTTGTCGACTTGCGGCTTCGCGAAGGTGCCGGCGACGGGAATTTGAATCACTTGGCCGACCAAAGACTGCAGGGCCGGTTTGCTGCCGACCCATTTCTGTTGGATCGGTATTTCGATCATCAGGTTGAGCGTTTCGTCGAAGCCGACCGAGCCGTTCGAGCGGACCGGCACGTCGTCGATCAGGAACTCGAGGTTCTTGTGATAGACGCGGCCCTCGGCGATCGTGACGTCGATCGCCTTTTCGCTCATCGTGATCCCTTTGATCGGCTCGGCGGCGGCTGGTTTCTGCGGCGAGACGGCGCCGAGGATGCTGCCGATGCCCTGATTGAGGTTGCCCAGACCTTGATTGAGATTCTGCGTGAGATTTTGTCCCAGGTTCTGGCCATTCTTGCTGAGGGCGTCGACCTGTTTGATGAGGTTCGCAATGTCCTGAATCATCGGCCCGGGCGTGACGGCGAGGTTGTGAACGGTGAGCCGACCGTCGAGCTTGCCGGTTTTCGGCTGCCGCAGCGGGATCTGGGCGCCGTTCAGGAAGAACGAGAAGGATCCTTCGGTCCGCGCGGCGCCAGCGACGATCGGGGCGGCGTACTTGAGCATGCGATCGCTCACCTCGGCCGAGATCGCGACGTTGGTGATTGCCTGGCCAGGGGCGAGCTCCAACATCTGCGGATTGGCGTCGAGCAGGATGCGCGGCGTCAGGCTCACTTTCCCCGTGGGGCCGACGGTCAGTTCCAGCGGCGAGAATTGCGCCTGGCCGTCGCGAACGCTCGCGGCGAGCTGAGCGGGGCCAATCGGCAAGCCGAAGACGTTGGCGGCGGTCCAACCGGTTTGCGTGGCGAGCTGCCACCGGCGTGACCAGTGGGGGAGGGTGCTGGATGCGGGCTGCTGGGTGCTGGCGAAGGCGCTGGGCGTGGCCGAAGGCGCGCCGTTCGAGGTGGAGGGAGCGGGACCTGTTGAATTCAATCCGTCACGGCTCGCGTACAACTGTCCCGTCGCTTGCAACCGTGCTTGGTTCGCGCCCGTGATTTGCACGTTCGGGCCAAGGTAGGCGGTGAGGAGTTGGGCCAACTCGGCGGCGTCGTAGGTCAGATTAACGTCGCCGCGAACGACGCCTGCGGTGCGCACCTGCTCGACGACGCCCGATCCTTCCATCTTCACCGTCTTGCCGGTGACATTGATGCCGGAGAGTTGCAGCCGGTCGTCGGCGTTGGTGTACGCGGCAACCGTCGCGAGGTCGACCTTCGGTTCGTTCCAAGCGATCGTGCCGTCAGCGGAGTTCACGAGTTGCAACGGCTCGGCGGAGGCGTTGAGCGTTGCCGTCGCCCGCTGGGCGTCGCTGGCGAGTTGCAGTCGGCCAACGAACTGCCCGCGCGGCCGAAGTCCCCCGGCCTGCGCGCCGAGCAAATCGCCCCAGGCCGCCAGCCGATCGAAGTCGCCGCGGAAGGCGACGTCGCCGCGGGCAAGCGGCGGGCCCGCGGCGGCGAATTGCACGGAGACGTCGCGCGTGCCGAAGGCAATGGAGCTGCTGCTGAGTTGGTACGCCTTCGAGGCGAACTGCCGCGTGGCCGTTTCCCAGCGGAAGTCGCCCGCGGCTTCGATGCCTGCCTCGACAATCTGCGTCGCTCCGACCTTGGCCGCGAAGTTCTGAATGCTGATTTTCGACTGGTCAACCTGCAGCAAGCCAGGGGCCGCGCGAAGTTGGGCGCTGATCGTCGATTGCCCCGCTAGCTGCTCCGGCACGCCGTTGACCCAAGGACGAAGCCGTCCGGCCCACTGCTCCAATGGGCCGTTGCCGTTGAGCTTGAGATAACACTCGCCGTTGAGCTGGGGAAGCCAGGAGCTTTCATCATCGATCACAGCCAGCGGTTCGAGCAACTCCGCGGAGAGGGTGTCGGCGGGACCGCGCATCATCAAGCTGGCTGTTTCGATCCGTTGCGGCTTGAACTCGCGCCGCGAGCCGGCGGCCTGGATTTCGACGCGCACCTGCGGGTCGTCCCAGACGGGCTTGCCCTCGCGCTGGACGTCGATCTGTTGCAGATCAAGTTCGGCGCTGACGGCGAATCGATCAACGCCCGTATCGCGCAGCGAGAACTTGCCGGCGCCGGTTCCTTGCAGCTTCCAGGCCGAGAGATCTTGGAATTGACCGAGCTCTTCGGCGAGCTCGTTGAGATTGAACTCGAGGCTCCCTTCCAGTCCGCCGGCCGTGCCATTGGCCGTGGCGGCGGCGAACGTCGAGCGGAGCAGGCCGCTTTGGAATTGCGGTCCGGCGGCCGTGTCGACGGCGTCGAGCGCAATCTCGAACGGCTTGGTCCAGCGGATGGGACGCTGGCCGTCCGTGCCGACCAAATCTTGCAGCACCGCGGCGACGGTCCAGTGGCGGGCGGCGTCGGTCTTTGCGCTGCGGGCGGTGATCTCCATGCTGCCGGCGTCGACGCGCACGCCGGGACGCAGCCGCAGCGTTCGCGGCAGCATGCGGGTCAGCTGCGGCAGTTCGGCGCGGGCGGTGATCGTGGCGTCGCTCGTCGGGAGCGATTTCAGACTCAGGCGATCGATTTCGTCGAGATTGAACTCGCCGTTGATTTCGGCCTGCAGCCAATCGCCCCGGGCGGTGCAGCCAGCGGCTCGCAGTCGGTTGCCGGCCACTTCCGCGTCGAGATGCATCGCAACCGCGGCGAGTTCCAGGAGGTCGCCAGCGAGCGCGGTGGAGGTGAAACGCAAGTTCGCGGCGTCGAGCTTGCCCTTGGCAGTGACTTTCCCGTAGCCCCCGGCTCCGCCGGGGGGTAGAGCGACATTGGATAAGGCCGGCTGGCTTGTTTGGTCGTTCGACCCCCCGGCAGACCCGGGGGCTAGAGGAGCGTCGCTCCATGTGACTCTTAGGTCAGGCGACGCCTCGCCGGTAAGCCGCGCGCCATCGACTTTACGCGCGAGCCATGGTTCCAGCGGCGCGAGCGGCAAACGGTCGGCGACGACGAGTAGTTCCTGGGCAGCCGTGGCGTCGCCGCTCCCGGCGCCACTCGGGGCGTCCGCCGGCGCCAAATGAATTTTGAAGCGGCCGGCTTGATCGACGATAGGAGCTTGCGGGGCGGCGAGATCAGTTGGCGCTGCTGCCGGAGGGGCTAAGTCGTTTGCGGCGGCGCCGGCCGTGGCGGGCGAACCGAGTCGCAGCGTGCCGTCGGCGAGGATGTCCCAACCTCCTGAGGCGATGGGCTTCGCACTGGCGCTGAGGCCGGTGATCTGCCACTGCTGTCCAGTCGACAGGTCGCGGCCGACGATCGTGCCATCGACAATGACCAGTTCAAATTGCGGTGGTCCGCTGGGACCGCTGGCGGGATCGTTGGCCGCCTTCGCGGCGGCGTCGGCCAGCTGGGCAACGAGATCTTCAACGCTGCTGCCGCCGGCGCGGGTTTCGATCTGCAGCATCGGCCGCGTGACGGTCACCGTGCCGAAGTCGTTGCGGTTCGACAAAAAGCCGATGAGGGAACGGCTGGTTTGGACGAGTTCGGCGGCAAACTGCTGCGTTCCCTTGGCGTCGAGGAAAGCCACGCCGGCGAGACCTTGGCCGCTGGTCCACGAGAAGGCGGCGTCGCTCGCGGTGAGTCGCCCGGCGCCAGGCGGCAGGGCGTTGCCGAGAATCGTGTTGCGCAGCGGCGACTTGGCAATGATCGTTGGCGCCGCGAGGAGCAGGATGACCAGGGCCGCCAGGACGAACAACAACTTCCACCGGCGTCGGCCGCCTTTGCGGCGACGAGCGCGGCGCGACGAGGGCAACTCGTCGACTTCGTCGAGCGCTTCGTCGTCGTCGGTGAGTCGTCGTCTGCGGGCCATCGATTCGCCTGATGCGGAGGGCGCGCAGTCGCGATAGGCGAGCTCGCGCGGGCGAACGGATTCTAGGGGGCCGGGCGGCGCCATCCTAGGCGAATTGCGGAACAACGGTGCTAGCGTTCTTGCCGCCCTCGGCTGTGAACCGTCTGCAACTGCCAGCATTCTTAAAATGCTTCACGGATTCGCCATAACCACAGAGAACACAGAGGAAGATTAAGGAAGGAAGCCCTTCACCTCTTCTCTGTGTTCTCTGTGGTAAATGTGTTTGTGACGGCAATTAAATAAGCGTCGAAGCGAGGGCGGAAACCGTTGCTATGCCACGGGGGCGGGCCAGAGGAACTTGCCGGTGTCGCGCAGCGCGACGATTTGCTGGACGGAATGGTCGCTTTTCCGCTCGACTGCTTCGAACGAATTGAATGCATTGTGAGGCGTGCAGATCACGTCGTCGCGGCGGGCCAGCGCGAGCGTTGCTTGCACTTCGGGATCGTCGGACGGATGCTTTGTTCGCAGGGCGACGGCGAGTTCGGCCTCGTGGTTGTAGACGTCCATGCCGACGCCGCTGAGTCGGCCCGCTTCGAGCGCCGCCAGCAAATCGGCCGCGGGGCTGAGCTCGCCGCGCGAGATATTGACGAAGACGGCGCCCCGTTTCACTTGCCGCCAACTGGCAGCGCTAAAGTAGCCGTGGTTCGACGCGTTGAGGTCCATCGCGCAGACGATCACGTCGGCCTGCGCTAGGGCCGCGTCGATGCCGACGTAATTCACGTCAGCGTGGAGTTCATGGCGATCGACGCCGATCACGCGCATCCCAAGTGCGTCGCCGATGCGGCAGACTTCATGGCCAATGTGACCGATGCCGACCACCGCCAGCGTTCGGCCTGCGCATTCGTGACCGGTGATGCCGTCGCGATGAAAATCGTGGAACTGACGCGTCTGCAGCGGCAGGCGGCGCAGCAGCGCCATCCAGAGCAGCATCGCCTGCTCGGCCACGGCGCGGTGGCAGTAGAGGGGAAGGTAGCCAAGCGCGACCGGCGCCTTGCTCGCGGCGGAGTACGCGGCGAGGTGGTCGTAGCCGGTGCTGCGGCTGAGGATCGCCTGCAGCTGGGGCGCCCACGTCGTTGGCAACAACGACTGGGTACGGACCGAAATGATCGGCGCCGGCGGCAGGGCGTGCCCCGCCTCCTGGATCGTGAGATCGGTGTAACCGGCCGCGAACGACGCCGGCAGCAACCGCCGCAGGGCAGCGGCCTCTTCTTCAAAAGCTTCGTAGAAATAGACGTCGAGCATGGAGAAAAAGTCTCTCGCAGAGACGCGGAGGCGCAGAGAGGATCCGCGGAGCTAACTTGGAAAATTGCAAACGATTATGGCTGTCGATTCTAACCAGCCTGCGCCCGCTCCTCTGCGGACTCTGCGCCTCTGCGAGAGAAATTCCCGCAGCAAGCGTGCTTTTCGATTACAGCTCGAAGTTGAACGTCCGGCTCAGATAGCGGCCGACGCGCCAGGCGATGGTTTGCGGCTTCACCGTGATGCGGGCCGTGCCGATCAGGCCGTTGCGGAGCATGCCCTGCGGGTCGTTGAGGCGGGCGATCGCTTGGAACGATGTGTTGAGCGGCCGCAGGCTGCCGTCGGGGTTCTGCTGGGCGGCGAGCGGGCCGCCGTTGACGCTCGCGAGCCGCGCGGGCGCGACTTCGACGGCTTTCGATTTGTTGACTTGCGAGATGGTGCTGACGAAGACGTGGTAGGCCGATTCCTCGAACATCAGCCGCACCTCTTGCCCCTCGGCGACGATGCCGCTGTCGTCCTGGTCGATAATCAACGTGGCGTCCCATTCGTCGGGGTCGCCGATCATGCAGATCAGGTTCTGTTGACCCTGCGGCGAAAAACTGGCGCCGATGTTGCGCTCATCGAGCGGCGTGCCGGTCCAACCGCCGAGTTGGGTCCCGTCGGAACTAGGACGCTCGGGAGTGCGCGGCGGGGGGATCACCGTGCCGTCGCGCGGGGCGACGATCGTCAGGCGGGCGAGGTCGGCTTCCTTTTGCGCGAGTTGCTTGGTGACGCCGCCGAGTTGCTTGAGCGCGGTGTCGTAGCGTTGCGAGGCCTCTTCGCCTTTGGATGGTTGGAATTGCAGCAGTTCGAGGTTTGCAAGTTCAGTCTGCAGCGTCGCCTGTTCGCCGCGGAGTTTGGCGACCGCCAGTTTGAGGTCGAGATTCTCCAGCTGGGCAATGAGGTCGCCCTTCTTCACTTGTTGCCCGGCCTTGACGCCGAGCTTGACCAGGCGGCCGGGAACTTCGACATAGACGCTATCGACGTTGTAAGGCTGTAGTTCGAACGGCGCGATGACCCGCATCGGAAGCGGCACGAGGAAGAGCGACGCGACGAAGCCCGCCAGCAGCGACAAGGTGATGTAGAGTCGAACCCGTTTCACCTTGCTCCACCTCCCCGGGACGCGAAAGAACTTCCAAACAGCCTTGGCCGGCATAAAGATCATGCCGTAGATCGAGGCGAGGGCGAGCGCCTGCCCCAGGACTTTCAGTCCGTACGGCTCGAACACCTTATTCAGGAAGAACAAAATCGAAAAGAGGACCACCCAGCGATAGAGAGCCGAGGCAACCGTGTAGAGCGCGAACAGCAGCTGGTGCCGCTTCGGGAGGAAGGGATCTTCGGGCTCTTCGAGTCCCAGGCACCACTTGCCGAGCTTGCGGTTGAGGATCGTGCTCGCCTTCTGGCGGAGGTTCGGGATTTCGAGAATGTCGCTGAGGATGTAGTAGCCGTCGTAGCGCAGCAGCGGGTTGGCGTTGAACATGATCGTGCTCACCGAGCTGACGAACATCACGTTCAAGCAGAAGTAATTGAGCGGTCCCGGCTCGCTGAACCACCAGATGAAGGTGCAGATCGAGGCGAGCACCACCTCGACGTACATTCCGGCGGCGCCGATCGCGGCGCGATGCCAGCGGTTGGGCAGCATCCAGGAATCGGAGACGTTGCAGTACAGACACGGCGTCATCACCAGGAACATGACGCCCATCTCGTGGCACTCGCCGCCAAAGTGCTTGCACGACATGCCGTGGCCGAACTCATGCAAGATCTTCGTCGCCGTGAGCGTCACAGCCAGCGCGAGCCAATTCTGCGCGGAGAAGAATGAGTTAAACTCAGGCAGCCGCGACTTGAAGACGTCGAACTGCACGAGCACCAGCGTCAGCGCCGCCATCGCGAGCATCAGCGCGCCCGCCGTCGCCGCCGGCGTGAAGAACCAGCGGACGTACGGGTAGAGCCAGTTCAGGAGCCGTTCGGGGTCGATCCCCCGGAGGCGGAACGCGAGGATATTGCTGAGCGCCCCGAGCAGTTCGCGGTACTTCTTTTCGTCGCGGCGTTCCTTCAGCGCCCAGCCTTGGCCGGGGGCGTCGGAGAGGACCAACCCGCTCTTGTGGAGCATGCCGATGAAGTTCTGCAGTTCCTCGACGCGAATCGTCTGCGGCGGGAACTCGGCTTCGAACTGTTCGGCGATGTCGTCGAGGCTCGACTGCCCGTCGAGCATTTGCAGAATCGCGAACTCCTCCTCTTCGAAGCGGAAGTATTGGAGGCCGACCGGATCTTTCACCACCCAGTAGGTGCGGCCCTGGTAGCGCTGCTTGCGGGCCTTCAGGTCGGGGCGGGCGCGGATCGTGAGTTTGCGCGACGAGCTGGAGACGATGCTGTCGGCAAGAGTGGGCATGCGGGGAAGGGTTCAGGCGTCGGGGTTCAGTTTCAGAGGTGAGGAAACGGAAGCAACAGGACATGCGAGCCGGGGCGTCTCGCCCCCGGCGAATACCCCTAGTTCCCACGCTACGCGTCGTTCATTTGTGGTGCAACGGTCGCGCCGGAGAGCGGTGGATTTACCGTCGCCACGCGGAGCGTGGGACGAGGGTCACTTGGCCGGAATCGCCGCCCCGCGGGCCTGCGGTTCGGCGGGCTGGCTCACGTGGATCGTCATTTCGGCCAACAGCCCGGGACGGATCAGCCAGTAGTCGCCGCTGCGTTGATTCTGGATTTCGGCGCGCACCAGGTAATCGCCTTTCACGGCCCGAACGGTTTGGCCGACGTAGGTGATCCGGCCGGGGAGCGACACCTCGCGGTCTCGGGCGAGCCGCACTTTGATCGTCACTGGCTTGCCGGCGAGCTCAACGGGGTCGAATTGACTGGCGTTGACGTAGCTTTCGACCCGCAGCACGTCGAACTTCACCAGCCGCAAGATCGGGTCGCCCGGGTTGACCCATTGGGCTTCCTTCTGGAAGAGCTGTTGCACTTCGCCGTCGAACGGCGCCTTGATCGTGCGGCGGGCCAGGCCGATGTCGGCCGCCTCGAGTTCGGCGCCTTTGACGGCCGCCTCTTTCTTGGCGATGACCTGATCCTTGCGGGCCTTCTCGATTTGGAGATTCGAGCGATCGAACACGAGCTCCTTCTGCAGCACCTGGATGGGGGCGACGGAGTTGGGGACCCGCTTGTTGGTTTCGATATCCATCTCCCAGTCGACTTTGGCCACTTTGGCGGCCAGGATGGCATACTGCTCCTCGACCTCGTCGTTGGCCCGTTCGGTCGCCGCGTCCAAGGTCAGCTTGGCGACGTCGACCGCCGCCTTCGCCTGCCGATCGTCGATCGTGGCCAGCACCGTGCCGTCGTTGACGCGGTCGCCTTCGTTAACGGCAATTTTGAGCAGCGTTCCTTCGGCCTCGGCGGCGACGATCGAATCTTCCTCGGCGGTGATTGAGGCCGAGCTGAAGACGGGGTCGCCGTTGGCATCGACTCGCGACTGATCATTGGGGCGATAGGGCGCGCCTCCTCCCACCTGGGCGAAGAGGGCAAGAATGGCGAGGAGTGAGGCGGACATGGTTAGCTCCGTATTGGCACTTCAAGCGTACCGAAGTGAAATGACAAAGCTCGAATGACGAATGAAATGCGTCGTTGCCGCGCTCATTCGTCATTCGGATTTCTTCATTCGTCATTTCTCGAACTACATCCTGAACAAAATGCGCGATTGAATAAATTCCCACAGCTCATGGAACAGCACGTACCCGATCGGCTTGCGGCCGCAGTCGATCTTGGCTTTCACGTCGGCGCCAACTTTTAGGTCTTGTTTCAGCGCCGCGATCGCCGCGTCGGTCGCGGCGGCGCCGTCGACGAGTTTGGCGAGCTCCTTCTGGTCGAAGGCCACCCGCATCCTAACGGTATTCCCCTCTTCGCCGCTGGTTTCCGCGCTGGGGGCGATCTGGACCACGCGGCCCTGGAGCTTGTCTTCCGAGTCGGGATTGGTCGCCAGGATGAACGTCACTGGCAGTTCGGCGCTGGGGTCGGTGGCGCGAAGTTCGACCTGTCGTCGGCGAACGTGCCCCATCTTGGCCTCCGGGAGCTCGATTTCGAGTTCCCAGTTTTTGGTGGGGTCGGCGATCTCCATGATCTGCGTGCCCGTCGTCACCGGTCGGTCCCGGAGAGTTTCCTGCACCTTCCAGCCGACCACCTTGCCGTTGATGGGACTTGTGATCTTCAAGCGCTCTTCTTGTTCGTGCAGGATCTCAAACTGCTCCTGCAGCGTTGCGGCCTTGGTCTCCAGCTGGTTCATCTCGCTTTGGATGTCGAGAATGTCGGCCTCGGGCGTACGGGCCGGATCGAGCGATCCCTGCTTCGCTTTGGCGGCGAGATATGCTTGCTGGTTCGTGGCGATCTCGCCCATCAGTTGCGCCCGCTGGTCCTCCAGCGGCGAACTACGCTGCACGGCGAGAACCTCATCCTTCGCGACGGTTTGGCCTTCGCGGACCGGTACGTCAATGATACGGCCATCGACCGCGGCGAACACATTGCGGCGAGTTTCGGGCTGCAGTTTGCCGTCGGCCGTCACCGTGAAGTCCCACGGCACGAGCCACATGGCAATCACGGCGGCGGTAAGCGCGATGGCGGCGAGAATCGTTTTCGGCAGGTTGCGCGCCGTCACCAGCACGCGGCTCTTGCCAATGAACCGCCAGACCGGCAGCAGGAACAGCCCTTCGTGCGACTGCGCGTTGGTGAGCGCCGTCGAACTGTGGCGGCGCACGACATCGACGCGCTGCATCAATCCGTCGGGCGCGCGACTGTCAACGAGCTGTTCGATCACGATCGCGCCGAGCATATTCTCGCGCTTGCGGTCGCGGGTCTTGTCGTCGGCGTGGGGATCGTGCTCGCGCAAGGGGAGCACGGCGATTTGCTTGGTGTGCGATTCGTCAACGTATTCGTTGACCGCTTTCTCCACCTGCGGAGCGAGGTTTTGCGTGTCGCCGGTGTACCAGAGGTCTTCGCCGCTGCGGATGACGACCGTCGCCAGGTTGCGCAGCATTCGCACGACGTTCGAGCGCTTGTCGAACGTGTCCTGCCCGCTGATGGCCTCGACGGCATACGAACCACCCTTGCGGAGAATGACCGTCACGCGGTCGCAACCGATCAGGCGGCGACCTTCGTTGGCGATCGTGAAGGCGGTCTGCCGCGAATCGAGCCGCGTGTGCACAGACGCCGTGAAATTCTCCAACTGCTCCCACAGCGACTGCTTCGTGACAAAATGACGCAGCCGCCGGGTCTTGAGGTACTCGCCGGCGATCTCGCACATCTGCACGAGAAAACGGAGGTAGCCGCGCTGCGTGGTCGGGCGCGCCCCGACGCGCTGAAAGATTTCGACGAGCCCGTCGACGCCGCGGTCGGTGCGGATCGGCGCGACTACGAGCAAGTATTCGGTCGGATTGGCCGCCCCTTCGTCTTCGGGGCCATCGCCGGCGCCCGAATGGGGGGGGATGATCACCGGCTCGCCCCGCTTGGCGATGTTCCCCAGCAGCTTGGCGTGCTGCATCTGCGCGGTTTGGCTGGCCGCGAGCCCTGTCTGCTGCAGATTCACCTGGTACTGCAGTTTGAAGGGTTGGTTCTCTTCCAGCGTCCAGACGACGCCGCCGATGGCCGCCAGAGCCGAGATCGATTTTTCCAGCAGGGCGGCGAAAAACTCGGTTTCGTCGATTTCGCTCTTCGAGAGGACGACCACTTCCTGAACGAGCGACTGAATCTCCTGCTTCGCGCGATTGACGGCATCGTCATCTGGTTGGGATGCGCTGCTCACGTGTTCGGGAGTCCGAGTGCTCATAAAGTAGGAAGAGCCATTCAGCGTCGGGCCGTGCTGGCGCCCGCGACGGGGTCCAATTCACCAATTCTCTCGCCGCGCCGGCTAACGGTCAAATTGTTGGCGGACAAGGACTTGGAGGCAATTTGCGTTGACCTTGCCGGGGTTTTCGCGGGCTCGATCCCGGCCGGGACTAAGCTCCAATTTCGGAAGAAACAGACCCGTTGCCCGCACTTTCGGCAAGATCAATCCAATCGGGGCGAAGAAGTCGCAATAGCGGCTGGGCCGCTGAGCACCATGCCGCGTTGGCGGCGTTGCGGCCGCCGGAGCCCATTCGAACGCGAAATAGGCGCTAACCCAGGCCGAAACAACGCTGGCCGCCAGTTGGACGGGGGGTTCCTGAATGCTAGGATTGTCGGATGTGCCGATTTACAAGGTTCGCCGCGGGCGCGCCTGTGGTTGGGCGGCGAGTGGCGTTCCTTAGGCAAGAGAGACAAGCGTTTTTATGTCAAAACAAAAAGAAGAGGCCCTTGAGGTTGAGGGGGTCGTGACCCAGGCGCTGGCCAACACGCGGTTTCGCGTGGAAATCGACGGCGGGCATCAGGTCACCGCCCACGTTGCCGGGCGGATGCGGAAGAACTTCATCCGCATCGTCCCGGGAGACAAAGTTCGCGTCGAACTCTCGCCTTACGATCTGACCAAGGGCCGCATCACGTTCCGCGAACGTTAGGCCGACCTGGGCGCTAAAGGGGCGCCACGCCAGCGGCCACCGAAGGCGCGTCCGCCTCGCGCCACTCTCGGCGTCATCATCCATCGTCTACTAGCCTGAGGGCCATGCCCTCGGGAACCTGCCGTCGGCACTTTGCCCCCACGGCATGCAACGCCTATCTTCTACGACAATCGCCTGCTGCCTCGGCGCCCTGTCGCCTACCACTCTTTCCTGTATGGAGATCTCAGGTGCGAACTCACCTCACTCGTTGGATGGCCGCCTGCGGCCTTGTGGTCGCCGTTCTGACGGCGCCGTTTGCCGTCGCTCAATCCGCCGGCGAAGCCAAGCCGGTCGCCGTCGTCGCATTCGCCGGATACGACGAACTGATGAAGGACCTGAACTTCGTCGGTGAGTTGGGCGACCATAAGGGCGCCTCCGACATGATCGAGCAGTTCGTCCAAATGTTCACGCAGGGCAAGGGGCTGGCCGGCTTCGATAAGACCAAGCCGATTGGCGCGATCATTCAGACCGACGGCCAAATGCCGAGCGGCGCCATCTGCCTGCCGGTCAGCGATGTCAACGCGCTGCTCGACGTGGCCAAAGGCTTCGGCGTGACCGTCACCGACATGGGCGACGGCGTGTCGCAGATCCGCACGCCGCAGGGCGCCGGCGCGTTCCTGAAGAAGAGCGGCAACTGGGCCCTGCTGAGCATGGCCCCGACGATGTTCGAAGGCCTGCCCGAAGATCCCGCCGATGCGTTCGCCCCGTTGGTCAAGCAGTACGACGTCGCGGTCAACGTGCTGGTGAAGAACCTTCCCGAAGCGTACCGCCAGCAAGCGATCGACGCGATGTCGCAAGGCGCGCAAGCTCGCGGCGCCAAGGAGTCCGATGAAGAGTATGCTGCCCGGCAGAAGGCGTTCGAGGCTCAACTCGCTCAGATGAAGGAATTCATCAACGATCTCGATGCCGTGACCGTCGGCGTGAAGGTCGACAACGACAAGCACAACGCCGTGTTCGACTTCGTCTACACGGCCCTCCCCGGCACGAAGCTGGCCAAGCAAATTGCCGACAACAGCAAAGTGACCACCAACTTCGCCGGTTTCTCGAAGCCCGAAGCGGCGATGAACGTGACCTTTGCCTCGGCGACCAGCGGAGCCGACGTGTCGCAAGTTCAGCAGATGATCGAAACGGCCCGCGCCAAGGGGAACGCCGCGATCGAGAAGACGAGCAAGATTGAAGAGGGCTCGAAGGCAAAGGCCAAGGAAGCCCTGGAAGACTTCCTCACCGCGTTCCAGAAGACCCTGGAAGGGGGCGTCACCGACGGCGGCGCTTCGCTCGAGCTGGGCGACAACTCGATGAGCTTTGTCGCCGGCGCTTACGTGGTCGACTCGGCGAAAGTCCTGGAAGGCATCAAGAAGTACGCTGAACTCGAAACCACAGATTTGCCGAAGGTGGAACTCGATGCCGAAACCATCGGCGACGTGAAATTCCACAACGTCACCTACAAGATTCCGGCGGACGATGAGAAGGCGAAGAAGCTGCTGACCGAGAATGGCGAGATGATCGTCGGCGTCGGGAAGAATGCGGTCTACTTCGCGATGGGCGCCGACCCGGTGGCCGCGGTGAAGGCTGCGATTGCCGCCTCGGCCAAGTCGCCCAAGAAGGCGATCATGCCGTTTGAAATGACGATCGGCCTGCAGCAGGCGCTGGAGTTCGCCAAGTCGGTCGCCGAGGAAGACCAGAAGCCGCTGATTGAAAATCTGTCCGAGGCCGTCAGCTCGGCGAGCTCGGGCAGCGATCACATCCGCCTGGTCGGCGAGCCGGTGAAGAACGGCATTCGGACCCGCCTGGAATTGCAAGAAGGCGTGCTCAAGGCGATCGGCAAGGGCGCCAGCCAGGCTCGCATGCAGGGCGCGGGAGCGCCGGCGGGGTTCTAAGGACTGTTGAATTTGCTGCGTTTCGATTACGTTTGAGGGCGGCGGTCGCACGGGCGACCGCCGCCTTTTTTCGTTGACTGATTCACCCCGAGCGTCGTCTCGCCACTGACGAGTTCCCCCATGATCGCCGCCGCTACGCTGTTTCCGCTGATCGTCACCGAAATCGCCGGCCAACCGGTCGCGGCGCTCGCCCAGAAGTTCGGTACGCCGCTCTTCGTCTACGACGCGGCGATCGTCGCCGAGCGGGTCGCCGACCTGGCTGCCTTCGACGTCGTCCGTTACGCCCAGAAGGCATTGTCGAATCTGGCGATTCTCGACGTCGTCCGCCGCGCGGGCGCCTGCGTCGACGCCGTGAGCGCCGGCGAAATCCAACGTGCGCTAGCCGCCGGTTTTCGGCCCGGCTTCCACGAACCGCCGCAGATCGTCTACACCGCCGACATCTTCGATCGCGAAGCGCTCGAGATGGTCGCCAAGCACGAGATCCCGGTCAACTGCGGTTCGCCTGACATGATCGATCAGTACGGCGCCGTCTGCCCGGGCCGCGGCATCACGCTGCGGATCAATCCCGGCTTCGGGCATGGGCACAGCCAGAAGACCAATACCGGCGGGCAGCAGTCGAAGCATGGCATCTGGCATACGCAGCTCGCCGAATGCGTCGAGCGCGCGAAGCGCAACAAGCTCTCAATCGCCGGGCTCCACATGCACATCGGCTCTGGGACCGACATGGAGCATCTCAGCCAAGTCTGCGGCGCCATGGAAGCGGCGGCCCTGTCGGTCGGCGCTTCGATTCACTCGATCAGCGCCGGCGGCGGCTTGCCCACGCCGTATCGCGAAGGCGACAAGAAAGTCGACATTGCCGCCTACTATGAACTGTGGAACGGCGTGCGCGAACGACTGGCCGCGGCGTTTGGTCATCCGGTCAGTCTTGAGATCGAGCCGGGCCGCTATCTCTCGGCCGAGTGCGGCAGCCTGATCGCCGAGATCCGCGCCGTGAAGAAGATGGGCGACAATCTGTTCTATGTGGTCGACGCCGGCTTCAACAATCTCGCCCGACCGATCCTCTACGGGGCCTATCACCCGATGGCGGTCGCCTACAACGAGAATCCCGCCGAGTCGCCGCGGCCCCGGCAGCAGGCGCTGCAGCAGGTGATCGTCGGCGGGCCGCTCTGCGAATCGGGCGACATCTTCACTCAGGAAGATGGCGGCTACGTTCGCGGCCGCGAGCTTCCGGTCGCCGCCGTGGGCGATTACATCGTCATCGGCGTCGCCGGGGCGTACGGCGCCGTCATGGGGAGCAACTACAACAGCAAGCCGCTCGCCGCCGAGGTGCTGATCGAAAAGGGCCAGGTCCACTTGGTTCGTGAGCGCCAAACGTTTGCCGACATGATCCGCGGCGAACACATTCCCCGGTAAGCCCCGCGCGAACGAGAGCTGGTCGTTTGCCTGAATCGTACCGGCCGCTGGGAGAGAGGTCGGCTCGTGCGGTACAATGCAAGCCGCGCGACCATTCTCATTTCGGAGCAACGTCCCATGGCCTGCACCCATCTGCAACAACTATATGACCTGTGCCGCGAGCACGAGATCAAACTCGGCGGGTCCGACTTGATTCACCTCGTTTGCGAGCAATGCGGCAAGCAGGAGGTTTGCCCGTCGATGCTGGTCGATCATCGCGGCAGCGAGGCTGATGACTTGCCTGCGTCGGCGATGGACGACACGATGCGGCCGTAAGTCGGTTCGGCCGGTCGAACCGTCGCACGAATCGCCAGTGGCGTCGCGCGCCGGACTTCGCGATAATTGGGCCGTGGCAGTCTGCTCGCACGACTGTGCCTCCGTCCCCGCATGCCGGCCCACGTTGATGTCCCAAGTCGCCGCCTCACCGAAATCGCCGCTCGACAACGGTCTCGCGATCGTCAACGGTGCGTACCAGACGCCGCCCGGCAAAGCCTCGGCGATCAGCCGTACCTTCCCTTCGACGCTTTTCTATCCGCGGCTGTACGGCAACATTTTCCGAGCCAGCGCCATCGCGCGCCGCGGCCAGTACGACGACCAGGCGTGGATCGACACTAGCGCCGGCATTCTGCGCGCGCTCGAAGACGTCGGCTTCCAGTTTGACGTGACCGGGCTCGATCACATCGCGCGGCTTGAAGGGCCCTGCTTGATTGTCGGCAATCACATGAGCAGCCTGGAAACCGGCGTGCTGCCGGCGCTCGTCCGACCGCTCAAGCCGGTGACGTTCGTGGTGAAGCAAGCGCTCTTGGACTATCCAGTCTTCAAGCATGTGATGCGCGCCCGCAAGCCGATCGCCGTGACGCAGACCAATCCGCGACTTGATCTCAAGACGATGCTCGCCGACGGCGCCGAATGTTTGACCCAAGGGACGTCGATCATCGTCTTCCCGCAGGGCGCCAGGCGGGCGACGTTCGATCCGGCCCAGTTCAACACGATTGGCGTGAAGCTGGCGCAGCGATCGAACGTGCCAATTATCCCGCTGGCGCTGCTGACCGACGCCTGGCCCCTGGGCTGGCCAGTGAGCGACTTTGGCCGCCTCGATCCCAGCCGCCCCGTGCGGTTTGCCTTCGGCGAGCCGATGATGGTCGAGGGCAAAGGAACCGCGGCCAATGCCGCCCTCATCGAATTCATTCAGTCGCACCTCCGCGAGTGGGGCGTCAAGAATTCTTAATGCCCCCCCAAACGGCGGGGTGAGCTATGCTTTCCGCGGCGGCGGCGCGCCGTCGCGAATCGAGGTATTCGCTGACAAGCCTGTAACATGCGACCTCGGCGGACGCTTTCCGCGTAAAGAGGTTGCCGCTTTCGGCTCTCCACCTCCCATCCAGGCAATGTTTGGAGTTCGTATCATGCTTCGAAAACTGATCCTCGGCTTGTTTGTCGTCGCCGCGACGGCAGGGCTCGCTCAAACCAGCTCGGCATACCCCATTAGCAAGAACAATCCTTACCGCAGCTTCAACATCAGCGGCATCAACTACGGTTCGATGAACTGGGAACGCACGCACGGCCAGCGCTCCGCGAGTCGCAGCGTCCGCACCGGCGGCTTCTTCCGCGGCCGCTAACGGCCTTCTCTATCAACGACGCCCTTTAGCGGGGATGCACACCGGCGCATCCCCGCTGTCTTTTGCTGCGCGTCATTCCGCGCTTGCCGCGGCGCCGACCCTTGCTGGCAGCGGCCGCGACGCGCTCGATCGCGACCCTGCGATTTGCCGCAACTCGGCCTTCGCCCCTTGTGGGACGCCAGCCGATCGGTTGAAGTTGATTGCGTCGCGGCAGCGGTCCCGCCTGTTGCGCCGGCAGCCGCGCCCCACGGACAGATTCTGCCAGTTCCCGCCTCGCGCAATCCCTTACAGCGCAACAGCTTAGCGGCCCAACGGCCAATGCCGCCGGAAAATTCGCGTAAGGTTTTGCCGCTCCGTGTGAATTTCTAATAGCGGCACTTTTTCACCGGTTTCTCGCGGGACGGAATTCGTCCCTCCCAGGCAATGATGGACGACGCGACAGCCATCTCGACGGCGCAGGCACGGCAACTGAGCGTGCTCTGGACGAAGGCGTACCCAATCGTCTCGACGTATTTCCGCGCCTCGTTATGCGATTTCCATCAGGCCGAAGACCTGCTGCAAGAGACGGCTGCGGCCGCCGCCGAGAAGTTCACCACTTATGATCCGTCGCGGTCGTTTACGGCCTGGGTGCTCGGCGTAGCTCGCTACAAGCTGCTGCAGCATCACCGCACGCACGCCAACGACCGGCACGTCTTCGACGAGGACGCGATTCTAAAACTGGCCGACGTGTATGCCGAGATGGAGTCGGAAATCTCTTCGATGCACACGGCGCTCGAGAACTGCATCGAGCGCGTCGACGGCCGGCCGCGAAAACTGCTCGAAATGCGCTACGTCCGCGAAATGACGCCGCGGAAGATCGCGGCCACCACCGGCATGAACTCCAACGCGGTGTCGGTGATGCTGCATCGAGTTCGCCGGGCGCTCCGCGAGTGCATCGAGCGCCAAGTCGCCGCGCGATCCAGCGCCAAACCCATCTAGGAATGCGATCGATGCGCGACTACGCCGAGCTCCTGAGCGCCTACTTCGACGAGAGTCTCACTCCCGCCGAAGCGGCCCAGCTGCGCGCGTGGCTCATGGCGGACGAAGCGAACTAACGCACCTTCGTCCGCGAGTCGGTGATCCACAGCCGCCTGCGCGACGTCCTGCTGCAACACGACATGCGGAGCCTGGTGTTCGACGAGGCCTTCGTCGACACCGTCGACCCGCGGCACATCGCGAGTCTGCTGGACGAGGAAGAGGCGAAGGCCGCGCGTCGCGCCGAAGAGCTTGCAGCGCAGATGCGGCGCAAAGCTCTCGCCGTGGCGCGACAAGCCGACTTGCTCGACTCGAAAAGACGGCGCAGCGAACACTCGCGATCCTCCGTAGCGCTCGTTTATGCCTGCGTCGCCGCGACGGCCGCGTTGCTCGTGGTCGCGTTCCGCACGTTTGCTCCGCCGCCGGTTCCTGAACCGGCCTCCGTCCCAGCGGCGCCGATCGTGGCCCAAGTCCCCGCGCCGGCTCCTGTCCCCGCGCCGGCTCCTGCCATTGCGCCGGCGCCCGTGATCGCCGAAATCGTCAACGCATTCGATGCAAAGTTGCGCCGTCTCGATGAATCGCTGCCGGTCGGGGCCAAGCTGCCGCCCGGATCGTTGGTCTTCGACCAAGGCGTGGCGGAAGCCCGATTCGCCTCGGGCGTAACGATCGTCATCGAAGGACCGTCGGAAGTCGATTTGCTGACGACGGACCGCGCCAAACTTGTTCGGGGCAAGGGAGTCGTTCGCGTTCCGCCCCAGGCCGTCGGCTTCACGCTGCAATCGGACGCGGCCGCGTTCGTCGATCTTGGGACCGAGTTTGCCGTCGAGGTCGACCAGCCAGGTCGGGCGAGCATTCATGTTCTCGATGGCGAAGTCGCCTTTGTCGCGGAGCAGGGGGGCGCTCCCAGCCGTACCTTGCAACGGGGCGCCGCGACGCAGGTGAACCGCGACGGGACGACCAGCGATGTTGAATTCGACGGGGCGAAGTTCGTTCGGCGAGTGCCGGCGTCCGCTTATGAACTGGCAGTTCTCCGGAGCGAGCCGCTCGCCTACTGGCGATTGAATCAGGGCGATCCCGGAGATCAGTTGACGAGCGAAGGTCGACTCGCCTTGCCCTCGTTCGTCAAGTCGGGCATGGCGACGGCCGACAATCGCGGCGAACGCTCGGGCGGCAATGGCCCCAATGACGCCGTCCGTTTTCAAGGCGAGCATGACGGCATCGAGATTCCCGGCGATCCTGCGCTGGGCATGGCGTCGAACTGCACCTACGAGGCGTGGGTCTGCCCCGCGAGGGCCGTTGGACCTCAACGGATTTTCTCGACGTTCGACCGTCCGCACAGCGGCATGGCGTTCGGGGTCGTCGACGGACGGTGGTACAAGATGCCCAACGATGAGTTGAAAGTTCACCTGACCTTGTATGGAAAGTATGACTGCGTCTCGGCGACTCCGGTGGCGGAAGGGGAGTGGATCCACGTGGCCGCCGCGGTCGACGCCGCCGGCACGCCCGCGTTGTACGTCAACGGCGAGCCGGTCGGTCAGCGATTTCGACCGCTGGACGCGGCCGAGGGCGACGCGGTCGAGTGGGTCGCGGACAAAGAGACCCCTGTCGGCGTTTCCACGGGCGGCCGCGCTCGCATCGGCCGCAATCCCCCTGGCGCGCAGAACGAAATCGCGCGCGAATGCTGGCAGGGCGCGATCAGCAACGTCGCCGTCTACGACCGCGTCCTGGATGCGGCGGAAATCCGCCGGCACTTTGACGCGACCAACGACAAGCAGACCGATCACGGCAGCCAATCACGAACGAAGTCGCCGGACGGAGCGCGAGAATCGAAAACGACCAAGTGAAAGCGCTGGGGGCAGCCGTTGCGCGACGCCGCCTTGTTGGTGCGCGTCGCGCGACGGCGTTAGCGCGACTTGAGCAAGACGATCAGTTTTTTCAACAGGCTCTGCTTCAGAGAAACCAATTGCAACACTTTGAGAGGGGAAAATCATGAGACACCTGTGGACCGCCGTCGCCGCGGCAAGCGTCGCGGCCTGCACCTGCTCCGCGCACGGAGCCAAGAACGTTCTCACCGTCGGCGATCCGATCCTGGCGATCGATCGCGACGTGGTGAATCTCACCAGCATCTATCCGGCGAACGAAGGCCCGTTGAAGGCCATCGACAATCTCTACTTGCCCTCCTCGCCTCAGACGAGCACGAAGTATCTGAACTTCGGTCGCTTCAATACCGGTTTCATCGTGCAGCCGAGCTTCGGTTCGTCGACGATTCAGAGCTTTCGGATCAACACCGCCAACGACAATGAAGCGCGTGATCCGGCGACCTACGAGCTGTACGGCTCGAACGACGATCTTTCCAGCCCGGACAATAGCACGGGGTCTGCGGAAAATTGGTCGCTCATCAGTTCCGGCGCGCTCAGCTTGCCGGCGGCGCGTCGTAGCACGGGCCCCGTCGTTTCCATTGCCAACGCATCGGCTTACAAATCGTACCGCATGGTCTTTCCGACGCTGAAGGTTCCCAACGCCGCGACGGCGATGCAGATCGGCGACGTCGAGTTCTTCCAAAGCTCCGACGGCACGGGGACGAACGTGCTGTACAGCCCCGACGGATTGGAAGACATTCGCGCCATTCAGTTGCCGACTCCGCCGAGGAGCGAGTCGATTTCGCCCGTCGCCCAAGAGTCGTTTGCCGCGATTGACGGCAACGTCAACACCAAGTACCTCAATGTCGGGATTAACAACACCGGTTTCATCGTCACGCCGTCGCGCGGCCCTGAGGCGGTTAATGCCTTTCAGATCACGACGGCTAACGACGCCGAGGGACGCGACCCGACGAAGTACGAAATCTACGGCACGAACGACCCCATTGGCAGCACCGCCCACAGCGACGGCATCGCCGAGACATGGACGTTGATTTCTTCGGGCGACTTAACGCTGCCGACGGCTCGTTTGACTGCCGACGAGGTGGTGACGTTTTCGAACGTCACGGCGTACGCCTCCTACAAGGTGATCTTCCCGGAAATCAAAGGCCCGGCGGCGACCACCGTCCCGCCCGCAGCCGGAACGATCACGTCGATGCAGATTGCCGACATCCAGTTTTACGCCGACGGGACCGACCTGGCCGGCGACTTCAACGGCGACGGCTCGGTCGACAACGACGACCTCGCGATTTGGAAGACGCAGTTCGGCTACGCCGGCGTCGGAATCAACGCCGACGCCGACGCCTCGGGTCGCGTCGACGGCGCCGACCTTCTGGCTTGGCAGCGCGGCTTCACGGCGACTCCGGCGCCCGTCGCCGGCGTTCCCGAGCCGGCCGGCTTTGCCCTGGCGGGCGCCGCCCTGGCGGCGATCGCGATCCGCCGTCGCCGCGGCAATGCGTGAACGTTTCGATCTAAAGCGGAGGAGGGGAGCGTCGGCCGCTCGCGGCGGCTTCCCTCTTCCGCATGATTTTCGAACCCAACTTCCGTCTGCCGTCGCGCGGCGCTCCCGGCGCTGCGCGACGGCAAGCGGGGACCCAGCCGTCGTCTGAAGCAGCGTCTGTCGATCATTGGCCCGTTCGATCCGCCGCCTCCCCAGGGCGGCGATCGCCGCAAGAGAAGAGCAAGAGCATGGTTATCGTCCCGGAACAACATTCGTGCGCGCATCGTTTCAATTTCCGTCGAGGTTTTACGCTCGTCGAACTGCTGGTCGTCATTGCCATCATTGGCGTTTTGGTAGCGCTGCTGCTACCGGCGGTCCAGGCGGCCCGCGAAGCGGCGCGACGCACCACCTGCATCAATCAAGTCAAGCAGCTGATGTTAGCGATGCAGAATCACGTTGACGCCAAGAAGGCGTTTCCCAGCGGCGGAAGTCGTCCTTGGCCGTACGTCGAGCAGTACGTCAACGGCGGCGCCCCGAACGGCCCCGCCAACCAAGGCCTGAGTTGGGCGTTTCAGATTCTTCCCTATCTCGAGCAAGGGGCGATTCACAATATTCGCTCGACGCCACAACTGACCCAGGCGCAGCTTCCGTTCTACAACTGTCCCTCGTGTCGCACTTCCGCCCGCAACCCCGAAACGGGGGCCGTGCTGATCGACTACGCCGCCGCCGTCCCGGGCCGGCCTCGCGGCAGTTTTGCAAACGCCGCGAGTTTTGACACCGGCCTCAAGACGATTGCCAGCGCCGACGACACCACGTTTTGCGAATGGCGGGAGTTCTGGGGTTATAAGAACAAACCTCGCAGCGACGGCGACATGCCAGCCAATGTCGCTGGGAACGCGGGGTACGTCGGATTCATGGGCGTCATCGTGCGCGGCAATCTCTGGGTCACGGGAAACGAAGCCAATGGGCAACGAATTACCACTGGATTCTACGAACCAATCACCTTCGCCAAGATCACCGATGGTTCGAGCAACACCATGGTCCTCGGAGAAAAATGGCTCATTCCAAGTCAATATGAGCAATGGTTATGGCACGATGACCGCGGCTGGTCCGATGGCTGGGATCCCGACACGCTTCGTTCGACGGTATGCAGTTTTCGCCCGGACGCGGAACTCGTGCTGAATAACGACGTCGAAAAGGACGTCGCGGGCCACCGCTTTGGCTCCGCACACGCCGCGGGCATGAACGCAGGATTCGCCGATTCGTCGGTGCGGTTCATCTCGTTTGACGTCGGTCTGGAGACGCTCAACCAGATGGCGCACCGCTCGGACGGAGAACTAATCAGCCAGTAGCGAATTGGCAGTCGCCGGCAGGTAGGTCGTTGCAGGCTCGCACACGATGCGGCAATCCGTAGGACGCGGCGCCATGCTGGCGCCGCGAGGTAATTTTGCCATTGCCTGCCGACCCCCGCCTTGAAAAAATCCTCCGCTCGCCCCTTCCAGGATGACTTCCTGAAGCGGCGACCTTGTTTCGGAACAGGTACGCGCGGAGCGATATTGATGAGGCTTCTCCAGGTACTCACGGCCGCGACGCCGCTGACGCTCGCCTCGGCGTCTGCCTGCGCCGCCACGCTCCACGTCGAGTATCACGCCGGCCCCACCACCGCCAACAGCACTCC
This sequence comes from Lacipirellula limnantheis, assembly GCF_007746075.1. Classification (GTDB taxonomy): domain Bacteria; phylum Planctomycetota; class Planctomycetia; order Pirellulales; family Lacipirellulaceae; genus Lacipirellula; species Lacipirellula limnantheis. Next base: position 6,178,899 of record NZ_CP036339.1, on the reverse strand, counting down.
CGCGAAGGTCTGGAGTCCCGAACTCTGGGGCTGGCTCGATCTCCACGCCGGCGCCATCGGCCCGGCCGGAGCCGGCGTCGTCAACAGCGGCGGCTCCGGCCTCAATGCTTGGCGCGTCGCCGATCAATCGTCGTCGTCGCCTAATCCGATTTATGTGGCCGATTTTCTCCCGCAAGACCTGACGCGCGTCGCCGCGGAAGGTTGGCGGATGCGCAGCGTCATTCGCTACGTCGACGACTTCGGCGGCGAACGAAACCTAGGCATGTCCGCGTTCCTCGGCGGCCGGGCTTACCATATGATGCTCGACCTCACAACGACGGGCGATTTGCGCGCGACGCTTTACGACGAGACGCCGCGCACCTTCCAACTCACGACGGGGGGCGCCGGCGCGGCCGCGTTCCATCGCTTTCAGTTCCTCAACGTCCCCAATTCCGCCGCCGTGGCGTTCGCCGTCGACGGCGTCGTTCGCGATCAGACTTGGGACGGAATTCCGCTCGCCGGCCACGCCAGCAACGTTCAGTGGGGCAACAGCGATCAGGCGCTCTCGGGCCGCGGGATTGCCGACTATCAGGAGGCGACCTTCGAGATTGGCCCCTTTACCGAAGCGGTCGGCGATTTCGACGGCAACGGCACGACCGACGGCAACGACTATCTTTGGTGGCAGCGCGACGCTGGACGTACGCTCGACCAGATTGCCGACGCCAACGGAGACGGCCGCGTCGACGCGATCGATCTAGCCATCTGGCGCAGCAATTTTGGAGCGGTCTCCAGCGCCGGCGGGGGAGCGACGCAACTCATTCCGGAGCCCGCCGCGGGCGCCTGGCTGGCAGCCTTCGTCCCCTGGTTTGCCCGTCGGAAGTCACGCACCGGATCAGGCTGCGGGACGCCGCATGGGAAGGGCGCAACGCTCTGCTAACGCTTTCGCTAGCGATAATCCTCGCCCGCGGCAACGTTTTCGCTCGGCGACGGAATGCTTTCCCGCTCCTGGAGATTATCCTAGGATAGAAGGCTCAGGGCGGCGTCGCTACTTATCGGTCCCCTCCAGACCGCGGCGCAGGAGCTTCCTCGATCTCAACCAGTCCAGCTTCATCCGCCGCCAGTCGCCTCATGCCGCGTTCACCGATCTCCCTGATTCGCCTCGCGATCGGCGCTCTCTTTGTCGCGGCGTGTTCACCATCGGCCCGCGCGCTAACGATCATCGACCACTTCGTCGCCGCCGGCGAGGAGTTGGCGGGCATCGGCCTTGCCGGCGATGCCCCCCAGCAGTTCAACGGCGCCGGATCGCTGCCAAGCGTCTTTCGCGCTGCCGCCAATCACTGGGAACGCGCCATCCGCGACGACTTCACCGTCACCGTCAACTATGGCTGGTTTGCGACGGCGCCAATCACTCCCATCGCCTTCCATCAGGGCGTCGCCGAAGCCGGCACGCCCGAGCGGCAGATCGAGGGGAGCATCGCCTTCAGCAACGACGGCCTCTTGCCCTTCTACCTCGATCCTTCCCCGGCGGACAATTTTGAGTTTGGTCCGCTGGTCGTCGCGCAGTCCGACTTCGGCGCGGGGCCGATCAACATCCTTCGCGAGTTGGCGCCAGTCGACGCCGCCGCCGTGGGCAGCATCGATTTGCTCTCGACCGCGATTCACGAACTAGGCCATGCGCTGGGACTGGTCGGCTGGCCCTTCTACAACGACGAGATTGCCGACGGCGCGATCAACGTGGTGATTGCCGGATTCGAGGGGACGACGATTCCCGTGATGGGCACGCACCTTACCGTCAACGGGCCGGCGATGTCGGGCTTCGCGCGCCCGCTTGGCTCGCGTCGACTGATCACCGATCTCGACGTTCTCGCCGTCAGTCAGGTGAGCCAGTTCAGTCAGTTCCTCACGCCGCCCGGGTCCGATTTCAACGGCGACTGGCAGGTCGACTCCAGCGATCTGGTCAACTGGATCGCGGCCCTCGACGGCGGGACCAAGGCCGACGCCAACCTCGACGGGGCGTCCGACGGGGCCGACTTCATGCTGTGGCAGCAACAATTCGGCTGGACCGCGCCCAAAACGTCCACAACCGTTCCTGAACCGGCATTGCTTGGCGTCGTGATTGGCCTCGCGCCGCTGGGGTACGCCTGCCGGGAGCGTCGCACGCGCTGGCCCAAGTAGCAGCGACTCCGCGCGTCGGCGCTTGGCGACCGCAGCCGATCCGACTAGTGGACGACGCACGGCCCGCGCGGCGGGTATGGCGCGTAGATCGGGCATGGCTCCGTCTGGCGCGCGGGCGCCCGCGGCCCGCACAACGGCTGTGGCAGGGGGCAAGGATAGGGCTTGGGGCAGTAGTCGTCGCAGACGCACTCGTAGCACGGGTTGGGGCAGGGCATCGGCTTGGGGCAGTAGTCGTCGCAGACGCACTCGTAGCACGGATTGGGGCAGGGCATCGGCTTCGGACAGTAGGGCGCGCAGAGGCAAAGGTAGTGCGGCGTGAATGGCGCCGGACGACCCATCGCGGCTTTCGGCGCCGCCGCCGCTGCCACAGGCGTGGGCGCGGCCTCCGCCACGGGCTCCTCGCTGGCCGCCGTCATGACGACTAACGTCGTCCTCGGCTGCCGCAGACCGCTCGGAGCCTTGCTGGTCGTCGCCGGTTGCCGCAGCACGATCGGCTCATCCCCGCAAGCGTCGCTGCCGCCGCCGACGCCCAGCGCCGCTAGCGACAGCGCCATCGCCGTCAGTCGGAATCTCAAACTCGATGCGATGGTCATGTTCTCAGCCTGCGTGACCCGGCAACCCACTCGCGAATCATTTGCTCCGACCGCTTCATTGCGACATTCAGACGCCTCGCCGCGTCTCACTTCACTTCCGGCAAGTCCTTCTGTCCGTCGAACTCCTCCGGCAGCGTGATTTCCGGCGTCGGCTCAAACGCGGGATCTGGCGCCAAGCCCGGGATGTTCCCTTCTTCATCGTCCCCTTCGGCGGGCGCCGTTTCAGCGGCTTCAGGGGCTTCCGGACCTGCCGCTTCTTCCGCGACTTCCGGCCCTGCCTGCACCTCTTCCACAGGCGGCAACTCCACCAGCGTCGCCGGACCTTGCAGGCGAATCTGCCAGCCGCCGCCCAGCGCCCGGTTGATCTCGACCAGGCTGCGGGCCACGGTTCCCTGCGCCACGGCCAGCGCATCTTGTTGCTGGACGAGGAAGAGTTCCGCGACGAACACGCGGCCGAAGTCCGCCTGACCTCCTTGGTACAACTCGTTCACCAGGTCGCGCGACTCGGCTGCCGCCGCGGCGCCCGTCTCCAAGATGCGCACCTGCTCTTGCGACTGTAGGAATCGGATGATCGCATCCTCGGCCTCGCGGTTGGCATCAAGCACCGTCTGTTGATACAGCGACACCTGCTGCATGAACCGGGCCTCTTCAGCTGCCACCAAGTTGCGGATGCGGCCGTAGTTGAATATGTTCCATTGGAACGACGGACCGACGTTGCCGCCGGTGGCGTTAGAGAGGAACAAGTTGTCAAACTGGCTGGCACGGACGAAGATCTGGCCGGTGATCGAGAACGCCGGGTAAAGGTCCGACTCGGCGACGCCAATTAGCGCGCTCTGTTGAGCCACCAACCGCTCCTGGCGGCGGACGTCGGGGCGGCGACGAATCAAGTCGGCCGGGATGCCCAACACCACTTCCGGCGCCGCCGTCGGTATCGGCCGAATGCCGCCGTTGCCGGCCAGCAGCGCTCGAATGTCCTGTGGCGGCATTCCCATCAGCGTGCAGAGCCGGTTCTCGGCCACCCGCAGGTCGGCTTCGAATTGCGGGATCGTCGACTCGGTTTGGGCGACGTTCGTCACGGCTTGCGCGACGTCCAACTGGCTCGATACGCCTGCTTCTTTCTTATCCTCGGCCAGACGGAGCGATCCCGACTGGTTCTGCACGTTCTGGCGCGCGTAACGCAATCGCTGCTCCAGCGTCCGCACGTCGACGTAAGCTGACGCCACGTCGGCGATTAGAATCACCAGCACGTCGTCGTAATCTTCGATCGTTGCATCGAGCTGGGCGTCGGCCGCTTCGATCGATCGACGGAACCGGCCCCAGAAATCGAGTTCCCATTGGAACTGGGTCCCCAGCGTCCAAACGCTAAATTCGCGCGGCACGCCCGCTCCTCCGCCGCCGCCGCCGACGAAGCCTACCTGCTCGCTCAACAGGTTGCGGCTATAGCCGCCAAAACCCGTTTGCGACTGCGGGAACAGATTGCCGCGAGCGTAAGCATCGAGCGCACGGGCTTCCATCACGCGGAAGCCGGCCTGCCGCAGCGTGAGGTTCTGCTGCGACGCCGTTTGAATCAGTTCGCTAAGAATCGGATCGTTAAACGTCTGCCACCAGGCCCAGTTGTTCTGCGGCTGGCTGATCACCCGCGCATCCGCGTAGTCGATCCAGTGCTCGGCGATCGGCGCCGCCGGCTTGCGGTAGTTCGGGCCGACCTTCAAGCCGTTCTGAATGTACTCTTTCGGACTGGTCATGCAGCCAGCCGCCAGCATCAGCAGCGACAGGCCCGAGCCTGCGGCAAGTCGCCGCCAACTGGGGCGCCGGTCGAGGCCGGCAACTAGCGCCGAAGCGCGTCGAGCATCCATCGAAACATACCCCTGCGGTCCGGGTCGTACGGGTGATACTCGACATATCGGCCGCCCCGATTGGCCCGGCGCAGCGGGAAACGGTCGTATCGATCGACCCGTTGAGGCCGCGTCGCGAAGAACCGGCACAACCCGACGACCTTGCCAACGCCCGGGAGGAATAGGCCGACTTTCCGGACGAGCGCGTCCGGCGGTTCGGATGCTAGCGGTTAGACGAGGCGACTTGCCACCGAAAGTCCAGCAGCGGCCACGGGTTTACCTTGCCGGGGGCGTGTCGCTGCCAATCTCTCTAACGACGCCGTTCACAGACGGCGGCGTCCCCTATTGCGAACCGTGAACTCGCTCGCGACTCTCGCCCGCCGCCACATTTCCCGCCCCCTTACTCCCGCTGGAATGTGGCGTTCCGTCGGCGTCCAAACGAATCCGTTAGCCGCGACGCGCCAGCAGAGCGAGCGACGCCCTTCGACTTCTTTGCGCATGCGCACCTTTGCGTGAGACGAATTCCCCGTCCCCCAAGTCACCGACAAAGGTGCTTCACTTCCCCGCGCAAATCCATCAAGAAGCAGTGCGAACGCAGGCCCCGCCATGCCCGCACGCGCCGCTCCGCTTCCCACGGATCGTGGTGGTCCTTGCCCTTCTTCAGCGCCTTCTCCGCCTCGCGCAGCTGTCGCTGGCCGAACTCGGCGATCTCGTCGGCAAACGCAAACGCCTGCTCGCGGTGGTGCATTTCCTCCAGCGCCTGCTCCGCCTGATCGTCGCCATAGGCGAAGTTATGCGTCGGGTGAAACTGCTCGTACGCCCCGCAGTCGCGGTGCTCCATGATGAAAATGTCTTTGATGTTCCGCTGCAGGTCGTTGATCGCCACGTCGAGGTGATGGAAGAAGACGTCCTTCCACGACGAGCGGCGCCCCTTGCTCCCCTCCTCGTACGGCGGGCTGCTGCAATGCATCACCCCGAGCGACGCGCCCGCGAACGCCAATTGGTCGTATCGGTTCGCCAGGTTGTATTCGTTCATGAACGCCACGGTGTTGTCGAGCAACCGCAAGTCCATGCAAGTGAGCAACAACACCTGCTTCCGCGGCGTCGGCAAGTCGCTGACGAGGTTGTGCGTGTATTGAAACGTCACCAAGCATCTCCAAAAAAAGCCGTTAGCCGCGACGCGCCAGCGGAGCGAGCGCACCCGCCACGCCCCATCACCCCAACTCAAACGACGTCACCCCGAACAGCTTCGCCAAATCGACCACCGGCGGGTCGCCAGTATACATCCGCGCCGTCTCAAACGCTGGCGTCATCCCCAGCTCCGCCGCGAACCGTGGCGCCGCGGCGTTCGCCTCCGGCACGTCGAGAAACAACGTCGCCCCCGCGCCCGCGTGCTTCGCCGCCGCCTCGTAGAGCCGCCGCGCCGTCGACGGATCGTCGGCAGCGAGCGGTCCCATCTTCCAACCTTCGCGGCAGCGGCGCACCACAACGTAGCCCTGCAGCCGCCCGCCGTTGACCGCCGCAAACCCGCCGGCGTCCGGTTGCTCGAGCCACGTCTTCAAGAACGCGTCGCGCGGCGCGGGAAAGATCGCCCGATCGTAAGTTGCCACTGCCGCCAACGGCATGGTGCTTGCCGCGACGACGCCCGGCGGCAACTCGCTCTCCTCGGCGTCTTCGCCGACGCGCCCCTGGTAGCGAACATTCCGATACGCCAGGCGAAACCCCGATCTCGCATAGTTCGCTTGCTGCGCCACGACGCCGTCGAGCCCCACGTTCCGGCCCGCGAGCCGCTCCATCGCGGCTCGCCACAGCTGGATGCCAAATCCTCGCCCACGAAACTCGGGCCGGACGATGTACAGCCCGATGAACCCGAACTCGCTCCCGTACTTCACCGCCGAAATGCACCCGATCGGTTCGCCAGCAAGCTCGCCGACCAGAAAGCCGCCAGGATCCGCCGCGTAAAAGCAGACCGCGTCGTGCAGGCCTGGGTTCCACCCCTCTCGCGCCGCCCACTCCAGCGCTAGCGGCAGTTCGTCGCCGCTCATTGCGCGAATGCGGAACTCATCAATATCTTTTGACGCGGCAGTAGCAGGGTGTTGGTTGACGGGCATCATCACCGCATCATACCCGCTGACTGCCCCTCCCTTCAGGTCAGTCAATCGCTGGAATTCCAAATCAATTGATGCCGGCGCTAGTGCGCTGCGTCTCTCTCCGCGCCTCCGCGTCTCTGCGAGAAACTTCCCTTAAGCGGCCGAGAAATCTGCAAACTTTCCTACAGAAATTGGCCACCGACACTGCTAGGTTGAGTCGGCCAGTACTGAACAAACGTACCAATCGAGTTCCGCCCGTGGCCGCAACAGTTATGTCACCGCCAACGCGACAAATCCAACGGCAACGCCCGCCAGAACTTACGCCACAAACTGGCTGGTTTTGTCACGGCGAATCAACTTCGACGTGCGGACGATTCAATTCCCCCACCAGCGCTACTCAAAATGAGATTCGCCGTCTCAGACTGGATCGATTTCATGAGCCAACGACCTGCACGCCGGCGCCTCTGGCATCCCAATGGCTGAAAACGACGGGAAAACGCCGTCGCGGTTGGCATTCACACGCGCTGGCACGCAACGTGCAAATCCCGTTAACCACGATCGCCCGCTCGCCTGCCGGCAACGATCGCACGATGTCGAGAAGACAAGAGTTGAAAGGATTTCCCATGGCGGCTGCCGATACCATCGTCGAACGAGACCCGCAGATAGCGCCCGATTACTCCCGCGAGGAGCAGGACGGCGTACAGAAGATTGAAGCCTTCGCGGAGCGGATGCTCGGTCTGTTCAACGACTCCGCCCTGACGCTGATGGTTTCCATCGGCCATCGCACCGGACTGTTCGACGTGCTCGCCGACCTCGACCCGTCGACCAGCGAGGAGATTGCCGAGGCGTCTGGTCTCAACGAGCGCTACATCCGCGAGTGGCTCGGCGCGATGACCACCGGCGGCATCGTCCAGCACAATCCCAATTCACATCGATACTGGTTGCCCGCTGAACGGGCGGCCTTGCTGACCAGGGCCGCGAGCCCCAATAACCTCGCTTCCGTGTCACAATGGTTCGCGGTCCTGGGCAGCGTTGAAGACCGAGTGGTCGAGGCGTTCCGCCACGGCAAGGGCGTCCCCTACTCGGCCTACGGTCGTTTCCATGAGGTGATGGCTGAGGAAAGCGGTCAAACCGTCGTCGCGGCGTTGGAGGAACACATACTGCCCCTCGTGCCGGGACTGATCGACAAGTTGGAGCAAGGAATCGACGTCGTCGACGTTGGCTGCGGTCGCGGCAAGGCGCTGCTGTACCTCGCCGAGCGCTTCCCGCGCAGCCGCTTCACCGGCATCGATTTCAGCTCGGAGGCGATGCAGGCGGCGACCGCCGAGGTAGCCGAGCGTGGACTGGAGAACCTTGAGTTTGAGTGTCGCGATGCGGCCAAGTGGGATGCTCGCGAGGAGTTCGATCTGGTGCTGGCGTTCGACGCGATCCACGATCAACCCGCCCCGGCCCGCGTGCTGGAGAACATCCGTCGGGCTGTTCGTCCCGATGGCGTCTTCCTGATGCAAGACATCGCCGCGGCGAGTTGCGTCCACGGCAATATGAATCACCCCGTCGGCCCGTTCATCTACACGATTTCCTGCATGCACTGCATGAGCGTGTCGCTCGCCGGCGGCGGCCCCGGCCTCGGCGCCGCCTGGGGCAAAGAGCTCGCGCTGCAAATGCTCAGCGACGCCGGCTTCGGCGACGTCCGCGTCGAGCAACTGCCGCACGACATTATCAACTACTACTACGTCGTCACCCCCTCCCTTGAAGGCAGGGGCTAGGGGGATTCCCGAGCTACCTAAACATCTCCCCAACTGATTCCAGTTCACTAACTCACTTACTCACATACTCACGTACAACCCCAGTGGAGACCCTCTCTGGCGCCGATGTGGATTCTGGACACCATTGATTGATAAGCATCCTGCGCATCCTCCAGGGGGGCGCAACATCGGCGTCAGAGAGGGTCTCGACAACTTACCAACAGGTAAAGCGGCCGCCTCCGCGCGGGGCGGCCAAAAGTTGCTGATTCTCCCCACGGCAGCAAAACGTTAGAATCACCCGCTTGAGGGTCGCCGAGTTCGCTCGCGACCCTCGTTGCGTGTCGTTCGACATTTCACTGACCAGCGGAGCGAGGCAACCGACGTGGCTACACCGGGCGAGCGATTTCGAGCGGCCATCGACGCCGAGCGACCCTTGCAGGTCGCGGGTGTGATCAACGCCTACGCCGCCCTGCTGGCGGAGCGGGCCGGGTTCAAGGCGCTCTATCTCTCCGGGGCCGGCGTGGCCAACGCTTCGTTCGGGCTTCCCGATCTCGGGGTGACCAATCTTGCCGAGGTCTGCGAGGACGCCCGGCGGATCACCAGCCGCACCGACGTGCCGCTGTTGGTCGACGCCGACACGGGGTTCGGCACGGCCCTGGGCATTCGCCGCACCATCCGCGAGTTCGAGCGGGTCGGCGTCGCGGGGTTGCATCTCGAAGACCAGATCGCGGCCAAGCGCTGCGGGCATCGTCCCGGCAAGGGGCTCGTCGACGCGGCCGAGATGTGCGATCGCGTGAAAGCGGCCGTCGACGCCCGGCATCATCCGGCGTTCGTCGTGATGGCCCGCACCGACGCCGCGGCCAACGAGGGCGTCCAGGCAGCGATCGATCGGGCGAACCGCTACGTCGCCGCCGGCGCGGATATGATCTTTGCCGAGGCGCTGACGACGCTTGACGACTACCGCAAGTTCACCGCCGCGGTGAAGGTTCCCGTACTGGCAAACATCACCGAGTTCGGAAAGACGCCGCTGCTAACGACCAAGGAACTCGCCGGCGTCGGCGTGCGGCTCGCCCTCTACCCCCTCTCGGCGTTCCGAGCGATGAGCCGCGCCGCCGAAAGCGTGTACGCCGCCATCCGTCGCGACGGCACGCAGCGCGGCGTCGTCGACCAGATGCAAACTCGCGACGAGTTGTACGACGTGCTCGACTACCATCAATACGAGCAGTTGCTCGATCAGCTCTACCCGGAGACATAAGTGATGGCGGAAGCGGCGATTCAATCAGGACTCCGCGGCGTGGTGGCGGGGACCACGAGTCTTAGCAGCGTCGGCGCCGGCGGCGACAACCTGCGCTACCGCGGCTACGACGTTGAAGACCTCGCGTCGCACGCCATTTTTGAGGAGACGGCGTACCTCCTGCTCTACGGCAAGTTGCCGACGCGGACTGAGCTCGATGCTTACTTGTACAAACTCCGTGGAATGCGGGAACTGCCGGCGGCGCTGAAGGATGTGCTCGAACGCATTCCCGGCGACACGCATCCGATGGACGTCCTGCGAACAGGCTGCTCGATGCTGGGGACGCTCTATCCGGAACGCAGCTTTGCGGAGCAAGACGCCGTAGCGGACCGGCTGCTGGCGTCGCTACCTTCCATGCTGGGTTACTGGTATCGTTTCACGAAGTTCGGGGAGCGCATTGCGACCGCAACTCCCGATGCGACAATCGCGGGGCAAGTGACCCGTTTGCTGACGGGACGCGAGCCGAGCGAGGAGATTCGGCGGTTCATGGAGGCGTCGCTCACGTTGTACGCGGAGCACGAGTTCAACGCCTCGACGTTCACCGCCCGGGTGATCGCGGGGACGCTGTCGGATTTGTACTCGTGCGTGACCGGCGCCATTGGCGCGCTGCGGGGTCCGCTCCATGGCGGCGCCAACGAGGCGGCGATGGAACTGATCGAGCAGTTCCGCGAACCGGATGAGGCGGTGGCGGCGGTGAAGGCGAAGCTCGCCCGCAAGGAGAAGGTGATGGGCTTCGGCCACGCTGTCTACAAGCAGCGCGATCCGCGGAACGACGTTTTTAAGGAGTGGTCGCGTAGGTTAGCGAAAGGGGCGGCTGACGGCTACCTGTTCCCCGTCTCCGAGGCGATTGAGCAACTGATGCGCGACGAGAAGCGGCTCTTTCCCAACGCCGACTTCTACTGCGCCACCGCGTACCACTTCGCCGGGATCGCGACGCCAATGTTCACTCCGCTCTTCGCGATCGCTCGCGTCAGCGGTTGGTGTGCGCACATCAAAGAACAACGAGCCGACAACAAATTGATCCGTCCTGCGGCCGAATACGTCGGCCCGGATCACGTTAACTTTATTCCGCTTGAAAGAAGATGAACCGCCAAGGACGCCAAGGACGCCAAGTACGCCAAGGGGGAAAGGCAAACATTGCATTTCCTTGCCGCTCTTGCCGTCCTTGGCGGTTAAACGCATTTGGAACGAATGAATGTCCGCACACGACTACAAATCGGCGAAGCGTCCCGAACCCGACCAGTTGTTGGTCGACATTGCCGACTACGCACTGAACGCGAAGATAGATAGCGAGCTTGCGTACGAGACCGCTCGCTACTGCCTGATGGATTCGCTCGCCTGCATGTTTCAGGCGCTCGACTATCCCGCTTGTACGAAGTTGCTGGGGCCAGTCGTTCCCGGCGCCACGCTGGCCGGCGGGGCGCGCGTGCCGGGATGTGGTTGGGAACTCGACCCCGTGGCGGCGGCGTTCAACGTTGGAACTCTCGTCCGCTGGCTCGACTTCAACGATACATGGCTCGCTGCGGAGTGGGGGCACCCGTCGGACAACATCGGGGCGATCCTCGCCACGGCCGATTACGTGAGTCGCCGCAACCGCGCCGCCGGCAAGGCGCCGCTGACGATGCTCGACGTGCTGTCGGCGATGATCAAGGCGCACGAGATTCAGGGCGTGCTGGCGCTGGAGAACAGCTTCAATCGCGTCGGCCTCGACCATGTGCTGCTGGTGCGGATTGCCTCGACGGCGGTGGCGACGCAGCTTCTGGGAGGCAGTCGCGAGCAAACTATTAACGCCGTGTCGAACGCCTGGATCGATGGCGGTGCGCTCCGCACTTATCGCCACGCGCCGAACGCCGGCTCAAGGAAGAGTTGGGCCGCGGGCGATGCGACCAGTCGCGCCGTGCGGCTGGCGCTTATCGCCCTCACGGGCGAGATGGGCTATCCAGCGGCGCTCAGCACGCCGAAGTGGGGCTTTCAAGACGTGCTCTTTCAAGGAGCAGGGCTAACGCTCGCTCGCCCACTGGGGAGCTACGTGATGGAGAACGTCCTGTTTAAGATCTCATTCCCGGCGGAGTTTCATGCCCAGACGGCAGTGGAGGCGGCGATGCAACTCCATCCAGTCGTGCGCGAGCGTCTCGACGAGATCGAATCGATCACCATCGAAACTCAAGAGCCAGGCGTGCGGATCATCGACAAAACGGGTCCGCTGTCGAATCCGGCCGACCGCGACCACTGCATCCAGTACATGACCGCCGTCCCGCTGATCTTCGGCCGCCTCGTCGCGTCGGACTACGACGACGTCGTGGCGAGCGACCGGCGCATCGACCGGTTGCGCGCGCGGATGCGCGTCGTCGAGAACCCACAGTTCACGAAGGACTACTACGATGCCGAGAAGAGGTTCATCGGCAACGCGGTGCAGGTGAAGTTCAGCGACGGCACGCAGACGGAACGCGTCGAAGTAAATTTCCCGATCGGACATCGTCGTCGTCGTGAGGAGGGGCTGCCAATCCTGGAAGAGAAGTTCCGCACCAGCCTGGAGCCTAGGATCGGCGTCGAGAGGTTCGCCAGACTCAACGATCTGTGCCGCAGTGCCAAACGACTGCACGCCATCGGAGTGGACGAGTTCCTGCCGCTCGTCACCGCATGAGCGCGGCGACTCGGGCTACTTGGCCTCCCACTCCTCAATTGTCCGCGGCCAATCGTCCTTGAGCAGGCGCGAGAGCGAGCGGTCCGCCAGCACCCTGCCGCCGGTCTGACAGCGAGCGCAGTAGTTCGTCTCGTTGTCGGCATAGCGAATCCGCTGCACGGGCGCCGTGCAGGCGGGGCATGGTTGACCGAACTTGCCGTGCACCGCCATGGCGGGATGAAAGGCAGTCACTTTTTCCGGAAAACTCTCGCCGACTTCCTTGCGCAGTCGATCGAGCCACGCGTGCAACGTCTCCCGCATCGCGGCGTGGAGTCGCTCGATCTCTGCATCGGAAAGCTTGCCTGTCAGCATGATGGGAGACAACCGCGCCGCGTGCAGAATCTCGTCGCTGTACGCATTGCCGATGCCGCTGAACAACCGCGGCGACGCAAGGCTGCGCTTGAGCGTATGGCTTTCAGAACGCAATCGCACTGCGAACTCTTCCAGCGAGCACTCCAGTGGCTCGATGCCCTGCGGATCGTGCTCGGCCAAGCCCGCGGTTCCCTGCACCATGTTGATCGAAGCCCGCCGCTTCGGACTCGCCTCGGTGAGCATCAGGAGGTCGGCCGGGCCGTCGGTCTCGCCAAACGCAAAGGCCGCGAGATCTGTTTTGCTGCGTGGCAGCTTACCCGGCTTCTTGCGATGCAGCCTGCCGGCGATCATGAGATGGAGGACCAGAAACAGCTCGCCGTCGAACTCCCAGACAATTCGCTTGCCGATGCGCCTGAATCCGACGATGCGCCTCCCTTCGATCGTCGATAGCTCGGGCTCAAAAGTTCGCACCACGAACGGACTGCGCAGGGAGACGTGCTCCACGGCACGGTTCGCGTAGAAGCGACGCAGCGACTCGCAGTAAACTTCAATGTCTGGCAACTCGGGCATCGACGACGATCCTGGGCAGGTGCATCAATGCCATTGTCGCTGCCTCAAGTCTCGTAAACAATCCGCCCGTGTCGCTGGCTGCGGCTGATTTGATCGGTGGCATACAAGCCCGCAAGGACGAACTCGATGCACGCCGCCCGTACGGCGGGATCCTGGCTGGCGTTCACCTCGAACGCTTTGTCCCAAATCGGCGGGACGCGTTTCACTAGTTCGGCGTAATGCGACGAAGGCAGCATGTCGCCGACTTCGATGCGGACCCCCTCGCTGAATATCTTGCCGATCTCCGCGATGCCATGCTTGTCGACGTATTCGCCGAAGACGGTGGCGATCGCCTCCGCAATGACCGCATCGAGCACCTGCCGCTCGGTCATTTGGTGGGTGCCCATCAGGTCGAGTTCGAGTTTGCCGAGCGACGACGCGTAGAGATGGCCGAGGTCGCTGATACGCGGCACGGCAGGAGTCTCGCCGAGGACGACGGCGCGATGGCGGGCCGAGGCGAGCATCGTACGGTAGTTGGCGAGCGAGAGGCGGGCGCTGACGCCCGATTCGTGGTCAACGTATTTCGACGTGCGCGCGGCGCGGCTGATTTCTTCGATGAGTTCCTTCATGAAGTAAGGGACGACGACATCGGAAGGGGGAGGGCTAAAGGGGGAGGGGGGAAGGTCTTGGGCGAAATCAGCATCCGTTTCTTCCGCCTTTCCCCTTCCTCCTTCCGCCTTTGCGTCCACTTCCTGCTCCAAGATGCGCACGCCTAGATCGCGTTCTAGCGGGTAATGCGTGTGAATGATCGAGCCGATGCGGTCCTTGAGCTGCGGGATCACCTTGCCCGAGCGGTTGTAGGTGGCCGGATTGGCGCTAAAAAGGATCATCACGTCGATGTCGAACTTGACGGGATACCCGCGAATCTGCACGTCGCGCTCTTCGAGAATATTAAAGAGTCCGACCTGCACCAGTTCGTCGAGCTCCGGCAGTTCGTTCATCGCGAAGATGCCGCGATGCATCCGCGGGATCAGGCCGAAGTGAAGCGCGTCTTCGGCGCTCATGCTGACGCCGGCAGCGAGCTTCGAGGGATCGATCTCGCCGATGATGTCGGCGAACTTCGTACCGGGCGACAGTCGTTCGGCGTAGCGATCTTCGCGGCGCCACCAGGCGATCGGCACATCGTCGGGGGGCGAACTGCTCACCAGCACGCGACCGCGCTTGGTGATCGGTCGATACGGATCGTCGTGGAGCGGAATGGCCGCGTCTTCGATGTAGGGAATCGCCTCGTCTAGAAAGCTACTGACGAGCCGCATCAGTCGACTCTTGGCTTGCCCCTTTTCGCCGAGGAACAGCAGGTCGTGCTGCGCAAGCAGCGCAATGTTCAACTCCGGCAGCACCGTATCGTCGAAGCCGATGATGCCGGGGTACAGCTCTTCGCCCGTCTTCAGTTTGAGGAGAAAGTTGTCGTGGATTTCTTGCTTAACAGTCTTGCTTTGCCAGCCCGAGGCGCGGAGTTCGGCGAGATTTCGCGGGCGGCGTTCAATGTCGGTCAGCGAGGGTGCGGGCATGAAGATGATATTCGTGGGATGGGTGAGGCTAGCCGAACCGCCAAGCGGTCTGGGGGAAGCGGCGAAAGGCTTGGCAGGCGATGTCGGGCGGCACTTGCGACCGGAGGGCGTGGCCCTCCGGCTAGCGGCGGATCGTTACTCGAGCAACGGACTTTGCGCCGTGCATGATTATAGCGCGAGGCGAGCGCGTGCCAACCAAAGGTGTTTCGCTCGCAGCAGGCGAACGGATGCCGTTGGAAATTAGGCGGCCCGGCGGGAAGTCGCCGGCGTCGACTCTTGGCCGCGGAGGAGCTTGTGGAGGCCGTCGATAACCACGGGGGCTCCTTGACGTACGTCGACCCGCAGTACGGCGTGGGCCGAACGTTCGACGGCAGCGGGGATTTCAGCCTCCAGCGG
Organism: Lacipirellula limnantheis; assembly: GCF_007746075.1. GTDB lineage: Bacteria > Planctomycetota > Planctomycetia > Pirellulales > Lacipirellulaceae > Lacipirellula > Lacipirellula limnantheis. The sequence continues at coordinate 6,163,677 of NZ_CP036339.1, read as the reverse complement.
CGCGACAATTACCCGACATGCCGCCCCCTGGGAAAGCTGAGAGCGATTTGGCCAGAGCAGCACTTCGAGCTCGACGCCCGCGGTGCTTTCGCGCAGTGATTGAGACAATTGCCGGGAGAGTTCCGCCTGCTGGTCTGAACCAATCACGCGCGTCGAGACATGCTGCAGGCTGCGGCAGCGAATTCCCTCCAAGCAGCGCGTCAGGACGACGGGCCGCTGGAAGTAAGCGACGTTTGGGCCTTGGCTCCATTGCTGCGGCGTCGTGGAGTGCGGCGGATGCCACAGGTGAAAGCCGCAGGTGTAGCCGAGGGCTGTGGCGATGCGCACGCCGTTCCGCCGCAACCGGCTCGCGAGGTCGTCGTCTTCGCAGCCCCAACCGCAAAACTGCTCGTCGAAGCCGTTGATTCGTTCGAGCTGGTCGCGCCACACCGCCATGTTCCAACCGACGAGCTTCGGTCGATTGGCATGGCGCATGAACTGGTAGCCTAGCGACTTGAGGTGCAGGCGGCGGAGCGCCTTGCGAAGCTTCGGGTCGACCCATTGCAAAAACTCGCCGTTGCGGATGGCGGCTTCGTCGATGCGCTGGCTGGTCGCCTGATCGAGTCGAATGCAGTCGCCCGCGCGAGCGACGCCGGCACGACGGGCGTCGAGGTGTCGGCGCAGGTGGTCGGCGGGGAAGATGCAGTCGCCGTCGGTGAACAAGAGGTAGGGCGCCGTCGACGTGCGGATGCCCGAGTTTCGGCAGCGGGCAAGTTGGAAGCCTTCGTGCGGATGAGTCGAGAACTTCAAGGGGAACGACGCTGTGCGGCGGAACTGGGCGACAACATCGGCCGTTTCATCCTGCGAACCGTCGTCGGCGACAATCACTTCGAAAAGGCCGTCGACCCCTTGCTGTGCGGCGAGCGACTGCAAGCAACGGCGCAGATGGTCGGGACGCTGATAGGTCGAGACGATTGCGGAGATTTGCAGCGGCGCGGTCACGGACGAACGACTCCCAGCAACGGCATCGACGGCACGGAGTTCAACGTGCCGGATAGTAGCCAAAGGAGCCCAATGCCCGCGAGGCCGATTTTGCAGCTACGGGCCAACGACTCACCGGAGCGACGAGCAAGACCAACCACCAAGGCACGAAGGGCACAAAGACGCACCAAGCAAGACAAGGGAGGGCTTCTAGCATCGTCCCCTGGTTTCTCATCCGTCTTTTCTGTTCCCGGTATTCCCTCGAGTTTCTTCGTGAGCTTCGTGACTTGGTGGTTAGTCTTCTGAACCCGTTCACGAGTCAATGCCCCGCCAGAGCGAGTGCTAGCAGCCTACGCGGCCTGCTCGATTGACAGCGGAAACTCGCGTTCGTTCCCGTCGAGATCGGTGATCCGACGCAGGCCATGCCGGTTTGCCACCAGCGGGGCATAGTCGCGGGCTCGAAACGCGGCGTAGACCAGCGGCGACTCGTGCCAGTGTTCGACGGAGACGTCAGGGCGGTAGAGCACGCGACAGCCCCGCTCCTTCAGTCGCAGAAAGAGCTCCTCGTGGTCGTCGAACTTGAGCGGCGCGAACCAGCCGCCAATCTCTCGGAACAGTTCCGTCCGTGCGAGGAAGAACTGCGGCGTCAAATCGCAGTCAAACGCCTCGCCGCGGGCGCCGGCGTGGCCCCGAACCATCCGCAGGGTGTCGCCGTCGCGACGCATCACGCCATGGTAAACCTGCCGACGGCGGCTGACCCACATCTTAAAGCGTTGCTCGCAATCGATGAGGTCGCCGGCGACGAGATCGGCTTCGTGACGCTGGAGCGTTTCGAGGAGCAGTTCAATCTGCGTTTGGGCGGTGAAGGCGAAGTCGTCGTCGAGGGTGAGGAAATAGGGCGTTTGGACGAGCTCCAACAGCGCGTTGCGGCCGGCGGCGACGCCGATATCGACCGGCAGGCGAACATAGTCGACGTCGGTCCGCGGATAGGGCGTCATGCTGTCGTCGCCGACGATCACCCGCAGCCGCGGATAACGACGCCGGATGCTCCGCACAAGCCGATCGAGCGACCTCGGCCGTTCGAACGTCTTTACGATGGCAGTCACCTGCTCAGCGACGCCCGCGCTTCGCATGCTAGCTAGCCCCCAAGTCTGCCGAGGAGCGACGCCTTCCCGCGAGGCGTCTCATTGAATTCATCGGCTGAGGGTCGGCGGAAAGTGATTCAATCCGCGCGGTTCACGGAGAGTCGAGCGCCGGGAAGGGAAACTCCTTCGATGGTACATGCGATGCGCTCGCGATCGTGTCAATTGCTTCTAAGACGTCGGGATGATTGCCGACGACGTCGGTCGTCTCGCGGGGATCATTCGCCAGATCGTAGAGCTGCCACGGCTGCGGTCCCTTACCCAAACCGACGCGAACGCCCTTCCAATCGCCGTGCCTGACGGCCTGCACGCCGCCGTTCGCAGGAAGTTCCCAGTAAAAGTCGCGACCGACGCGCGGTGGTTCTTGGCCGAGCATCACTGGCAAGAGATCGACGCCGTCGACGTCGGCTGGCGGCGTCGCGCCGGCCGCGTCGCAAAGCGTGGGGAGCAGGTCCCACATCGCCGCGGGAGCATTTTCGGTGCTACCGGCCTTGATCTTCCCGCTCCAACGGGCGATGAGCGGGACGCGGATTCCTCCTTCGTAGACGTCGCGCTTGCGCCCGCGCAGGCCGGCGGAAGAGTCGAAAAAGTCCGAATCGGCGCCGCCGATGCGATCGAACGTCGGGCCGTTGTCGCTGGTAAACAGGATCAGCGTATTCTCATCGAGCCCCAACTCGGCGATCAGATCGACGATCTCGCCGACGCCGCGGTCAAGCTGGCTGACCATCGCCGCGTAACCGGCGTGAGGGCGCGGATGCTGGTGATACTGACCATCCTGCTGGTAGGGCGCCTCAGGCATCTCTGCATACTGCGCGATGGCTTCTTCGGTGGTCTGGATGGCCAAGTGCGGAACGATCACCGGCATGTAGAGTAAGAACGGGCCTTCGCGCTGCTTGCGGATGAACTCCTTGGCGTTTTCGACGAACGTGTCGTGCGAGTGAGTGGCGCCAGTGGCGTCCTGGCCGGTGTTGCCGGGCAACGGTTCCTGTTCGCCGTTTCGCCATAAGAAGGCAGGGTAGTGGTTGTGCGCGTGTCGCTGGCAGTAATACCCGTAGAAGAGATCGAAGCCCTGCATCGTCGGCGAACCGGTGGTGCCGTAATGCCCCAGGCCCCACTTGCCCGTCGCGCCAGTGGCGTAACCGCGGCCGTGGAGCAACTCAGCCAGCGTTACCGTCTCGTCGGGAATGGGACGTTGGCCGGAGAATTTAGTGTCGTACTTCTCTTCGACCCAGTCCCAATGGCCCTTCTCGCCGTTATCCCGAATGAAACCGTGGCCGGTATGCTTGCCGGTCATCAGCGCGCAGCGGGACGGCGCACAGAGCGGCGAGCCGGAGTAGAACTGCGTGAATCGCATCCCGTCGCTCGCGAGCGCGTCGATGCGAGGCGTCTTGATCAGCTTTTGGCCGTAGCAGCCGAGTTCGCCGACGCCCAAGTCGTCGGCCATGATCAGGATGATGTTCGGCCGTTGGCCCGGCTCAGCGGCGTGAAGATTGGTGCATGCCAGCCAAGCGATCGCTAGTAAACTAAGAAGCATTCTGCGCTTGGCAGCCCCTGGCTCCGCCAGGGGGTAGCACTTCGCAGGACGACGCCTACCGGTATGGTGACCGACCCCCTGGCGGAGCCAGGGGCTAGAGGAATGCGGGAGAATCATCGTTGAGGTCGCTCCGGCGGATCTAGCGCTGGTCGGCCTCGTCCATCTCCTGGTCCACAGGCGAGAGGGCCGAGTCGTAGAATTTTACCAGGTCTTTGCGGAGCTTGGCCAGCGACGGCTCATGGGCGTACATCATGTGCCCGCCGTGATAGTAGTCGGTAGTGAAATTTTTTCGCACTTCCGGGACCAGATTCAGATGGTCGCGGGTGTACTTCATGGCAAACGCCGGCGTCGCGAGATCGTAGTAGCCGCACGCGGCGAAGACCTTGAGGTATGGATTTTGGATCATCGCATCCCGCAACGTGCCCGAGGCGTCGACGAAGCGATTGGTGAACTCGCTGTAATCCCACGGGTGGACGTTGCCGGTGAGAATCTCATAGACGCGATCTTCTTCCACCTTCAGCGTGCCGCGGAGATAGTCGTTGAGCGCCGAAGTAAACGCGCCGAAGACGGCCGAGGCGCTTGGATCGTAGTCGGTGGTCGAATCAACCTCGTCAAGTGCGAGGCCCGAGTAGCGGCTGTCGAACCGGCCAATGATCTTGCCCTGCTTGCGGAGTAATTCTTTGCCGAAGCGAGCCATCGGCACGCGGAGGTTCGACGCCTCGATGTAGTCTTCCGAGAGCCCAGTCAGCTCGGCCATCCGGGCGACGATCTCTTCGCGACGATCCTTTTCCAGCGAGTCGCCAGCCATCAACGCTCGCAGGTAGGGGCCCGAAGCAAACTTCTCCGCGGCGGCGACCACTTCTTCGACCGATTGCTTCTGCAGATCGTCGCCGAGCGCTTTGTGATACCAGGCCGTCGCCGCATAGCCGGGCACAAACAGGGCGTAAGCGACGTCGTTGTTGCCGTACGCCATCAAGGTTTGGAAGTCGACGACGCCCGAGACGAGCACCACGCCGTTGAGATACATGTGGTAGCGGTCTTGCAGCTCGCCGCTGAGTCCGGCCGCCCGAATGCCGCCGTAGCTCTCGCCGAGTAGAAACTTTGGCGACGCCCAACGGCCATACTTGGAGGTGTAGTCGTGAATGAACTGGCCGACGCTGCGGATGTCTTCGTCGTAACCATGAAACTGCTTCCTGTCTTCCCCTTTGGCCGGACGGCTGAAGCCCGTGCTCACTGGATCGATGAAGACGATGTCGGTAACGTCAAGCAGCGAATACTCGTTAGGGATGAGCTCATGCGGCGGCGGCAGCGTGCCGGCGTCGCTGTCGAGCTTCACCCGCTGCGGTCCGAGCATGCCGAGATGAAGCCAGACCGACGAGCTGCCAGGACCGCCGTTGAAAGCAAACGTGATCGGCCGCTTGTTGGGACCGGCGGGCGCGTCGTCGTCCGGTTCGTCGTCGTCCGCTGACTCTTCTCCCTCGCCCTCTTCGCCTTCTCCTTCGATGTCGCCCTTTTCCTGTTCGCTCTTCTTCTCGTTCTTCGCAGCCGCCTCGGCCTTTGGGTCGTCCTTCGTATAGGCGATGTAGAAGACGCTGGCCTTCGGCGTGCCGTCGTCGGTCTTGATAACCATCTTGCCGGCGGTGGCGGTGTAAGCGACTTCCTTGCCGTCGATCGTCACGGTGCCATGCGTCACAACCGGGGCGTCATCGGCCTTCTTCTCGTCGCCTTTCTTCGCGCCTTCTTTCGTCGCATCGTCCGCCGAGTCGTCCTTCTTATCGCCCGAGTCTTTCACTGCGGACTTGGGTTTCGACTCTTCGACGTCGTCTTGATTCGGCTTGGCCAAGCTCGGGGCAGCGACGGCCAGGAGGGTGATAGCGGCAAGGAGCAGCGACAAGAATTTGGCGTGATGCGTCATGATTAAGCGTGCTTGGGGAGTCCGTTCAGAGGGTGATTGCGTTCAAGAGATAGGTAGTCGTCATTCTGAGCAAAGCGAAGAATCTAGAAACATCGCAGGAGAGGCAAGATCCTTCGCTTCACTTAGGATGACCGTCGCTGACGGCCGCCCTTCTACTACGGCTTGGACGACGCCCCAGGTCGCGGCGGCGAACCTCAAATTCAGGGAACAATTCGCCTCAGTTACGATATTGCTCGTGGCAGCGAGCGCAGGCGGCCTCGACCTGCCTGAACTGCGGAGACGCCGAGGCTCCATCGCCAGCCTGCACCGACTGGCGCAATTGTGCCGCCTCGGCCACCGCTTCGTCTAGCCACTTGACCAGTTGCGGGTCCGAATTTTCCGCCATCCGCCGCGACTCGGTGAGCCCTTCCCACACCAGCAACGCTTGATGCGCCGGCGCCAAGTCGGCGTGATCCGCCGGCGTCTTCCAGTCCGCCGCCTGGCAAAGCTTCAGCCCGTCCCACGCTCGATCAAGCCCTGCCATGGCGCCAGCTAGCGACTCCTCTTTCACCGCTTCGACCAGCGGCGGCAACTTGGCGTCGGACGGCAACGGCTGGAACGCCGCGACGTCGCGCCATAAGCCTGTGTATTCTTTGCCCGTGCCGGCGAGCTTCATAAACTCCGCCGCCTGCTCGCGCGCCATGTCGCCGGCCGCCATGCAGGCAATCACGGCCGCCGCCGGCCCGCGATGCTTGCCGTGGTGGCAGTGGATGAAGATCGGCCCCTTTGCCTCGCGCATTACATGCGTCAGCGCGCCCTGCGCCTCGGCGTCGACGCCGTCGTAGCCGATCGGAATATGGACGTAACGAAGACCATGCTTCTTTGCCAACTCCAAATCGGGCTTGGCGCCATCGACGCTGACGACCGTCTTGACGCCCATCTCCGCGAGCTTCGAAAACGCCGCGTCCCCTTTCGGCTGACCGCCGGAGATGAGTTGCGGCGTGAGGGGGTGGACGTTCTCGATGGCGGGCTTCGACGCGACGCTTCCGGATTGCGATGCTTTGGAAGCGGTGAGATTCTCCTCTCCTCCCACCTGCGTCGCAAAGGCGACGAGGAGCCCAAATGCTGACGTTGCTATTTTATACTGCCGCATGTGGCGAATTCTCTCGGTAGCCGTTTACAGCGAAGTTGGCGAGTGCCGGTTAACGTCATTCGTCTTCAGGATCGCGCCGTCTCGACCAATAGTCAGGCTCCCGGCTCGCGTGCGCAACCGCTAGAATCTGAACGAAGTCCGCATGAACTTCATAGATAACAATGTATGGAAATCGGGGTAACTTGGCTCGGCGAATCTCTCCGCTCAGCCGAGTCGATTCTAGGCGAGCAAATAGTCGTGGATTTCGTTCAATCTGTGCCAGTGATCGCAAGAAGTGATCCGCGAATGTTACGCCCAATCCTTCGCATATCGTCTCATATCCCGCAATGGCATCAATGGCCTCCGATCGGGAGTCCCGATGGACGCGAACAATCATGGTCGCTTTCGCCCTACTAGCGACTGACGAATCGCGTCTATTGTCTCATCGATGGAATAAGTGACCGCCGTACCATCAGCGACTTCCCGCTGCCGGCGCGAAATCTCTGCTTCGAAATGCGGATCGTCAACGCTGAGAACGCCGGCGGGCTTCACGCTGTCCATAAGCATGTCAGCCAAGCGAACGCGTTCAGCGTCGGGCAGCGCCGTGGCGCCAACTGCTGCTGATTGCGTCGGGGCAGGAGATGCTGGCCTGTCGAGGCTGGCGATCAGCCGAGCGGCTAAGTCTGCTCGCACGGAGACCGGCAGATTTAGGGCGGCGTCGAAGATTGGGAAGGCGTCGGTGCTCATGTCGCGATTATACCGGCCACGTTTCAGGTTACTACAAAAACTGGAGCTTGATGGCTACCAAAAATCGCCTAGCGGTTATCTGTAGGGGCTGCCGTGCCCATTCCAGATCCCGGCACGCGGTAGCGAGCCAAAAACCACCCATCTGCCAAATCGCTCGCCCGCACCAGTTCATACGCTCCCTGCAGTCCGCCGACAAACGACGCCGGCGCCTCGCCAGGGGGATGCCACTCCAGCCACGCCCCCGCGTCGCCGTCGGCCAGTTCGAACCGCAACCCGCCGGCGTCAGAGCGCTCAATCGCCGAGATCGCATTGCTTGAACCGACGGGCCGCACCTGGTGGAGCAGCATCAACATTCGCGGCGCCCCCGGCGGGTAGGCCATGAACGGCCCCAGCCCCGGCACGTCGCTTCCGTCGCTCTGCGGCCACCGCTCGCGCAGTGCCGCAGCGAGCGGCTCCACCGCCGCGACCTGCCGCCCGAGCCGAAAACGCTGCCCCGCCCACGCGACGTCGCGCCAGGCCACGGCCAGCCCCAGCCACACGGCCACCAGCGCCGTGAAGGCCAACCACGATCGCAGCCGACGATGGCGCTGCGGACCGCACACGAGGGCGAGTCCGACGGTCGCCACGCTGACGATCGCAATGACGGCGATCACCTTCAGCGCCCGGGCGTGCGAGCTATCCGTCGCGACGGGGTCGGCGCCAACGCTCGCGTGCCCGAGCTCGTGCAGGACAATTCGATTGGCGAGCGCCAATCGATCTTGCTCGAACGCCAAATGCCGCGCGACGACCGGATCCGCAGCGATCCACGCAACCGAGCCGAGGAGCAATGCGACGTTGAGCGCCCAGAGCAACGACAGCCCCCAACTCGCGGTCGAGCGAACGCGAGGAGTCGTCGGCGCCGTCACTTGATCCGGCTCGCTCACGTTGCCTCGTCATCGCAGTGCGACAGCGCCAATAGTGCAACGCACGTTTCGAAGTTCTTCAACCGCCCGTTGCCATAGACGCCGCCGTCGGGCTTCACAAACCCTTCGATCGTCTTGAGCCCCTTGGCGACCATCGGATCGTCGACGGGCACGTCGTTGCGGAGCAGCGCGGTGAGCGCCATCGCCGTCAGCCCGGGGCCCGCTTGCGCCGTGAACGTCCCAACCTCCGCCTGCCCGACGGTGCGGAGATTTTGAATGCAGTCGGCGATGACGGCGGCGCGGTCAACCGCGGCTACAGGTTCCGCGATTGCCGTTTGAGCTCGGGCCGCCGTGGCACATGAGGAAGTGATAAGAGAAACGAGGGCAAAATAGGCGAGTGCCGATTTCATAAGAGACGCATGCTCCGAGGGAACGTCGGTACAGTCATCAGATTTTACCGCCAGACCCTAACACTGCGGAGCAAACCGAGCGCCAGTCTTGAGCTAATCACTCTGAGCGAAAGGGACAGTTCGAGGCCGATGCAGAGAGAACGGCGAGTCGATGAGTTCAGCAGGCGCGTCTGTTCGCTCGACGGACCTGAAAAGCCAGGTGCTCACGCACCCGGCTCGCCGCCGACCTGACGCGATGTCTCACTCATCTGTCACGCACCCTTCACTCGCGCTCTTCACATTCTTGATGTATTTGTAGAGCGTCCCACGCGTCGCCTTGAACGCTGGGGCCTTCCACGCCTTCCGACGCTTCTCGAATTCTGCGTCGCTGACTTCGACCGTAATGAGATTCGCCTCGGCGTCGAGCGTGATCTTATCGCCGTTTTGCACCAGCGCGATCGGCCCGCCGACCTGGGCTTCCGGAGTGACGTGCCCGACGATGAACCCGTGGCTGCCGCCGCTGAAGCGGCCGTCGGTGATGAGCGCGACGTCGGCGCCGAGGCCGGCGCCCATGATCGCGCTCGTGGGGGTGAGCATCTCCGGCATGCCGGGGCCTCCTTGCGGGCCTTCGTAACGAATGATGATCACATCTCCCTTAGTGATTTCCTTCCGCTCCATCGCGTGGAGCATCTCTTCTTCGCTGTCGAAGCAACGGGCCGTGCCGGTGAAGACCAGTCCCTCCTTGCCGGTGATCTTCGCGACGGCGCCGTCGGGGCAGAGGTTGCCGCGCATGATGCGGATGTGGCCGGTCGCCTTCAACGGCCTGTCAAACGAGTGAACGATCGTCTGCCCTTTCTTGAGACCGGGCAGGGGGGCGAGATTCTCGGCCACGGTCTTGCCGGTGACCGTTTTGCAACTGCCATCGATGAGGCCATGCTCGAGCAGCATCTTCATCACGGCCGGCGTGCCGCCGACTTCGTGAAGTTCTTCCTGCACGAACTTGCCGCTCGGCTTGAGGTCGGCCAGGTACGGTACGCGGTCGCTCACCGCCTGGAAGTCGTCGATCGTCAGCTCGACGCCGACCGAGCGAGCCATCGCCAGCAGATGGAGCACGGCGTTGGTCGAACCGCCGACCGCCATGATGACGACCATGGCGTTTTCGAACGCGGCCCGCGTCATGATGTCGCGCGGCTTGAGATCCAACTCGAGCAGTTGGTAGATCGCCTTCCCCGCGGCGAGGCACTCGCCGATCTTGTCGGGGTTCTCGGCGGGGATCGAGCTGCTGTAGGGCAGCGTCATCCCCATCGCTTCGATCGCCGAGGCCATCGTGTTTGCGGTGTACATGCCGCCACAGGCTCCGGCGCCGGGACAGCTATGGCGGACGATGTCTCGGCGTTCTTCCTCGGTGATGCGGCCCGCCAGGAATTCGCCGTAGCACTGGAACGCGCTGACGATGTCGCGCTTCTGCTCATCTTTGTTGGTGTGCGTGAAGCCTGGCTTGATCGTGCCGCCGTAGACCATGATCGCGGGCCGATTGAGCCGGCCCATCGCCATCAAACAGCCCGGCATGTTCTTGTCGCAGCCCGGCAGCGCGACGAGCGCGTCGTACCATTGCGCTTCCATGACCGTTTCGATCGAATCGGCGATGAGGTCGCGCGACTGGAGCGAGTAGCTCATGCCGCTGGTGCCCATCGAGATGCCGTCGCTCACGCCGATCGTATTGAACCTCATCCCCACCATGCCGGCGGCCTGCACCCCCTTCTTCACCTCGTTGGCGAGATCGAGCAGGTGCATGTTGCAGGTGTTGCCGTCGTACCACATGCTCGCGATGCCGACCTGCGGTCGATTCATGTCCTCTTCGGTGAGGCCAGTGCCAAACAGCATGGCCTGGCTGGCGCCCTGCGACTTCGGTTGCGTGATGTGGCTGGAGTATTTGTTGAGCATGAGAACCAGGAGTCAGGGGACAGGAGTCAGTAGCCGCGGGTCAACGACCCGCCGGAGCGTCCGCAAATGGAGCGCTCCTACAAATCGCGAGCCCCCCATTTTAACCATAGAGGGCTAACCGCGGCAGGCGGTTCGCGGGCCGAGAAATCCGCCTATTTCACAGATGTTCTTTGCGATTCTCTGCGCCTCTGCGAGAAAGCTTATCGGTAAGTTTCTCGCAGAGGCGCGAGGCCGCAAAGGAACGCAAAGGAAACGGAGAAGACGTTACTTGATCAGCCGCTGCATAAACACCACATCCAGCCACTGGTCGAACTTGCGCCCCACTTCGCGAAACCGCGCTACCTCGACAAACCCATGCTTCCCGTGGAGCGCAATGCTAGCCGCCTGCTCAGCGCCGATGCCGGCGACGATCGCGTGCAGTCCCAACTCCTGCGCTTGCCGAATCTGATGCTCGATGATCAACGAGCCGATTCCCTGGCGGTGATGTTCAGGATGAACGTAAACCGAGTTCTCCACCGTGAACCGATACCCTGGCTTCGAACGAAAGACGTTCAGCGATCCCCACCCGACGAGCTTTCCCCCGGCCGCGTCGTCGACGACCACGATCACCGGATGAATCGGCTCTCGCCCTGCGAACCATCGCTGGCGCTCCTCGAGCGACAACGGCTCCAAGTCGTACGTCGTCGTCGAGGTGAGGACGTAATGATTGTAGATCGCATTGATCGCCGGCAGGTCGGCGTCGGTTGCAGGTCGAATCGCGAGAGACATCGGGAGGCAAAGGAAAGAGGTCGTAATCGTTTAGGCACCTTCAGCCCCGGGCTCCGCCCGGGGGTAGGTTTCCATTCCGGTAAACATCGTCGCGCGTGATGCTATCCCCGGGCGGAGCCCGGGGCTGCACGCGACGTCACATCATCCCGGAAGGCGTGGCCTTCCTGCTAGACCAGATGATGCCTCTCGTTGCCTTGAGGTTCAGGAGCAGCCACGCTCAGCATACTCGCCGCCCCGCGTACACCCGCACCGCCGACCCATCAGCCCAGAATGCCGACCGCGGCTCGCCGCTTAGCGCCTCCCGCCAAGCTTCCCCGTAGATCGCCGCCACATGATCGCAGGCGAAACTGGCCGATCGGGCCGGACTATACCGCCAGGAGGGGTGCGCCACCTGGTACTCCAAGGCGCCGCGGGCGTGGTTCGAGTAGCCCCAATAGTGCTCAGCGATGTAGTGCTCGTGCGAGCCCTCCGCGAGCGGCAACGCTTCGCCCGCCGGTTCGAGGGAAATCCGCCCGCTGCCGTCGCGATACCGCCACCCATAGGTTAGCTGTCGCGGCACGCCGTCGCTGCCCGGTTCCAATTGATGCGTCATCGGCACGGCGAGGTAACGCTCGCCATACAACCGATTCGCGACGAGCGCCACCGCTCGCTTCGGCGCCAGTTCGCGGACGAACGCCACGCCCCGCCGCCAACCCTCCGGACCTCGCCGGCGGATGTAAAACCGCAGGTTCACCTCGACGAAGTTGCGATGAAGTGGAATCGGCACGCCGTAGAATGTTGTCCGCAGAAACTGAAACCCGATCACCGAGGCGTACGACTCGCCGTTCAAGTCATCAAGCTCCGTCCCCGCCGGCACGAGCGGCGCCATCACCGAGCGATCGACGGCAAAGTTGAGCATCGCCAGGTGCCGCCACTCGGCAGTCAGCAACGCCCGGCGAGCGGGCCATGTAAATGGCCTGTTAGCATCAATGGTCTCACCAGCGGAAATCATCACGCGCTCGTAAGGGCAAGAGGGTAGGGAGCTTCGCTCAAACGGTCTTCTGTGGGAGGCTTCTCCGACGCCGATTCCGCTCACCACGACAAGCCGTTCCGGTGGCACAACATCGCATCGGGGTCCGATACCCCTCCCACGGACTCTCCGTCTCAATCAGTCACCGCAAACTCCCACCGCGATTAACTCACGCTCCCTTCGCCGCCATCGTCTGCTTGTAGGTCGTATAACCGCCGCTCAGATTACGAACGTTGAACCCATATTGCAGCAAGATCCGCGTCGCCAGATACCCGCGCATGCCGACTTGGCAGTATGCAATGATCGGCCGCGCCGGATCAAGCTCGCCCAGCCGCGAGCGCAACTCGTCGACGGGAATATTCACCGCCCCCGGAATGCTCCCTGCCGCGAATTCACTCGCCATCCGCACATCAAGCACCAACTCAGGCGGGCCCAACCCCTCGGGCCGGCCCAATCCTTCGGACTGGCCGTCTTCAGCGGCCAGTTGCGGCAGATCGTCCCAGTGCGCCACCGGCTGGTCCCCGCGCACCACCCCGGCAGCGACAAACCCCGCCATGTTCACCGGATCCTTCGCCGACCCGAACTGCGGGGCATAGGCGAGTTCCAATTCTTCCAAATCGAACACGCTCATCCCCGCTTTGATGGCCACGGCGAGCACATCGATCCGTTTGTCGACGCCGGAGCGGCCGACCGCCTGCGCGCCGAGCAACCGCCCGCCGTCGGGGGCAAAGAGGAGCTTCATCGACATTTGCTTCGCGCCGGGATAGTAGCCGGCGTGATTGGCAGGATGAACGTAAACCTTTTCGTAGGGCGTTCCCGCAGCCTTCAGCGCCTTTTCGCTGAACCCCGTCAGCGCCGCCGCCATCTCGAAGACGCCGACGATCGCCGTGCCTTGCGTGCCGGCGTAGTGCGTGGGTCGACCGAAGATATTGTCGGCCGCGATGCGCCCCTGGCGATTCGCCGGCCCGGCCAGCGGAATCTGCGTCGGCGAACCGTCGAGCGAGCTATGCGTTTCAATCGCATCGCCGACGGCGTAAATGTCGGGATCGGCGGTCTGCATCTGGTCGTTCACGCGAATGCCGCCGCGGGGACCGACGGCCAGTCCCGCCTCGACCGCCAGTTTATTGTCGGGCCGGACGCCGACGCTGAGCACCACCATGTCGGCGTCGAGCGACTCGCCGCTTCGCAACCGCACGATGACGCCGTCGCCCGCAGGCTCGATGGCTGCGGCGGCGTTGCTCAACTTGAGCGTGACGCCCCGTTCACGCAGATGGTCGGCGACCGGAGACACCATCTCGGCGTCCCACGGGGGCAAGATCTGATTGGCCAATTCGACGACCGTCGTAGCGATGCCGCGGTGAACCAGATTCTCCGCCATCTCGAGTCCGATGAACCCGCCGCCGATCACGACTGCGCGCTGGGCATGCTTCGCCGCGGCGTGGAGGCGATCGGCGTCGCGCAATTCACGCAGCGTGTAAACCTGCGGCAGATCGACGCCTGGGACCGGCGGCCGAATCGGCGCCGCGCCGGGCGAAAGGATCAGCTTGTCGTACGGCTGGTCGTATTCGTCGCAATTTTCCAGGTAGCGAAGTCGCACCGTGTGATTCGCGCGATCGATCGCGAGCGCTTCGGTCCGCGTTCGCACGTCGAGCCGATACCGCTCGATGAGCCGCTGCGCCGGCGCCACCAGCAACTTGTCGCGCTGCTCGATCACTCCGCCGATGTAGTAGGGCAGCCCGCAATTCGCGAACGACGGCGCCTCGCCCCGTTCGACGAGAATGATCTCCGCCTCTTCGCTCAATCGCCGCGCCCGCGCCGCCGCCGAAGCGCCGCCTGCCACTGCGCCGATGATGACAATCCGCATTGCTTATTTCCTGTGCTCCTTCCTTCGCCCCTTCGCGCCTTTGCGTGAGATCAATCGAAGACGTGTCTCACGCAAAGGCGCGAAGGCGCAAAGAAAATACGATTAACGACTTGCTCTTTTTTTGTGCGTTTCGTGTGTTTCGTGGTTATAACGCATTCGCATCTCTAAGAACGATTCCAAGGCATCTTCGCCAGCATCATCCCCATGCCGCAGGTGTCGGTCACGCCGGCGAACAGGAGGCCCGCGCCGATGAAGGCCGACAGCCAGACGAACGCCGGGTGGACAAACCATGCGAGCAAGGCGCCAGTCAAGGCGAGCGAGCCCGCGGCGATGCGCACTTGTCGTTCCAGCGAGATTGTCTGCTTCCCGCGCTCTACGGGCAGCCCCGCCGCGACCCAGGCGTTCGTCCCGCCGTCAATGTTCACCACGGCGATCTGCTGCGCGGCGAGTCGCTCGCAAGCCTGCCGCGATCGCCCGCCCCCTTGGCAGATCATATAGAGCGGCCCCGTCCCCGCAGCTTGTCGAAGCTCGGCAGTGTGCTGATCGAGCACGTCAAGCGGCACATTGCGCGCTCCCACGGCATGCACGCCGCGAAACTCCGCCGGCGTCCGTACGTCGACGATCACGACCGGCTCCCCCGCGTGACGCCGCTGTTCCACGTCGCGCGGCGACGCATTGGCGATTGGATTGGCGGTCGACATGGCAATAGTCCTCAGTGTGCGGGCGAAACGTCCTTCCCGCGGGAACGAAGATGCAGAAGCGGCGCCGAAGTCGAGCGCGCCGCCACGGCCTCTCCAAGAATCAGAGTCGGCCTCAAGAATTGCGCCGACGGCGCAACGGCGGAATTGTAGCGGATCGCCGTGGCATCGAGCAGCCCGGGCTCGATGCGATGCTGCCCAGGGCCTGCCCTGCGGAGGAAAACGGCCACCAAGCCTGATCTGCCGCGCGGCCCGGGCAGAAGCGTCCAACGGTTCGCTTGCGTTTACCTTGCCGCAACCCGGAGGGGCGTGGCCCTCCGGCTAGTCGCATGCTCGCCAGTCTCTACCAGCGTCAAGCAACCGGCATCACGCGGCGCGCGTTTGTACGCCGGACGCTTCGATAATCCGCCCGTTGGCGTCGACCAACCGCGAGACGCCCATCTTTGTCACCGCCAGTGCGCTGAAATCGCGAACGTTCTTCGCTGCCGCGCCATCCTGCCAGCGCCAGGCGACCGCTGCGGGGCAAACGCCGACTTTCACGCCGAAGCGGCGGGCGCGAACGAAGAACTCCAATCGTTCGTCGACGAGCAGCTGCGGATCCCATCCCCCCATCGCGCGCACCTTATCGGTTCGGGCGACGAAGAAGTTGTGAGCGACGTCGCAGCCTTGCACGCCGCCAACGCCCGGTCGCGAGCCGGCCGTGACCTGCACGGCCTCCGCAGTGACCTCGACCGTCGCGTGGCCCGGATCCGCTTCGCGCTTGGTAAACAACCCGAACCGTCGCCGGCAGCGCATCATGTCGCCCGCCGCGATGTCGCATAGCCCGCCGGCGACTGCCTCGAGCAGCTTCTCGACGTGAGAGCCGCGGTTCAGTTCGAGGTTATCTTCCAGCAGCAGGAAGTAAGGCGTTCGGAGCCGCGCCAACAATGCGTTGCGGCAAGCGCTGACGCCGCTATCAAGGGGCATCTTTACCGGCTCGGCGCCTGCCACGGGCTGCGGCTGGCGGCTGTCGTCGGCCACCAGCACTTTCAGTTGCGGGTAGAGCCACGCGACGCTATGAATCAGTCGCGCGACGCTCTGCTGGCGCCCGTTGGTGTGAACGATAGCAGTCAACCGAGAGAGATCAGCGCTCACGATAGCACCTCGCGACGACAGCGGCAGAGAAGCGACGGCAGATACAATCAAAGGTATCGCCCGCCGTCACCGCGAAGTCCAGCACGATCGCCAATCGCGGCAGTTTCCTCCCATCTTGCCGCGACGTATCTCCTTTCTCTCTTCTCTGCGTCTCCGCGCCTCTGCGAGAGACTTTCTCAATTAAACTCGCGCGGAGGCGCAGAGACGCAGAGAAACTGCGGCGCAGAAATGCAAAGAAGCGACTGCTACCGCTTCAAGAGAGGCGCCAGCTCGATCCGCTCCATCCGGTTGAGCGACACCGGCGGCTTGCCGATCGCCAAATGGAGCACGAGATCTCGCGGCTCGAACACCATTGTCTGCAGCGTCATTTCGCCCTGATTGGCGCTGTCGAGCGCCGTTTGGACGTCGCGTACGTCGACTCGGCCGGCCTCTTCGCGAATGTCGAGGGCGTCGTAGCGCCAGCATTCTTCGCCGACGCTCGTGCGAGCGCAACGGAAATGATTGGTGCAGCGGACGATTCCCTCTTCCGCGTCGCGCCGTTCGATGTGGTCGGGGGTGATTTCAAACGTCGCCCCGGCATCGCGATCGCAGACGGTGAGGTTCATCCACGTCGTCGGCTTAACGCTGCGCAGCAGCTTCTCCGCTTCATCGACGGTGGTGCATTCTTCCATGATGCGGCGGAAGACGAACGCCAACGGTTCGCCGGCGGGATTGAATTTGCGTGAACCGTCGGCCGACTGCTCGACGTCGAGCGTGCCCGCGGCGAGACCGGCGTCGTTCATGCCGGAAATGACGCCGATCATGCCCGGAAAGCCGACCGATGCGAAGGCGTGTTTTCCCTCGGGGCGATAGACGATCACCATGCTGTACTTGTCGAGGTCGCCTAGGGTGGGGAAATCGAAGTTGCGTCCGAAGATCGGAGCGCCCGTTTCGCTGCGCGATGGTTCAACGACGATGGCGGAGCAGCCGAGCCGCCGCAGTTCGAGCAGCGTGTTGCCGACGGCCAGCTGATCGGTCGTGATGTCGCTATGCGCCGCAATTGCGGCGAGCTCTTGTCGATGCGCCTGCGGAGCGCGCGAGACCAATGTATTTCCGGCTTGCGTCACGAATGGCCAGAAGGCTTCGACGCCGAATTGCTCGGCAAAGCGCTTGGGGAACTCGACCATCGCCTTCCCCGGCTTGGCAAGCAATTCCGCATGCTGGCGGCCAATCTCTTCCGGCGAGCCGGTGAGAATGGCGACCGGCACGTTGCCCATCATCCGCAGTTCAGCGCCGTCTATCCGCTTCGCCGCAAACGCCGACTCGCCAACCGGCTTCGCTACCGCCGCCTGCACGGTCGCAGAGATCACGACGAAAACGATGATTGAACTTTTAACGACGTAAGACATTCTGCTGCTCATAGTCTGATTTTAGTTATCTACGAGAAAGCTAAAAACCACGAAACACACGAAAGAAACGAACAGGGAAACATGCGTATCCCTTACTGCTTTGCGTCTGCGCGCCTTTGCGTGAGACGCGAATAAGAACTGATTTCACGCAAAGGCGCGAAGGCGCAAAGGAATACAGAAAGCCGAAGGTATTCCTTTCGTTCTTTTCGTGTGTTTCGTGGTTAATCTCCCCGCATTCCAAGTTCACTCTTACCGCGGCGAACTGTTATAACAGAGTCCAGCCCCTCGCTCGCACCCCGATTCCTACTGCGAATTATAGGCGCCCCCCATGTCAGCTCAGCCGGTCTTCTGCTACTTCGACCTCGGCAACGTCCTCCTCTCGTTCAGCCATGACCGCATGTGCAAGCAGATGGCCGAGGTCGCCGGCGTCTCGGCCGAATTGGTCCGCCACGCCTTGTTCGAAACGGCCGGCAGCACCCGCAGCGTCCAGTGGCGATTCGAGCGAGGCGACCTGAACGTGCTAGCCGTCTACGATCACTTTTGCGAAACGCTCGGCGTCGAGCCGAACCGCGACGAGCTCTTTGCCGCCGGTCGCGACATCTT
The DNA here is from genome assembly GCF_007746075.1 of Lacipirellula limnantheis. Taxonomy (GTDB): domain Bacteria; phylum Planctomycetota; class Planctomycetia; order Pirellulales; family Lacipirellulaceae; genus Lacipirellula; species Lacipirellula limnantheis. The sequence goes on along the minus strand of NZ_CP036339.1, from coordinate 6,145,569 downwards.
CGAGGTGATTGAAGAGAGCGTGGCGATCGTCGAACAACTCGCCGCCGCCGGCCATCGGCTGGGAATCATGTCGAACACCAACACGCTCGACTGGGAGTTTGTCACCTCGGGTCGTTATCCATTCTTGAACAACGCCTTCGAGCAGTACGTCCTCAGCTTCGAGGTCCGCTCGATGAAGCCCGAGCCGGCGATCTACGCGCACGCCGTGAAGCTCGCGGGCGCTGAACCAGGCCAGGTCTTCTTCACCGACGACCGTCAGGAAAACGTCGACGGCGCCCTGGCGGTCGGCCTCGACGCTACGCTCTTCACGACGCCCGCCAAACTCCGCGAAGACTTGATCATGCGCGGAGTCCTGTAGCCGCGGGTCAACGACCCGCCGGAGCGAGACGTAATGTGGAATGCTGAATGGGAAATGGGTAGGAATCGCGAGCAAGCTGTCAGTTCGAACTCCTCCCCCATTCAGCATTTCACATTTCCCATTGGTACTCCGCTCCGGCCGGTCGTTGACCGGCGGCTGCTAGCACCATGCAACTTCAATTGCCGCTAGCGAACCCCTCCGTTACACTCGCACCCCTCACTACAGCGGCGCCCAACGATGGAGCGAAGGGATGCGCCTCGGGATCTTTCTGCCCAATTGGATCGGCGACGTGGCGATGGCCACGCCCGCCATCCGCGCCCTGCGCAAATATGTCGCCGCCGGCGAACTGATCGCCGTCATGCGCCCCTACGTCGCCGAAGCCCTCGGCGGCAATCCCTGGTTCGACGCCGAGATCCTGTACGACAAGAAGTCGTCCGCTGCCGCCGACCTCCAATGGCCCGCCGTGCAGCGGAAGCTGCGCGACGCGAAACTCGACGCCGTGGTGCTGCTGACCAACTCGCTCCGCACGGGCTGGATGGCCTACCGTAGCGGAGCCCGCGAGCGCATTGGCGCAGTCGGCAACCTCCGCACGCCGCTGCTCACCGCCCGAGTTTACCCCGCCAAGCAAGGGCTGCGTGCGCTGACGCTTCCGCCGGTTAGCGGCTACCTCCAGGTCGCCTACGCCGCCGGTGCGTCACCCGAGTCGCCCGCCCTGGAACTCTTCACCACGCCCGCCGACGAGGAAGCAGCCGATGACGTTTGGCGTCGACTGAACCTACCCGCCGGCGAGCGCGTCGTCGTGCTCAACACCGGCGGCGCTTTCGGCGCGGCGAAGGACTGGCCCGCAGCCCACTTCACGCAGCTGGCCCTCCGCTTGTCGCGCGAGTACGGTCTGCATGTGCTGTTGAACTGCGGCCCCGCCGAACGCCAGGCCGTCCGCAATATCGTCGCCGAGGCGCGCGACGACCGCATCACCAGCCTCGCCGACGAACAGTCGTTGCCGCTCGGCCTCACCAAGGCTGTAATCCGCCGCGCGCGGCTGCTCGTCACGACCGACAGCGGTCCGCGCTTCTTCGGGGTCGCCTTCGGCGTGCCGACGATTTCACTCTTTGGCCCGACGAGCGTCGCGGCGACGCGCACCGGCGCCGCGCACGACGTCGGCGTCTCGCTTGGCCTGGCGTGCCAACCCTGCATGGCCCGCACCTGCCCGCTCAACCATCACCGCTGCATGCGCGACCTGTCGGTCGACCGCGTCTGGTCGGCCGTCGCCGCAGCCCTCGCTGCTCCGCCCATTACTTTGCAACAGGACGCCGCGTAATCATGGACAATCACGATATTCTGTCGATGAAGCCGATCAGCATCGTCGCCGAGGGCCGTTTCGACGGCCAGCCGCGGCCGACGAAGATTCCGCAGATCATCCACCAGGCGTGGACCGACGAGAATCTGCCGAAGCGGTGGGCCCACTGCATCGCCAGCGTGCGGCGGTTCCACCCAGGATGGGATTACAAGCTCTGGACGCACGACGGATCGCTCGCTTATGTGCGGCAGCATCACCCGCGGCTCTACCCGATCTTCGCCGGCTTCAATCGCGAGATGATGCGCTGCGACCTGATGCGCTACGTCGCGATGCACGACATTGGCGGCCTGTACTGCGACCTCGACTACGAATTTATCCGCCCCTACAACTACGCCGACGCCGATCTGGTGCTCGGCTACGAGCTGGAGCTTGCGATGGGCGATTGGAAAGAAGCCCTCGCCAGCTGCATGTTCGCCTCGGCGCCGGGGCACCCGCTGTGGCGCGACCTCATCGAGTACGTCATCGAGAGCAAGCCGGTCTCGAATACCGAACGCGACATTCTCAATCTCACTGGCCCCGGGCTGCTGACGAAGATCTTCTTCGAGAATCGCCACAACTACCCGCCGATGACGGTTCAACCACGGCTTGTCTTCAGTCCCTACCGCATGCGCGGCAGGCACGAACGGCAGACGCTGCTCAACAATGGCGTGACCATCGGCATCCACCACGCCTTCGGCAGCTGGAAGCAACGTTGGAAGCTCAGCCACATCAAACGCAAGCTCGGCTTCGGCAAACGCGCCGCGTAACTAGCCGCGGGTCAACGACCCGCCGGTGCGGCGAGATTCAAGACTAACCACCAAGGCACGAAGGGCACAAAGACGCACCAAAGCAGAGAAGGAAGGACATGGTCAGGAGGGCAGGTTTCGTCGCCTAGTTTTTCGCGCGTCCCTTTCCCTACATTCCTTCGTGTTTCTTGATGATCTTCGTGCCTTGGTGGTTAATCTTTCTCGCCGCTGCGGCCGGTCGTTGCCGGCGACTACAGCTGCGAAACGAACCTTTCCAGCAGCGCGGGCCGTCGGCTGGAGTAGGCGCCAAATCGCAGATACTGCTCCAAGTGGGCGACGTTCTCTTCGCCAAGGTCGGGACGACGCTCGCTGAGCTCAATCGCCTCCCGCACCGCCGGCAGCACCGACGCGCCGTCGGGCACGTGAATCATATTGACCGTTGGCAGCGGCACGAGCATGTCGCGCTCGCGATAATCGATCGTCACCACGACGCCGCCGGCGTAGAGACATTCGTAGTGTCGATAGCTCCACGGCACGTTGCCGCCGGGGGCGAGTAGCGCGCGGCTTCGTTGCATCGCCCGGTAGTACGTCGCGAAGCCGACCTTGTCCTCGCGGTGGAGCAGGTCGTGAAAGTCGCCGTACGACGACTCGATCCGACCGCGTGCGCCGTCGCAAATCTCAACCAGCCCCCCCCACAGCCGCAGCTCCGGCGCATCGCGCACGATCTCGCTCAGCCAATGGAAGCGCTGGTCCATTTTCTCCACGCGACCGTCGACGTAAATCCGCGTCTCGTTCGGCCGACCGACGAAGGCCACGTCGTACGTCCGCGCCGGCCGGCGCGTCCAGCGGCGTGCGAATCGATCGACCGCCACCGCCGCGGTGAATCGGCCGTAACGCCGGATCGGCAGCATGCCCATCCGCAGGCGATGACGCCAGGCGCGCTCGAACCACGGCTTCAAATAGCAATCGGTCCGTTGCCGCAGCGTCGCCTCCTGCTCCGGGGTCCACGCCAGTTCCTGCTGATCGAGATAGTCGAATGCCGCCAGCCGGCGACAAGAGGCGCCGAGCCGTTGCAACTCTTCTGGCGAGAAGGAACTCGGCAGACCGACGAAGATCGTCTCAGCGACCGCCGGGCCGCGTCGCCACTGCTCAGGCGTTTGCATCGCCACGGCGCGGCGACCAAAGTAAGTCCGCAGAAAGCAGGCGAGCGTCTGGCCGCGTACGCCGCGGCCAGCATTCGTTCGATCGGCTGTGATGACAAGCCAGTCGACCACCGGGGAGATGCTAGTTGCTGGATGCTAGATACGGGAAAAGTGGCGCCGCACAATATCCAGCATCCAGGTACCACTAACCAGCCCAGTTTTCCGTAGCCACGGCTCACCGAGCCGCCGGAGCGGACGTAGAAAAAATGGGGAATGCTGAGTGCTGAATACGGAATCGGGAGGAATCGCGAGCAAACTGTTCCATCGGAACGCACCCCATTACCCATTCCCGATTCGCATTCCGCTCCAGCCATTCGTAAACTGGCGGCCGCCGGCTACAGATACGTATTGATCAGATTCTCAATCATCTCCTGCCGCCCGCTGCGGTTCGAGGCGGCTTCGCCTTTCTCCAGCATCAACTTCTCCAGCGATGCCAGTGAGTGCTTGCCACCCTCGATCTCCGCCCCCAGGCCGCTGTCCCAACTCGCGTAGCGCTCCTTGACGATCCCCGCCAGCTTGCCGTCAGCCCGCATCGCCGCGGCGATCTTCAGCCCCTGGGCGAAGGCATCCATCCCGCCGATGTGGGCGTAGAACAGGTCGATCGGCTCGAAGCTTTCGCGCCGCACCTTCGCGTCGAAGTTGACGCCGCCGGTGGTGAAGCCGCCGTATTTCAGCACTTCGTACATGCACTGCGTCGTGAGGTAGATGTCGGTCGGGAACTGGTCGGTGTCCCAGCCGAGCAGCATGTCGCCCGTGTTGGCGTCGATCGAACCGAGCGCCCCGGCTGCCCCGGCGACTTGCAGCTCATGCTGCATCGTGTGGCCGGCAAGCGTCGCGTGGTTGGTCTCGAGGTTCAGCTTGAGATGATCTTTCAAGCCATACTCGCGAAGGAAGTTGAGGCAGGCCGCCGCGTCGCTGTCGTACTGGTGCTTGGTCGGTTCCTTCGGCTTCGGCTCAATGTAGAACTGACCTTTGAAGCCGATTTGCTTCGCGTAATCGACCGCCATATGCAGGAACTTCGCCAGGTGATCGAGTTCCCGCTTCATGTCGGTGTTCCAGATGCACTGGTACCCTTCGCGGCCGCCCCAGAAGGTGTAGCCGACGCCGCCGAGCTCGTGCGTCACTTCGAGCGCCTTCTTCACCTGTCCGGCGGCGTAGGCGAAGACCTCGGCGTTCGGGCTCGTGGCGGCGCCATGCATGAACCGCGGATTGCTGAAGAGGTTCGCCGTGCCCCACAGCAGTTTAATCCCGGTCCGTTGCTGCTCTTCCTTGAAGACTTTTACGATCGCGTCGAGATTCTTGTGGCTCTCGGCAAGCGTCTTCCCCTCGGGCGCCACGTCGCGATCGTGGAACGCGTAAAACGGCGCGCCGAGCTTCTCGATGAACTCAAACGCCACGCGGGCCCGGTTCTGCGCGTTCTCCACCGTGTCGCTGCCGCTCTCCCACGGGCGCACCGCGGTGCCGGGGCCGAAGGGATCGGAGCCGGTGCCGCGGAAGGTGTGCCAGTAAACGACGCTGAACCGCAGATGGTCGCGCATCGTTTTGCCTTCGACCTTCTCGTCGGCGTTGTAATGCCGAAACGCGAGCGGGTTCTTGCTCTGCGGACCTTCGTACGGAATCTTGCCGATTTCAGGAAATGCAGCCATGGCGATTGATGAGTAAGGTGAGTGAGTAAGTGAATGTTTGCGTAAATGAATAGGTAGCTGCGGGCCGACCGTGGCGCCGCCGCTCAATGGCCGGCCGGAGCGGAGCTGATCAAGCGCGAATGCTGAATGGGGGAAGACCTACCCTCGGGGGTCGGCCGCGTCTATTCCCCATTCCCCATTCGCCATTCCCCATTCGAAAAGTGTCCACGCCGCCAGCGGCGTGAGGATTTTAACAGATGCGCAGCCCCTCGCCACGCCCCGAGCCCAGTTCGTGGACAGCCCCGCAGGCCGCGACTACCCTAAATGAACGGCCCCGCGGGCCCTTTTTCTTTTTCCGGAACAGAAGTTCGCCGCCGCAATCGCAAAGGTTTTCTGCGTGATTGCGACGTCGTCGCGATGCAGCCCGTTGAGCAGGCACCTCTGATGTCGTTCAAATCATCCTTTCGACGCTCGCTGCAGACGTGCGTCGTCGTCGCCCTAGCGCTGCTCGCGACGTCCCGAGGCGACGCGACCGTCGTGCGCTTCAACTCGGTGCTCGGTAACATCGACGTTCGTCTCTACAACACGGCGACGCCCCTCTCGACGGCAAACTTCCTGAACTACGCCACCGGCGGCGACTGGGTCGACACGTTCATCCACCGCAGCGTTCCCGGGTTCATCGTGCAGGGCGGCGGATTCACGTTTCCCACCGGCGCCACCAGCCCGCTGAGCGTTCCCCAAGACCCTCCCGTCCTCAATGAGCCGGGCATCTCGAACCTGCGCGGAACCATTGCGTTCGCCAAGATTGGTCCCCCGGCCGGACAGCAGCCCACGCCGACGACCATCAACAGCGCGACGAACCAGTGGTTCTTCAACCTCGCCGATAACTCGGGCAACCTCGATTCGCAGAATGGCGGCTTTACGGTGTTCGGTCGCGTCGTCGGCAACGGCATGACGGTCGCCGACGCCATCGCGGCGCTGCCGCGAGTGAACGCCGGGAGTCCATTCGACACATTGCCCGTACGCAACTTTTCCGGCGGCAACATTACGAAGGCGAACTTGGTCACCTTCAATACGATTCTGCCTCTCAATCTCCCTAACGGCGACTACAACTTCGACGGCAAGGTCGATGGCGCGGACCTCGCCGTCTGGAAAGCCGACTTCGGTTCAACGACGAAGGCCGAGGCCGACGGCAACGGCAACGGCAAGGTCGACGCCGCCGATCTGCTGGTCTGGCAACGTAGCTTCGGCCAGAACTTCGGCGCCCCCGCTGCGGCCGCGGTCGCCGCCGTCCCCGAACCTGCCGCGGCGACCCTCGCCCTCCTCGCCGCCGCCGCTTGCGGCTTGGCGCGCCGGCGCCATCGCTAGATTCTCTCCAGCTTCTCGCCGCGGTACACTACTGAGCGGACGCCGTATCGCGCTCGGCCCTGCGCCGAGACTCATTGAACCACTCGGGAGGCACACATCATGCGTTCGTTTCACCGTTTCGCGCTCCATGTCGCCATCGCCTTGTCGCTCGCCGCCGCCGCTGGCGGCTTAGCGCGCGCCCAGGCAACCGACCCCGTTCAAGAGCGGCTCAACAACACCCCCCGCCATCACGAGTGGGTCGAAATCGAAACCCCTGCCGGCCGCAAGGTAAAGACCTTCGTCGTTTTCCCCGAGGTGAAGGACAAGGCCGCCGCCGTCATCATCATCCACGAGAACAAGGGGCTTACCGATTGGGAGCGGATTGTCACCGACCGCCTTGCCGAGGCGGGCTACGTCGCCCTCGCTCCTGATCTGCTTAGCGGCACGGGCCCCGACGGCGGCGGCACCGCCGCGTTTGCCTCACGCGACGCGGCCACGCAAGGGATCTACGCCCTCAAGCCCGACCAGGTGACCGCCGATCTCGACGCCGTCGCCGCCTACGCCAAGAAGATCGAAGCCGCCGACGGCAAGATCGCCGTCATCGGCTTCTGCTGGGGGGGCGGCAAGTCGTTCGCTTACGCCGGACACAACCCCGACGTCGCCGCCGCGATGGTCTGCTACGGCACGGCGCCCGAAGACGAAGCCGCGCTCAAGTCGATCAAGGCCCCCGTCTACGGCTTCTACGGCGGCAACGACGCCCGCATCACGTCGCAGGTGCCGCGCGTGACCGAAGCGATGAAGAAGCTCGGCAAGACGTACGAACCAGTCGTCTACGAAGGCGCCGGCCACGGCTTCCTCCGCGCCGGCGAACAACCGACCGCGAGCGACGACGACAAGAAAGCCTTCGCCGAGGGTTGGGAACGCGTGAAGAAGATCCTTGGCGGCCTGTAGCCCCGGGCATCGCCCGGGGGTGGCGCAACGTTGGACGACGCTTTCCGGAATGGCAACCGACCCCCCCGGCGTAGCCGGGGGCTGAAGTGATAACCGACGTGATCGGAGACATACCACGCTGGCCGGGCTCTCGCGGCCAGCGTGCTTTTTTGTCAAGCTTACTTCCCCACGCAATAAAGCTTCTTGCTCGAGCGAATGAACAACTCCCCGTCGCTCGCTGCCGGCGTCGCGCTGAAGTCGCCGTCGTCGCTGGCGAACTTGTTCACCGCGAGTTGCTTGAACTCGCGTCCCGGAGCCAGCACATAGGTTTCGCCGCCGCGGCGGACAAAGAAAATCTTGCTATCCGCCGCGATCGGCGACGAGTAATCCTGCTGCCGCATCCCGCCGCGGCCGCCCCCGCCGAAGCCGCCGCCGCCGAAGCCGCCGCCAAACCCGCCGAACTCACGCGGGTCGGCAAAATCGCCGGGCCGGCCAAAACCCTCGAACGCCGGTTTCGCGGCCGGCGCCTCTCCGGGGGCGGCTACCGTTGCCCGACTCTGCTCTGCTGCCACTTGGCCAGTCGCGGCCTCTGCTGCTGGCGTTTCCGTCGTTTGCGGCGTCGCTGCTTGCTCCGCCGGCGGCTTCAATCGCTCTTGGTAGATGCGCTCGCCGGTACCCGCATCGAAACAGGTCGCCACGCCGTTGTTGATGCTGTAGAGGAGTCCGTCGAAGCAGATCGGCGTCCCAATCCCGCCACGGTAATTGTTGTTCCACGCGACGTGGCTTTCGGTGACGTCTCCCTGGCCGCCGGAGCGAACAGCCATCGTGCCGCTGTCGCGACCCCCGACCATGTAGACGACTCCCTTGTCGGCCACGGCGCTGGAACTCATCGATCTCGATTCCGGCCCGACCGCGTACCACCGTATCTTGCCGGTGTCGGGCGCCAACCCCCAGATCTCGGCCGGCGTCGCAATCACCAATTCCTCGGCTCCGTCGGCGCCCTCAACCATCAATGGCGTTCCCCACACCCCTTCTAAGAGCGCCGCCTCGCGCCGCCAAACTTCTCTCCCGGTCTTCTTGTCGAGCGCCACCAGCGACGCGTCTTCCGACGTAGCCGGTACGATCACCAACTTGTCCGTCAGAATCGGACTTGACGCCGTCCCCCAGCCGCTCGGGTCGGTTCCTGCGCCCACAGTAGTTCGCCAGAGCTCGTTGCCCTCCATGTCGTAAGCCCGCACGCCGTCGAGCCCGAAGAACGCGTAGATTCGCTCGCCGTCGCTGACCGGCGTGTGCGACGCATAACCGTTCTCGGTGAACATCCCGCGGAATGGCTCATCGGGCGTCAGGGGTTCGATCGTATTGTGCCACAATTCCTTTCCCGTCTTCCGGTCGAAGCAGAGCAGGTGTCGTCGCAAATCGTCCGGCGGATTCTCGCCACTCCACGCTGTGACGATCACTCGATCTCCCACGACGATCGGCGACGACTTGCCTGGTCCCGGCAACTCGGCGCTCCATTTGAGGTTCTCCGTTTCGCTCCACTCGGTCGGAATCATCCCTGAGTCTCGGCTGACGCCCGAGCCGTTCGCGCCTCGGAAGCGGGGCCAATCAGCCCCCCACGCCGGCTCCATGGCGGCCAGCAGCGCGAGTCCACCGACCGCGACCGCCATCAATCCATCAAGACGACGCCATTGGCCAGCTGAATTAGGCATGAAACGGCCCTCAGAGTTAGCAATGCGAATGATGGCTCAGTCGCCATCCGTGCGCCCAATGAACCCCACGCGCGGCGCAAAGTTTCGCCCCGCGTTTCGGCGATGCTCATACGACAGAATACCGTCCAGACCGGGAGGTATCAGCGCGAATCAGAACGCTGGCCCGGCGTCGGTCGCTGCTTCCCCGCAGGCGCGATCGTCAGCTCACCCCGTTGGCCGCGACCCCAGTCGATGCGCCAGTCCCGCGAGCACCAGCAGTCCCTGAACCGAGGCCAGCAGCGTCCCCGGCTCCGGCGTCAAGGCGTTCACGGCCGTTGCCGCGATTCCCCCGGCGCCATAGTGCGACTTCCAAATCGCCAGGTCCGCCTGCTCCACGACGCCGTCGTCGTTTCCGTCCGCAGCCAGGTCGGTCGTCGATCCGAGTTGACGCTGCCAGACCAGGAAGTCATCGCCGTCGACGACGCCGTCGTAATCAAAATCCCCCGGCACGATCGGCGACAGCCGAATGTCGTAGAAGTTATCAGGCGACGTATCCCACTGATTCAGAAACGGCGAGTACGTTTTGACGTGCACCGTCATCCCGTCGGGATCGAACTCCAAGAGCCGAATCCAGCCGTTGCCGCCGTTGGCCATGTTCTGCGGATCGACCAGCAACTCATGGACGCGATTGCCGTTCACTCCCGTATCGAGGTGATACTTGAACTGATCGAAATCCTCGAACTGATGCCCCGAAAGAAACAGCGAGACGTTCGCGTGATTCTTTACCAGCGCGTTCCACAACGTCTCCGCATCTTGTCCGCCGTACGCGGCGCCGTTGTAAATGCTATCAATTTGCGTGCCCGTGCGCAGCAACTCGTCGCGCGACTGATCGTGCGTGTGCCCCGGGTTCTCCGGATCGGCGGCGTTGTTGAATCGCTCGCCGCCGTCGTACATGTAGGCGTGGGTGTCGAGAATCACTCGCCGGTCGGGATTCGCGGCGATGACGTCGTTGGCCCACGCCACGACGTTGTTCCCTGCGGAGATGTCGATCGTCACGATCAAAAACTTCTGCCCGTTCGCTTCGAACTTGTGAGCCGTGTTCCGCATGTCCCACGTCGGCTGCCCGGGCACTTCGAAATGGTCGACCAGCGTCGGCTGTTGGCTGTACGGCGAACCGGGCCCGAAACGGCTGACGAAGTCGAACTGCGAGCCGATGTCGTGGTTGCCGCGCACCGTCGCGTAGGGAATGACGCCGTCGAGCTTCGACAGCGCCGCCCGCGCATTATTCCACTGGTTGGTCGCATCGCCGTTGACGATGTCGCCGTCTTGCACGACGAACTGAATATTGCGGGCCGCCTTGTTGTCGACCAGCCACTGCGTCACCTGGTTGAAGATCGCCGGATAGTCCGAACTGTAATTCTGCGTGTCGCCGACAAAGGCGACGGTGAACGCCCCCGGCGTCAGCGGGGCAGGGGGCGTCGCGATTTGCTTGCCCGGCGTCGTCGCTCCGCCTGCGTGGACGGCGCCGAGATTGGCAATCGCGCCGTCGCTCAGCACGCTGTCGACGAAGCGAAAACTGCTCAAGAAGCCGAGCGACGTTTCGCCGTCCTCATCCGCCAGGATGTCGAACTTGCCGCCGGTTATGTCCCACCGCGCGCCGGCCGCCGTTTGCGTGCCGACGAGGTTGCCGTCGATGTACTTCTTCATCGTCCCGTCAGCCGCGCGCGTCACCGCGAGACGATTCCACTGAATGTTGCCGCGCCCGTTTGAGACGGTTCCGTGGTACGCCCCCGAGATGCCGATTCCATCGTTCGGATTGATGAAGAACTCGCCGTCGCTCGCGTTGGTGACGTCGGTCTGATAGAGCGACTGCCAGCTATTCCAACTCGGTCCAGGGCGGAACAAGTCCCACACCATCGTGTAATTGCTCACGGTGGCGCCGCCGTTGTTGAGATTGATCTCCAGCCCCTGCGTCGGCGTCGTCGGCTGGAACCGCATCACCCCCGAACGATCGCCGAACGGCATCGGCAATCCCAGGTCGTGCTCCGACGCAAAGAAGTCGACGTTCGCGGTTCCCATGTCGCCGCGATAGCTCATCGTCGCCGAGCCGAGCGTCGCCGTCAGGTCGCCGTCGAAGTCCCACAGCGCATCCAGCGCATCCGCCCGCCGGGCGCCCAGGCCGCCAACCAGCAAAACCGCCAGTGCCAGCGACCAGACGAAACAAGCGCAGCGGCGCCCAAAGCTCAAACACGTCATCGCGACAACCTACAGCGAGTCGGGGCGTCTCGCCTCCGGCGGCGAGATCACTGCGCTTGATTCTAAACAGGCCGTCACCGCTCTGCAGCGATAGCGCCCCGTCATTCGGCGCAAGTCGATCCGCGTCCACGGCAATGAGCGCCGCAGCGAGTCATTTTCCCGCCGCTACAGCGTCTGTGCGCGACGCCCGCGGCGAACTCCCAGCATGGCGCCGATCACTGCCGACGTCATCAACAAAGCAGTCGCCGGTTCCGGCACCGCCCCGATCGCCGGTCCGCCATACGCCCCTTGCCAAGTGGCGAGGTCGCCCGGGCTCAGCGGATTGGGCGAACCGCCGCGCTGCCAGACCAAGAAGTCGGCGCCATCGACCTTGCCGTCGTTGTTGAAGTCGCCGGCCACCGATTGTACCAGCGAATACGTGGCAACGAACGTGCCGGAGAACTCGACTTCCGGATTCGCGCCTTCGCTCAAGATAAACTGCAGCGGCAACGACAGCGTCGCCACATTGCCCGCCACCGAGTAGCTGGCTGTCGCGCTGGCGGAATTGGAGCCCGTCTCATCCGTGAGATCTTGTACGCTAGCGTCATCGCCGAAGGCGCCTGAACTCAAGTTCCCGTAGTAACTCCCTTGGGGGACTGTGATGCCCACGCCAAGCCCCGAGAACTGGCCCGCCGAGACGGGAATCGGGTCGGAATTGAGCGACAGGACCACGTCCCGCACGGCGCTGTAAAGCACGGCGACGCTAGGACCTCCCAAATCGATGAAGAACCCGTAATTGGCGGGCGCCGCCAAGCCCGGCGTGGCGTCGCCTTGAATATCCGGATCGCCTGCCGAGCCCCCGTCCAGATCGGGCAGCCAGCTGCCGCTATTCGCCGCCGCTGCGGTGGCCGAGATAAACTTAATCGAGGTCGGGCTGGTCAGATTGTCGACGTCGACCGTGATCGTGCCGCTATAGGTTGTGGTCAAACTCGTGTTGCCGGGATCCTGCGCCAACATCGGAGCGCCGACCGCGTTGAGAAAAGGCGCCGCCAAGAGCGAATTCGATCCCTGGAGTTGAAAATCAACCTGCACCGCAGTGGCGCATTGCGTGGCGAGCAGGCATGCCGTCAGGCTCAATGACATGACGGCGCCAGACTTCAGCAAACGACTCACGAGCGGCAAGCGACCCATTTCAATTCTCCTCCGGCGATCGCCGGGTGCGGTTGGACTCTCGGTGACAATCAAACGATGCGCTGGGCGACGGGCCAGGATTAGCTTGCGGCCGCTTCGACCGCTGGCGATGCAACAACTCGGGCCCGAATTATCACGGCGCCGACGGCTCGGGCGAGCAGCAGATCGAGCGCAAACTCATCGCCCAGCGATGCGAGCTATTGAAGCGCGGGGCGACTGGCCGAACCAGATCACGGCCTAATGTTCCTGATCGTACTTTAGACTCGGGCCGAGGGGCGGTCAATCTGATTGTCCGCCGGCCCCCCCTGTGCGGGTTCGCACAGGGCCGCTGGCACGCCGAGCGGCGACAGGCCGCTGGAGCGGCGGTCGGCGGCATGGATGGAATTCTCCATGAGCAAGGGTGACCGGCGCTCGGTGACTGCTGAACGGGTCAAAAACCCCGTGGACGAGCACGCGTCGACGTCGCATCGGCATCTGCTTTTCCCGCTCATGCTTCACCGATCACCAGTCACGGGCGACGCACCCGGATTGTCGCTAAGGTCGGATCTGAGGCATAGCAATGCGCCCCGCCTGCGAGCAGAGAGCGGCAAACCGCAACGATCTCCGCCGTCACTTCTTCACCCGGCATCAAGAGCGGAATCCCCGGCGGATAAAACATGATGCTCTCCGCGCAAACGCGGCCGATCGACTCGGCGAGCGGCACGGCCAGCTTCGGTCCGAGCGCCGCCTCGCGCGGCGTCATCGCCAGCGGCGGCACGGCAGGTTGTAACAGGTGCGTCGCCTCCGCAATCGCCGAAGCCTGAGCCGCTCGCGGCTTCGCGCTCACCTCGCGCAACCCCGCCAGCAACCGCTCCTTCGCCGCGACGTCGTCGCTCGGACCCAACACGAGCACGATGTTGTACCAGTCCGACAATTCATCCTCGATCTGATACTCTTGTCGCAGCAATAGCTCCGCGTCATACCCCGTCCACCCAGCGCCGGCGACGTTGACTGCCAGCCGCAACGGATCGCGCCGATGGCCGGCTAGCCGCGGATCGTCGGCAGGATCGAGCACGCGCAGTCCGGGCAAGGCGTTGATCTCCGCGGCGAGCTGCTCAGCGTCGGCCACCGCCTGGGCAAAGAGCGCGGCGCCTGCTTGCGCCATGAACCGGCGCGTGACGTCCATCGACACGAGTTGCAGGTAGTTGGGACTCGTCGTCTGCAGCAGATTGAACGCATCACGCACCTGCTCCGCGCTCACTGGCGAATCGTGCCCGACGTGCAACTGCGCCGTCCCCACGAGCGAGCCGAGCGTCTTGTGGCAACTCTGCGCCGCCAGGCTCGCCCCGCTCCGCATCGCCGAAGTCGGTGCGCTCCCCGCCGGCAGGAAGTTAAGGTGCGGCCCGTGGGCTTCGTCGATCAGCAGCGGCACATTGTATTGGCGGCACACGGCGACGACGTCGTCGAGCTCGCGCGCCAAACCGTAGTAGCTCGGCCGCGTCAGCAGCACCGCCGAGACCGGCCCTTCCGCCAGCGCGGCGGCGACTGTCTCGCCGGTGACGCTCAGCGCTCCCGACTGCGGCAAGACGTCATGACGCAAAAACTTCGGCCGCGCGCCGGAGAGGACCAGCGCCGACGCCACGGAGCGATGCACATTGCGCGGCAACAGAATCGTGCCGCCGGGCGGCACGGCCGCGAGGATCATCGCCGCGATCACGGTGGTCGCCCCGCCGCCGGTGTAGAACGTCGCCGCCGCGCCGAACAGCTCCGCCGCGAGCTCTTGCGCTTCCTGCACGCAGTGCGTCGGATGGAGCAGATTGTCGGTCGCCGTCATCGCCGGCAGGTCGTAGTCGAACACCCCCTGGCCCCACAGATCGACCAGCTCCGGCGGCGCAAAGCGTCCCCCCTTATGCCCCGGCGTGTGGAACGGGTAGGTCCCGCCGGCAATATACGAGCGCAGCGTCTCCAATATTGGAGCTCGCGATTGATCCAAAGCAACGTTCTGACGAGTCGAATGATTCAACGTCTTTTCACACTCCCCCCAGAAAAAGCCAATGAGCCCCCGGTTCTTCAAACCGGGGGCCGAACGGCCATCCATGCCGTAACGAATGCCAGCGCCACCCCCGGGTTTGAATGAAGCTTATTCAATTGCCATCATCCATCGCATTTACCACAGAGCACACAGAGGCCACAGAGAAGACGAGTAAGAGCATATGCCCTAAATCTTCCTCTGTGCTCTCTGTCTGCTCTGTGGTTAAGGCGTTAACCGTGAAGTATTTCGAGAATGATGGCAGTTGAATAAGCTTCGAATAACCGGGTGGCTAGTAAAAAAACAATGGCTGGGGCGGCGAGTCGGCCATCCCCAGCCATTGAGTCGTTTCACTTCGGTCCGTCGACAACGGCAGGCAATTACGCCTTCGAGCCGTTCACCACGTGACCATTGGCATGGCCGTTCGACTTCGCCTTCGGACCGGCGAGGGTCGACTTGCCGTTGCCATTGGCCGAGCCGTTGCCATTGGCCGAGCCATTGCTCGCCGCTGCCTTGGTGACCTTGGTCGCCTTGGCAACCGTCGAGAATCGCTCGATCCGCATCGGCTGCATCGGACGCACCAGCGTCGAGGTCGAGACGCCGCTACGCATGGCCGCCATGATGCCGGCCGCTTCGTAGTAGTTCTCGGCGTACTTCAACTGGCCCTTGCGGAACGGCAGTTCGCTCAGGTCGTTCCGCATTAGGTTCGTGTTGTTGCGAACCGCGATGACGGGAATCCCTTGCTCGATGGCCGCCAGCGTCGGCAGACCGACGCAGCCGTCCGGAATCACCAGGCACGAGACGTCTTCGGCCGTCAGGGTCGACGGGTCGTAAGCGCCGGTCACGTTGGTGATGACGCGCGGAGCCCGGTTCAGCCCCTTCAGGACGCAGAACAGATAGGTGCTGCTGATCACCTCGGCCGCCTTGCGCGGGTCGACGACGCCCCAGCGCTCGGTGCGGATCGCCTCGCTCGACATCGTCGGCGCGTGAGCCGTCGGCACGTCGAGCACCGTGCTGGTGGTGTGGGTCAGTACCGCTTCGACGCCGCCCCACGGGTTCGGGCCGCCCTCGCCAAAGTAGGCGCGGTGCAACTCGACCGTGTCGATGTGCGGCGTGATGCGGGTCGCCAGGGCCACCGCGTCGTAGCTGCCGCGCTTCGACTGCAGCATGTCGAGCAGCGCCTGGAGGCCGTTGATGGCTCCGGTGACGCGACCCGAATCGGCGACGCCGGTCCGCATCTCGAGGCCTTCCTCGAGGACGACCACTTCGTCGATGTCCATGCCGAGCGTCGCCCGGGCGCCTTCGGCGCAGTTGATCGTGTTGTCGACGACGTGCGGAGCGTCGGGACGCTCCTCAGTCACCAACAGCACGCGGTTCTGACGAACCTTCTGCAGCCCGATCGTGCCCATCATCAAACGGCAGATCAGCGAGCCTTCCGCGTAGAGGCTGTTCTCGGCCTGCTCGTTGATGTCCGACGCGTTCACCACGTTCGGGTGGATCACCAGGTTGTCGCACTGCGAGGCGATCAGCCGGGCCGCCGGGGTCGCGTCGCCGGCGTGGCCGCCGATGGCGCAGTCGACGCCGGTCGGGATCAACATCACCGCGTTGAACTTGTCGGTCCGCTCGCCCTTGCGTTGGCGATAGTCGAAGACCGACGACGGCAGCATCGACTTCGGGCTCGTCAGGTCCCCCAGCGCTTCCAACTCGCAGACATGGCCCAGGCGGTTCTTGCCCACCATCGCCACGCGGATCGGAGCCGCCTTCTTGCCGCACGCTTCAGCGACGGCTTTCTGCAAGCTGGCAATCGGCGAGCCGCTCTTCAGCCAGCCGGGGACGATCACTTCTTGTTCGAATACCTTCATAGCAGAGGCCTCCTTCCTGGGGCATAGCCGGCCAACGGAGGGCGCGACCAGGGGCAACCACAGAGCAGTGTAAAGTGGTGCAGCCAGACAACCTTGCCCGAGGGGTCGCTTGCAAGGCGACCTGGTACGCGGCCCACGGCGGCGTGGTGACTTACGCGTTGTTACGCCCGATGACGTCGGGCCCGTTGTTCGGCTTCCGGCTCGGCCAGAAGGTGCTGCGAAACGGCTAGTCCCAAGGCGGGGACTAGAGCGGAGACTGGCGGCTGCAGAGTAATCCACTCTCAGGCCGACAACACAAGGGCTGGTTCAGACGACTCAACGTCTGAGGCGACCCCTCCAGCGAGAGCAGAGGGCGACGCGGATGCGGAGGGCGGAACGGTCGATCCAACAGCGCACCAAGCTCGACAGCTTGGCCAAACGGCAAGAGACGGCGACGAAATATTCCTGGGAGGTCGCTGTCAACTCAGGAGAGGCCTTTTGGGTGCGAGGTTTGGTCGTTCGACCGCGATAGGAAACCACCTTCTTGAGGGGGCGCTTGAGCTAGCTATACGTGATGACCAGCTCAATGGTTTGCAGATTATCGACTTTGGACAAGGCGTGCAATTGGAGATTTGGCGAAAAATGCTGACGTCCTCCAGCGAGCCTGGGCGTCCCGCCCCCGGCAGCCAGGAGCCAGGAGCCAGCGGGCAGCGGCTCTCGGCGCCATCCGCCACCCGAAGACCGAACTCCAAACCCCGACCCCTCCTCACTCCCCCTCGGCACGACATTAGCCTAGCATGCCCGCATGAGACTCTTTTACTGCGATAACTGCCGGCGTACCGTCTTCTTCGAAAACTTTCGCTGCGTGAAATGCGACCGCACGCTCGCTTACCTGCCAGAGTTGAGCGAAATCGTTTCGCTCAAACCGGCTGGCGACGACCGCTGGACCCCCGAAGCCCCCGAAGCCGGCGGTCGCTGCTATCGCCTCTGCGAGAACTACGCCGAGAAGAACGTTTGCAACTGGGCCGTCCCCGCCGATCAGGAGGAGCCTCTCTGCGAGTCGTGCCTCCTGACCGAAACGATCCCCGACCTCGCCCAGCCCGGACACCACGAAGCATGGTACGCGCTCGAAGTCGCCAAGCGTCGCCTCGTTTACAGTCTGCTGGCCCTGGGACTGCCGGTCGTTCCCAAGTCGGTCGATCCTGAGCAGGGACTCGAGTTTCACTTTCTCGCCGACCCGCCGGTGATCGACGAAGACCATCCCGCGGTTCTCACTGGTCATGCCAACGGCGTCATCACCGTCAATCTAGCGGAGGCCGACGACGCCGAGCGCGAGAAACGCCGCGTCGCCATGCGCGAGCCCTACCGGACCCTGCTGGGACACTTCCGCCACGAGGTCGGCCACTATTATTGGGATCGCCTCATCCGCGACAGCGGCTGGCTCGACGAGTGCCGCGCTCTCTTCGGCGACGATCAAGAAGATTACGCCGAGGCCCTCAACCGGCATTATCAGAATGGTCCGCGTCCCGACTGGCAGTCGCAGTTCGTCTCGGCCTACGCCAGCGTCCACGCCTGGGAAGACTGGGCCGAAACCTGGGCCCACTATCTCCACATCACCGACACGCTCGAGACCGCCACGGCTTGCGGCTTAGCGCTACGCCCCCAAGCCCCCAACGCTCGCCGCGTCAAACCGCGCTTCTCTCTCGAAAAGGCCGAGCACGCCTCGTTTGACGACATGATGGACGACTGGTTTGCCATGACCTACGTCCTCAACAGCCTCAACCGCGGCCTGGGCCTCAAGGACATGTATCCCTTCGTCCTCGCTCAGCCAGCGGTCGAAAAGCTCCGCTTCGTCCACCGTGTCTGCACTGAGTCGGCCCCGCCGCAGGCTGCCACGCCAGTTGTCCAGCAACAGACCATTGCGCCGGCGGCAGATCTTCCGGAATCGTTGCCATCTTCGACTGCTACCGGTCAAGCAAAACCGCTGAGGACCGCTACCTAGGCACGTTGTCCGCCGCCACACAAACTGACAACGACTGACGGCCAATTGACGACACGCCCAGAGCACGTCGTCTTCTTTAGCGCCTTTGCCGCAGCCCGCCGCCAGCGCCGAACCGCTTGCCGCATAAAACGTTGCCGCAACTGCCGCCAGCGCGCCGGCTTAGTCGGCACGCGTCTTGCATCCGGTTCTGGGTGCTTGGCGCGGCTCCCAGTCGCGGCGAGATCGCTAGCCAATGTGGTTGTCGTCGGCGCGCGCCCGGCAACTGACGTCACGGATTCAAGTTCCGTCTTTCGCTCCGCTGACGTTATGCTTCAGTCGGTGCGTTGCTAAAACCAATCGTCTCACTCCCCCGCGGGCGAGGTTGTCATGAAGGCGTCGTTCTTGTCTGGTAGCCGCTGGCTGGCGGCGATCCTGCCATTGCTCCTGGCCGGCCAGAGCAGCGGCGCCAAACCTCAGCCGCAGCCCGCGCCACCGCTCGCCGCCGCCCCGGACGAGGTCCAACTCGCCAAGGACAAGTACCTCTCGCCAGAGGTGCTGGCAGCGGCGCGGCTCACCTCCGAAGCGATTGCCGCCCGCCTGTCGGGCGACGAGCGGCGCCGCGACGATCTGCTGGAGCAAGCGCTCAAGCTCGCCCCCGACTACGGCCCCGCCCGCTGGCAGCACGGCGAAGTGATGTTCGAACGCAAGTGGCGTACCCCCGAAGCCGTCGCCGCGCGAGTCGCCAAGGATCAAAACTACGTCGAATACCTGCACCGCCGCGCCCCGTTCAATGCGACGACGGTCAGCCACGAAGAACTCGCCCGCTGGTGCTATCGCGAAGGCCTGGAGTATCAGGAACGCTTCCACTGGGTCAACGTGCTCAGCGCCAATCCCTCCCACCCTTTGGGGCGCGAGCGGCTCCACGTCCAGCCTTACGCCGGCGCCCTCTACGCCCCCGAGCAGATCGCGGCGCATGAACTGAAGATGTCCGCCGCACAGCAGAAGTTCGACGAACTCCGCCCAAAGTTCCTCGACCTCTGCCGGCGCGTCGCCGCCGGCCAGGCGGACGAGGCCAAACCGGCCCTTGAAGAACTCCGCCAAGTCAGCGACCTCCGCGCAATGACTGCGCTCGAATCGGCCGTCGCCGAAGTCAACGAGGACGTTGCGGATGAAACGGCGCTCCTTCTTTCCACCTGCGTCGTCGAGGCGCTTGGTCGCGTCGATCACCCCCTCACCACGCGGCGGCTGCTCGACTACGCCATCTTCGCCCTCCATCCCGATCTGCGGGCCCTCGCCGGCGAGGAGCTCAAGTCCCGACCCCTCACCGATTTCGTTCCGCAACTAATGGGAGCTCTCACGGCGCCGATCCAGGCTCGGATCAACTCATTCGTTCATCGCGGCGACGACTTCACCGTCATGTTCGATGCGAACTACTACCAAGCCGGTCCGCTGGCCGACGTCACCTCCAGCAGCACGCATATCACCCAGGTCGTCCAAATCGGCGGCATCTACGGCCCAAACGGGTCTGACGGTCCGCGCACGCGCGCCACCAAGGTCGGCGTGGAGTCGAACGCCGCGTTCCGCGCAGCCGCCGCACGGCAACAGGTGCGCCAGGCCAACGACGACATCGCCCAGCGCAACTTGCGCATCCGCGAAGTTCTGTCGAACGTCTTCGAGGCCGATCTCGGCCAGGATCCTCGCGCCTACTGGGATTCGTGGACCGCCTACAACGAGCTCTACATGCCCGAGCATCCGGTCTACCAGCTTTCCGACAGCTCGCAGAATAGCTATTGCCGGATCATGTCCTGTTTCGCGCCCGGAACGATCGTCTGGACCCAGGCCGGCCCGCGCCCCATCGAACACGTCGTCGTCGGCGACATGGTCCTCGCGCAGCATCCCTCGACCGGCGAACTCGCCTACCGCAGCGTCCTTGATCGAACCCTTCGCCCACCGGCGAAGATGGTGAGCATCGACGCCGGCGGCGAGACGATCGTCGCCACGCTCGGTCATCGCTTCTGGGTGCAGGGCCAGGGCTGGGTGATGGCGAAGCAGCTTGAGCAAAACGTCGGCGTCAATGGACTCGACGGCACGGTCAGAGTCGCCGGGTTTGAATCCGTTCCGACGACCGCCTCCACCGAGGCCTACAATCTCGTGATCGACGACTTCCATACGTTCTTCGTCGGCGACGCCCGCGTGCTGGTCCACGACAACTCCTGTCCGCAGCCGACCGCATCGAAAACGCCGGGCCAGGTCGCCGTCGCCGAAACGCTGGCCGTGGCCGCCACGCTCCAAACGGCAAAGCCTGAGTGAACGGGCCGGGATCGCGACCGTCCCTCCAATCCCCGAATTCCCCGAGGAATTGCGACCAACTTGTCCCGCGACCGGCGCGGCTGTTAAGCTACCCCTCGGAACAACATCGACTCGTTTTTTCTTTTACGAGGTCAAGAGGCATGGCCAAGAACATCGTGGCGCTCTTGCTGAGCGCTCCCGCCCGGTCGATTGCGCTAACTACGGCGATGGCGCTAAGCACTGGGACTCCGCCGTCGGCCATGGCAGCCGAAGCCAAGCCGTCCTCAACCCCGAGCGCCGACTATCCGAAGCACGCCCCTCGCCTGGTCGAGCAGGCCCTCGCCGCCAGCCTCGCCGGCAACGTCGACGAGCGGGCGACGCTGCTCAAGCGCGCCGCCGCGGCCGACGCCGACTACTCTCCGGCCCGCTGGCAGCAAGGTCAACTCAAGTTCGACGGCCAGTGGCGCACCCCCGCGCAAGTCGCCGAACACGTCAACGCCGACGAGCGTTGGCAAGACTACCAATCGCTCCGCGCCGTCGCCGGCCAGTCGCCCGTCGATCATCAGCAACTCGCCCGCTGGTGCATGCGCAACCAACTCTCCGCGGAAGAGCGTTACCACTGGGCCAACGTCATCCTCGCTGATCCCAATCACGATCAGGCCCGGCAGCGCTTAGGACTTCTCGAGTTCCAAGGGGGGCTCTACACGCGCGAGCAGGTCGCCGCCGAGAAAGCGCGTCGCGAACAGGCCGAACGCGATCTCGCCCGCTTCAAGCCCAAGTTTCTTGAGCTTTGCCGCGATGCGACCAGCGATCTGAAGTCCGTCCGCGAGCGGGCGCTCGCCGACCTCCGCGCCACCGACGATCCCGCCGCCATTCCGGGCTTGCGCGAGGCCGTCCGCCGCACCCTCGAGACCTCCGCCGGCAAGGCCCGTCGCAGCGAGCTCGTCCTCGGGATGACCGCAGCGCTGGCGAACATGCCGCAACACGTCGCCACGCTCAATTTGTTGGAACTTGCCGTTTCGTCGACTCTTCCCGAAGTTCGCCAAGCGGCGGCCGAGGCCCTTCGTCCTCGCCCCGCCACCGATTACGTCCCCTTGCTGATGGCCGCCCTCCAGGCCCCGATCGAAGCTGAAGTCGACGTGATCGCCGCCCCCGACGGCACGGTCCGCATGGTCGAGACGCTCATCCAGCAGCAGCCGCTGCGCAAGATCGCCGAAAAGCGCAGCACCAATTTCGAAGTCGCCGGCGCCTTCGGCCGCAACAAGGCCAAGACCGACATGGGCGCCGTGCTCAACCGGCACCTCGCCACCGCCTCGTCGCGCGCCGACGTCACGCAGTCGCGCGTCGAAGTCGCCAACGCCGCGGCCCAGGAACGCAACGAGCGGATTCAAGCCGTATTGAAAATCACGCTTGGCGCCGAGGCGACCCCCGCCGACGTGACCGCCTGGTGGGAAGCCTGGAAAGATTACAATGAACTCCAGTACGACGCCTCCGTCACCGATTACGAGAGCAACGTCAACGACACCTATGTCTACGCCTACGAACAAGCCCCGCGGATGGCGGCTGCCCGCGCCGGCGAAGGCGCCGGCGGCCAACGCCCGCAGGGCGAACCTCGCGCCGCCGCGCGCCGCACGCACGAGTGCTTCGCCGCCGGCACGCTCGTCTGGCTGCAATCCGGCCCGACCCCCATCGAGCGAGTCCGCGTCGGCGACCTGGTGCTCGCCCAGCAACCGACCACCGGCGAACTCGCCTATCGCCCCGTCCTCGAAACCACCGTCAGCGCCGCCGCTCCCGTCGTCCGCGTCAAGCTACCCCATGAGGAGTTCGTCGCCACTCGCGGCCATCGCTTCTGGGTCGAAGGCGCCGGCTGGCTCATGGCCAAGGAACTGCCCGCCGCCGCCACGCTCCACGCCCTCAACGGCGGACTGAGCGTCGTCGCCGTCGAGCCGACTGACGAAGTCGATTGCTACAACCTCATCGTCGACGACTTTCACACCTTCGTCGTCGGCAAATCGCAGCTCCTTGTCCACGACAAGACCTGCCCGCAACCGACCATTGCGGTCACGCCCGGCTTGGCCGACCCGAAGTTAAAGCTCGAGAACGACGTCATTCGTTCGACGACCGAGCTGCTTTCCTCCGCCGTTAAGTAAGCAAAAGCGCGGCGGTGGGCCGACTTGCAGGCCGCTGGCTCGGCGGAGTGCGCGAAGCGCTGGTCGCTTGGGGCCCCTCACCTCGCTGCGCGCCGCCGCTCCTCCAGATACTCCCGCAGCCACCGCGTCTCCCCGCGCAGCCACATGAGCCCAACGACGTTAAAAACGGCCAGCGCCACAATCAACCCGTTGACCGTCAGCATCACGCCGCGCGAAATCTCGCCCGTTTCCCCCGCTTGCTCGCGCAGCATCACCACCAGGAACATCAACAAGAAGAGCCCCAACCCGCGGATCCCCAGCGTCGCCTTTGCGACGCACGTCTCCGGCCAGCGCCGGCAGCGCACGATCTCCCACGCGGTGAGCGCCAACTGATAGACCACGAGCCCCCCCAGGCTCCACTGCACGCTTCGCTCGGCGAGCAGCTCGCGCAGCCCAGGTCCCGGCCCGGCGTGCACGGCCAGCAGAATAAACAGCGTGCCGACGCCGCCGCACGCGAGGTCGACGAGCATCCCCAGGGCAGGCTGATGCTGCACGCGCAGATGTTCGGCCGCCGCCTCGCTCTCGCCCCGCCGCAGCGCGCCGACTACCACCCACACGTGCCAGTCGTCGAACTTCGCCGCCGCGAATCTTTCCACGGCCCCCGCCGCCGCCAGATACTTCACAAAGTCCAGCAACATCGCCGTCCATGTGCCAACGAGCAAGAACAACAACAGCTGATCGGCCGACCACCCGTACCAGAGCATGCCAACGATCGGCGTCCCGCCGATCAGCAACGTTTCGAACGCCTCGGCAAACGTCTCGCCGACGAACGCCGGCCCCCGCCGCGCGAGCGCCGCGGGCGCGTTCCGCTGGAACCGCTCCATCTCCGCCGCGGTAATCGGCGCCCGTTCCAGTTTTCCGTCTTCGCTGCGAGCCATCGCCCCCGTCCCAGTCGATCCTTTAGCCCCCGGTTCTTCAAACCGGGGGCGCCCCGGCAACGGTCCTCAAACCAGGGGCCACGCTTCCGCCAAAATAAAACAGGGGGCCGGGAACCGCGAGGACGGCTCCCGACCCCCCAAAGCACTTTACTCGCTTATCGCATCGCCGTCGCCAGCGCCACCGCTTCGACGATCGCCAGGTTGTTCGTCTCGTCGATTTCCCCGATCGCATCGGTGAAGTCGAGCGACACGAACACATGCGTCATCTCGCGCCGGGCGCCGCTGGCGTCCGTCATCTGCAGCGCCGCGGCGGGCAGCCGCAAGATCGCCTCGACCGCTTCGCCCGGGGCGACGCTCGCCACGTGCAACACCGCCCGCGGCGCATCTTCCGTCGCCGTTGCGCTCGTCCCGGCCAGCAGCACCACGTAGAAGTCCGTCGCCGCCGTCGAACCCTGATTGCGGAACTGCACCCGGTACGCCGGCCCGACAATCGCCGTGGCCTGCGCCGCGAGCTGCAAATCTTCGAGCACCAGGTCCGCATTGGAAAGCAGCGCCGGGGCGGCAGGCTCCGCACTTGCTTCAGTCGCGGCAGCAGCCGCGGGTTCCGCTGGAGCAAATTCCGCCGGAACGGCCTCGTCCGCAACCTCCATCGCCGGCGCCGGCAGTGCGCCGCCGCTCACCGGCCGATTGACCACAATCGAACGGGCGCCGGCAGGAATCGGCAGCGCCGCCACCGCTGACAAGTCCGGCTGTGCCGCGTCGACCGTTCCGACAATCCCCGCCGCCAGATCGGTCGCCGCGAGCGCCGCGTCGATCGCGGCGCCATTGTTCGCAACCGCGTTGGCTGGATCGGCGGCCGCTTGCTGAATCTGCTGCGCCACGTCGAGGGCGTCCCCCGCCAGTCCGTTCGCCGCCAAACCATTTTCGCCCAGTCCCGTCGCCGCCAGCGCCGCTCCGCCCGCCACGGCCGCGCCGTTAGTCAACTGCCCCTGGCCGACGGCTCCCTGGAGCTTCGACTTCACGACGGCGCCCACCGGAATGTTCACCGCCACTTGCGGCAATGCCGCGACGTCGTTCACTGCTTGCTTCAAATTCGGCGGCAGCGCCGGCAATCCCGTCGCCTGCGCAACGCGGCCCGCGCCGTCGACCAGCTTCGGCGGGATAGCGGCGACGACGTTCAGCGCATCGTGCGTCCGATTCGCCACGCCCGCCTTCAGATGTTCCAGACGTACCCCGTTGTTCGGCAGCAGTCCTGGAGCCCCGCCCGCGGCGATCTGGGTCGCCCCGGCGAATCGCGCGACCCCCTGGGCCACCGCGCCGTTGCCGGCGGCGGCGTTCGGCAACAGTCCCCCGGCGCCGATCCGATTCTGAACGGCATCCTGCGCCAGTCGTGCACGATTGACGGCCGACCCCGCCGCGTTCACGCCGCGCGTCGCCACGTTCTGTGCGACGCCCACCCCGCGGCTGGCCACGTTCTGAGCAACCCCCGCGCCGCGGCTCGCGACGTTCTGCGCCGCGTTGACGCCGCGCGCGGTAACGACTTGCGCCGCCCCGACGCCGCGGCCGGCCACATTCTGCGCCACGCCCACGCTGCGCGTCGCCGCGCCCCGAGCCACGGCCGCCCCTTGGGTGGCCGCACTCCGCGCGACGCCCGCACCCCGACTCGCGACGCTCCGCGCCGCCCCCAAACCCTGCGATGCGCGGCTCGCCGCGCTGCCCCCCACCGAGCGCGCAGCATTGAGCCCTCCGCCGACCATGTCGCTGAACCGACCGGCGTGAGCCTCCGCCCCCGTCGCCATCACGGCCACGAGCGCCAAGCATCGAGCTCGCTTCGAGAATATTGCAGTGAACATTTCTGATCTCGCTTCCAAATCTTCTGGGCCCTCACGACGACGACGTCGCCGCGTCACCTGCCGGAAAGCGAAGCCCAGCGCCGATTGTTACGGCGGGAGCAACAACTCCACCAAAATCGAGCCTCCGATCCCTTCCGCTCCCCCCGGATTGGTCCGCTTCAGCGACCAGTCGCCCCGCCAAATCGCGCTTTGGCGTGAGATCTCTTATCCAACATAAGGGGAAAAAGTTGATCCTACAAAACCACATCCGCGGCCGCCGCCGCGTGCTCGACGAAGCGAAAAAGGCCCGCCTCTGCGAGCTGATCGATCAGGAAAGCTACAGCGTCGAACAAGCGGCCGAGTCGCTCGACGTCTCCTTAAGAACCGTCCAGCGCGAACGCCGCTACGACCAAGACTTCGATCACGAAGTGCGGCTCGCCCTCCAGCAGTCGCCCGATCCCTTGGAGCTGATGGAACACGCCGCCGAAAAGAAGGCCAAAGCCGCCAGAAAGCGCGCCCAAGCCCAACGCCGCCGCGCGGCATGAACGCCCTTAGCACCCGGTTCATCAACCCACAGCGCTACGCCGCCCCGTGCGCGTCCTTCCGCTCGCCATCCTCGGTTCCCGCCGCCACCGTCCCGGTGGCAGGCGTGGTGGCGATCGGCACGGAAGAAACCACCGCGTCAGTCGCCGTCGACTTGCCGTCGTCCGTGGCGTCCTCGCGAGCAGTGGCGTCGTCATCAGGCACGTCGGTGACCGTATCCTGATGGAACTCAGGATAATATTGCAGCTTGCGCGGCGCGTCGTTCTCCGGCTCGGAGTAGATGACGTTGTTCAACTCGCTGCGAAAACCGTTGAGGTTCCGGCGGAACTCGGCGTACGCCTTGCCCCAGGTCTTTGCCACCTCGGGAAGGTCGCTGCCATACAGCAACAGCGCGACGATGGCGAGCAGGAGCATCTCGCCCATACCGAAGTTCAGAAATGCAAGCGGCAGAGGCATACGCGGCAGGCGGAGGATGAACCAGCGAGTGCGGCTCTTTGTGAAACGAAACGATGCGATAAACCTACGCGATCAACTCGGCGAGTTTCGCGCTTAGTCAACGCGCCGTTCATCAGCGCGACGTTGGTCCTCGATCGACGCGTCGGGTTCAGTCAGGCCTTCACCCTTGAGTCCCTTTTTGAACTCAGTGATGCCGAAACCCAGTGATCGCATCACCGAGGGCAAGCGCGTGCCGAACAGCAACAAGACCACCATCCCGAGGATGACCATCTCGAAGGGACCGGGAGCCCACGCCAGCAGATACAAACAAGAGTCAGACATTGCAGCCTCGGCAGTCGCGGCGAGCGGGGCCGGTGAGAAAATCGCGTGAATCCGTGCGACGACACGGCCGCAGACGCCCGCCAACTAGATTCAATTCTAACGGGGAGGGGGGGCGAGTCAAACCGCCCAAACCGCTTGCGCCGACAGCCTTTCCGACGATTCCAGTCCGAAAACCGGCACAATTGAACAACCTTGCCGCCGCGGGGTTGCGGAAAAGTAACTGGTGGAGAAGTCGCAATGACCGAGTCCCAATGACCAAGTAGGGCGTGGAGACGAATCCATTGGTCATTGAGGCTTGGTCATTGGTTACTCAGCGCGGCGGCATGGCCTGCCAGTCGGGTTGCGTCGCCACGTCGGTCGGACTCGCCTGCTCCTCCGGCGGCACGTAGCGGTAATACACCTCCAGACACAACGCCCCGAGCGCCGTCGTGAAGACGCGGCCCCCGTAACCCGACCAGATGCACGTCTCCGGCCACGAGCCATCCTTGTTCTGCATGGCCAGCAGCGTACGCGTCAGCGAATCGTTCCAGCGTCGCCACGCGTCGCCCGCTTCCGGGGTGACATGCTGAGCTCGGTGGAGCGCGAGCGTCGCATAGTACCAGTAATACAAGTTCACCTGCGCCGTCGACGGGGGCTCGGCCAGCAGCGAGTCAATTGCTTCGCGCAACGCGGCGGGCGTAAGCTCGCCGTCCGCGCGGCCAGTCACCAGTTGCCGACAGTAGAGCGCCTCGGCCGTCATGGTTCGCGTCGGTCGCGCCTCTTCGGGGCGATAGACCGCGAGGCCGCCCGACTGGCCCCGCTCGACCTGCCGCAAGAACCGATCGACCCGCGTCCAGATCACTGCCGGCACGGCGACCTCGCAGCGCTCGGCGCTGCGCAGGACCATCAACTGCCAGCCGAGTTGGCTCGTATCGCCGGTGTCGCCCGGTCGGTAGCGCCAGCCGCCGTCGGTCGGGTGCTGGGCGGCGATCGTGTAGCGCGCCGCGCCGCGCACCAGCGGCGCGAGCCGCTGGTCGCCCGTCATTGCCATTGTCTCGCTCACCGCAAAGGAGGCCATCGAATGACAGTACATGTGGGCGAACAATCCCGCGTCGCCGCCAAGGTTGCCGTCGCTTTGCTGCGTACGGCGCAGGAACTCGATGCCGCTGCCGACGTTGGGTTGATAGAGCCCTTCGCGATGCGTATGTCCCGCGCCGATGAACGCGAGCAGTGCCAAGCCGCTCACGCCTGTGTCTGCCCGAGCGCCGGCGCCCTGGCGATCTTGCCCCAGCACGTAGTACTCGCGGCCGGCGCCGTGCCGCTTCGCATCCCAGCGCCCGTCTTTCGACTGCGCGGCAGCGAGCCAGTTGAGCGCGGCGCGGACCGCCCCCTCCGTTTGCGTATTCCCGCCGCCCGCGGCGACCAGTTCCGCGCGATTGGCGGCGAACCGCGCCGCGTACGGCGCCGGCAATTGCGGCCGGGCGGGCAAGCTCACCGGCGAACCCGCGTCGCGAACCAGACTCGGCGCGGAGGTTTCGCTGTCAACAACGACAGTCTCGCCGGCGGCCGCCACTGCTGGCGTCGCGGCGATCAGAGGCTTCGCGACTTCGTCGGCTGGCGTCGCGTTTGGCGTCGTGTTTGGCGGCGGCGGCTCGTCGGCCGGCTCTGTCGGCGCGACGACAACGTCATCCTCGCCTTCACCAAGTGGAGATGGTTGGGCCGGTTCACTCTCCGTGGGGGTTGGCTCCGTCTTCGCCAAAAGCGGCGGCGCTTCGAGCGGCTCGGCCGGCGTCTCCTCTTTGTTGGCTTTCGCCGCGTCAGCCGCGGACTCACCCTCTGGTTCAGCCTCGAAGGCTTCGGCATCGAGCGCCGCCTGCTCGAAGGGCGTCGGCGCCGTCTGGTCCGACGTGGCGATCGCCTCCAGTTCGCTTGGCAGCAGCGCCACCTGAATGGGAGGCCCGTATCCCGGCCCGCCGTCGGCGCTCCCGGTAACGATGCGCACCGCCGCCGTCAGGCAAGCGAGCAGCACATGAACCCACAGCGAAAGGATCGCGCACTTCTGCCACGACTTGATTTCGCGAAGCCGCGTCCGCAACAGCCAGACGATCGCGATCGTCGCCGCCAGCAGACCGACCCACACGACGACCCAGAAGGTCGGCAGGTTCAGCAACGAGGCCAGGCATGGTGCGAGGTCGGCGGGCATCGCTCACCGCCTTCCGTTGGTCGCGCCTTGCGCGATTCGCACGCTGACCGAGAGTTGATTGATCCCTGCTTCCTTGCACGCGGCCAGGGCGTCGGCCACATGCTGGAACTCGCAGCCGGCGTCGCCGAGGATGACGACGCTGGTGGCCGGCTGCTCGGCCTTGGCGGCGGCGAGCTTCGTCGTGAGTTGCGCCAGCGTCACGTCCTCGCGATCGAGCGCGATCCGCCCGCCGGCGTAAACGGCGACGCTGCGCGACTTCGGCGCGGCGCTAGCGACGTCGGCCTTGGCGACTTCCGGCAGTCGGAGGTCGATGTCGCGCTGGGCGTCGCTGAACTTCGAGGCGCACATGAAGAAGACGATCAACAAGAAAACGACGTCGATCATCGGCGTCAGGTTGAGCGCCGGCAGCTCGTCTTGTTGAGTCTTGAGGGGCATGAATGCATTCAACACAGAGGACACAGAGAGCACAGTGAAAGACAGTTCGGTCAACTCTTGCTAAAGAACTTTCTCTGTGTCCTCTGTGATCTCTGTGTTGAAAAGTATTTTCTGGCGATGCTTACGCAGCCTTCTTCGCTTTCGCCGGGCGCGGCGGGCGATTGCGGCGATCTTCGAGTCCTTCGGCGGAGATCAAATGAACCAGGTCTTGGCCCTGGCGATCGATCTCCATCACCAACGCATCGACCCGACCCACGAAGTAGAGGTACAAGATGAGCGCCGGAATCGCGACGCAGAGTCCCGCCGCGGTTGACATCAGCGCCGTGCCGATGCCGCCGGCCAGGAGCTCAGGTCGCCCCATGGCCGAACTGCCGGCGATCTCGTTGAATGCTTCAATCATTCCCCACACGGTGCCCAGCAGTCCGAACAGCGGACAGACGGTTGAGATGCCGTTGATCGCGCGCAGGTATCGGCGCATCGAACTGGCGGCGCGCTCGCCCTCGTCCAGGATCGCCTGCTCGACTTCAACGGCAGGCTTGCCCCACTTACGCAGCGCGGCGGCGAAGACGTCGGCCACCATGCTTGAGTTTTCTTCGCACAACTCCAACGCGCCGTGGCGATCGACGGCGCCTTCGCTGATCTGCAGCAGGAAGCGCTCGACGAACAACTTGGGAATGATCCGGCTGCGCCGCAGCGCCATCGTCCGTTCGAACACCACCAGCAGCAGGACGAACGAGCAGACCACGATCGGAATCACCAGCGGCCCGCCGGCAATCAACACTTGCCAGAGGCTCGTCGTAGGAATGTTCGCCGGAGCGGCGGGAGCCGCTTCTAGCGGTTCCTGGGCGCTCGCCAAGCGCGTCATGAGCACGGCAAGAGTGCCGACGCTCGCCGGCAGCGCAGGTCGTCGAACGAATCTCGGCCATCTCTGCAAGCGATGCATGAGCTTTTCCTGCCTGACGCACAATAGCCTCGACCACTTTGGTCGAGGCTACTGCGATGATGAATCTCAAGACGTTCGAGATCGACTACGGTCCGTAAGGACTGCCGGCCCCGGTGTCGACGTTGCCGACCATGTGCAGATGGTTGTGGTCGACGTAAATTACTTCGCGAGCGTCTTCGTCGCGGAGGGTGTGCGGCACTGGCCAGCCGACGCGGCGGACATCCTCGTAGTAGACCGTGCACTTGTAGTGTGCGTGATGCTGCTGCGCGGGGCCGATCAGCGGATAGACGCGCGGCGGATCGATGTAGTCGGCGATCTTCTCTTTGACGATGCGAACGTTGTTGCGGTTCCGCTCGAACAAGAGCGGCACGCCGCCCTGGACAGGCCGAGCCTTTTCCATGGCACGCATCACTTCGTCGTCGCTCGGCGGATCGAGCGCGACGACTTCGGCGCCCGAAGTGATCGGGCCCAAGATCGGGGCGCGATCATACCGCTCGTGGTTCCAGAACTGGTCTTCGTGCTTCTTCTGCTGATACGCCGTGATCGGGATGGGAGTCGCCATCCAGCCAAGGCTGGGGCCCAGCGTGGTGCAGCCAGTGCTCCCCAGAGACACCAGGGCCATGGCGATCAGCAACGCGGTTGGGGCGATGTTACGACGCATCCTGCTAACCCTTCGATGAGTGGTTCGACAAGGACTTGGTTCGTTCGCTGCGAACGAAGCCAAGGCGATCGACCGCGGCCCACTGACCTCTGCGGTCTCTTCAGAGAGTGATATCGAGTGATTCTGGGTAAAACTTGCGGGATATTCGGATTGAATCGACAAAAAGTTGCGAGCAGCCAGTTGCGAGTTGCTAGCAGCGCAGTCGCGAGTCGCGAGTTGCGAGTTGCGAGAAGGGGAGGTGCTGTCATTCCGAGCGGAGCGAGGAATCTTGCGGACCCCTCGGAGTACCTCGGGGTGACAGGCTTCCTGCTCGCAACTCGCGACTCAAAACTAAAAACCCCTGTCGACCGAGCTCGGTCGACAGGGGCGGAGGCTTTCCATGCAAGTCATCAAACGACGTGGACGATTAGTGGCAGTCCTTGCAGTCTTTGAAGTCGAGGAACCACCAGCCGTCGTCCCATTCCAGCGTCACCTTGCGCCACCCGAGCGGCACTTGCGGATAGGGATAGAACGGACCGATGTACGGCCAAGCCGAAGCCGAGTATTGCTTCGGATAGGTGACGGCCGCATAGTTCGGGTGAGCGGCGTAGCTAGGCCACGCGTACCCTGGCATCTGTGGATTCTCGTAGTTCACCGCTTGGCCAGCGGCAGCCGGCACGGGGCCAGCTCCCATCGGGCCGCCCATGCCCATCCCGCCTGGTCCGCCTGGGCCCATGCCCATCTCGGCGCCGGGAGGGCAGTAGCCGGCCGTCTGGACGTTCGGACCCATCGTGCGAGCGTACGGCAGCGGCGCGCCAGCATTGCCGGCGTTAGGCTGAGCGACGCGACGCATCTGCGGAACGTTGTTCTGAGCTTGGTACTGAGGTGGCTGTTGGAGGCTGCTGGCAGGACGAACCGCCTCGTTCGGTTGGCCCCCCTTCACGTCGAGCTTGCAGATCACGCGTTCGACC
The DNA here is from genome assembly GCF_007746075.1 of Lacipirellula limnantheis. Classification (GTDB taxonomy): domain Bacteria; phylum Planctomycetota; class Planctomycetia; order Pirellulales; family Lacipirellulaceae; genus Lacipirellula; species Lacipirellula limnantheis. The sequence continues at coordinate 6,113,402 of NZ_CP036339.1, read as the reverse complement.
CCTTCGCTTTCGCGAGCGATCTGTTCGGCGATCTCCTTCTGCTCGGCGCTGGTGACGGTGCCCATCAGCCACGCGACGCCGTTCTGATACTTGACGCCGACGCGGTAGTCCTTGAGATGCCCGCTCTCTTTCATGTTCTGGGCAATTTGCTGAGCGATGGCGCGGTCGCCGGCCGATTCGGCCGAGACGCGGCTCGCAGGGCCCCACGCCAGCGTGGCGATCGCGAGGCCAAGAATCACTTTTCGCATGGTCCCCCTCCTGGGATAGTCTTTTTGCTAGCGAGCAAGCGTTCCCCTCATGGGTTCGCGTTCGCCAGCCTTTGTCTCGTATGGCTTGGAACAAGCGAGTGCATTGGCGCCTCTGATTTGAGAGGCGTTGGGGCACTGTGGACTAGCCGAACCGCCGAGCAGTTCGGTGACGGGGCGCATCGCGACGCCGCGCAGTTGTGGGCGCTTTCCCCACGGCGCGAGGCTCCGTCTGGATACAAGTTTCGGCAGGAGAGGGCGCCGAAAGGGAGTCTTTTTCCGATTTTGCGGATGAATCGGAAAATGCCGCCGCGAAGAGGCGGAAGAGGGGTCGGCAGAGTGGGCGCGGCCGGCGCCATTAATGACGAATGACGCAAACCGAATGACGAGTGACGAATGTGGAGCGAGCGTCCCCCACTCGTCATGGGGGCCTCAGCATTCGTTATTTGCTCCGTTTAGGCGGGATCGTGCTGCTGGCAGCGGAAATCGGCTACCGCCACGACGATCATCGCGGCCAGCGTAGCGCCGGAAATCGTCCAGAGCGACCAGGCGAATTGTTCGCCAGCCAGCGTCGCGACCGCGACGCCGGCCAGGCCAAGCAGGAAGGCGCCTTGCAGCGGGCCCTCGGCGGCCGTGTCGGCGTAAAAGCGGACGAGGCAGGCGACGATCAATCCGAACAGATGGATGGCAATCCATCCAACTTGCAGCGAGCTAGCGTAATCCATGGTGGGGCCGAGATCCTTCTCGTTCCTTGTCGCGGGGAGCGGGCGGGGGACGTCGCAACGGCGCATCTTGCGCAGTAGGTGCGGCGGGTCAAACGGGCGAGACGACATGACGCCGACTCGCGGTGGGAAGCGTCGAATGCGATCGGCATGCCAATCGTGAGGAAGCGAGTTTTTCCGAGCTTTTTTCGGACCTCGAGTGAAGCTTTTACAATTGCGGGGAACATGCAACCGCTATCGCGCGGCGCGGTTCAGCCAATCGTCAAAGCCACCAGCAGGGCTGGTGGCTTTGACTCGATCCGTTGCGGTCTCTCCGAGCTCATTTCGCCGGCGCGGCATTGGCGACGCGCGACTCCATCAGCTTTTTGATCTCATCTTCCAGTTCGGTGATCTGGAGATTCGTGTTGACGACGTCGCCCTTGTCGTCCACGAGAATCGTCATCGGCAGCGTGATGATCCCCATCTCGTTGGCCAGTCGGCTCTCGAAGCCGCCCGGCTCGAACAACTGCTTCCAACGAACGTTCTGGTTTTCGGCGAGGAACTTCGTCACTTCATCCTTCGAGTAATCGAGGTTCACGCCGATCACGTCGAACTTGGCGCCGCCGTACTTCTTGAAGAGGTCGGCAATCGTCTCCGCGTCCGTCTTCGCCGTGGGCGAGGAGGACGACCAGTAGTGGATCAGCACGACTTTGCCGCCGTATTGCGCGAGGTCGACTTCCCCGCCCTGCAGCGCCGTTCCTTTGAGCGGAATCTTCTTGCCCGTCGACGTGAGCCGCTGGATGGCGCCCTGCGCCTTGGCGGCGTTGGGGCTCTTGGCGAAGTCGGTCACCAGACGGCGGTACCACTTCTCGGCCGCTTCATTGTCGCTGTTGAATTCGCTCGCCATCGACAGCTGTAACAGCGCCTCGGCGACGTGGTCGCCGGTCTTGTGCTTGTCGACGAACTCTTCGAGCTGCTTGAGCCATGCTTCCTGAATCTTGGCGTAGTCGGCCTTCGGTTCGGCGATCGCCTTGCCCCACGCGGCTTGCATGCGGCGGAACTCGACGTGCGTCCGCAGGTCGTCGCTCGCCTTCTCTTCGGCCAGCTTCGCTTCGAGCTTTTCGAGCCGTTCGATCCCGTCGGGATAGCTGCCGTCTTGCACGGCGAAGCTGATCATGTCGGACATTTGCTGCAGCCACTGCTCGCGCTCCGCGGGCTCCTTCGCGATGCCGGCGAGTTGTTCCAGCAGGTCGGCGCGTTGCGTGTTGAGCGCGGGTTTCTTGTCTTCCGCTGCTGACGCAAGCTCGTCATCGACCTTCTGGATCGCTTCGATCAGCTTCTGCATCTCTTCGGTCGGCTCGTTGCCGGCCAGCTGCTCTTGCCCCGGTTGCGGCTGCGGTTGCGCGCCGGCGGAGTCGTAGAAGAAGCCGGCCAACGCCGCATTGCCGCCGCCGAGCGCGGGGCCGTCGATCAGCTTCCAGGAGCCGTCGACGTTGACCATGCTGCCAATCTGCACCTGTTGCGGCTGTTCGCCCGCGAGCACCATCGCCCAGACGTCTTCGTAGACGGTGAGGTCCTTCGTGCTGCCGCGCGTGCCGGCCGGCACGCTGCCGGGGCGGAGGCCGCCGAAGTCCGCAAACTCGGCCTTCGCGTCGATTTTTCCCTCGCCAGCAAGCTTGGCGAATGTCTTGGGCGCCTCGGCGATCCGCGCCGTCAGCTTGTCGTTCAGTTCCTTCGACAGGCCAAGCTTGTTCACGTCATCCGCGGTCAGCAGCAGCCGGGCGAAGCGCGTCGCGTCCTTCGTCCGCAGAGCGGCGATCACTTCTTCAGACGCCTCCTCCGGCGAAATCTGCTTCCACGCATCGAGCTTGCCGTCTTCGTTTTTGTCGATGCCCCAGCGCGCGCCGCCGGTGTGGAACCAGCGATATTGGTCCGCCTTGCCATTGAAGTTCAAGTCGCCGTCGCGGTAGACCTCGAGGCCGTTCTTGTAGTAGCTCCAGGTGTCGACGACGTTGTCGCCGTTGGAGTCGGAGAACTGGCGCAGGATCACGCCGTTCGGATCGCGGACGACCCAGGCGGTGACCTTACCGATCTTCTCGGGGTTGATTTTGCAATTCTTTGCGTCGGCGGCGGGGGGGATGTCGTACTCAATCCCCGGTTGCACCGGCGCCAGCTTCAGGGCGTCTTCGGCGGTGGGAGCGGCTGCTTGCACCGTCGAGGCGAGTGACAGCAGGCCAGCGGCAAGCAACGACGAACGGCCAAGGGTACGGGAGGGCATGCCTGGAATCCTTCGGGTCGGGAACAGTAGCGCCGCCGCGGAACAGGCCGCCCGCGGACTTATGGGGGTTTTATAGTGGCGATTGGGCGTGCGAGGCCAGACCGATTGCCGGCGCTGCTAGCCGATTTTGGCCGATTTCGCTAGGAAATGAGGGATCGGAGCACCAAACGACAGCGTGCAATCACCGGCAGTCGCCCCCTTTGACAGGGAACGGCGACGACCTAGAATATGGGACTTGCTTGCATCGCCGCCCGCTCGCTGGGGACTGCCAACGCCCCAAGGTGCGCAGCCGGGGGCTTCTATCGTGCGGGCGCGTAGCTCAGTTGGTTAGAGCGCAGCCCTGATAAGGCTGAGGTCCCAAGTTCGAGTCTTGGCGCGCCCACTGGCACCTTGCCTTTTCCCCGGGAAATGCTGATTCCCCGGGGTTTTTTGTTGCCTGTGCATCGCCTTGCTATCGCTTACCGCAAGTCGCTGCAGCGCATTTGCAGCGCTTTTGTCGCCCGCGGCCGTCGTGAAATGGTCCTCCGTGGCCTGGAGATAATGCTTCATCGCGACCGGCCGGCTATTACCGATCCACTCGCAGGCGACGTGAATCGGGTAGTGATTGGCGAGCTCCGTCTCCCGCGTGCTGCGAAGGTTCTGGAAGAGCTTCGGCCAAGGCGCCACGCCGGCCCGTTCGACGATCCGCTTGAACTGCGTGCGGAGATTGACCGAACTGTTGCGAGTTCTCGGGACGACGTAGATTGCCCCTTCTGCCGCAGCTTCGAATGCTTCGCGGAAGATCGGCAGCAGCTCGGGGAAGATCGGCACGATCCGCATGGGTTTGCCCTGATGCTCAGTCTTGGGGCTCAGCACGATGAAGCGGTCGCGGTCCCAGAGGATGTCCGACCATTTGAGCTCCCGCATCTCGCTGGGGCACCGTAGGCCGCCCCAGCGGGCTAGGGCGAAGATCAGCTTCCATTCGACGTCGGGGCAGGCGTCGAGAACCAGGCGGCTCGTCTCGGCGTCGACGAAGTGCATGCGAGCTTTGTTCTCGACCATGCCCGACTTCAATTTAGAGAACGGGCTGCGGTCGATGAGGCGGTGCTCGACGGCGGCGCCGAAGAGGGTCTTCGCGATTGCAGTCCACTTCCGCACCGTGTTCTCGGCGAGCCGCGGAGCGATCGAACGCCGCCACGCCTTCGCCTGGCCCTCGCTGATCGACCGCAGCGGCGTCCGCTCGCCGAAGAAGGCCAACAGTGACTTGTGCGGCGCTCCCCACGCTTTGCGAGTGCTGAGCTTCAGGCCTGCCCGCTCCCGCTTGAACTCTTTGATGAACTCGCCGAGCAGCATGCTCTTCCGCGTTTCGATGAGGCCAAGCTTGGCGAGCTTTCCGGAGATCTTGTCGCCGATCTCCGCCAACCAGCGGGTCGTCTCTTGATCAGGCGCGGCGTCGAGCATCTGCGCTGCAACGAGCTTTTCGACGCGCAGGCGCGCCGCCTCGGCGTTCCGTTGGGAGATTTTGCCAAGTCGCAGCGTGCGGCGCTGGCGGTTGCGATCTTCAAATTGGATGTAGCGGTTGCCCCGCTTGTCGGTACCGATCGATGCCATTTGTTTCCTACCTTGAGAAATTTGATCCGACCCGCCGCCTCCCTGCGGCGAGATGGGGAAAATTTGAACCTGAGCAACGCGAACATGCCGCAGTGATTCAGCGACGTCTACAGAAACGCAAACTCGTCGAGGTTGAACTCAGTCGCCGGACGATCCGCCGCTTCCCGTTCGCGTCAGTCAGCAGCACGCGATGCAAGCCCTTCCGCTTGCCGTCTTTGCCTGTTGATAAACTTGCCATCCGTCCTCCAAGGGTTGAACTGGCGACGCCGCCAGTTGAGGGTTGAGGTTCCAGATTCTGGAACCTGGAAAGGGAAAGCCCCGCTCTGAAACTTCTCGCCACCCCTCCCTGCAGAGGGGTGATCGGCGACCGTTTCGTCACGGGTTTGGCTACCACTCCGATTCGTGTTGACGCCATTCGCATCGTCTGCGACCATTCCGCCGCCCATTCCCCCCCCCTGGGCTTATTGTTGGTCGGCGTCCGTTCTTGCGGCGCCGGCTGATTCAGGCGGAACGCCACGCCGGTCAGGATCGTTGGGCAGTACACCCGACCGGCGTGGCCTCCATTTGCGCTACCGCCGCCTGCCGGGGACTGCGTTTAAGGTTTTGCACTGGCGCACTACCTTTTTCTCAACTCGCTCGCGTTTGCCGTCGCCCGAATTACACTGCACTGCCGTGCGCCGGGCGGTGGTTGAGGGGGTGACTCTCTGGGCAGTTTGTCGCCCCCTCCCGCCCGGCAAACCATCAACCCCGCCGCCCGCCCGCGACGGGGTATCGCTACAGAAACGCAAACTCGTCGGGGTTGAACTCGCTCGCCGGCCGATCCGACGCGCCATCGTCGAGCGCGGGAGGCATCGGCGCCGCGGCACTCGTCAGCCGCGCGTCGTAATGCTGGCCGAACACTTGCGGCGAACTGTGCCCCAAGTGCTTGCCGCCCGCGCCCGGCTGAACCGCCTCGACGTAGCTGCCGCTGCCGCGTCTCAGCCATTTGAAGGTTCCTCGGAACACCCCCGCCGATCGGCAGATGTCTTTGAACTGCTTCGAGAACCGCGAACCGTTCGCGTCCGATGAGGGCCACTTCGTTGCCAAGTCGAACGGGATCGCGTTCAACGCTTCGATCGTGCTCGGGTGAAGACGCACCGTCAGCGCCTGCCCCGTCTTGTTTTGCACAATGCGAGCAGAGCCGTCGGGGCGAATCCAACTCTTGCGGAACTTCCACACGTCGCCGCGGCGTAGCCCCGTGTCCCACGCGAGCCGAATCGCCGCCGGCCAATACTGGCGGCGGTTGATGCCATTCGACATCGTGTAGGGGTGGCAGCGCTCGGCCTGGGCGACGATTAGCCGAACCTCTTCTACGCTGAAGCAGTCGATCACCAGCGCCGGGCACTTCGGCCGCTTAATGCGCCGCGCTACGGGGTACGGCACGAGATCCAGGTCAGCGGCCGCGTTCCACAGGGCCAGCACGTCGCTGCGGTAGCTTCGCACCGTGCGGGGTGACGTCTCCGGCGGGTGCGATGAAAGGAACCGATTGACGCTGATCTCGGTAAAGCAATCTTCCAGTAAATCGCTTCGAGCGAAGGTCGCCAACCGATCAGCCGCCAAAGTGAGCCGCATGGCGTAAAGGTCGCTAAGGTCACGCGCCGCGATGTACTGCTCGGCGAATTCGAAGATGTTATTCATGACCGCCCCCCCTTCGTCGATTCGATCAGATAAGGGGATCTGTCTAAGTACGCGTGCAGCAGTGAAATCGCCGCCAGCACGAGCTCCGGCCGGACGGCGACCAGGTGGGCCGCGTCATTCCCGATCCGCAGAATGTCGATGATGTCGTCAACTTTCTCTCGCGAGCAGTGACCGGCGTTTCTGAGTGCAAACGCCAGCGTCCGCGGCGAGGGCCGCGTCGAGCGTTTGCCGCAGCTCTTCGGCGCGCACTGGCCGTACTGGCACTCGGCTTCCAACCACACCCGCACGGCCTCGCGTAGGCGGCAGCCGGCTTCGATCGTCGAGCCGCGTTCAAGCGACGCCTCGGCGAGGTGCAGCATTTGGCGGGCGTTGCACGTCACCGCCTTCTGCCAAAAGTAGCGCGTAGCGTTGGTCACCATTGGAATCCCCCATGGCGCCGGCGCGATTGCCCGGAAAAGAAGTCGCCCCAGCGGGGCAAGCGCCCCTGTGGCTGGGACGCTTCTGACAATCCGACGGCGCTAGAAAAGACCGTAGGCCCGGTAATGCGGTTGAGAAGGTGATTGAGTCACCCGCGCGTGTCTTCGCTCCCCGCCTTCGCGGATCGTAGCTACTACACGCGCCCACACTACCGGGCCTACGGTCTGATGTTGCGATCATCGAATTGTCCTCAATCGGCTTCTCACGGCCGGCCAGCGAACTGCTGACCCCCTTAATGTCTCACAACGCTGGCTGGCGTCAACCCGAGCAAGCCCTCGCGCTCGTCGGCGTGCACCTCAGTGACCGTCACGCGGCCCGTGATGGCCCAGGCGCAGCGCCGGCGCCGCTCGGCGGGCGACCAGCTCGCTCTGATCAATTCGCACTCTGCGGCGATCTCCTCGGGGGTGGGTTCCCACGACGGCGGCGGCCCCCGGTGACCATCTTCACTCATTTTTTGGCCCCTCTGGTCGATGATTGAGCTCTAGCCGCTAGCAGCCCGCCTCGCAGCCTCCCGAAAAACGCGGCCCAATGGTCACGGCGAGCGACGAGCGCTCGCGACGCGGGGCGTGCGGCGGTCGCTTCCGCTCGGCGTCTTGCAATTGGCGGCGGCGAGGGGCAAATTGGGCAGCATGAGAGTATTTATCGACGCAATCATCGGCTCCAGTATTTGCCTCGCGGTCATCGCGTTTGTCGCGTATTTCTTCCGTGACTGGTTTCTCAATCACCTCAAGCGATCCCTTGACCACGACTTCAACGAGAAAATTGCTGCGCAACAGAATGTTTTCGACCGTCACCTCGCGGAAATGCGGATCAAGCACGAGATCGAACTAGAGCGGCTCCGGTCTGATCTTCGGGTCGACGCCTTTCGGAACGAGACGCGATTCAGTCGATTGCACGCCGACAGAGCACAAGCCATCGCCGACGTGTACGCCGGCCTGCGGGGCTTGCGTGGTGCGTTCGGCGACTATGCCGTCGCCACCGTCGATCCAGCTGATTGGCCGCGGCTTAGGGAAGCAACGATAGATGCCTTCAAAAGAGTCACTGCGACCTTTTATCCGAAGGAGATTTACATACCCGCCTCGACAGCGGACAAGGTCCACGAGTATCTCAGGGAGACACACTTGAACTTTGTCGCGTTCCGACAGCAGGTCGATACTGAGCGCAGAGACGAACATCGCTATTTCAAAGCTTGGCAAGACGTAGCAGAAAATATGGTTGGCAAGTCGAAACGCCTGTTCGAAGATCTTCGCGACGACTTCCGCCGGCTACTTGGCGACGACGTCCCGCCGGCCGCTCCCGCCGACGAGACGAAGTAAACCGAGTTGTCAAAGATCTCGCCGCCCGCTCTTCGCGCCGTGGGCAACAGCGAGCTAGCCACCTCTGCCGAAACTACGGCGTGTAGAGGCTACTGGCTCGCGTGTAGCCGTCGCGTCTATCTTTTTCGTTTCCGCTCTTGCTTCTCCTGCTCCGCGCAGCACGCGGGGCAGTGCACGGCGTCCATCGCGAAGTCGGCGGGAAGCGATTCGATGGCGAGCCACTTGCGGCCCCAGCGATAACTGCGGCACGATCGGCAGACGAGCGCCACGCGACCTTGGCGGCGGGCCTGCCACTGATCCAGGTCGCGGATGCGACGCTCGCATTCCTCCCGAAGCTCCTCCGCCGTTGGCTCGTCGGGATCTTCAAACCCCGTTGTAAACGACGTCGCTTCCTGCAACGCGACGAGCAGCCTCTCGCCCACGGCAGCCAGCCCGGCGGGGCCATGTCGCTCGCTGATCCGTGCGAGTAATTCAGCGGCCGTTCGTGGAAATGAAAGGCACATGCTAATTTCGTCGACGAGCTGCAACGATGGCTCCAGGTCGGAGTCGCTCAGCTCCGCCGGCTGAAACTTCTGGCGCACGGAGGCGACAAGCTTCGCTGCGTTGTAGGAGTCATCGACGTTTCGTCCGTCGAGCTCCGCATGGTCCCGAAGCCAAGACGTCGTCACCCCCAGCATCCAGGCCGCCTCGGCTTGCGTGAGACGCTGCAACAGGCTCTTTCGAACCTGCGCTACCTCGGCCTTCACCGGCTTCTTATTCATTTCGACCTCGATCGCCCTTTACTAAGCGGGGGAGGGGCGGCCCACACCCCCAATCCTCCGTCCCGTGTGAAAAAACGAGCCGATCGCACTTGCCAGTGCCCCCCCGGGGGGGCTCTCGAAAGGACCCCCAATCCCCCCGGGGGGGGGTGGGGCGCCCCAGGCTGCCCCACTTCCCCTCGGCGCCCGACGCGATCGAGCGGCAATCGTCCACGCGGCTAGACTCGCGGCGTACCCTCGAACAGGCCACCAGCGGCGCTGGCCGCGCTGAGGGCCTTGCCGTAGTCCTCGTTGCCCGCGGTGCCGGTCACGACGCGACCGCTCGCGGCGCTGGTGAAGTCGTCGCCCGCAGCGATAGCGCCATTGGCGATGAAGATCCGCGACCCCGGCCCGCGAATGTCGAGGACGACGCACTCGCTGCCGTCCCGGTAAGTTCGGTTTTTCAGCGTGCCGATGCAGGCTTCGTTGCCGGCGACGGTCACCTTGCCGGCCGTGGCCGACCACTTGACCCGCGTGTGCGGCGGGTAGGCGGCGTCAGCCACAGCGTTGATCTCCGTGGAGAGGCTGTATTGCATGATCGTAACTCCTATTTAAGACATGGTAGTCGCTATACTGAAAGCACAATCGCCGACGTCGACAGGGCCGCTCTAGCCCTTCGGCGCGCCAAACGCCTCGCGAGCCTCTGCGTATCGCTTTTTGATGGCGAGCGTCGCTTCGCTCCAGCGGCAGTTGTGCGACTTCTGGTAGGCCAGAGCTTCGGCGTGGAAAAATTCACGCTTCGCTTCGGGCGAGGAACCGACGCTCGCAGGCGTTGCCTGTGGCATGACACGTCTCCTTAAAAGGGTTCTCGGGATGATTCAAAATGTGCCGGCCAGCTGCAGTCCCCAGCAGCTGACCGGCTACGCCGCATCGACGCCCGCAAGTCAAACAGGAGCGAATCTTGCGGCCGCCGCTGCGACTTTCGTTACGCGCGTAAGACCTCCCCGGTCGCGATCCAGTGGTCTAGGCCGGCTTCGATCTCCGCGACAGTGGCCTGCCATTTCGCCTGCAGATCAGCTTGCTCGGCCTTCAGCGCCGGCAGCAGCTCCCCGCGCAGCTGGTCCAGATGTTTACTAAATAGGCCCAGATCGACGCGTGGCGAACCGTAGTTGCTTCGAAACGCGTCGGCACAGTGAACCCGGGCGTGGTTGCAAAAGACCGGATTGTCATCTGACCGTGAGTCGCGAGCGATCTCCAGCAACTTCTCGAATCCGTGAATTTGCAATTCGACCTCGCGAAGGCGCTGCCAAACCGGATCGATGAGTTGCCGGCGCGTAATTTCTTTGGTGATGTCGAGGCGCATCGCGGGCGGCGCCTGCGTCCGCAACCAATCGCGACGACTTTCGAACCGCCTGACTTTGTTCTCGGCGTCGACTCTCGCGGCGGTCAGTTGGCCTAACCGCCGTTGCAGCGACTTGATCTGCATCGCCAGCGCCGGCTCGTCCTCGGCGTCGCCGTCAAGATCTTCCGCTTCGGCCCGCAACGTCTGCTCATTTCGAACCGCGGCGGCCAATTCAGCGCGGGCAGCTTCGATGACCGCTGGGTCACCGACGAGCGCGCGGGCCTCGGCGATTCCTGCGTGAATCTGCAGTGCCGTCGCAATTTCGTCGGCGCGTTTCAGTCCGAACTCTTCGAAAACCGCAACATCCTTCGACGTCAGGTACAGCGGCGCGCGCTCGAGGTCAGGCACCTCAGCGATCAGCTGGTCCTTTCGCCGTTCGAACGCGGCGAGCATGAGTGCCCGGCGATCGTTTTCGCGGTCGAGTTCCTCCTGCAGTAGCGTCGCACCGTGGCGCTGGGCTGTGGGCCTGGCTTTTACTGTCGTCCCCATAATTAACCTCTCCGAAATTAGAGTCAATCGTCCAGTGATTCGGCGTATGCTTTCGCCAGTGTCGGAAATTCGCGTTGCAGCTCCGCCGCCTCGAACGGTCCCAGGTCGTCGAAACACTCGCGGCCGAACCGCTCCGCCGCGAGCTCGTTCATCTTCACTTCGGCCGCGTACCCTCGCAGGTCCGTATGCAGCTCGTCGCGCGGCGCCGCAGGCGGCGGCGCAAGGCCGCGGCGAATCTCGTCGAGCGCATCTTCCGGCATGGCGACGCGATCGATCAGCCCCAAATGCTTGGCCTGGTCCGCAAACCAAATTTCGCCGGTCGCCAACTGAGCGACCTTTTTCTCGCCCAGCTTGCGGCCCGCCTTCAGTGCAATCGTGAACTTGGCTGTGATGATGTCGCACCGATTTTGCAGCATGGCGACGAACTCGTCCGGCACCTCAGCGCCATCGATCGGATGCCCTTTGAGAGCGCCAGTCGCGATCCGAATGACCCGGAGCCCGTCTCGCTTGAAATTCTCGCTGGCGTCCAGGACGGCGATGTAGGCGCCTATGCTGCCGATCGTCGCCGATGGCGTCGCCGTGATCGATGTGGCATGCGTGATAGCCCAGAGGCACCCGCTGCAGCAGTAGCCGACGATGACCGCATGAACCGGCTTCATTTGAGTGGCGCGACGCAATCGCTCGGCGAGCTCCGGCGTGCCCTCGTAATAGCCGCCGCCGGAATCGACCCATAGAACGATCGCATCAATCGAGTCGTCCGCCGCCAGCCGCAACAGATCGGCGCCGACTTCGGCGTTGTAGGCCGGGTCCATGAAGCCGATCAGTTCGGCGTGGCCAATTTGCGCCGCCTGGCTCGGCCGCGCGGTGTTCGCGGGGCGCGGCGCTGCGATCTGCTCCTCGACGGAGCCGGCGAGGTGCGAGGCGAACAACAGCGGTTCATTTCTGCGAAGGATCATGCTAGTTCGACTCCAAATCAGTTTTCGGCGGCAAGGCGATGATGGTCGGGCCTGGCGGCAATTCGGACCTCGCTTGCTCAGCACATTTCGGGCAGAGCAGCTTAATGCCGATGCCCCGCGCGGCATGCTGCTTTTTGTGCGCCCGAAAACCGACGCTGTGCACCAGCACGCGGGCGGCACATTGAGCGCAGACGTCTCCGCGCATTTGTTGACGTAGGGCGATCGACATCGGCTGTTTTGGATCCGCGCCGACGTAGCCGACGGGCGCCTTCTGGCCTGAACCACTCATGCGATAGCCTCCTGTTTGTTCAATGCCTCCAATAGCGCCGCGCGTTGAGGCATGGAAATCTTTCCGCGACGAACTTGCAGGCCCCATTCGAATTCCGCAAGCCGCGCAAACGCGGCGTCGAACAACTGGCGAAGCTGCTCGCGGTTCATCGCGTCTAGCTCGTCCCCGAGATGAGCCTCTTGGGCGGCCGCGCGGTTGCCGGCACGCTGCAGGTTTAAGCGTCGCTGTTTGAGATCGTCACGCATCTGGACATTCATGCGACGGCCCCTTCTGGAACGGTCGTTTCATTCGGCTGGCGACGTGGCAGATCGAATTTCGACGCGAAGTGAAAATCGACGCCCGCCTTCTCGCAGGCCGTGATGATCGCAGTCTTGAAATAACCGATCTTCGATTGCAATCGCACCGTTTCGGACTTCTTCCGCACCCGCTTGATGATCGCGTCAAGTTCGCCTTTCGGAAGCCGCTGGCGAGCGACGACGACGCATCGAATCACCGTCTCGCTGTCTGCGTCGTTGAGGGGGCTCCGGCCAATTCGGACGAGATCAGCAACGCGTGCGCAGTCAGGCTTGATTTCTTCGAAGGTCTTCGCGTCAAGAATCACTTCATCAACCCCCTCAACGAAGTTCGATCCGTCGCCATCATCGATCGGATCTGAAGAAGGATTGGTAAGGATGGGTAAGGATTGGATAGAAAAGGCCGTCCCTGGCTCCGATTCTGGGGCGGCCTCTGCCGTGGTCTTGGGGGGGGCCTTAGCTCCCCCCTTGGCCTCATGCTTAGAACCGGGCTCTGGCCCGGTGACGAACCCTCCAGCGCTGTTGACCGACGCGCGAATGAAGTTCGGCGCCAATCGGTGGTAGTCCACGCGGACGAGCCGGTGCTCCTCATGCCGGGCGAAGATGCCAGCGTCGAGAAGTATCTCGATTAGCCGTGCCTCTTCGCCGACCCAGCCGATGCCCTCGGCGATGTCGAGGTCGGTGAAGCGCCCGACGTCACCACGCGGCGCGTTGCGAGGTAGAAAGCTTCCGTCCAGCGTGTCGACGAGCCCGCGGGCCACCGCTTCTGACGAGACGGGTGCGCCAGCCATGAGGGGCCGAAGTGCCCTCACAAGACGCCGCATGGCCACGCTTTCAACTTCGCTGGGGATCATCCTGCCGCCTTTAGCCTACTGGTCGCTCGCCGACGACTGTTCGGCTGAGTACCGTTTGAGCGCCTCGACGTTGTAGAGTCGGCGCCCGCGGATCTTAAAGCTTGGAATTCGTCCGGCGGCCGTCTCGGTCGCCAGAGTTCGCTTTGAAATCCGCATCAGCGTCGCCGCTTCGGCGGCGCCGACGTTGATCGGGTCGATTGAGGCGTGGTACTCACCACGCGTCATGCGACCAATAGTTGCTCGGGACATGTTCTCGCCCTTGGAGAATGGCGCGTGCAGCACCATGCTGCGAATCGCGTCGTTGGGCGAAGAATATCCGCGATGCGGTCAGATATTTTGCAGAGCTAAGCGTTTCAACAGAAATAGTGTGGCAGCGCTAAGCGTTGCAAATGCTTTTCAGATAACGCCTGCGAACCGCTTCCCAGCCGATACTTAGTTTCAGGTCGCTCACCGCCCGAAGGCACGCGGCCCGCTGGGTGTGCCCAGCTTCTAAGTGCTTTTTGACGCTGTTAATGATGGCGGAATCCTGTTTGGAGGTCGTTTTCCGAGTGTTCTCGCCAGCAATCTTGCATTTCTCCAACTTGCGAGCACCGTTACTCATTTCCTTAGAAGTGCTCGCCAGCATGTAGCCTTCAAACCTCGCAAGCCGCATCGCCGAAATCTGCAATTGGGCGTACTCGGCCCCGTCCCTGCTCGATGCCTTGCTGAGTGATTCGAGAAGCTCGTTGGCCGCCGACAGGATCAGGAAATTGACCATCGGTGCGAACGCCAGCGAATGCTCTGAGAGCGAGGTTAGTGGTTTCGCGAGTCCCTCGACGGCAAGCGACGAAACCCCCTCACTCGTTACTGGGTAAACAAAGCGTCGCTCGCGGCCCTGATCTTGGAATGAGATCATGTTTAACGGAGGGTCGGCTTCCGCCACCAGCTCCTCGCACAACCCAGCGATTCTGCGTGCTGCAGCATCGCGGATAGCTGTGATCTCCGTAGCGAGAGTCTTGCCGTCGAGCTCGCTGAAGATGTCGAAAGCGTCCTGCTGAAAATCACCGGGACGGTGCGTTGCCATTTGAGCCTACCTTGCCAGGCCCCGGCCGCCCGCCGGCGCCGCAAGGTAGGAAGGGCGCCGACGGGCAGCCGACGCGGAGGATCAGTCCGCTAGGCTGGTCGAATGAGTTGAGTTTTGCCCCCTGATTTTATCCGCGCAGGGGATCCGCGGAAGCCAATTGGCGGATTGCAGCGCCGGCTGCAGCGCTCCGCCGTAATCCTCAACATTCCTCGTCATTTCGCTCGTTTGTTCGAGTCTTGGCGCGCCCACTTGCTTTCTTCTCCATTCCCCCATTCGGGACGGGCGCCGTCTACGCACCAACATCGCCAAGCCGCGCGCCGCGATGGCGATCGTAGATGGTGCCGGGATTTCGAGTTTCTGGGGTGGGGCGGGTCAAACTGAATTGGCCCCCAACGATCACCCCGCGCGATGACGCTGACTAGTCCCAGCGGTCCTCTATCGCCGCCATAAGCGATGCCGACGACGACTTGGCACGGCGAATGCCGTGTCGCGGGCCCCGCTACGCCAGCTTTTGTCCCAATGAATCAGCGCGCGATCGCAGGTAGGCGTGCTCTGCATGGCGATTGAGATCCAGCGGTGACGAGCCGTCGGGCCGATCTCCATGCCGGCGCCCCGCCGCCGCGAACGGCGGGGCGCCGCGATTAAAGGTAAATTGTCAAAGAGCCGTCGAATCGGTGCGACGTTCACCCGCGGGACGAGCGGTCGCGCCGCCGCTTGACCCAGCGTTAAAACCAATCGCTCGTTGCCCCGGCCCGCTTCCGGTCAGGCGTAGGTATCAACTGCCCAAAACTTCGCTTTCGACGCGACGCCGCGTCAGCGGCGTCTGGGCCATCAACGATCGAAACGGCGGCAACCCATGCCTCGCTGCCAGCGTTTTTCGGTCACTCAGTGGATCGCTGCTAGCTTCGCTGCCGCCTCCTGGTCTCTTGAGGTTCGCGGCAGCATCTTCAGCAATCGTTCTCCCTGCCGAATCGTTTTCAGCATCACTTCGGTATGCGTTGCGAGATCGGCAATGGTCTCCAGGCGATTCTCGGCCTGCAAAATCTCGGCCTTGATCGGCTCGGCCATCAAACTCGAAATTTCCAAGAGCGTTGCGGCATGCCAGCCGATCGAAACGTCGATGGGTTGCGGCAGAGCAAGCGCCCAGCGCCGTAGCGCGTCATCATGACTCGCAAGCGCTGGCTCCGCCGCACTAGCGGGCGCGGCGGCGTTAAAGGATTGTTCACTCAACGGATTGTTCACTCAACGGATTGTTCTCCTCGGCGGGTAATGGTGATGATGACGGCGCTTGGCGAACCGCGGACAGCGCCGGCCGGCGGCGTCGGCGGGGCTGTCGACCGTGGAAGCGCCAGCCGATTTGCTGGAGCGGCTGTTCGAGTCGTCGTACGCTGGTTCGCATCACGCTGGCGCCGCATCGCGCAAGCGCGCGCACCTGGCGGCGACGGCGGAGCGACGCTTGACATTCGGCCAGGGCGGCGACGACGCCGGCGGCCAGTTCTTCATTGGTTCCGACGTACAGCACCCGCTGCCGTCTCCCCGCGTCGCGATAGCGGAGTTTGGCGCACCGTGCGCCCGAGGGGAGGCGATCAAACGCCACGAACCCTTGCAACGCGAGCGCCTTCATCTGGGCGGGCGTCAGTCGCTCGGCGAGCCAGCGACGTCCTCGCCCCGCCTCGTCGTTCGTGCTACCGCCCGCGGCGCGTTCCATAGCGTCCTCCTTTCTGACCGCGGTCGACTTGCAGCAGCAGCGTGACGATCTTGTGTACTTCATTGACGGCAGCCTGCCGCCAGCGCGAGTCAGCCGCATGGGTCGACAGCGCCAGTTCCGCATCGGCCACGGCCAGCTGCCGCAGCAGCGTGGGGGTGAGCGCATCGGTCAAACTTGCCGGTTGCCCAGCGGGCGGCTCCCAAGGGAAGGATTGCTGAAATTGCTCGCGGTAGGCCGCCGCTGCCGCGCGTCGTTCGCGCTCGGGCGTGCGCTCGGTGCAATTTTCCAAACGGCGGCGCAGCTTGACGAGGTCGAGCGGGTGCGGGGCTGGCGGCGACGAGTTCCGGACGCTGAGCGATCAACCGATGAAGTGTCGTTGGCTGCGGCCGGCGGAGGGCTTGCAGATGCGCCGTGTAGGCTGCGAGCGCATCGTCCCTAAAGGCCGGCAGGGCGACGCGTTCTTCTTCGGCGTAGCTTTCCGCTTGGAGACGGCGCCAGTTGGGCGGCCGCAATTCGGCCGGCATGTCCCAATAGCAGGGACGTTTCTCGGACATTCAAATCCCCTGTGGCGAAGGGTGATTCAAACGCTGACGAAGCCGCACCATGCGGCCATTCAGGAATCAGGCGTTTGAAGAAGACGGAGGTCGGCGGCGAACCAACTGGTCCGCTGCGTCCAAGCCTCAAGCTTGCGAGTAACAAGCGAGGCGGTTCGAGCTCAACGACAGAACGCCTGTTCTGCGGCGCCTGGGGAGGCGCCCTTTAAGACATGCCGATACCGGCAATGACAACCTGCGACGTCGCGTTAGCGAGGCATGCCGCACGACGGGCCGCCTGGGGCGACTCGCTGGGGATAAGTCTAGCAGCGTGGTTGCAGATGTCAAGAATGCGTGCCGGGCGTCGGTGCGGCTCTGCTTCTTCTGCTTCAGGCCGCTTGAATTCAGCGGACCGATCACATCCACCGAAAATACGGTTCGCCGCAATGATGCTGAAGCTTGGGACAGTATTTCTAGGTTTCTAGAAGCTGTTTCACAACCGTTTGAGAGTGATGAGTAAGCACGCGACGTGCACGAAGGCTTGGAAGAGTTGGGGTTTGCGTTCGTAGCGGATGGCGAGTCGTCGGTAATTCTGGAGCCAGGCGAAGGTGCGTTCGATTTTCCAACGGCGTCGGTAGCGCCTGAGTTTTCGCCCGTCCTGAAGTTTCGGTTTGCGGCGGTTTACCCGATGCGGACAGATCAATTCCACCCCTCGTTCGGCCAGGCGCTTTCGCAGCGGGTCGCTGTCGGCCGCCCTGTCGTAGATCAAACGCGTGACCTTCCGCGGCGAACGGCGACGATCCCGGCGCGGCACGTTTACGTCGGCGAGCGTGGCTTCGATGAGCGTGCTTTCGTGGGGCGAGGCCGACTCGACGCACAGCCCCCGAGGTACGCCCTCGCCATCCGCCACCACCACCAGCTTCGTGCCTTTGCAGCGCTTGGTTTTCCCGATTCGATCCCCCCTTTTTTCGCCGGAATGAACGTCGCATCCGCGAAGCATTCCTCCCAGACCAAGCGACCTCGCTGGCCCCTGCCTTCGCGCACCGTTAGAGTAAGATCTGCCGCGGATGCGAACTTTTAGCTTGCCCGCCAAGGTCCTTGGTGAACGTTATGGGATGTGTGCGCAGAACAGTTTTCTTGGCGGCTCTCTTGAGCACCTCTTTTGGCAGGCAGTCGTTCGCGATTGCTGCCTTGATCGCCCACGACGATTTCGCCTATGTCGGCGTCGGTTCGGACTTGCACGGCAACGGAGGAGGCTTCGGGTTCGCTGATTCCTGGTCGGGGAACACCTCCTATAACATTGCCAGCGGGAGCTTGAACTCGCCGCGCGACCCGCTGCCGCTCGTGGGCAACAGCGTGTCGGGCGTCGCCTACGGTGACAATCGCGGCATCGATCGAACACTGTCGGTGCCGCTGGGAGTTGAAGGAACGAGCGCTTACGTCAGTTTCGTGATGCAGCCTCAAGGGATCCTGAACCAAGGCGCGTACAACGGATGGTTTGGACTGGCGCTCCGCGGCAGCACGGACATCGTCGTCGGAATGGGCAGCTTCTCAGGCAATAAGTACGGCTTGGAAGTCGGGTTCGAACAGGCCCTGACGAGCACGATTGCCGTCGTCGGCAAGCCCGTGTTCTGCGTGCTGAGGATCGATTTCACTGAGGGCGTCGATCCGGTTTATCTGTACATGAATCCTCAGCCCGGTGCTGCAGAGCCTTCCGCGGCGACGGCTTCCTTGATCAATTTGAACGTAAATTTCGTCAATCGGGTGAGCCTCACAGGCCCCGGCGGATCGGCGTTTGACGCCATTCGCATTGGGACGACGTTCGCCGACGTCGCGCCGGCGACATCGGATTTTGATGGGGACGGTGACGTCGACGGGGATGATCTAGCGTTGTGGCGAACGGGATTCGGAACGGCGGGCGCGGCGACGGCGGGCGACGGCGACGCAGATGCTGACGGCAACGTTGATGGGCGCGATTTCTTGATCTGGCAACGGCAGTTTGGTTTTGATCTGACGCCAGGAACCATTACCGCGGTTCCAGAGCCGGGGAGAGGCGGCCCGCTAATCCTTGGCTTGGCAATCGCAGGCAGTGCCCTGCGCCGCCGCGCTGGCGCTCGGGCCTACATGGACGGTCGCTCCGGCGCGTTGTGTTGATCTGCCACTGCTCGACTATTGTAACTGCAGCGTGTGGACCTTCACCGAATCTGGATCAGGGAACTCGGTGTCGACATTCACAAGATGGCTGTCGCGCACCTGGAGGTAAACTTGCTTAGAAAGTCCATCGTCGTGCTTGCGTGTATAGAGTAAGAACTCGTCCGTAGGCAGAACACCTTTGGAATGGCTTTTCCCTGTTGTTTCCAGAAGCCATTGAGGAATCTGGTCGCCCGAGAGGACTCTGTCAGGGTTGCCAACAGCAGCCAAAAGCACTTCTTCTGGACATCCCTCTCGCGCCACTGCGCTTAGTGCATGCATCAGTTGCTGAGCGTCGGAAGTTCGGCTCCAGAAAATTTCAGAGGCAAGTCCGCCGATCGAAGCAAGCAAAACGGCGACAATAATTAAAAATCGAAAGTGACTTCGAATTCGCGATTTGACATTCATCTCGCGCCCCCCGAAGGAAACAGCCTTAGAAGCTGCCTGAATGCATAACGACCACCATCACCCGGCACGCGCGAGTAAGGCAACCATGTGAAAAACGCCCGATCGCGTGCTCGGGTGCATGGCTTGGTTCGTCGCTCAGTATATACATGAACCACAGCGGTGTACTGTCCCGAAGCGGCACTTTGGGCATGAGGCATTCTCGTCGAACCACTGTATCAGCGAGTCGTGTCCATCACATTGCGGACACGAAACAGGTTCAAACTCCAATCGCGAAACACCATCCTGTTCCTGCAGGTTTGCGATCTCCGAATCCTTTTCTAGCACCGTAACGAAGACGCCGGTTGGCACATCGTGTTCGCCATCGAAAGTAAGCAATTGAAGTTGCTCACCCTCTTTAGTGCCCCATTCTGATTGGCCTCCGCCAAGCGTGAAGTGAGCGGCACAGTTACGGCACACGACATGTTGGCCAGCAGAATGATGCGACCATCCGGAGCAGAACTCAAAGTCGCAGGAATCGCATCGGTAGGTAATGCCAAACATTCTGCTCTCTTGTCGACGAACTTGTTATTAGACAGAAACTTCTTCAGTAAGCTCCGCATATTGAAGGAGACCTTCAATATGCAGCTTGCCTATTCTAACGGATGGCCTCAGGCTGCTTCAATCTTAAGCCCCTGCCGTACGTGTCAATGTCGACGACTTGCTGGTCCTCCCGAAGAATCGCGAACAGATCGTTTAACGATCTAGAACGCCTCCCACTGCAGCCGGTCGTCAGGCTCAGCCCGCGAGCGAACGCGAAAAGATGACTTTCGATTCACCTGTGGCATAAAAGTTCGGGATACGCCCACGCTCTTCGTATCCGAGCTTGAGATAGAAGTTCCGCGCTCGTGCCAAGGAGGGCTGATCGCTTGTTTCGATGACAATGACACGCGCACCTGACGCCGCGGCCGTTTGCTCGACGTAAGACAGCAGCGCTACGCCGACCCCCTCGCCATAACGAATTGGACTCACGCCGATCCACCACACGTTCCATACCTTCTCTGCATACGGGTCTGGCGCAAAGTAAGTCCAACCAATTGCCGGGCCGTCGTGAGACTCGCGACACGCTGCCGCCGTGTGGCCCGCGGGCAGCTCGCCGGCAGCCAAGGAATCCAGGACCCCGCCAAGGAGTCCTTCTGCATCCTCGTAGGTGAATAGTCCAGTGCTCGCGGCCAAGTCGAGCAACGCTTGTCTCTCACGTTCTTGAACGAGTTCGACGATCACTGGCTATCCTCTGTTGTGTCGCTGTCCTTCGTGGAGTCGTCAATAATGCCGATATACCAACCATTTTCGAGCGGCTCAAATGACTGCGCGGGGCACTCCATACACAGCATGACAAGTTCCTTCGGCCTTGCACCGGTTGTCTACACGAGCCTCTTCTTATTGCTCCAGCCATCGACGAACACATTCACTGTTAACTGGTCTTCCTTCCTATCGCAAAGGATTGTGGAAACAGGGATGTTGATCTCGCGCAACACCTTTAGATATTGCTTGTGGCGGCCTAGCGATACTCTCTCTTGGATCGTGCCGTACTTGTCAATGTCGAGGACTTGCTCGTCCTCTCGGAGCATCGCGGCTAGTTCGTTTAACGAGTTAGAACGCTCCGTGAATACGTTGCGGACGTCGGCCGTGGTTGCTTGTGCGACAGGTTTTGCAACAAGCTGCAGCTGCACATAACCAAAGACTAATGCCACAAGGAGCATCAACAGCAGCAAGGCCAACAGGGCGAATCGTTGGGGACTCTTCATGGCCAGACAAGGTCAACCAGAGGGGAGAGTAGACGCCGCGCGGCCGTATCAGCATCCGTCCTCGCGACCTTGTTGCGAATTCGAATCATAAACGACGTCTGGGGTATCGGGTGCCGTTATCTCCACGAGCCGAATCGTGATTTCATCGCCAATTGTCACTGAAGGAGTTTTCCAGACGGAGTGCTGCATGCTCCCGGCATGAGGGATTCCTCCGATATTGAATCGTATCAGCTCTGGCTCCCGGTATGAGAAAGTTAGCCCGACGCCACAGACGCACTCCGATCCCGCAGTGCAAAGTCGCTCGCCGTTCACGATCACTTCAAATCCGACCATATCACCCTTTCTTTACCCAGTTATCTTCGCTGGGCCGACGCTCGCCGCGAAACACAACGTCGCCAGTGCGTAGCGGAGGTAGGTGAGCATCGCCGCATTCTAACCGCCGCCTAATAGCGACACAGAGCCTAGCCCCCAGACTCCCGGGCGTGGTCAGAGGCGGGCCGGTGGTCGTGCGGAGGCTGTGGTCGCTTGCGGCAAAAGAGTTCATCTCGGCAAACGTGAATCAGGACCGCTAACAGAGCCACGACTATCTTCGGCCCGGTATGGATCAGGAAGTCCCGCATCCCACCATGCTAACCGCCGCCGCGGAGATTCGCCTACAGCTCCACCACAATCCCCAGCAATAAGGCGACGATGCTCATTCCCGCAAAAGCCGACCGCAGGGTAAAAGTTCCAACATTTGGCAGCGTTCATTGGTCACTCGTTCAAGCATGGGCAGTTATGCCTTGAGAGCCATTTCGCTAGCTTATTTTCAGCTTGTGGAGTGAGTGTCGCATCGCCACTCCACTTTCCCTCGGTCCACCGAAGGTGACCCCCGCCTATTACTATCAGCGTGACTAGCAACCGATTGTCGCTGCCGTAGAACTCGATCCAGCATGTGCCAAGAGTCTCGTGAAAATAGCCGCTTCTACTGCGGTCAATGTCAATCGTCGAGATCAACTCCTCAACCTGCTGCCGCCCTCTTAAGCTAACCGGCGGAAGCCCTAATCTCGCTGGCGTGGGCGCTGGTATAATCTCGATTCGTTCGGCGCGCTGCGTAGCCTCCTCAAGCTTTGATACCCAGTCAGCTCGAAGTAGACCAAATTGGATTGCTCCTGCGAGTATCAGTAACAAGCCAATCGCCATCACAAGCCGTTTTGCCAAGCTGTGGCGTGAGAGTTTAAGCATTGATCGTACGCATTAGGAAAAGTACGGCCGGGTTAGCTAGCTGAGTTGCCTGCCGAAGTACAATGTTCCACTTCTGGTAGCGCGTAGTCGAGAGGAGTTATGCCAAGCAACCCACGCTCGCCGCAAGGCAAATCGTCGCCAAGGTGTAGCGGATGGCTTTGCATGTTGCCAATCCTACAACGCAACAACCATCCCGAGCAACAAAGCGACGACGCTTACACAAATCAACGCCGAGCGAATCGAGAACTGGCGACGGAAGCGGAGAACGCCTACGTCCGCGAAGGCTGCCGATGTATCCGTCACTTCCCAACCGGCGGCCAAGCGAAGGGCAATTGCATCGGCTCAGCCTTTTTGCGGCTGGCTTCCCGTATTATCTCTCGCCAATCTTCGATAGATTCTCCGTCCTCCTTATCCTCAACGGTGAATGAGTAATTCGGGTATGAGTCAACATCGGGTTCAACCAGCCCGGCTCTTACCAATTGCTCACTCAAACAGGTCAGGTGTAAGGCTGTCCCGTAAATCCACACTACAGCCGTCCCTTCATTCATTAAGGGATTGCTGTCATTGTAAACTCCGAAATAGTCTCCGGTTGTGCCAAACCAGGCTCTGGTAAACAACTCGGCTTGCTCTCGTATCTTTGGGTCAGCAGAGTCTTTGACGCCGAGTAGGCGACACTTCATCCCGTCGCATTGAAAGGTGGTTCCGCTGGTAACGCGAACGTCTTTATGTGTATCGCCGCTGCGTATTTTCCACGCGGGAGCCGCCGCTTCGGGAACAGCTTTCGTGCATCCGCAAGCAATCACTAGCGAGACCGAAATGACGGTTACAAAGCTCGCCGAGCCTTTAACAAGAATAATGAGCATTTCAGTAGGCCCAGAAGAGATGATTCGCGGAAATACTTACAAGGTAACTGCCATGGCCAACAGCACAGCGACGATGCTTACACAAATCAACGCCGACCGAATGCTGAACTGGCGGCGGAAGCGGAGCACGCCGACGCCAGCGAGCGCGAAGACGAGGGCGGGATACCAGAGGGGGAAAAATATTCGGCGGACGCGCCCGTTCGTCCACCATACTCCAAAGTAGTCACCCTTCATCGGTTCCTGCATGCGAACGACTAATTCTCGCTTCATTGAGCGAGACTCATACTTCCAAGGACGGATGGTTTACTTCTCCCTATAAAGACGTCTGCGTACATACCGCATGCGCAAGTCGCGACGGTGAGTTCGCTCAGATAAGTTGGGCCACGCAGACATCTCCAATGCGTGTGGCTCCGCCACCACAACGCCAAACACCCAACGCTCGCAGCAAAGCATAACGTCGCCAATGCGTAGCGGACGAATCTCATCATTACAGGATAACCGCCATCCCGATCAAAGCAGCGACGATGGTTGCTGCGATCAACGCTCATAGAATGCTGAATTGGCGGCTCACGCGGATAATGCCGACGCCAATAGCTCAAAGCTCAAGCGTGTAGCAAAAGATCGCCAGCGACGTGCGAACATCACTCGTCCCCTAATCCGGCGCACTCCACAAGACTAGCGTGTCATCATCCACCAATGCCTTGAACAGCTCTCTGATACCCGTCTTTGAAATCTTTGTGTCGGTCAGATCAATCAGGCCCAATTGATGTAACATTGCAAGCGATGGCACCGCAGCGTCGTCTAGATCAGTATTTGACAGGTCCAGATGACGCAGTGCTGCATGGTTAGTCAACAACCCGTCTAACTCCGAAGCGATGTGAAGCCCTTTCAAATCTATTCTACGTAAATCGGTTAGCGATCTGATCGCGTCAATCTCAGCTTTGGTCAGCCGACGCCGCCCTGGCCCTAAGTACGACAACGTAGCTACATTTCTCGTTCCGATAGACCAGTCCAGTACGTCACTGGACGCCACGGACCAATCCCACTCTGTCTGGTCCAACTGATGCACGATTCGCAGTTGCCAATCATGTTCGCTGATTCTCGCACCAACAAATGCGAGTGCCACGCAGGCAAATACCGTCCACAACAGTAACTGTCGGATTGAGAATCGCGGTCTTGGAGTCATCGCACATCTAAACGTGTCAGACCTACAATCTCATGCTCCGCCGCCACAGCAATAAACAGCCGGCACTCGCCGTGAAGCACATCGTCGCCAACGTGTAAGGGACGTGGTTGGCCATTAGGTCGAAGGCTGGAGATAATCTTCCACTGTTTGAATAAGTCTAGGCATCCGACATCATTAGGATATGCAGATATGCGAGCCCCAAAATCGTCCCTAGCACTGCGACAGCGCCGGCCGCTGTAAGCATCGTTCGCAAGTTAATACCGAATGGGGTCTTTACGAAAGAATTGTACCCTCCCCCACACACCGACCGCAAATTGGAGTGCTTTTCGCTTACACTCGACGAACGTTCAGAGCCGTGTAAGCTGTGAGCGGGACCGAATCAAGCCGTTGCAACGAAATCGCCAGCTCCGTAGCTCCGCCACCACAACGCCAAACAAGCAACGCTCGCCGCGAAGCAAACGGACGCTAGGGCGTAGCGGACGTAGGTGAGCATATTGGGTGTTGCGGCTAGACAATCACTACGGATTTATGTTAGCGCCCGTCTCTTGATTCGCTTTGAGCCGCTTCAAATACCGGACCCTGTCGTCACCGATCGACGACAATCCATTGGCTTCGGCAAACTTGAACCAGTGCGGATCGAACGTATCAATCATAATTAGTTGAATGTCCTTCGCTCCATAACCTCTCGCGATGGAAGTCTGCTCAAGGATGACCGCCTCAGCCAGGGGCTATGGCAAACTTTCCCGTTTTCTGCCTCCGATTTGGGTGGAAGACGAACCACCCAACGAGCTGCCGGCCAAGCCAGCTTACTATCCCTTTAGCTACCCAGCGCCGATTCCCTGCAGTCCTGAAACGCATTGGGCACCTGCAACAGCTGCCCTCAGCGATATTTAGTTGACATCGCAAACCGCAAGGGTCACACTTTCGCCAAGGGCAGGAACTGAGGCAGCTCTTCATGTGCCAACGTGTGTTGCGACTACTTCTTCGCGCTAAGGGTACGCCTCGCGCTGCCTGCTGGGCCGCGGTTATCTTGTCAATGCTTCTTGGAGCGGTGGCCCCGATCGCCGCCCAACCGCTTTTGCCACCCAGTCTCTTTAACACGGTGGTCCAGAATCCATCCAACGGCCATTACTACGAGTTGATTAAATTCGGCTCAGCTACCCTCACTTTTGCCGAGGCAAGCGCCGCGGCGGGAGCGAAATCGTACCAAGGCATTCCCGGACATCTGGTCACCATTACGTCGCAAGCGGAACAGGATTTCATCGACTACACTTTCCAAAAAGGAGTTAATTATAATGTATGGATGGGAGCAAGCGACTCCGCGATCGAGGGAGAGTGGCGTTGGGTAACCGGACCGGAAGCAGGCCAGCTCTTCTGGCGAACTGAGAGTACTAATCCTGTCATTACTGGCGTTGCCTTCGGTTTTGAGTCCTGGGGCGCGAACCGCGACCGTAATCAATATTGGGAGCCGAGCAACCGCGGCTATTTGGGAAACAACGAGGACTTCGCAACATTTGCGATTGGCCGAGGAACTCCGAACGTTACGCGATGGAGCGACCTGCCCGGAGAGTACTCACGGGGTTTACGGAGTTGGGTAAAGTGCTACATGGTCGAGTACTCCATTCCAGAACCGGCGAGCATCACGATTATGATGTTGGCAGCGTTCGCGCTTCCTCGACGTGGACATCGGCGCGCCACCTGCTGAAACGCCCAGGGTCAGCGTCCTACGCGCATTCATCACACGCTAAAGCAGCGGAAGGGGCGGCGAAGTCGCTGGCGGCCGCGAGAGGGTTAGGCGTCAGCCTCCCGGCTGGGGACAGGTGCGGCGGGACGGCGGGCGTTTAACCACAGGCCGAGTGAGCTTGTCACGATTAGCGTTCCTCCAGCCGCTGCACAGACATTCTCATGGGCGTCGGTTGCTCGCCTTAGCAAATCGACCAATTCGGCGTATTCGAGAGGCTGAACCACTGGCGAACTGGACCGCCGTTCGTCGGCTAGATCGCTCGCCACGGCGAACGTGCGGACATCAGAATAGGCTGCCCACATAAGCAGGAGCAGACCGATCGCAAGGTTGACGACGAGCGTGAATTTCATGCCCCGCATTCTAACCGCCGGCGCGGGAATGCAATCCGGGAGCGGACTAGCCCCGAAAGAGATTGACGCCAACCAGAACGGCCCCAGCCGCCAACTGGACCCAACCAATTACGCGTATGATTCCAGGGTCAGTGAGCAGGCTGTCGCTTCCGCTGATGGATCGGACCATCTTGGTATACGGTTCAGCCAGGCAAACGCCTATGAAGCCAACCAACAGTAAGCCTGCCGCAAATTGTGCCATCCCGGCATTCTAACCCCGATTCCGGGGCTGCACACTTAGCTACCCACCACCCCCTAGCCCCCCATGCGGCTAAAACGATCGCACGCCTGCGCTATTGCGGCCGCCGTCCGGCTGGCACAGCCGCCCACCAGGGAATGGGTCCGCACTCGCGAGCTCTGCAAGTGTTTCTCTGCTCGGCAGCTTTACATCGTCAATGTCTTGCGCCAGGTATGCATCGCTGGCGTTGTCGGAAATGCCAGCCCGACCACAACTCCTGGTATCGCTCGATGGTGATTCAGTTTGATGAGTTGATTCGGAGCGGAGTGGTTGCTGATCGGGCGGAATTGGCGAGGCGGGGCATGGTGTCGCCAGCTGCAGCAGCGGCAGGTTGAAAACTGTATGGGCACGATTTTGGGCACGAGCTACCCCGACGGTCCCGCATTCCTGAGGAGTCAGAACGTGGCTAGCAACACACGAGTCGTTTATACTAAGACCTACTATTGTGACATCGTTGTTCTTATTTGTTGCGGAACACTCGCATGCAGTTCATCGGGCGGATCCTAACGGCGATGACCGGCTTCGCCGCGCTCGGCGCGGCGCCAGTCGCCCATGCCCAGTTTGCGACCATCATCGATGTGCCCCCCAATCTCGCGCCATCGATCATCGGTTCAAATACGCAGGTCAATGTCTTTGCTGGAGGAGCGATCACCGGGAGCGTCGACGCCGGCCTCGGAAACGGAACCAGTTCCAGTATCGAGGTCAACGTGCATGGCGGATCGATCGCCTCGACGTTTACGGCCAATCACGGCAGTACGCTGAATCTGTTTGACGGCGTGGCCGAGGGCGTGGTTGCCCGCAGCGGCAGCACCGTCAACGTGAAGGGAGGGGTCGCCCGCATCAGCGCCCTCGACGGGAGCGCGGTCAACGCGAGTGGCGGCAAAATCGCGGACGGTTTTTCCAGCCTCCCGGCAAGCGTGCTGAACTTTTCCGGGGGCATCTTGGGCGAAGCAGCGATTGGAGGCAGTGCGACAATTCGCGGCGGCACGATTCGCCCCGAGCTGAATGCCGCCAATGGCAGCCAGGTTCGGTTGATCGGAGGCGAGTTTCGCCTCAATGGCGCGCCGCTTCCTGGTTTGGCGGCGCCTGGCGACCAGGCCGCACTTAGCTTTCCTGAGGGATCGGTGCTCAGCGGCGTGCTGGAAGATGGCTTACCGTTTGCATTCGCTTACAGCGCAGGTGACCGCTTCGGGACGAATTCGTTAACGGTGGCCGCCTCACCGCTGCCGCCGATTGTGCCGTCGTCCATCACGGTGAATGAGGCTTCCGCATTGCAGGGCGTGCGGCGAGATCAACGAGTCACCGTCGCCGCTGGCGGCGTGCTGCCGGCCGATTTCATCGCGGGTCGGGGAAGTTCCATCACGGTGCTGCCGGGAGGACGTATCGGAGATTGGATGGAAGCAGTTGGAGCTGAAATTGAAGTCAAGGGGGGCGAAGTGGGGCGCAGCCTTTCGCTTTACGACGGGGCTAAGCTTGTCGTCCAGCCTGGCTCGATCCTCAGGACAGCGTCGGCCGAGGATGGCAGCAGCATTGACGTCTTCGGCGGCGCCATCCAGCATGTGGATGTCCTCCGAGGGGGCATTGCCCGAATCCATGGCGGTTCCCTGACGGTTGGATTCAATGTCCAGCGCGGCGGGGTCATCGAGTTTTTTGATGGCGCCGCCGGAAACATCGTTCGTGTAGGCGGCGTCGTCAACATTCACGGCGGCACGATCGGTGACGGCTTTGACGCGCGATTGGGGAGCGTCGTGAACGTCCTCGGCGGGTCGATGGGGTCCGACTTCCAAGCGTTTAGCGCAAGTAACGTTCGGTTCCGCGGCGGATCGCTAGGCGATCGCCTCCAAACGATGAGCCGCAGCCAAGTCTCCTTCGAAGGGGAACAATTTCGCCTCAACGGGGTTCCGATCGACGGCCTGAGCAATCTCGGCGACGCAGTACCGATCAATTTGTCGTCGAGCGACGTCCTTAGCGGCGTCCTGGAGGATGGAACCCCGTTTGCCGTCGCACCCAGCGACGCCGACGTCATTGCCGGCGGGTCGCTGAAAATCGTCAAATCGAGGGCGCCCGGCGTCGGCCCGGCGATGATCATCGTCACCGGCCCATCAACGCTGAGGGGAATTCGCTCCGGGCAGTCATTGTTGGTCGAACAGGGCGGCGAGCTTGGCAACAACTTCAACGCGGACGTCGGTAGCGCGCTTACAATTCGCGCCGGAGGCAGTACGGGAAATAACCTCGAAGCCGTTGGCGCGACTGTTGACGTGCGCGGCGGCACGCTTGGCACGAACTTCGACGCGTTCGCTGGAACGACGGTTTACGTTCACCAGGGCGTCATCGGTTCCGATTTCACGGCTCACCGAGGAAGCGCGGTGACCATCGCCGGGGGCACGATCGTCAATTCGTTTTTTGCCAATGCAGGGAGCGAACTCAATCTGATCGGGCGAGAGTTCCGGCTCAATGGGGAACTCATCGCCGACCTGTCGGCAGGCGTCACGAAGACGCTCACGGAGCGCAGCGGCGTCTTGAGCGGCGTATTCGCCGACGGATCTCCGTTTTCGCTACCGTTTTTTCTCGATGCTTATCCGACCTTTGTCAACATTTCGGCTGGGGCAAAACTGACAGTGACCCTTGTGCCGGAACCGGCGTGCGGCGCGTTGATTTTGTCAGCATGTTTCCTTCAGTTCGCGTTCGGCAAGCGCATCGTCAAAAGATAGCGCAGTAGAAGGATGACCTGCCCCCGGGTAGGGAACCAATCAATAAGTCAGAGTTGGGCATGCCCCAACGCCAGCCTCGTTCGCTTGCTGAGGCTTAGGCGAAGTTCCGTTTGGCGAGGAACCAGCGAAATATCTCGACTTGCACGAGGCAAGCTGCTGACTGAGTCGTCGCTATTGGCTGAAGCAGACCCGGCCCAGAGCAAAAATAGCCGTCGAAATCTTGGCGGCGTGGCGGAAACGACGCCCGAATGTCGCTCTCCGTGGTAGACCGCCGCGGGTTGCGACGCTGACCCCGTCAGGCGAGTTCTTCACTTCACTGATCTTGTTTCTACCAGGTAACTCATGAAATTTGCTGTACTTACGCTGTTGTTCACCGTCGGCGGCGCCGCCACGGCGCTTGCACAAACTGAGAACCCCGACTACCGCATCAAGGCCGAGTTCCGCGACGCCGCCGACGAGTCGGTCGGCAACGCTAATTTTCGAGTGAAATCACGCTTTCTGCAGGTCTATTACGGCGGCGTCAGCCGGAAGGATGAATTCCGCTTCCAGATTGAACTGAATTCTCCGGCGTTTGCTGACCAGAGCTTCAATGTATTTGTGAAGGATTTTCTGGTTGGGACGCTTACCGCCGATGGAACCGGGTTCCTCGACCAAAACTATCGCAGCGACTTCAAGCCCGACGATGCGCCGGAGTATCAGCCGCTTCCCGATGGTTTTCCCGACTTCATCGATGCCGGGGACGTCGTGAACGTGTACGACAGCGTGACCAACTCGCTGCTACTCACCTCGGTATTCGGCGAGGAATTCGACCGCGGCGACGCGGATATGGATGGTGACGTGGATGACGATGACCTGCTGTCGTGGCGGTCAGGCTACGGGGGCGACGGCCTCGGGCCTGCCAATGGCGACTACTCGGGCGACAATTTGGCTGACGGCAGCGACTACTTAGTCTGGCAGCGTCACCGGAACGGCGCCGCCGGCTCGCCCCTGGCGGCTGTGCCCGAGCCGAGCACGCTGGCGGTCAGCGGGATGGCGATCGGTGCGTTGGCGTGGGTCTGGCGTCGCCGCGACCAGCGGTAATCTCCAAAGATTTGGCGGAGAGCTAACAGGGAGCGTGTCAGCTGGGGACTGCGCGCTCCCTGTTTTCATTTCGCGAGACTGATGCGAACATTGATTTTCTCCGCCTCATCCTTTTTGGGGGAAAGAGTGTGCACATAGGCGCACCAATCCGACTGGCGCAATTCGGTTTGGACCCACATACCAGGGTGTACACCGAACTACTACCGGCTAGAAGCCGGTAGGTTCGAAAGATTTCGTGAGCGACGAACTAAGGTCCATCTCGCCTCCGTTCGACTACAAGTCCATTACTTAAATGCGTCGCACGGAATTGCACCTTAAAGCCCCTGCATTAGAAGCCGCGAACCTGAAGAAACTCAGGTTACTCGGAACGAATTCACGAATTTGGGTGAACATCTCGGAAGGCAGGGCGAGTCACTCGATGGCAGTGTCTCATCCATGAAATTGACGAGCTGGCCGCCACTGCCTAGCGCTCATTGGGGCCGACGGCGTGGGGCGTCTGCCGAACTCCGTCCGCCGCGTCCGCCTCGGTTCAGCAGATCCATGTAGGTAATGGTTGTCCGAACGGCCGAATCTCCAAGGAGTTCCTGAACCGTATAGATGTCGTCACCGTCCGCTAGAAGCGGCCGGGACCTGGGGTTCGTGATGCAATGGGAAATCCAATCCTTGAAATTTCGTAAATGTGCTACCATGGCAATATGCGACAACTCAAGGCATTTTTCGAACGCAGCAAGGTCGCTCGTGACATCGTCACGGTCGCGAACGTTGTGCTGCCGCCGATACTGCTCATCGCGGTAACATGTTGGGTGTACAGCTACATGGAGCTGGTGTACGTGAAGGGCAATATTGGGCACTACCACCTACAATCCAAGTCGGGGATTGGCCAGTTGTGGCTCGCGGTTTACGACACGCGTTATCCCGAACAGCCATATTCACCGCAAGCGGTAGAGAAGGGCTGGCATGCAGGAGCCTTTGATTTGCATGCTGGCACGGTTCAAGCGATTCAGAATCAATGTAAACGAGGTTTATTTAAGTTCGAAGTTGGGCAATATCGGTCGCGACCGATAGACCTAAAGATGCCACTTTCTTCTATAGTCGTGCCCCTGATATTAATGTTCGCGGTCGTAAGGTCGGTCCCTTCCGGATTTTCGATTCGTTCACTGCTTGCCTTGCTCACAATCTCGGCATTGCTGTTCGGCACAATCGCTTCGATTTCTGAATGACCACCGCTTAAGTCGTCCGCCGCCGGTCTTGCAGGATCCGCGGCGCCTTGCAGATGAGCATTCCTACGCGCAGCGCGGAGAGAATCGCCGTTCAAGATTGACCGCAGCTGTGATGGGCGACGATCGGGGAGGATGTCCACGCGGACGAGGACATGGCGCCCGACCGAAGCAATGACCCAATGCGGCGGGCGAGGCTGGCAGACCGGCGACGGGTTTACCAGTCCGACTGCTTAACGAAGACAAGGGGACGTGCCGCTTATAAAAAATGCAGCATGTCCCCTTATTCGCTGTAACCGGCATGTACCCTTTTCCGGCGCCCCGATGGTGCCGCCTGCGCGTTAGGCGGTTCGCCGGCGGCGGGAGGACGCCGCGGCCAGCGCAAGCAGGGCGAGAATTCCGGTGGCTGGCTCGGGCACGACTGCGGCGGTTGACGAGCTCGCCAGGATGGCGGAGAGCGTGGCATCGACGCCGGAGAAGTCCGGGGCGTCGTCGCCGAGTTGTTGCTGCCAGGCGAGGAAGTCGGCGCCGTCGACGATGAAGTCGCCGTTGGCGTCGGCAAGATCGACGGCGTCGGCCGTTACGCTGTTGAACCGTGACGTCCAGCGCTGGAGATCGACGCGGTCGATGAGGCCGTCCAGATTGAAGTCCGCCCCCGGTTGTTGCCGCGCGACGGCCTGGATTCCGTACGTGAAGAAGTCGGCCGTGTTGGGCGGCGGGGTTGTGCCGCCGCGCAGATACATCCAGTTGCCAAGCGCCGCGGCCATCAAGCGCA
Source organism: Lacipirellula limnantheis (assembly GCF_007746075.1). Classification (GTDB taxonomy): domain Bacteria; phylum Planctomycetota; class Planctomycetia; order Pirellulales; family Lacipirellulaceae; genus Lacipirellula; species Lacipirellula limnantheis. The sequence continues at coordinate 6,080,985 of NZ_CP036339.1, read as the reverse complement.
CGCTGGAGCCATCGTCGGTCGTGCCCTCGAAAGCGAACACGTCGAACGGCGCGGCGACGGGTAGTTGACGCCCTTTAAGTCCCGAGAGGTTGAAGGCTTGGTCGACGTCGAGCACGACGGCCGGCGTCGGACCGTCCGAGATGAGATTGCCCCAGGCGTTGACGCCGGCGAACTTCGCGCTGGCGTCCCACGGCGCGGGGGAGAGGATGAAACTGTATGACCCCAGCACGCGGTACTTATTGTCGACGCCGGCGAAGCCGCCGGTCTCCGACACGGTGCTGAGCCGCGGGATGAACCGGTAGTTGCGAACGAAGTCGGGGATTTCGGACTGGCCTCGCGCGGGCCCAGCGGCGGCCGCCGCCCACAGGCTGAGACCGACGACCAGTAGTGCATACCGCTTCATAGCAACGACCCTCCTAGGTCATTCGAGACTCTTTGCCAGCGACAGCAGAGACAAGTTATCCCCTTCCGAGAGCTTAGCAAAAGCCCGCCCGGTGGGGCGAGGCGCTGCTCCCGAAACGGGGGATTTGCCGCATCGATACGGGCGTCCCGGCGTCTGGACGATTGGCCGGATACCTGTAGTAGGCCGGCCTCAGGGGCGGCTGTCACGTGGTTTTTCTGTCGGTTCGGCTCGGGGGCAGGGGTTGAGGATCCAGGATGGGACTACGCCCGCTTTGTCGTTGTCGGCGGCATTGCACGTAACAACGTTCTGTGGGGACGTCGCCGCGAGGCGCCTACGAGACACGGCATCGAAGGGCAAAGCCGCTGCCGTGGCCCGTGGCACTGCCAAAATGGTTACTTTCTGAAGAAAAATCCGTGGCGGAAGCGGCCGACGAATTCGACTTCCCTAGAGGGACGCCGTTCTGACACGTCCCGACGGCGTTGACGCCGGGGTCGGCGTGGGCGCCCGGGATTGCGGATCTAGGTGGTTCCTCCCGAGTTCGGGCGAGTCTTTTGTCAACGGGCGATTTCGTGTTGATGCGGTCTTCGATTTGTCACAAAGGTCTGTCTCGATGCCAATCGACGAGAACTCTTCGGAATTGCACGCGCTACGCACGAGGGCGGCAGGCAAGTGGCGTCGCCTTTTTCGCCCCGTCCGCTTGGAACAGGCCGCGGCGAAGTATCGTCGCCGCACCAGCGCCAAGGCGCATGGACTGGTTGCTCCGCTGCAGTTTGAGCGGCTCGAGTCGCGGGCGTTGCTGGCTGCCGACTTGGTGGGCGTGATCCAGTCCCAGAACCTGCCGAGTCCGGCCATCGTAGGGGCCGCGGGAACGGTCCAGGTCAACGTCGTGAACCAGGGGGACCAGGATTCCAATCGGATGGAGGTCGGCGTCTATGTTTCGACGGACGCGACGCTCGACGGCTCGGATCTGCTAATGGGCGTTGCGATTTCCGGCGGGGGCGTCGACGCGGACGACTCGAAGGACCTGACCGTGCCGGTGACGATTGCCGCGCAGCTTGATCCCGGGACGTATCGGGTGCTGGCGAAGGTTGATCATGACAACGACACGATTGAGAGCAATGAGACGAATAACGTCGCAGTCGGCGGCACGTTCACTGTCGCTTGGAGATTCGGTGCGATTGCGGGGCAGGCGGGGTCGACGCCATTGACGCTGCGCGACGCCGACGGGACGGTCGCGACGTTCAGTCTGGCTGGACCCGGCGCCGGCGAAGTGACCAAGAGTGGCGCCGGCTGGGATTTGCAGCTGACCGGAACGGATGCGAGCACGGCCCTCACGATCTCGGCCGCGGGCGGGAACGGCCGACTTACACTCAACGGCATTCAAGCGGCTGGCTCGTTGGGAGCGTTCACGGCAACCACGACCGATCTGCTGGGCGCCTTGACCGTCAGTAATAGCCCGCTGCCGGCCGTCAATGCGGGCGTCATTGCGGGAGGGATCGTGTTGGCAAACGCGGTGCCGGAGGCGAAGGATGATGCGGCGACGCTGAGCGAAGATAGTGATGACGTCGTCATCGACGTGCTCGGCAATGATACCGATCCAAATGTCGACGACACGCACACGATCATCACGGTGAACAGCGCGGGCCTCCTGGGGAGCGTCACGGTAGCGCCCGACGGAACGAGCTTGCGCTATGCGGCGGGGCAAGCGTTCAACGCACTGAAGGCCGGCGAGAGCGGGACGGAAACGTTCACTTACACGATACGGGACGCTGCCGGCGCCGCCTCTACCGCGACAGTGACGGTGACGATCCTCGGCGCAAACGACGGTCCGACGGCCGTCGACGACGCCGCGGCCGCGCAGGAAGGGCAGACGCTCTTGGTGAACGTTCTGGCGAACGATACGGATCCGGATGCCGGGGACACATTGCGAATTCTCTCCATCGACCGGACGGGGACTGTGGGGTCGATTGCGTTCGCCACCCAGGGAGGAACTCCGCGGATCTTTTACACGCCCACTCAGACGCTGGGAGCGGGCGAAACGGCGACCGACCAGTTCCGTTACACCGTCGTGGACAATGCGGGCTTGCAGTCGACGGCGACGGTAACGGTGACGGTCACCGGCGCCAACGACGACCCGGTGGCCGTCGCCGACAGCGTGACGATCTCGGAAGATGCGGCGTCGCTGGTGGTCAACGTGCTGGCGAATGACACGGACGTCGACGTGGACGATTCCAAGACGGTCGTCGCGATCGATGGAAACGGGCGGCCGGCGGGGTTTGTGATTGTCATCAGCGGCACCGTGACCTTCCCCGTGGCTTTCCCGGCGATTCCGGCTCTGAGGGGAACGGCGACCGTGCTACCAACGGGGCAGAGCGTCGTCTATTCTCCAGGACAGGCCTTTCAAAGCCTCAGGGCAGGGCAATCTGCGGCGGATGTTTTTCTCTATACGGTTAGCGACAGCGCCGGCGGCGAGTCGAGCAACTGGGTCACGATCACGTTGCTCGGGATGAATGATGCGCCAGTCGCAGCGGCGGATCACGTCACGATTGGGAAGAATGCGGCGCCGGTCTTCATCAACATGTTGGCGAACGATACGGACCCGGACGCCGGGGACACTAAGACGGTCGTCGCGATCGACGCGACTGGCCTGCAGGGTACAGTGGCGTTGGCTCCAGGCGGGGCCCGTCTGATCTATACGGCGGGCAATGCGTTTGCGCATCTGCAACCGGGCGAGACGGCGACGGAGACCTTCAGCTACACGATTGAGGACTTGTCGGGCGTTCAGTCGACCGCGACCGTGATGGTGGCGATTGACGGCAGCAACACGGCCCCCGTGGCCGTGGCCGACGCGACTTCGACGTCAGACGTGGGGGCGCCGATCACGATTGACGTGTTGGCGAACGACCTCGATCCCGACGAGGGCCAAGGCAAGCTCGTGCTCGGCCTGAATAGCGCCGGACTGCAAGGGAACGCGTCGATCGCTCCGGGCGACGCAGGCGTTGTCTACTCCGCCGGTTCGGCGTTTGCGCACCTACCGGTCGGTGCAACCGCAACCGAGCAGTTCACCTATACGATGGGCGACACGGCCGGCGCTCAATCGACGGCGACGGTAATGGTCACGGTCGTCGGGACGAACCAGGCGCCGCTTGCCGCGGCTGACAGCGCCGTGGCTAACGAGGGGGGCGGTCCCGTAATCATTGGCGTGCTAAACAACGACTTCGACGTTGACAACGGCGACACGAAGCAGGTGTTGTCGGTGGACGCCGCGGGGCTAAGCGGCACGGTGGCGATTACCGAGGACGGTCAGGGGGTGGTTTACAGCGTCGGGAACGCGTTTAGGTCGCTTCGGGCGGGACAGCAGGCGACGGAGCAGTTCCGCTACACGATGCGGGATGGCAGCGGCGCGGTCTCAACGGCAACCGTGACCGTGCAAGTGCAAGGCGCCAACAGCGCGCCGGTGGCCAGTCCGGATGCGTTGACGGTCTCGGAAGACGCAAGCAACGTGATGCTGGCCGTGTTGGCGAATGATACCGATGCGGACGCCGGCGACACTAAGCGAGTTGTCTCGGTCGCTGGCGCCGGCTTGCGCGGAACGGTGAGCGTGGCCGCGAATGGGTCGGGTGTTTTGTACACGGCCGGCGCGAGCTTCCAATCGTTGGCGGCAGGAGAAACTGCCGCCGACTCGTTAACCTACACGATGCGCGACGGCGCCGGCGCGCTCTCGACGGCGACGGTGACGCTGACCGTCACGGGCGTGACCGATGGGCTCCGCGCCGTGGCGGATACCGCGGTCGCGCAGGAAGACGGCGGGACCATCGTGATCAACGTCCTGGGAAACGACTTTCACGACGCCGACCCGCTCAGCCAGTTCACCGTGAACTCGATTGACGGCGCCGGCTGGTACTCCGCGCCGCGATTCGGTTTTTTTGATGGTGCTGTCCAATTAATCGGGGTGACGCCCGGCTTTCCGCGGCTGCTCGGTAATGCCACGATTTCGCCGGACGGACGCAGCATCCGCTACACACCCCAGCAGAGCCTTAATGCCGGAGAGACCGGCGTGGACGCCTTCTTCTACACGATCACTTCACGTAGCGGGCAAACCTCGACGGCCTCGGTCACCGTGACCGTGCTGGGCGGCGCGAACGACGCACCGGTTGCGGCGAATGACGCCGCGACTGTGTCGCCGGGCACGACGCTCGTCGTCATCGATGTGCTTGCCAACGACGCCGATCCCGATACGCGCATCGATCCTCCCCGGCCGGAGTTTACAGGGGACTTTAGTTTTCTTTACCTCGACCCCACGCCCGTGGATGTGCCCGACAGCAAGACGGTCGTCGCCGTGAACGCCGCGGGGCTGCAGGGGACAGTGGCGATCGCGGCGGGCGGGAGCGCGGTGACTTATGCCGTGGGCGGCTCGTTACTCAGTCTTTCAGCAGGAGAGGTCGCGACCGAGACGTTCTCGTACACGATGCAGGATAGTTTGGGACTGACTTTCACGGCGACGGTGACAGTGACCGTCAACGGCCCCACGGCGGACTTTGACTCCGATGGCGACGCCGACGGCGCGGACTTCTTGGCGTGGCAACGCGGCCTGGGGAGAACCGTGAGCGCCCTTCGCACGCATGGCAACAGCGACGGCGACGGGGATGTGGATCACGGCGACCTCGCGGCGTGGCGAGCGCAGTTCGGCGCGACGGGGATGGGCGCCGCGGCTACAACTGGAGCCTTGGCGATGAGCGTCGTGGCGGCCGACGCGAGCGGCTCGTCAGCCGCAGTGGTGGACGCGGCCCATGCGGCGCTCTACTCCGGCGGCGACTTAACGAGCTTGTTCGCTCCCGCGACCGTGTTTCGAACAGTGGGCCGAGCGCGTTGTCGCCGGGCTTAGAGGCGAGGAACCTAAACGCCGGTCAGGCGACCGGAGAAGTCGGCCTGTATGCCTCCGGGGATCGAGAGCTTGAGATTGCCCTTGGCGGCTTCGGTGCCGTCGACAAGTAAGTCCAGGTTGAAAGTGATGCCGATGAGGCCGTCCTTGTGGAGCGGCCGCTCGCCTTCGCGTCCTTGCTTGGCTTCGGCGTGGGACTGCCAGGCGACGGAGATCTTGAAGTCGTTGCCGACTGGTGTTTCCCCTGAAACTGAGCCAGCCTGCAAAGTGAGATTCAAGAAGCAGTGCGGCCGAGGCGCAGATACTCCCAGTGGCGACCGGCGAGTATGAAAGCCCCTATCCACCCCTGACCCTGGCCGGGAAGCTGGGGGCTAGGGTTGATTTTGCGCCGCCCGTCGCCAGCTGCTTTAGTGGGGGAGTGTAACCTCTAGTTCGATCGATCCTTGCGCCGTGAATGAACCCAAACAGGCGCTAGCATCGTACGGAATTTGCCGAGGCATGAGCGATTGGCAGAGGCTCATTAGTCGCGCAAGGATCAACAATACGTCGTCATGGCGTGGCAGCCTTGCTGATAGGGAGATCCGACATGGTAGGGCGCCGCTGGTTCCGTTTCGCCCTGATGGGGCTTGGATTCTGATTCGGACGGACGATCGTCGGGCAGGAGGGGTCGCCGAATCGGTTAGCGCCGATCGACGCTGCAGCTATTTCTGCGGAATCGAGGAGCGAGTCCATCGAGTGGATTCGGTAGTTTGGCGGCGAGCTCGACGCCGATCCGGACGACCCTGAGCTTATCATTGCCGTGCGCCTCGATCGCACTCGCGAACTCGATCCATTGATGACGGTCGACGCGCTGCAGGACGATGACTTGCGGCATTTGCGTGCCTTGCCCGAAGTGAAGCAACTCACCCTGGAGGCTGGGCACTCGGCAAATCGAACATTATCCCCACCTAGCCGCTTTCCGTCCTCTGATCGTCGGGTAGACGTCAACCGCCTGGAGTCGACCAATAGGGGCAGTCCGCAGATTGGGCGATTGTCATTGTCTCCCATGCCTCGCATTCTAGCCGCCGGCGAGTTGGGTAGCTTTCCGGTGAAGCTCGCATTGTAGCCGTTCCCAAGTGCTGCCCGGCTTGATGAACAGCGTCATCACGCCGACATCAGTTACCTTGGCAAGTGCGCCCACGGGCAAAATGCCCGTAGTCACTAGAAGCTGTTTCACAACCGTTTGAGAGTGATGAGTAAGCAGGCGACGTGCACGAAGGCTTGGAAGAGTTGGGGTTTTCGTTCGTAGCGGATGGCGAGTCGTCGGTAATTCTGGAGCCAGGCGAAGGTGCGTTCGATTTTCCAACGGCGTCGGTAGCGCCTGAGTTTTCGCCCGTCCTGAAGTTTCGGTTTGCGGCGGTTCACGCGATGCGGACAGATCAATTCCACCCCTCGTTCTTCCAGGCGCTTTCGCAGCGGGTCGCTGTCGGCCGCCCTGTCGTAGATCAAGCGCGTGACCTTCCGCGGCGAACGACGACGATCTCGACGCGGCACGTTCACGTCGTCGAGCGTGGCTTCGATGAGCGTGCTTTCGTGGGGCGAGGCCGACTCGACGCACAGCCCCAGAGGTACGCCCTCGCCATCCGCCACCACCACCAGCTTCGTGCCTTTGCCGCGCTTGGTTTTCCCGATTCGAGCCCCCCTTTTTTCGCCGGAATGAACGTCGCATCCGCGAAGCATTCCTCCCAGACCAAGCGACCTCGCTGGTCGAGCTCCCCTAGCAGAACACGCCACGCTTCCTCCAGCACGTCGTCGTCGGCCCAGTCTTGCAGCCGCCGCCAGCAGGTGCTCGCCGAAGGATACCCCCTGGGCAACGCCTTCCACGCCGCGCCGTACCGCAACATCCACAGAATGCCTTCGAAACAATGCCGATTGTCGATCGGCGTCTGTCCCCCGCGCGCTGAGCGGACTGGCTCTGGAAACAGCGGAGCGAGCTTCGTCCACTGCTCGTCCGTCAACATCGGTTCGTACGATGCCGCATACGTCTTGGCCATCGAAAGGACTCCTTTCAACGACCATTGAATCGTAACTCCTTCCAGGGCGCAATCTTAACTCAATGCACTTGTGAAACAGCTTCTAGACAAAACGTTGCTGGTCGTCGTGGAGCCTGTGCACGGTAGAGCGTGTTGTCCCTGTTGGTCCCTTACGGCGGAGGTGCAGGGCCGCGAGGCAAGGTAGCTGACTGGCGGATTGGTCCATGTTCCGAAATCGCCGCAGAACGCAGCCCGCTCACTAGCAACGCCATCCTTGTCCCTGGAGGCGGGCAAGTGGACAATCTATTGAAACGACGCATGTCGATACAAAGTCCACGATCGCCAGGCGATGGGTCGAAATGGAATCGCCTGAACAAGATACTTGGCCTTCCGCGTCGCACGCGAACAATGTCGAGCGCCCCTCCAGCGCGAGCCGCTCGCGCTTCAATCGGTATCGTGAGAAGGTTCGTCAGCGCGAACTGCCCGCAAGCGGCAGCATTCACGGTCCACTCGATTCTCGCCCTGCACGCCCGCGCATTCGCACGGCGCGGCAATTGGTGTGGGAATTCGTGCGCCTGCTAAGACCCTTTCAACGGCAAGTATTTTGGATCCTGGCGTCGGCGACCGCGGCCACTCTCATTGGCCTACTCCCGCCAGCGGGCACAAAGTTCATCATCGACTACGGCCTGAACGGCAAGTCCCTGCCGCAGCCGTGGCTATACCGTTTCCCGCAACTGGCAGACCCGCATCGGCTGTTACTGGCAACGGTCGTCGCCATCACCGTGGTTTCGATGGTGAAGATCGTGATTTACCTCTGGGGACGTTGGTACGCTACCAAGATCTCCAAGCAAATCCAGCTCCGCGTGCGTCATCGGGTATTCGAGCACGCGATACGGTTGCCGCTGCATCGTGTGCAGGAAATCCGTTCCGGCGGCGTCGCGTCCATCCTGCGCGAAGATGGCGGCGCTGTGGGCGAACTCATGTTCGGCATGGTGTTCAATCCATGGCGGGCGATCATTCAGCTCTTCGGCAGCCTAGCGATCCTGGCGTGGGTCGATTGGACGCTGCTGGCAGGAGCCATCGTCCTGCTGCCGATCGTGTACTTCACGCACCGCGCCTGGATCAGCAACATCCGGCCGCAGTTTCGCGTTATTCGCAAGCAGCGCGAGCAGATCGACGCCGGCGCCGCTGAGTCGTTCGCCGGCATGCGCGTCGTGCGGGCGTTCAGCCGACAGCGGCGGGAGACGGCACGCTTCACGACCGAGAATAACCTAATGGCGCGCCAGGAATTGTACGCCCGGTGGTGGATGCGCGGCATCGAAATGGTGTGGGAAGCTCTCATCCCGATCGCCAGTGCAGCCCTGCTGCTCTATGGCGGTTGGCGCGTGCTGGAAGGGCATATGACCGTCGGGGACCTCATGATGTTCCTCGTTTACCTGCTGATGCTCCTAGAGCCGCTCGCGACGCTGGTACAAAGCGCGACTCAGTTTCAAAACAGCCTCAGCGGGCTCGACCGCGTGCTTGACATTCTTGGGGAATCGCGAGAAATGTCCGCGTCGCCCAGCTCGATCAAGGCCGATCGGCGACTAATCGCAGGAGACGTCGCGTTCGAGCACGTGACCTTCAGCTACCCAGGGGCCGAAACCCCGGCGCTCAATGACATCAATCTAAAGATCAGCGCCGGCCAAACCGTGGCCCTCGTCGGCCCCAGCGGCGCGGGCAAGACGACTCTGAGCAATCTTGTAGCGCGGTTTTATGATCCCACAGCGGGACGCATTACGCTCGATGGCCGGGACTTACGTGATTACGACGTCGAATCCTTCCGCTCGCTGCTGGGAATCGTCGAGCAGGACGTCTTCCTGTTCGACGGCACGATTTTCGATAACATCGCCTATTCGCGACGTGACGCCACGCCAACGGATGTTCGCGCTGCCGCGGAGGCGGCGAACGCCGCCGAATTCATCGATCGGCAGACCGATGGCATGCAAACCGTTATCGGCGAGCGCGGGGTCCGCCTCAGCGGCGGCCAACGGCAACGACTCGCCATTGCGCGGGCGATTCTGGCCGACCCAAAGCTACTCATTCTCGACGAGGCGACGAGCAACCTGGACACCGACAGCGAGCAGCTCATCCAGCAAAGCCTCGCCACGCTGATGCACGGAAGAACGAGTTTCGTCATCGCTCACCGATTAAGTACGATCGTCGGGGCCAACTTGATTGTCGTCGTCGAAAGTGGTCGCATCAGCCAAACCGGGACGCATGCCGAGCTTATGGCCAAGGGCGGTAAGTACCGCACGATGGTCGAGCAACAAATTCACATGACGCTCGGCAGCATGGCGCCGGGATAAGGTCCATTGGTGACGGCCGCCGAGCACCATCGCGAACAGACGCGTCGAACGGTCAGCCAGCCGGCATAGCAAAGGCGGATTATCGGCTACCTTGCGGTGGAATGGATGCTGAGCAGTTCGCAATGGAGCGGACAATCGAAGAACACGAAACGATTTCGACGTGCGAAATGGCTCACTCCCCAATGTTTCAACAGGCGACCATGTCGACAGTTCGCCTCACCCGCATCATTATGCCCGGCGGCACGAAGATTGCTGCTATAGGCTTCGGGTGGTCAGAACATGAAAACAACTCCCGAAAAACGTTCGGAAGGCAACGCGACGGAGTCTGATCTGGCGCTAACGGTGCAGAACCACTTAGTCGCGAAGCGTACCGACTTCAGGCGAGTCAACGTTGCTGCCGAGGGGAGGATCATAACACTCTCCGGACTCGTTCATTCATTCTTTCTAAGGCAGACTGCGATCGTGTTGGCGCGGCAGGTAGCGGGCGTTCATCAAGTCATCGACAAGTTGACCGTGGAATGGAAGGAGACCTCGCATCGAACCAAGCGACCGCATTGAGCTTACGCCCCGCGGGACGCCGCCCTATGTCTGCGTTTGGATATCTCGCCAGTGTTGCCACGCTCTGTCGACGGCATTTGTCAGAGACTCACAGTCCAGGGCGTTCGCCGTAGACTGGTTCATCCTGGGATTCTAGGAAAGCACTCAGATGGCGCCAGAAGATCATTTTCTTAAGTCGGCGCGGATTCTGGGATCGATGGCCGTGGTCATCGCCGCCCTTTATCTGGCCAAGGGCGTGCTGGTTCCCTTGATGCTAGCCGTTTGTGCTGGTGGTGCAGTTACTTCAAGGACGCAGAGTCGTCTGAGTTCTTGCTGTACAAGCCCCTTATGCGCTCGCACCGGAAGTCGAGAATACGACCGCGCCCGCTGCCTCGACCGCAGGTAGACGCTGCTTACCATTGATCTTCAGGCGGCGTTCATCTGGATCCTTCGTTTACCCAAGTCGGATCCCGCACGGTCGCTCAAAGTGCGCCAGCGCCGCCGGACAGAATGTCCGGCAACTATCTCGTGATAACTGTCAGCAATGACGCTCACGCTTGATCGCTTGCGATCGATCTCGCCCCGGCCTTGCCAGTCCCTTGGCAGTAACTCGGCGACGACCTCCAGTTCCACCGAGAACCGAAACGTCTCGTCGCTGATAGCTAAGCAAAGCCCCCCTTGCTCTTCAGGAGAGGGCAGGGCGGCCGCCAGCGCCAGAGCGCGCGCCCCGGCGCTGGCAGCTCTCCCGCGCGCTCTAGCACGGACTCGGAGCCGCA